>NZ_CP043761.1:1929713-2572951 GCF_008386395.1 Paenibacillus sp. 37 | reverse complement strand
AGATTTCTTCCAGCTTCTCCAGTCGTTTGATATACGTTTCCAGCGTTTCGCGGCGTGCGCCTGGTCTTGCTGCGGAGAGCGCATCTGCTGCGCCAACCAACATGGCAATGACCGAAGTCGCTTCGCAATCTCCGTGATGGGACGCGATACTGTTGATTACAACCGGATGTTCTTTGTATTTCTTCGCCAGTTCCACGCCAATTTCGACGTGTGATCCTTCCACTTCGTGATCCAGCGCTTTACCGATGTCATGCAATAGACCTGCACGTCTTGCCAGAGTTACGTCTTCTCCAAGTTCGCCAGCCATCAGTCCAGCCAGATAAGCGACTTCCATGGAATGTTTCAAGACGTTCTGACCGTAACTTGTACGGAACTTCAACCGGCCCAAAATTTTGATCAGATCCGGATGCAGACCATGCACGCCCACTTCAAAGGTAGCTTGCTCACCGTATTCACGGATGCGCTCATCCACTTCTTTGCGGGATTTCTCAACCATCTCTTCAATCCGTGCCGGGTGAATACGTCCATCAGCCACCAGTTTCTCCAGGGCAGTACGGGCGATCTCACGGCGAATCGGGTCAAAGCCCGACAGAATAACAGCTTCTGGCGTATCATCGATAATGAGGTCAATCCCTGTAAGGGTTTCAAGCGCACGGATGTTACGTCCTTCACGACCGATAATCCGGCCTTTCATTTCTTCATTTGGCAGGGTAACAACAGATACCGTTGTTTCCGCTACGTGGTCAGCCGCACAGCGTTGGATGGCGAGTGTAATAATCTCGCGGGACTTTTTGTCCGCTTCTTCCTTCGCTTGTTGTTCAATGTCCTTGATCATTTGAGCCGTCTCATGACGAACTTCCTGTTCTACGTTGGACAGTATGATACTGCGTGCGTCTTCCATGGTGAGGTTGGATATACGTTCCAACTCTGTCACCTGGTTTTTGTAAATCATTTCGATCTGCTGCTGAGTCTCATCAATTCGTTTCTCTTTGTTAGCCACTTGCTCTTCTTTACGTTCGAGTGATTCCAATTTTTTATCCAGCGACTCTTCTTTTTGCAACAATCGTCTTTCTTGTCGTTGAATTTCATTCCGACGTTCACGAGTGTCTTTTTCAGCTTCAGCACGAATGCGATGGATTTCATCCTTCGCTTCCAGCACCGTTTCTTTCTTCAGTGCCTCTGCCTCTTTCTTCGCGTTCTCCACGATTTGTACGGCAGCTTGTTCCGCACTAGAGATTTTAGCCTCTGCAAGAGATTTGCGAATAAAATACCCTACTCCGAACCCAATGATTAGCGCGGCCACAACGAGAGCGATCGTGATTGCAGGATTCATACTGTTCACCTCCTCGTTGGTTCCTCCAAGGCATTCCTTGGGTCAATTTGCAGTTTTCAAACCTTACATATGTTTGGGAATAACGAATACTCACGGCGATCCCCCGCCGATTTTCATTTCACATGTACATGTTTCCACGTACTATTCACTGTTTCCAGCGAACCCATAATTAAGAATGGTATAAATCTTAAGAAACCGAAACCGCTTTTTTGGAAGGAAAAAGGGTTGTCCATTTCTTACAGACTCATGTCCATTTTAGTATTTGACGAAAGAAATTGTCAAGAGAATGCAGTATAGAGACTCTAGGCTGCTAATCCCATAACAACGCTTCGTCATCTTCAGAGTCCCCAGCCTCATCTTCTTCAATTAAACAATTCACGACCCGGCGCACCATATCCATTGAAAAACCTCGTCTCATTAGGAAGGGAAGCGTTTTATTTTTCTTCTCTTTGACGTCCCCTTTGACCTGATTCCATTTTTTGCGTCCTGCACTCAAGGCAGTCTCAAATTCTGCATCTGTACTGATCCCTTCTAGTGCCTCAACAATGAGATCATTGGCAATGCCCTTTTGACGTAGCTCTTGCCTTATCCACAGTTTTCCCTTCCGCTTGCCCTCCATACGCTGTCTTGTCCATTCCTTCGCAAATAGATCGTCATCCACCAGGTTCTCCCGCTCAAGCCGATCCAGCGCCTCTTCAATCAAAGGTGCAGCAAACTCCTTCTGACGAAGTTTCTGACTTAATTCATGGCGTGTGCGCGGTTTATGCTCCAAAAAGCGCAGAGACTGTGCATACGTCCGCTGTCGCTCGTCAGCTACAATGATTTCCTCCAGATCCTTCTTCATAAACGTATTACCTTGAGTCATCCTGTATTTAATCATCACATCTTCAAGAACCGTAATAGAGTGGATACCAA
Source organism: Paenibacillus sp. 37 (assembly GCF_008386395.1). Lineage (NCBI taxonomy): Bacteria > Bacillati > Bacillota > Bacilli > Caryophanales > Paenibacillaceae > Paenibacillus > Paenibacillus sp. 37. Next base: position 2,570,703 of record NZ_CP043761.1, on the reverse strand, counting down.
AAGTGATTCGATAACGAGCTTGCCTGCTCTTCGTTCGTTCTACACGTGTAATAATAAGTTCTTCGTTGTCCGGAAATTGGGATAGGCCATCCTGTTCTGCTTCTTCATACAAATCCTCGTCATGTTGATCCATTCAGGTCTCCCCTTTCATAACATTTTCATTCTGACTACGCCAAGCACATCTTCACATAAGACAAAGAACACTATTAATACAAAAGGCCGGGAAGTCAGCCCGGCCTTTATCTCCACAGTTATCTCTGACAGTTAGCGTGCCAACAGCCCCTGTCCATTGGGACAGGGGCTGTTGGACACCGAGAGCACTCCCACCATAATTCCTTATCCAAATCGAGCCAAGCTCAATCAGGCAAGTTTACAGAGTCCAGAGGGGAACACCCTCAGGGTCCTCCCTACATGGGAGGTTTTGAGAGATTACTCGTTGATTTCAAACAATTCTTGTTCTTCTGCTGCTTCTTTTTGTTGCTCTTCAGTAGTTGGCGCAGGAACTGCAGTAACCAAGTTACTGGCTACACGAATTTTTTGTTCAATGATGTCAGCAATATCTTTATGCTCTTTCATGAACTGCTTTGCGTTCTCACGACCTTGTCCTAAACGCTCGCCTTCGTAGGAGTACCATGCACCACTTTTATTAACGATGTCCAGCTCTGTACCAATGTCAATGATACTGCCTTCTCTCGAAATACCCTCGCCATACATGATATCCACTTCCGCTTGTTTAAACGGAGGTGCCACTTTGTTTTTCACGACTTTAATACGAGTACGGTTACCAATCATGTCATTGCCTGATTTGATACTCTCAATACGACGCACATCCAGACGTACTGTGGAATAAAACTTCAGAGCACGACCACCAGGTGTTGTTTCTGGGTTACCAAACATAACGCCGACTTTCTCACGAAGCTGGTTAATGAAGATTGCGATTGTTTTGGATTTGCTGATTGCACCAGACAGTTTACGCAGCGCCTGAGACATCAAACGCGCTTGCAAACCAACGTGTGAATCGCCCATTTCGCCTTCAATCTCTGCTTTTGGAACCAATGCGGCTACAGAGTCAATAACAACGATATCTACTGCACCACTGCGTACAAGAGCTTCTGCAATTTCCAACCCTTGCTCACCCGTATCTGGCTGAGACAGAAGCAATTCATCAATATTAACACCAAGTTTGCTTGCGTATTGTGGGTCAAGAGCATGCTCGGCATCGATAAATGCAGCTTGTCCACCCGCTCGTTGTACTTCAGCGATAGCATGCAATGCTACGGTTGTTTTACCCGAAGACTCAGGTCCATATATTTCAACAATACGGCCTTTAGGCAAGCCGCCTGTTCCTAATGCAATATCCAAAGCCAAGGAACCGCTGGGAATTATTTCCACATTCATATGAGTGGACTCACCCAGTTTCATGATGGATCCTTTACCAAATTGCTTCTCTATTTGACGGAGCGCCATATCAAGCGCGGCACGACGGTCTGACAATAAGCTCACACCCTTTACTGTTTATAAGATAATGATACCTTGTTTTAACACGTTTGCCAAGCTTTTTTTCGAACATACATTCGTTTTTTTGTGAAGGCCGAGGCGCCTCTTCCTCAAGGAAACTTTCCATTAAACAGAAAAAAGAACCGTAAACAAGGCTGTAAAGCCTAATTCTACGGTTCTTCCGTCTTCCTTAATTATACTTGCTTGGAACTGTAAATGCAATCGAAGCTATTAACTAATCAATCCATCGCCACAAGTTTTTGCCATAAGCGATAGAGAATCGCTTTGGCTGAACGAATGCGAACTGTCTCACGATTCCCATTAATACGCAGCTCATGAATCTCCGTCTCTTTTCCACGTTCAGCAAGAGCGATGAAGACAAGTCCGGGTGGTTTACGTTCCGAATATCCCGGTCCAGCTACACCGGTAACAGCCAAGCCAAAATCAGCATCGCCAATCATGCGGATCTGCTCAGCAAGCACTTTTGCAACCTCTGGACTTACCGCTCCAGGTGCATCTTCACCTTCCAGATAATCATGAGGCACATTCAGCAGCTTTTCTTTAATTTCATTGGAGTAACAAACAATTCCACCTTTGAGCATTGACGCACTTCCGGGTACAGAGGTCAGACTTTGCATGACAAGCCCCCCTGTACAGCTCTCAGCAGCGCTGAGCGTCAGCCCCATGTCAGACATCATGGTTACAATCGTGTACTCTATAGGCACATCCTCGTTCGCGTAGAGATGTTCTGTCAAACGCTCGCGAATCTGAACTTCCATCGCATCCAGCTTCAGCTTCGCCTCTCCCTCACTCGCAGCCTTCGTGGAGACACGTACCGTAACTTCACCTTCGCTCGCGTAAGGAGCAATCGTAGGGTCTGTCTGCGCGTCAATCAGATCCAATAGTCGATCTTCCAGAGCAGATTCACCAATACCTGCGAATTTGAGCATTCGGGAATAGATCGGCATCTCTTCTGTGAGTACATGCTGGAACAGCCAAGGTTTGACTTCCTGTTCAAACATTGGAATCAACTCTTTAGGTGGTCCAGGCATCACAACATAATATTTGTCATTGTCAGAAATCGCATTTCCTGCCGCAAGGCCCGTTTCATTGGCCAGAGGTGTTCCGCCATCAATAACGATCGCCTGACGTCGGTTATTCTCTGTCATGTCCACATTACGATCTCTGAAAAAGCTCTCAATTTTGTCCATCGCCATTCGATCTGTATGCAGTTTCCGGTTAAGAACAGCTGCGAGCGCATCCTTGGTCAGATCATCTTGGGTAGGTCCGATGCCACCGGAAAATAAAATAACGTCTGCACGGCCCTGCGCAATGCGAATAGCTTCACTAAGTCGATTCAGGTTATCCCCAACCACCGTTTGGAAATATACATCGATCCCCATCGCAGCCAATTCACGGGATAGGTATCTGGCATTGGTATTGACGATTTGTCCAAGCAGTAGCTCTGTGCCAACTGCAATGATTTCTGCCTTCATTGAGCATCCTCCTGTACACGTGGTGAGTGATCAAAGGGCAATAGGATAATTTCCTATTGCCCCTGACCCAATGCTTCCTTCATGATTACCCATTTAAGAACAAACCATTATGCTTTTGTTAAATGAAGCAAATTTTTGTTTTTGATAAAGTAATCGATACCCGACCAGATAGTAATAAGCGCTGCTGCCCATACCGCGATAATATCGACGTGAATACCCGTGTATGAAAACGGGAAATTGTTCAACAGCAACAGCACAATCGCCACAATCTGCACTACAGTCTTCAGCTTGCCCCAAGCACTTGCGGCAACAACCGAACCATCCAGCAATGCAATTTGACGCAAGCCGGTAACTGCAAATTCACGACTAATAATCACAACTGCAATCCAGGAATCCAGCTTGCCCATCTCCACAAGCGAGATCAAAACTGCAGTAACCAGCAACTTGTCTGCGAGTGGATCGAGCAGTTTCCCCAGATTGGTAACCATGTTATTTTTCCGCGCAAGGTATCCGTCAATTCCATCTGTGCTTGCGGCGATGATAAAAATAACAGCAGCAATCAGTTGATTATACGGAAGCGACAAGCTTCCAAGCTGCAACGGCTCAGGATAAAATGGAAAATCCACGAGCAGGAACACCATCAAAAAAGGGATTAAGCAAATTCGTGCAAGCGTAATCCGGTTGGGTAAATTCACAAGACGCCCTCCCTCATATCCTCCATTACTCCAAACAATCATCATAATCCCGTTATCATCATCCGGAACATGAAATGTACAGTTTCAATGTCAATCCAGATTAACATGATCCCACTATGTAGAAACGCAAAAAATAAAGTCAACCGCTCAAAAGCAACACGCTTTAAACGTTCCGGTGACTTCCAGAAGATGTACTGCTTTTCACAAAGTCAGCAAACGATGAGGACTGGACTTGATGCTTGACTGCCAGCAATGCACACTTAGTATAATATACGCCCAATACCGTGTCAAAAAACACTTTTGCTACAGAAAGGCCATATTACTTGAAATTTGTATATTGCAAATCCAAAGGTAGGTTAGCACCATTTAGCAGCTGCATGACAGCTTGCAAATCATTTTTACTCTTACCAGTTACCCGAAGTTGATCTCCCTGAATCTGACTCTTCACCTTCATCTTGGAATCCCGAATCAGAATATTGATTTTCTTGGCGATGTCCTGATCAATCCCCTGTTTAAAATTCAAACGCTGGCGGACTGTACCAGAAGACGCTGGCTCTACCTTTGCGTAATCAATGTTTTTCAATGGTAGACCACGCTTCGCCATTTTGGATTGCAGCACGTCAATGACAGCCTTGAGTTTGGTCTCATCATCAGATACGATCGTTAACGCATCCTTATCCAATTTCAGGCTGCTCTTGCTGCCCTTGAAGTCATAACGAGCGCCAATTTCTTTCTCGGTTTGTGTAACGGCATTTGTCAGTTCTTGCAAGTCCATTTTGGACACGATATCAAATGAATTTTCTGAGCTCAAACCAGTCACCCTTTCAGTTAATCGTATGTACTGTAACATTATAGAGGATACCCTAAGCAAAAGTCTAATTTCTAGCTATTTTACACAAAGAAAAAAACATTTTTGGCCTCCACTTCAAGTGGCTGCCAAAAATGCTTGCTGGTCCAGCTTCCAACCTAATAGCGGCTGCGGTTGGGCTGTCTGAACATATCGAGCACACCCAAAAGTACATGTGCAAGTCCAAAACCCAATATTCCGTAACCCCAGGCACTTGGAGTCAGGTAATAACCCAGGAGGCTGACAATGATCCCTAAACCTGTTACGATCCAGCTGACTGTCACAGCCATCCACCTCACTTCACCAAAAGTTAACTGCAAGTTAAGACACGATTATTGTCTCCTGCAGTTGACCCGGTTATTCGCTACCCGTGGTACCCCCTGTACCGTCCGTTGATCCATTTTCAACACCTGTGGAAGAAGTAGTGTTGCTACTGTCTTCACCAAGCTTCAGACGGATCCGATTGGTCGCCTTGCCATCCGTTACAACTTGCCCGCCAACCTCAATCGTGGTCGCTGCAGCGTAACCGGACTTAATATACATGCCTGTACTATCCAACTCAAAGGTATAGCTGTCACCTTCGGCTGTGTTACCATACTCCAACTTCTCTCCACTGGAGTTTTCGCCTTTGTACACTTCCAGCCAGCTATGACCTGTTGCTTTGATCGTAACCGTTACAGGTTGCCCTGCACTACCGTTAACTTTAAAGTTCGTAATATTTCCTGATTTCCCATCTTCTGCAACAGTCACATTAGACGGTGAATTGTCTGTCGGTTCTTCCTGATTTTCTCCCGTTTGTCCGTCGGTTTGACCATCAGTTTTGCCATCAGTTTGACCGTCCGTCTGTCCTTCCGTGTCTGTACCGCCGCCATTACCGCCAGCGTCGCCCTTACCAGTACCGTCAGTACCTGAATCTGTCGCAGGCGGATTAGATGCCTGTCCGTTGTCGGCAGGTGGATCCGGTTTATCCTCAGGCTGTTGTTGACTGTCTGTAATTTTGACCTGATCAAGACCCGGATTATCTGATTCATCACCATTGTTATACACCACGTATACATACAACAGTACTACGATCAAAACAGGGAATGTCCACATCAGCGCGACAGACATCCACCGATTACTACGCTCAACCGGACGGCTGGAACGCTTCTGAATAACCGGTTCCATCGTTGCTTCCGTTTCTTCTTCGGGTACGTCTTTTTTGTGTCCCTCCAGCAGCTCATCAGGGTTCAGTCCCACGGTCTCCGCATAGGTTTTGATGAAAGCACGCACATAGAAGCTACCCGGCAGCACTTTATAGTCTCCTGCTTCTATGGCCTCCAGATACCTCTTGCGAATTTTTGTCATTTCCTGTACATCGTCAAGACTCATCCCTTTTTGCAGCCGGGCCTCCCTTAACTGCTGACCCAGTTCAGACATGCCATCTCCTCCTTATGTTTATCTCTTGAGTTGTTGCTAATCTATTTCATGATTCCGTACGGTTCCTTACAATTCGTCGGTGTAGCTAGCCGTAAACGTATCATAAATAATCTCTTCATTGGGAATGTTACGCAATTCAATAATAATATCAAAATCATTAAAATCATATTCGGATTCCTGTACAAAAATATCCGGATGTTCAATAACTTTGGTACTTGGCATCGACATAATATCCTGCAACAAATTGTAATGCCGCTCGCTGGAACGAATCGTACTTACAATTCCGTCAATGATGAAGACATTGTTCGGGTTCAATTCGTCTTCGGACATTTGACTCCTTATCGTCTGACGAAGAAGTGTGGAGGAAACAAACGTCCATCGCTTCATTGCACATACGCTGCCCGCAATAATAGACTCCGTTTTACCAACACGAGGCATTCCGCGCAAACCGATGACCTGATTGCCTTCCCTCTTAAATACTTCACCCAAAAAGTCCACAAGTAACCCAAGTTCATCTCGTGTGAAACGAAATGTCTTGCGATCATCCGAGTCACGGTCAATGTATCTGCCATGACGCACGGCCAAAATATCCACCAATTTAGGTTGACGCAAAGCCGATACGGTGATGCTGTTTACTTTGCCAAGCATTTCACCAAGCAAACGGATTTTTTCATCATCATCCGATTCAAGCAGCATGCCTCGAGTTTTGCCTTCAACACCGTTAATGGTCAATATATTCACTTCAAGCATCCCCAGCATAGAGGCAATATCGCCTAACAAACCAGGTCTGTTCTTATGTATTTTATATTCCATGTACCATTGTTTAGATTCCATTTCAACACCCCGTAATGCATTATTCCACATTATTCGACAGCAACAGAACGTGTCCACTGGACAACAATCTGAGACATCTTCTAAAAATGGGTCACGTTAATGATATATAAAATGAAAATGAATTACAAGAACAGCTCTGTAATCCGTTTGTAATCATTAGAGAAAAGCCCCCTTGCGGGAGCTCTTCATCTGTAATCTTATGCGTTTTGTTTGGCCAATTTGACCATCAGGCACGCAATCGTACGACGCTCATCTGCATCGCCGACATCCCATAACTCTTTCAATGCCCGGTTGGAATGGTTCGCCGGATCGACTTTCTCATCAAGGAAGTCGCCGATTTCATACGCAAGTTTGTTGATGGTTTCTTCACTCATCCCCATCTTCTCTGCTTGCAGTACGCGGTCACCCAGGAACTTCTTCCATGTGTCAAAACTGGAGAGCACTGTTTTTTCTGTTGACATGATAAATCCTCCTTAGATGACGCATGAGATTTAAAATCAACAGTTGTAATATGTGCTTTCGAGGCATTTTATATACGAGCATTTTGAAAATAATCCGGAAGACGACTGCTTCTCAGCAACCTTCACCTGTTTTGTTCACAGCCAGTCAAGTTTTTCTTACTTTTTACGTTAACCAACCGCCATTTGGACTGATGATCTGCCCATTGATATAACCCGATTCAGGGAGAGCCAGAAAATAAACCAATGATGAGATTTCATCAGGTTGAGCAAGCCTTCCTGCCGGAATTTCCTCTTCCAGCATCTTCAGTTCACTCTGATCCAGATGGTTCAGCATGGATGTCTGAACGGCACCAGGAGCAACGGCATTTACGGTTACTCCGGAAGGTGCGAGTTCTTTCGCAAGCGCTTTGGTGAATGCATTCACCCCACCCTTGGTTGTGGAATACAGCACCTCACAAGAAGCACCAGACAGTCCCCAGATCGACGATACATTAATGATTCGGCCATACCTTTGGGAGATCATGTGAGGCATCATTTCCTGTGTACACATAAACGTGCCTTTGAGGTTAATTGCCATCACTTCATCCCAGATCTCCTCTGTAACATCAGCCAACATCCCATAGTGCGAGATTCCTGCATTGTTCACAAGAATATCTGGCATGAGATTATGCGACTCGAGCTTCTCACGCATGCGCTCAATCTGTTCCCGGCTGCGAAGATCCGCAGACACGGTCATGATTTTTCCACTGCCCTGTTCCATGCACCGTCTGGCGGCTTCATTCGCTGCTTCATGCGATTTCATATAGTGTATAACAACATTCATTCCCACTCTGGCAAAGCGTTCTGCGATAGCCGCTCCAATGCCACCGCTTGCTCCAGTTACCAGTACAGTCATTTCCCCGATTGCCTTCAATTGTCCTGTTCCCCTCTCCATATCAAGGACTCACGACTAGCGATACAGCCAGTTGATCCCAGCGAATATGCTCTCTCAGTCTGAGATTTACATCTTCCAGTGTAATCGATTCATAGAGCGGGAGCATATTGAAAAAATCACCGCCACGGAATTGCTGACGTGTAAATTCATGCGCAATGTTCTCCGGAGAATTAAGCATACGCAAATATCCGCCTATTTTCTTTTTGCGTGCACGTTCAAAATCCGGGGATTCGAACCCTTTTTCTACAATGGCATCCACTTCTTCACGTATACGCGCGAGCAGTTGATCCGGGTCTTTTGTATCACCACCAATGGCTGAAAACGCATATTGCGGTGAACTGTTATACTCATGTCCAAAGCTGTCGGAGATCAGATCTTCATCGTAGAGCTTCTGAAATAATCGTGTGCTTGAGCCAAACAATAGATCCATCATCAGCTGCGTTGTCATATCTCGCCGTAACAATTGTTCCCCGGTAAGTCCAACGTCCGACTCCTTGAATCCAAACAGACATTTGGGCAGTGAAACAGCCAGTTTCGCTTCCCGTCTGGCTTCTCCTACTTGCTCAGGCTCCGCTTCGAAGAAACGTTGAATACTCCCCTGTGGCTTATAATTCTTACGCTCCTGGTTCGATCGAACCATATCAATGACTTCTTGTGGATCTACACCACCCACCACAAACAAGAGCATATTACTCGGGTGATAAAAGGTGTTATAACACTCATATAACATCTCTTTGGTAATCGTACGGATGGATTCCACCGTTCCTGCAATATCGATATGCACCGGATGTTTCTGATACATGGCTTCGATCAATCCAAAATAAACACGCCAATCTGGATTATCAGCATACATGTCAATTTCCTGTCCAATGATGCCTTTTTCCTTTTCCACATTTTGATCCGTGAAGTAAGGATTTTGCACAAAGTCGACTAATGTTTGTATATTTTCATTCACATGTTCGGTCGCTGAAAACAAATAAACTGTCTGATCAAAGCTCGTAAATGCGTTAGCTGAAGCACCATGAGATGCAAACGTGGCAAAAATATCGCCTGTTGGTTCTTCGAACATTTTATGCTCCAGAAAATGGGCAATCCCATCCGGAACCTTAACTTCTTCCTGTCCTTCAACCTGAAAATGATTATCCACCGATCCATACTTGGTTGCAAACGTAGCATACGTTTTCTGGAATCCCGGTTTTGGCAAAATATAGACATGCAGTCCGTTATCCATTACTTCGTAATATAGTGTCTCCTGCAAATGCTCATACCGAATGCTCTCCACCGATTATTCCTCCTTCTCATCCCGCAAGAAATAAATCGTATCCAGACGGAATTGTTCTGCCGCCTCACGCACATCTTCCTTGCTAATATGTTCTACCTGAGCCAACAGTTCTTCAGCCGTTCTTTCTTTGCCAGACAACTGTCGATTGAAGTCATAAGCGATCATCTCAAAAGCAGAATCCTGCATTTCCTTAAGCAGGTTACGGATCATTGCTTTGGTCTGGGACATTTCCAGATCACTGATTGTACCGCTTTTCATTTCTTCCAGCTGCTGCTTGATGATCGTGACGGCCTTCTCATAATTAGGGATTTCAATCCCGGATTGAATCGTTGCAATGCCCTTATGTCCGTCATATCGTGAAGACGCGTAATACGCCAGGCTTTCTTTTTCACGAACATTGACAAACAGTTTGGAATGAGGATAACCACCGAGAATCCCGTTGTACAGTAGTGCTGCAGCATACTGAGAATCTCCATAAGTGATAGATGTGCGGAGTCCCATATTAAGTTTTCCCTGACTCACATTCAGTCGCTCAACAACGGTCTCCACTTCCTTATCTCCTCGAACCGCTGCCTGTGTCTGGTAATCAGAGGAGGACGTTCGATTTACATTGAAATGACGCTGAACAAGGTTCTCGACCTCCTCCAGTGTCGTATCCCCTACCACGTACAGATCCATACTCGCCTGCTGCAGCCACTCCTGATAAGACGCAGTCAGTGTGTCGGGCTCAATCCCGGGAAGATCCTTTCGCTCACCCAGTGGATGAAGACGGTACGGCTCATTCTTGCACATTTCCTCAATACTGCGTTCAGCGGCATAGCGCATTTTATCATTCACGATGGACTCCAGCTTTTTGCGAACAGTCTCTCGCTCTGCTTGTACATAAGACGTCCTGAAATGTCCATTCTCCTGTACAGGTCGTGTAAGAACCTCTCCAAGGAAGGCAAATGAACGATCCAGTAGCTGCTCATCTCCTCCAACAAAGGAATCATTAATGGTATCCATTCGGAACTGTACAATCTGGTAATCCCCGCGTTTATAGACGTCAAAACCAAAACCTGCTCCATACAGATGCTCCAGTTGCTCACGAAATTGCGTTGTTTCCGGATAGGACTCCGTGCCCCGTCGCAGAACAAAAGGTGTCAGCGCTACTTTGGTTACTGTATCTTCCCGTAAGGGAACTCCTGCATATAGCGATATAGCAAACGTTTTAAAACGTTTAGTCGGAAGCACATGTATACGAAACTCTCTCTTGCTACCTCGTTCGAATCCTGATGTATTCAAATGTCAAAACCCCTTTACGGCGTCATTTATCATGCAATCGTATTAAGCTAAACGTAACAACCATTTTAACCCATTCAAAAGGCAAGAAGCAACCGAAGTCACGCCTTCTGGTTGCTTCCAACATCATCACATACAAAAGATATGCTGTCCGATTGTTTTCACTTGTGGACGGGTCCAGATCCATTTGGATGTTGCTGTCTTCGGGTTAAAATAATAGAGACATCCACCGGACGGATCCCATCCATTTAAGGCCTGCTCGACTGCCTTTTTGGCTTGTGCGTTTGGTTCCAGATAGATCTGTCCGTCCGCTACAGCCGTAAATGCACCTGGTTGAAAAATCACACCAGAAGGTGTACTCGGAAAGCTTGGTGAATTTACGCGATTCAGAATTACTGCTGCTACTGCTACTTGACCTTCAAACGGTTCACCCCGGGCTTCACCATATACAGCGTTAGCCATAATCTTGAGTTCATTCTCTGAGAGACCAAGGGCATTGGCAGATCCCATATTGTCTTGCTCTTTATCGGCGGTATTGTTGCTGTCTCCACCCCCACCTGAGGATTCCTTGTGTAACGGCGGCTCTGTTGGCGACCATTTGGTTGACGCATTGTACAGCTTGAGTTTGGTCTCTGCTCCAACCACACCATCTGCCTTCATGCCAAACTCGGATTGAAACCATTTAACGGATTTCAGTGTGCTGCTGCCAAAATTACTGTCAATTTTACCATTGTAAAATCCCAGGTACTTCAGACGCCCCTGAAGCTCATATACATCCTGACCGTAACTTCCATATTTCACTGTATTGCTGCTAAACGTAGGCAAGGCCTTTTCTTCTACCTGCGGTGTACGCTCGGCTGAACTTTCAGTTGCTGTATTCCCAGGAAGCAAATAACGAATTCCCAATGCGGATATCAGCAAAATAGCAGTGAAAAGCCATAGGTTCATTTTTCGCATCGACTGTGCTCTACCTTTCTCTTGTGGGATTAACAGAATCGCTAAGGTTATTATGACAAGCCGGCTTGTTTCCTATGCACCAAATCATCCGATCTTTGGAGTAGATGGCAAAACTTCAGTCTGCCCAGCAAGCAAAAAGCCCTCAACCAATACGGTTGAGGGCTTAAATAATTCGTTGTAACCATGTTACATGTTACACTATGAGCTTATTTTATTCTGCTGATACTGTTCAAGTGAAACCAGTACTTCTCTTGGTTTGCTGCCCTCATAAGGACCGATTACACCACGAGCTTCCATGGAGTCAATTAAACGCGCTGCACGTGTGTAACCAACCCGCATACGACGTTGCAGCAGGGAGACTGAAGCTTGTTTTGCCTCCAAAATAATCTGTACAGCTTGCTCATATAACTCATCTTGTACTTCCTCTGCTGCCTGAATGGAATCATCCACTTCAGGTACAATGGACTCATCATACTGCGCTTCACCTTGACCACGTACGTAGTTTACAATATTCTCGACTTCTTCATCGCTCATAAATGCACCTTGTACACGAACCGGTTTTGATGCGCCCATTGGCATGAACAACATGTCTCCACGGCCCAACAGTTTCTCAGCCCCACCCATATCCAGAATCGTTCGGGAATCGACTTGGGAGGATACGCCGAAGGCAATCCGCGATGGAATGTTAGCCTTGATTACCCCGGTAATAACGTCAACAGAAGGACGTTGTGTGGCAATAATCAGATGGATTCCGGCTGCACGAGCCATCTGAGCGAGTCGTGCAATGGCATCCTCCACATCTCCGGCAGCAACCATCATCAGATCTGCAAGCTCATCCACAATGACAACGATATAAGGCAGAACAGCCGCAGGATTATCTTTCATCAGATTATTGTAACCCTCGACGTTACGCGTGCCTGATTTGGAGAACAGTTCATATCGTTTCTCCATCTCAACCACAATCTTTTTGAGAGCAAGTGACGCTCGTTTAGGATCAGTTACTACTGGCGCCATCAGATGTGGAATTCCGTTATATACGTTCAACTCAACCATCTTGGGATCGACCATCAGGAACTTCACTTCATCCGGCTTGGCTTTGTACAATATGCTGGTAATAATTCCGTTAATACACACCGACTTACCAGAACCCGTAGCACCCGCGACCAGCAAATGGGGCATACGAGCCAAGTTACCAATAATCGTCTGACCCGAGATATCTCGGCCAAATGCAATGGTCACTTTGGATTCTGCATCCTGGAACGTTGCTGTCTCCATTACTTCCCGCATCGTTACAACGGATACTTCACCATTAGGTACTTCGATACCAATCGCAGACTTTCCGGGAATCGGTGCTTCCATCCGAATATCCTTTGCCGCCAGAGCCAACGCGATATCATCAGTTAGACTGACAATTCTGCTGACTTTAACACCAATATCAGGTTGAATTTCATACCTTGTAACGGCAGGGCCCCGGACTACTTCAAGCACTTTGGCACGAACACCGAAACTCTCCAGTGTAGCTTCCAGCTTGCGTGCTGTCTGCATATAATCCTTCTGGTCACCCGCCTTGCCCCCATTGTTCGGCTTGGCAAGGAGACGGAATGATGGCAGCTTGTACGGCTTAGGAGGTGGCGGTGGTGGTTTCACCGGTTGTGTGTTCTGCCCTTCAGGAATTGGAGTATCTGTTCCCTGTGCATCATTAAATACTTCTTCTCCACTCTGAATCTCATCCACAGCATTCACCCCGTTTGTACCCGTATCGGATGCAGACCACTCCGTCTCTACCAGTTCATCCGTTATTTTAATGGCATGCTCGCCCTGTTGTACTACGTTTGGATCGGACAGATTATCCGGGAAAGGATAAGCATCGTCCAGATCATCTTCAATGCTTGCCTCTTCTGTTCTGACGTGCTCAAAAAAGTCTCGAATGATCGGCGCTGAATTAGGTTTAGCCTGAACAGGAACACGTGATGAAGCTGATTTGTTCGCTACGTCTTCTGTTGCATCCTGCCAAGCCTCTAGATTATGATCTTGTTCGGCGCGGTATAAAATTTGTTCTGTTTCTGCCGAATCGACCTCATCCATTTCACGTCCTGATGTCGCCTGTTCCCGTTTAGCTCCCCATTTTCCGAAAAGTTGGAAGAAGATGGGCGCTTTTCGTTTTGGCAGATGCTGTTCCTCTAATTCATCCTCATACTCGTCTTCGTCATCTTCAACAGGAACAGGCACCACTTTACGAGCGTTACCTTTCTTCCTTCCATCAGATGCTGAAGAAGAACGTGCAGTGGGTCTAGACTCCAGCTTTTTGTACATCGAACTCCCGGCATCCCAGATCTTGGTTCGGAATATTCGTATCAAATCCACATAAGATAGACTCGTAATCAGCATAAAACTGATGATAAACATGACAATCATGATGAGTCTCGCCCCAAGGCTGCCAAACAGCCACAGGAAAAGAGCAAATTGCCCAGCTCCGAGATAACCACCACTGATGTCCTTGTTAAGCATGGAGTCCCTCTCCCCTGGCGCAGCAGGGGTTAGCAACTCGGTTTGCATATCATTATGTACCTGCGTAATCACAGCACCAGGCTCAAGCGCACCAACCGGAATGAGCCTCTGGTGCATTGCAGAGACAGTGCTCATCAGAGTTAAGGCAAAGACCAGCAAAACAAGTCCTGTCTTGCGTGTGGTCCAGCCACTCGGCCATTTCCGGTGAATCATCACCATGAGACCATAATAAATACCAACAAGTGGAATCGCAAAATAAAACTTACCAAGCATCAGTCCGAACATCTTGGAAAGCGAACGTCCAACGGTGGCTTCACCCGATAATGCTATGACAGCAAGGGTAATAAGCACAATCCCGTAAATTTCATATTTTAAAACGCCACTAAAACCAGCGCCCTTTTTTTTCCTCTTTTTTCTTCTGGCCAAAATCAGGTCACCCCCAGAAGAATATTATACCATACAAATATAATCCGTACATATGTTCTTTTTCTGCTCAATTTGTCTGAATTCGTCGCGTTATGCTGATCCCAAGTTACCCGAAAGCGGAATGGTCGAACCGGGCATATTAGCAGGATTGAGATAGGCTTCAAGTGGACAATCCAGCAAACGTACAATAACGGCTTCATTGTCATTAACAGGTCTCACCTGCATCAATAAACCATTCATCTTGATCTCCTTTGTATCTTCGTCCTCTTTCCACATTCCCGACCAGAGTTGTTCCGGGGGCATCACTGTATATAATGTCATTGGGTATAACCTCCCGCTTGCAGAGTCTGTCTCTTGTCTCCTATGAGCTGATTTAACTGAGTAATAGCCTGCCCAATTCCGCCTACTGCATCCATCAATCCATATTTCACTGCATCTGCGCTTCCTACAGCTGTACCAATATCCCGATTTAACTCACCGGTCTTAAACATCAGTTCTTTGAACATCTCTTCAGAGATATTCGAATGAGAAGTCACGAACCGAACAACCCTCTCCTGCATTTTCTCCATATACTCAAACGTTTGAGGTACACCAATGACAAGGCCGTTCATCCGAATCGGATGGATCGTCATCGTTGCACTTCCGGCAATCAGGGAATATGTTGAAGCTACAGCAATCGGTACTCCAATGCTATGCCCGCCTCCAATGACAACAGTCACCGTAGGTTTGCTTAGAGAAGCAATCATCTCTGCAATGGCCAGACCCGCCTCTACATCTCCACCTACCGTGTTCAAAATGATCAGTATACCTTCAATACGCTGATTTTGTTCTGCGGCCACCAGCTGTGGAATGATGTGCTCATACTTTGTTGTTTTATTTTGTGGTGGCAAAATCAAATGCCCTTCGACCTGTCCAATAATGGTCATACAGAAAATATTCGATTCACCTGCAGGCGACTGTGTCTGCCCAAATTGCTGAATAGTCTCTGTCACGGGAGAGATGGCCTTGTCCTCCTGAATCGGAATCTCCGGTGCTTCAACTTCCGGTTGATTGGATCTTGACGTCTGCTTGTCATTCATACGTTCATTCATTTTAATAATCCCCTTCTCCAGAAACATTTAATGTATTTCCTTAGTATGGGGATTTTTCCAACCGCCTTATACCCGCTACATCAAATTGCTTCACATATTGACGCTATTGCAGATCTTCCTGAAAACGCAAAAAAAGCCCCTTCTCTACGAGGAACCGTCCAATATTACTCGTAGAGAAGGGGCGACTGTGTGCCTGAATATATGTTTTTGTTTAGCTTATTTTAAACTTCCATAATGATTGGCAAAATCATCGGTCTACGACGAGTTTGCTCATACAGGAAGCGTCCCAGTGCATCTTTAACATTTGTTTTGAGTGAAGCCCACTCGTTAACGTTCTCACTCATTAACTTCTGCAATGTGCTGCTAACGATCCGGTTGGCCTCATCCAGTAGTCCTTCCGATTCACGTACATACACAAATCCGCGAGAGATGATGTCAGGACCGGAAACAATTTTTCCATCCTGTTTGCTCAGTGTTACCACAACAACAAGGATACCATCTTGTGACAACAATTTGCGGTCACGAAGTACAATGTTACCCACATCGCCTACACCCAGGCCGTCGATCAACACATTACCTGCAGTAACTTTACCTGCTCTACGTGCTGCTCCACCTTGAATTTCTATCACTTCACCGATATCCGTGATGAAAATGTTCTCAGGTTCTACCCCTACAGATTCAGCAAGAACCGCGTGGCGACGCTGCATACGGAATTCACCGTGAATTGGCAAGAAGAATTTAGGTTTCATCAGGTTGAGCATCAGTTTCAGCTCTTCCTGGCTACCGTGACCAGATACGTGGACGCCACTGTTAGCACCGCTGTAATGCACGTTAGCACCCAGACGGAACAGTTCATCAATCGTACGGCCTACATATTTTTCATTACCTGGAACAGGTGTTGCTGCGATAATGACGGTGTCACCTGGCAGGATGTCCACTTTACGGTGTGTGGAACGAGCCATACGTGTCAGTGCTGACATTGGCTCTCCTTGACTTCCTGTGCAGAGAATCACGACACGATCAGCTGCCATCTTGCCTACTTCTTCAGGTTCAATGATCATGCCATCCGGAATCTCAAGATAACCCAGTTCTGAAGCAATACCAACCACATTCACCATGCTGCGTCCGATAACTGCAACTTTACGTCCAGTCACTTCTGCTGCATTGATCACCTGCTGGATACGGTGTACGTTGGAAGCAAATGTCGCTACAACAACACGTTGACTTGCTTTACGGAAAATATCTTCCAGCACGATACCCACATTTTTCTCCGATGGTGTGAATCCAGGTTTTTCAGCGTTCGTACTGTCGGACAACAGCGCTAACACGCCATTTGTTCCGATCTGTGCCATACGCTGAAGATCTGCATATTGACCATTGACTGGAGTATGGTCGAATTTGAAGTCACCTGTGTGAACAACTGCACCTTCCGGTGTTTCGACACATACACCAACAGAATCCGGAATACTATGGTTAGTAGCGAAGAAGGATGCTTTCAGAACAGATCCAAGTTGGATCTCGGAATCAGCATCAATCAGAATACGTTTTGTTTCACCCAGCAAATTCGCTTCTTTCAACTTGTTTTCTACAAGTCCAAGCGTAAGTCTTGTTCCGTATACAGGGACATTCAGATGTTTGAGAACATATGGCAGACCACCAATGTGATCCTCATGTCCGTGAGTAAGGATGATTCCTCTTACTTTGTCACGGTTCTCAGTCAGGTAAGAAATGTCAGGGATGACAATATCAATACCAAGCATATCTTCTTCCGGGAATTTAAGACCAGCATCTACGACTACAATGTCGTTGGCGTATTGGATGACGTACATATTTTTACCAATCTCGCCTACGCCGCCCAAAGCAAAAATCATCAGTTTATCGTTATTATTTTTCTTAGACAAATGAATCTAAACCTCCTATGGTAGTTGGACGTCGTACCTTATTATTTATTGTAAGTTAAGAAAAGTAGTCCATACATCACATACCCACCTATCGGGATGAATGCAAAAGAACACCTTTATTCACGATATTTGGAAGAAGTTCTTCGAAGTTATTCCCTTTGACCAACATGTTGGAGTTGAAATTCCCTCTTAGCCGTTCCTTCCTTTTTCACCGCAAAGCTACACCACGAAACGATGTCGCTTTCAATTTCAAAAAAATACCGCACCCAGTCACTTGACATCATTATACATGATTAAAAACAAAAAAAACAAGTCACTCTCTCGTTAACCTGTAGGTTTCCCCTTGGCAGTGGAAAAGAAACCTCACATTACTCGTAAAAAAAGAACCGCAGCCTCTACGAAGAGGAGCGGTTCTTTTGCTGATCTGAAGGATATTTCCATGATTAATAAAATAGTCCATATACAACCAAAATGATTACAAATTAAGCAAACCTTTGATATAAACCTGCTCCTCTTCCGTTGGCGGAATAAGTGGTAATCGTACCGAACCAACGTCTAGACCACGCAATGTCAGCGCATATTTCACCGCTACGGGGTTTGGTAGAGGCTGTGGACACTCAAACAGGCCTTTGAACACCGGGAACAACTGCTGATGAATCTGAGCAGCCTGAAGAGGTGCTCCGCCATAGAAGGCGTCAATCATTTTCTTCATTTCTGCCCCTACGACATGACTGGCTACGCTGACAATTCCATGTGCTCCAACCGCAATCGCTGGTAAGCCTGAAGCATCATCACCGGAATAAACTCTGAAATTTTCTGGAGCACTTGCTGCAATCAAAGTAACCTGCTCCATAGACGCACATTCCTTCGTAGCGACGATGTTAGGAATCTGTGCAAGACGAAGCGTTGTCTCTGCTGACAGGCTGGTTACAGTACGCCCAGGCACGTTGTAGAGCATAATTGGCAGCGTGGTGGAGCCTGCAATCGCTTCAAAATGTTTGAACAAACCTTCTTGGCTAGGTTTGTTGTAATACGGAACAACCAACAATATGCCATCCACTCCGGCACGTTCAGCTTCCTGTGTCAAATGGATGGAATGTGCCGTGTTATTGCTTCCCGTTCCGGCTATAATTTTGCACCGACCGGCCGCATGTTTCACTGCAAATTCGAATAATTGAACTTTCTCAGTATCACTAAGTGTTGGAGACTCCCCTGTTGTTCCAGAAACCACAAGCGTCTCCGACTTTTGATCTACAATTAGATAGTCGATTAGACGTGCCGTTTCCTCCCAATGAATCTCTCCTTGTTCATTGAACGGAGTGACCATTGCTGTAATCAATCTTCCAAAGTCCAATTCGATTCCTCCTTCAAAACAGGTTTGGCTCCTCTAACTTCAGTTATTTACAAATGAAGTTCGAATGAGGCGTGAAGTGCCCTCAGGGCCTGAACCATATCTTCTTTTTTTACGAGTACCCAGATCGTTGTATTCGAATCTGCCGATTGCAGGATCTGAATGTCTGCCAGTGTCAAGGACTCCACGATTCGAGCCATGATTCCAGGTACACCATTAATGCCTCCGCCAATGACGGACACTTTGGCACAACCGGACAGGCTTTGTGGCTTGAGACCTATCTCCTGCAATACCTGTATGGCTTTCTCGGAATCACTGTCAAAAACCGTATAGACAACTCCCGAGGGGGTAACATTAATAAAATCAACGCTGATTGAATTCTCAGCCATGGTTTTGAACACTTTTAGTTGCAATCGATCTGCACCACCAGGCACATCCACCGTAATTTGCGTTACATTGCTCACGTAGGCGATGCCTGTTACATAACGGTCAACAATGCCTGTCTGCACATCCTGGAATCCTTCCGGATGCGTAACCAGCGTTCCTTCCGTGTCTGCAAAAGTAGATCTTACCCGTACTGGAATCTGGGATTGCATCGCAATCTCAACCGCACGTGGATGGATTACCTTGGCCCCGTGGTGGGCCATGTTACAGATCTCTGCATAACTCACAACAGTCAGTGGACGTGCATCCTCAACAATTCGCGGATCGGCAGTGAGTATCCCGTTCACATCGGTGTAGATATCCACCATTTCAGCACGTAATGCTGCACCCAGAGCTGTAGCAGACGTATCGCTTCCCCCACGACCCAGTGTCGTGAAGTCTCCGTTCTCTGTCTGCCCCTGGAATCCGGTTACAACAACGACACGGCCGAGCTGAAGCTGCTCCAACACACGAACAGGACGGACATCCAATATCCGGGCATTCCCGAAATTGTCGTCCGTCACAAAACCTGCTTGTGCACCGGTCAGCACTGTAGTTGGAATGCCTTCATGTTCGAGTAAACTGCTCAACGTTGTCGCAGATATGATTTCACCACAGCACAGCAGTAAATCCTTTTCGCGTGCGGATAGTGCGTTTCCGTTCTGTGCAGCCCAGTCCAGCAACGTATCAGTCGCATATGGCTCGCCGCGGCGTCCCATCGCAGACACAACGATGACCAGACTCAATCCTGCTTCAAGTTCACGTTTAACGTGACGGAGCACATGCTCTCTCGCCTGAACAGTGGAGAGAGACGTGCCTCCGAATTTCTGTACCATGATACGCATCTTTATTCCTCCATTTGTGTACGCAAGAAGACTGGACACGGGTCAAATCAACAAATGGATCACTCTAGGGAGCGTTCTGATGCGATAATTTCAGCATTTTATACGGCATTCCATGCCGCTCCTTTTTCTTGTAATTGTCTGGGACAATCGCAAATCAAAGGTCGCGGTTGTTAGCGAGGTCATGACGCATACATTCACAATAGACCTCTCCCGCTTGCTTAACCTGTACTGCCCGCAAGCAGGAATGCCTTATAGACAGGAACGTGGACATAGTAGCTGTTCAATCCAGCATATCGTCCCCCATGATTTTCTTTGTCTCTCGAACCCTTCTTCATTTCTCCAAGCGCATAAACGTTGTCACCGAATCATTGTTCCATCAAGCCTGTGAAGAACGCTCCACAATCATCGGCTGCAACTGTTTGCCCTCAAGAGCACTCCAGCAAGCCTCTGGAATCAATTCCATTTTGGCGACTAACGAGTTTGGTTTTTTCACTGGATCGTCTTGCCCAAATGGCACAAAATACAAGTATTTAGCCACGAGCAATTTGGCGATATTCGCAGCATTCAAGCCCAGACCGTCATTCGTGGAAATCGCGAGCACAAGCGGACGCTGATTGCGCATCTGCGCTTTGGCTGCCATTAGCACTGGACTGTCGGTCATCGCATTAGCCAGCTTGCTTGTTGTATTCCCTGTGCATGGAGCAATAACCAGCACATCAAGCAGCTTGGAAGGCCCTAGTGGCTCCGCTTCAACAATTGTAGAAATGATATCATTACCTGTTATATCTTTCAACTGTTTTTGCCAATTTTGCGCCGTACCAAAGCGTGTATCCGTCGTCAGAACCGAATTCGAAATAATCGGAATGACGTTGGCACCTTCAGCTACGAAGCGGCTAATTACCGGCATAACCTCTTCAAACGTACAATGAGAACCCGTAATTGCATAACCTACCGTTTTTCCCTGCCAGTTCATGATTTAACCTCCCGTGCGTTCTGTTCTTCCAAAAGCAAACGGATCAACGCGTCGGCAATAATGCCGCCAGCCGTTTTGGGAGCAACAATGCCGGGGAGGCCAGGCGCAAGTAGCGCTTTGATACCGCGTTTGTCGGCATACCTGAAATCACAGCCGCCAGGAGCGGATGCGAGGTCGATAATGACAGCCTTTTGCGGCATTCTGGACAGGATTTGTGCTGTGATTATCATAGTCGGTATCGTATTAAAAAGCAAGTCAACTTCCCCGGTTTGAGCGGCCAAATCCGTTGTCATGAAAGGCTTCCAGCCCATTATTGTAGCGCGGGCAGCATCCTCTTCTCGCCTGATTCCCACCCGTACATTTGCTCCAAGTCCCTGCAGTGTTTTGGCCATTGTGAATCCTGTTCGACCAATGCCAAGCACAATGCATTCCGAACCATGGATTGTGAAGTCCGTCTCCCGAATAGCTATGGCGATGGCTCCCTCAGCTGTTGGAATAGAGTTGTAAAGTGCAATATCATCACGATCAAGTACTTCAACAAGTCGCAGCCCATTTTCAAGACAAAGTTCGCGCAAGAACGGCTTTGCCATACCTGTGAACACAATACAATGCTCCGGTAATGCTGCAATATGTTCCTTTTTCAAATAGATCGGTGTGTCACTGAACGAAGTACTTACTTTTCCCTGGTCATCGCAACCGACGACAGGTAGTACCAGTACATCTGCGGAAGCAAACACTTCATCCTCCAGTTCCTGGTGCTCAATCCCTGGAATGGAACGCTCTATTTTATCGAAACCCACTACACTTACCGTTGCATCCAGCTCAGCGCACTTTTGAATGACTTCAAGCTGCCGCGCATCTCCGCCCAGGACTACAATCCGGACTCCGGTCAGCATCGGGACGTCACTCCTTTCACCACATGTATGCCTTATCGTATGCAGGGGCCCACAGGGGGGTGAAAACAATAATTGCATTCCTCCTTCCGTTTCTCGAATGTAAAAAAGAGCCGCCCCTGTCAGGGACGACTCTAAAGAATGAGTATATTTACGTTGCTTATTTCCCGGTATGACCGAATCCGCCTTCACCACGTACCGTTTCCGATAGTTCATTCACTTCCGTCAATTCAACCGCAGGCACGGTCTGGAAGACGATCTGTGCGATGCGCTCTCCCCGTACAATCGTGAACGGTTCCTGACCCAAATTAATCAACAGAACTTTAACTTCTCCGCGATAATCCGCATCAATGGTCCCCGGTGTGTTGAGGCAAGTAATACCATGTTTGAAAGCCAGTCCGCTCCGAGGACGAATCTGTGCTTCCAATCCAGCTGGCATTGCCATCGCAAGTCCGGTAGGAATCAGCGTACGCTGACCCGGCTGCAATACAACATCTTCCTGAAGTGCAGCTACTACATCAAAGCCGGATGCCAGCTCCGACATTTTTTGAGGCAGTTTAATATCTTCATTGCCCGGCAGTTTCTGTATTTGAACGTAATGCAACAAAATCATCCCTTCTCAATCCAGCGATCGTCTTATCTGAAGCGCCAACCATAGCAAGTGCAAAAGGTTCAGCAAACATCAGATCAAGTACCGCGTTAATATCGTCCATGGTCACTTGCTCAATTTTGGTGATCATTTCATCCAGCGTATGGTGTCTGCCCAGCATGAGTTCGTTTTTACCCAGACGATTCATACGACTGCCTGTGCTTTCCAAACTCAGAATCAAGCTACCTTTCAGCTGTTCTTTTCCTTTACGAAGCTCATCTTCGGACAAGCCGTTTACAGCCAAGTCGCGTAGAACCTCTTTGGTCAGATCAAGCACTTCTTTGGTCTGTTTTGGTGCTGTACCCGCGTATATCGTGAAAAGTCCGCTGTCTGCATGAGAACTATGATAGGAATACACGGAGTACGCAAGACCCCGTTTCTCACGAATTTCCTGGAACAGTCTGGAGCTCATGCCTCCACCAATGGCGTTATTCAGAACAACCATAGCGAATTGCAGGGGATCTCCGATTTTACAGCCTGGGAACGAGATACAGATATGATTCTGTTCCGTTTTCTTTTTGTGAAAGAGCTGTCCGCTTTGGAAGGCTGGCATCGTGACTGCTTCCGTTACTCCATTTACATCAAAAGCACCAAAATGTTTCTCCATCAGATCGATTACACTGTCATCAATATTACCCGCGATACTAATGACCGTGTTCTCAATCGTGTAGTGCTGTTTCATATATGCACGCAGATGACTGGAATCCATCGCTTTGAGACGTTCTTCCGTACCCAGGATTGGGTATGCGAGTGGATGCTCACCATAGGCGGCCAAGGCCATCAGATCATGAACCATATCATCAGGCGTATCTTCATACATCGAGATTTCTTCCAGAATGACGTTTTTCTCCTTGATCAATTCACCATCATCCATTTTGGAGCGGAAAAACATATCAGACAATACATCAACTGCAATCGGCAAATGTTCATCCAACACTTTAGCATAATAACACGTGTATTCTTTGGAAGTGAATGCATTCACGTTACCGCCAATCGCATCGAACTGCTCCGCAATCGCCTTGGCATCATAACGATCTGTTCCCTTGAATAACATGTGTTCAATAAAATGTGATACTCCGTTACTTGCAGGTTGCTCATTGCGCGAACCTGTCTTGACCCATATTCCGAAAGACACAGAACGGCAGGTCGGTATCTGTTCCATGACAACTCTGAGGCCATTGCCCAGCTGAATTTTTTTCATGGTTGGCCCTCCTACATCTCTATAATTGCCTTGATCTCAACCTTGAAATTGAAATCGACATTTGGTTCCAACTGTTTGATATTAACAAAAAAATAACGTTCACTCAACCGCAGGGGTATTTACACGTTCAGAAGACAGCGTCTCACTTACTGTTCCGAGCACCAGACCTTTGGCCCGTATGGATTGAATCATGCCCTTTAAAGCTCCCGAAGAAGCAGCTGTAGGGTGCATTAAAATCAATGTGCCTGCCTCGGTATTTTTAGCAATCTTGGCAACAACGGCATCCGGGCTTGGCTTACGCCAATCCACAGTATCTACTGTCCATAACACGGTTTGCAGTCCCATGGATGAAGCAATGTCAACGGTCTTCTGATTAAAGTCACCGGAAGGCGGAGCAAACCAACGATTCTCTACACCCAGTGTTTTATGGAGCAGATCCTGGGTTTTGCTAATTTCCAGCTTGGCCCGTTCTGCGCTCAATCGACTCATATTAGGGTGAGAATATGCATGGTTGGACATCTCATGCCCACGTTTCTGAATTTCTTTGGCCAGTTCAACGTTTTTGCTTAACCAACTTCCATCCAGAAAAAAAGTAGCCTTCACTTTCTCGGCATCAAGCGTATCCAGCATCGGTTTAATGTACTCGTTCCCCCAGGCCACATTAATCATAAAAGAAACCATCGGTTTGTTTGCATTGCCCCGATAGATCGGATGTGCACCCAAATCTTTAAGCTGAATCTCCGGCTCAATCTGACGGTAGACATACGCTATTTTGGTATTCAACGTTCCACTCAGCGCCTTACGGTATGTCGCTTCCACATCAATCTCCATGCCATTATAACCAGGAATCGCTTTCCATACCCGATCCACTCTGGCATTCACCGGAGCAATTTTCGTTTCAGCCGCTTTATCCCGAATCGCAGACAACAGCGCATCTTCTCCCGTTGCTTCCTTAAACATGTCAAAAGCATTTTGCGTACCTGGCCCATCACGGATCTCCGTAATGTATGTACGTACACTGCCAACTTGTCCGATCAATATGACCGCAGTCACACCCGCCAGAACAGCCGCCAGCTTTTTGGATTGGTTTCCCACAGCTCCATCCTCCCGCCGTCTTTGTCCCCATCATATGAGGACAAGGGCAAAAATATGAATGCTAAGCCATGGTTTCATCCTTGCTATACATATTTAAACGTTAAAAAAAGAGCCAGAAATTCACATTCTGTCTCTTCATTCAATCTATCCATTTATAACCTGTCGCTTCGGTATCCTAGGATTGAGCCGGAGCTTCAGCAGTCAAAACTGCTTTACGGGACAAGTTGATTCGACCTTGTGGGTCAATTTCCGTTACTTTTACCGTAATGGAATCACCGATAGCTACAACATCTTCCACTTTGGCAACACGTTCAGTTGACAGTTGCGAGATGTGTACCAGACCTTCTTTGTTCGGAAGTACTTCAACAAATGCACCGAATTTCTCTACGCGTTTTACTTTGCCGACATAAATCTCGCCGACCAATACTTCGCGCACAATACCTTCGATGATCGCTTTGGCTTTATCATTCATCTCCTGGTTGGAAGAAGCGATAAAGACACGTCCATCCTGTTCAATATCAATTTTAACACCGGTTTCTTCGATGATTTTATTGATAATTTTACCACCTGCACCGATCACATCACGGATTTTGTCCGGATTGATATGCATCGTTGTAATTTTAGGTGCATATTGTGATAACTGCTCACGTGGAGTTTTCAGAATTTCGTTCATTTTGCCCAAAATGTGCATACGACCTTCTTTGGCTTGCGCCAATGCATCAGACAAAATTTGACGATTAATACCAGCAATTTTAATGTCCATTTGAATCGCGGTTACACCTTCAGGTGTTCCTGCTACCTTGAAGTCCATGTCACCCAGGTGATCTTCCATACCCTGAATATCACTCAGAATGGATACATGGTCACCATCTTTGATCAGACCCATAGCCACACCCGCAACCGGAGCTTTGATTGGAACACCTGCATCCATCATAGCTAAAGTGCTGGCACAGATACTTGCCTGAGATGATGATCCGTTGGATTCCAGAACTTCAGATACCAAACGAATCGTGTACGGGAAATCCGTTTCGGAAGGGATCACTTTGGAAAGAGCGCGCTCACCCAATGCACCATGTCCGATTTCGCGACGACCCGGAGCACGCAATGGACGCGCTTCGCCTACGCTGAATGGTGGGAAGTTATAGTGATGCATGAAACGTTTCGTTTCTTCAAGACTGATTCCGTCCAAAATCTGAACATCACCCAGTGCACCAAGTGTACAAACGCTAAGTGCTTGCGTTTGACCGCGCGTAAACAGTCCTGTACCATGTGCACGTGGCAGCAGAGATGTATCACATTCAATTGGGCGAATTTCATCAAGTCCACGTCCATCCGGACGAACTTTATCATGCGTGATCAAACGGCGGACTTCTTCTTTGACGATGTCGTGCAGAACTTCCTTCACGTCTTTGAACAATTCCGGACTTTCAATATATTTTTCTTCAAAGTGAGCAACGGTTTCGTCATTCACTACATCGATTGCATCTTGACGAGCATGCTTCTCAGCGATTTTAACCGCTTCGACCAGACGAGCGCTCGCGAATTCACGCACACTGCTGTTAACTTCAGCATTAACGGTACGCAACTTAACAGCCATTTTTTCTTTTCCAGCAACTTGTACAAGTTGTTCGATTACAGCAATAATATTTTGGATCTCATCATGTCCAAACATGATTGCTTCGAGCATCACTTCTTCCGGCACTTCGTTAGCTTCGGCCTCAACCATCATGATGGCATTTTTGGTTCCTGCAACGACCAGTTCAATATCACTGACTTCAAGCTGTGCAATCGTTGGGTTAATGATGAACTCGCCATCAATACGTCCCACTTTCACGCCACCAATCGGTCCGCTGAATGGAACATCCGAAATGCTCAATGCTGCTGATGTACCAATCATTGCAGCGATTTGCGGTTCGCAATCCTGATCTACACTCATAACGATATTCAGAACTTGTACATCATTCCGGAAGCCTTCCGGGAACAAAGGACGAATTGGACGGTCTGTCAGACGGCTTGAAAGAATCGCTTTCTCACTCGGTCTGCCTTCACGTTTAATAAATCCTCCCGGGATTTTACCTACGGCGTACAATCTTTCTTCATAGTTCACCGTTAATGGGAAAAAGTCCAGATCTTTCGGCTCACTTGATGCTGTCACGGTACACAATACCACGGTATCCCCGTATGTTACCTTAACGGCAGCATTAGCCTGCTTGGCCAAACGCCCGGTCTCAAGCGTAAGCTTTCTTCCACCAAGCTGCATTTCAACACGCTGTTCCATGAAACCCCTCCTTTTAATCGTTCCTAATTCAATGGATTCTGCATATTCACAGTATTTCCTGCTTGTCCTGCATTCATTAGCTATGTATGGAACTTTCAACATGCTAACCTGCACAACAAAAGCTCCTCACGGAGCCCCATCTACAAATATATGGCAACATGTTCATCTACAAAACAACCCGGCTGTAAGTTCCGCTTGTCCTTTTAGACAAAAGAATGACGGATAACAGCCAGGTTGATTTTGAAAACATGTACGATAATTAACGACGCAATCCGAGTTTTTCGATCAGTGCGCTGTAACGTTTAACATCTTTGTTTTTCACATAAGCCAAAAGCTTACGACGTTGACCTACCATTTTCAAAAGTCCACGACGTGAGTGGTGGTCTTTCTTATGCGTACGCAAGTGGTTTGTCAAACTTGTGATGTTTTCCGTAAGGATAGCAACTTGCACCTCTGGAGATCCTGTATCGGACTCGTGAGTTTTGTGCTCGTCGATCAGTTGTTGTTTACGTTCTTGAGTCAATGCCATCCTGTTCACCTCCTTCAATATAATCGCCATTAGCCTCGTCACCGCCGGTGAGAGCAAGCAACCAAGCCAAGGTTAATGTTGTCTCAATCGACAACGTAGTACAGTATATCATAATTGCCTAGTTAAAGTAAATGTAAACATGCATTTAATCCTGAGCCTTTAAGATAACAGGCGGCCGGCAGTTAATGCATCTTCACGAATCTGGCTAATCAATGCATCAATGGAGTCAAACTTTCGTTCTGCACGAATATAGTGAACGAGCTCAACCTTTAGTTCCTGGTCATACAAGTGTCCATCAAAATCAAGCAGGTGCACTTCAAACGTAGGTTTCATCCCGCTTTCGTGAAACGTAGGTTTCACACCGAGATTCATTACGCCAGGCAGTTCCTGTTCGCCATACTGCACACGAACAGCGTAAACACCCTTCGACGGGGTAACGTAATGATCCGTGAGTTCAAGGTTGGCTGTAGGAAATCCAATCGTTCGTCCACGCTTCTCCCCGTGAATGACAGTTCCTCTGATGCTGTAAGGTCGGCCAAGCCACTGACTGGCCTCATCCATCTCCCCACGCTTCAATAGGCCACGAATGAGAGAACTGCTCACTTTTTCACCATTTAACAAGAAAGGAGGAACGGTTTCCACCGTCATCTCTCCTTCTCCCAAAGTACGAAGAAGTTGTTCATCCCCTGCACCCTTGTGACCAAAACGGAAGTCAAAACCCACCACCGCTGTTCGTGTTTGAAGTGGAATCAACAAGTCGTGTACGAATTGTTGCGGCGTCAACCGTGAGAAATCTTCATTGAACTCCACCACATAGAGTACATCAACGCCCATTCCTGCCAAGATGTCTTCTTTATCTCTCAAGGGAGTTAAATAACCCTCGTAATCCCCTTTGCGCATAACTTCCTTCGGATGTGGATGAAAGGTCATGACCGCTGCCTGCATGCCCGTTTCCCGCGCAATGCGGACAGCTGATAAAATGACA
Organism: Paenibacillus sp. 37; assembly: GCF_008386395.1. Lineage (NCBI taxonomy): Bacteria > Bacillati > Bacillota > Bacilli > Caryophanales > Paenibacillaceae > Paenibacillus > Paenibacillus sp. 37. Next base: position 2,541,852 of record NZ_CP043761.1, on the reverse strand, counting down.
CTTGCATGTCCGAGATGCAGTCCGTCGAATTGACCAATCGCAAGCACTTGGGGCAGTGTGCTCAGCTCAGTCGAATGTAACGTCTGCGGATAGGTTAGCATTACGGTTTTCACAATCATTCACCTGCATTTCACTAGATAGGCCAAGCTTGAGCATTACCACAACTCCAAGCCCGAAACCTCTTTATTCCGGCAAAAAGACTTTAACTGCCCTTACCGTTGGTTTTAGTTCATCCCGTTCAAATATCCCCAGAAACGTACCATCCTGAGCATACAACCGCAGCAAACCTGGTTGCTCCACAGGCGGTTCCAGAAGACGTGCAGACAGTTTCTGACCTTGCAGTGCTCCTTTGGCCTGTTCTTCTCCAACCTTGTGAGCCGGAATTGAAGCAATAGCCTCGTCAACAGGAATCAGCGCCTCCGCCAATGTCCCGTCAGCCATAAGTTGTTCCACTTCTTCAATACGAAGACAACGATCTGCAGAGATACCTGCAGATATCGTACGCTCCAGTTGAACCATGGTGGATGGATATCCGAGTTGCCGCCCAATGTCTACACACAATGTCCGAATATAAGTACCTTTTGAACATAAGGCCCGGAAGGATATATCGGTGGTCTCACCCTGAGTCTCAATTCCAGTAAGTTCGAGCTCATAGATTGTGACCTCGCGGCTCTTACGCTCTACCGTCTTGCCTTCACGAGCAAGCTCATAAAGACGTTTGCCGTCTACCTTTACCGCAGAATACATAGGTGGTACCTGTGAGATCGTGCCCAGAAACTGCTCAAGCACCTGTTGAACCTGTTCCTGTGTTACTTCCACAGTCGTTTCAGCCCGCTCAATGACTTCCCCTGTCATATCCTCTGTGTCAGTAGACAGTCCCAATCTCAGCGTAGCCAGATATTCTTTCGGAAGCTCCTGCATGTACTCCACCACACGTGTCGCCCGTCCAAGACAGAGCGGCAGAACACCTGTAACTTGTGGGTCAAGTGTGCCCGTATGCCCAATGCGCTTCATTTTGAGAATGCGACGCATTTTGGCTACAACATCATGAGAAGTAAATCCCGCCGGTTTATATACCGGAAGTACACCTTCAAATGGCTTTACCATTGCGAATTCACCTGCTTCAGTACTTTTGGGATAATATCATCAAGTCTGCCTTCCAGACGACATCCGGCTGCGAGCACATGCCCGCCTCCGCCAAAGGTCTGTGCTAGTGCAGCAACATCAATCTTACCAGCTGAACGCAAAGAAACCTTGACTGCATTCTCGTTGATGACTTTGAAAAAGATACCAACTTCCACGCCCTGAATGTTGCGCGGATAGTTCACTACCCCTTCAAGATCTTCATTAGCTGCTCCACAAGCCACCATATCATCTGGTGTAATAACAACCCAGGCTATCTTTCCATCATCTGTCATCTGCAGGCTTGATAGTGCCTGATTCAAAATCCGAACTTGCGGAAGAGTCACCTGCTCCAACAAGGTCTGGGCGAGATAGGGACCATCCACGCCATGTTCAAGCAGTCTGGAGGCCGTTGTCATTACATTTGGGCTGGTGTTGGCATAGCGGAATCCACCTGTATCCGTAAGCAATCCTGTATAAACTGCCGTCGCAACATCTTTATCCCATGTTACTTGGAACAGGTTAAGAAAATCGAACAAGATTTCAGCCGTTGCAGCAGCATCTGACTTAATGATGTTAACTGTACCATAACCGTCATTTGTAGGGTGATGATCAATATTCAAGATAACAGCATCGTCTTCGAAATAATGACGTGTCAAACCTACTCTGGCAAAGTCTGCACAATCCACACAGATAACAGCTTTATATTTTCGCTGCGGTGGTTGTTCGGTCATGTTCACAATGTTGCCTGCTTCCCACAAAAATTGCATGCGATGCGGGATTTCACCTTCATTAATCATCGTGAATGTCTTACCCAGACATGACAGCAGCCAGCCCACCGTTACCGTCGAGCTGACTGCGTCACCGTCCGGCTGTACATGCGACACGACCAGGTAATCATCATGCTCCAGCAGAAATTGCTTTCCGGCCTGGAGCGCCTGTTCATAAGTGTGCATTGCCGTCTCCTCTATTCTGTTACTGGGATTCGTTCTTGTCGGAACCAATATCGCCAAGCAGCTTCTCAATTCGGCTGCCATAAGCGATGGATTCGTCAATCTTAAATATCAACTCGGGAACATGCCGGAACCGGATACGTTTGCCCAGCTCGGAACGCAAAAATCCATTTGCTTTTGCCAGAGCTTTGAGCGTGTTATCTTTTTGTTCCTGCTCACCGAAGACACTCAGATAAACTTTGGCTTGCGACAAGTCTCCTGTCACTTCGACTCCCGTTACCGTAATAAAGCCGATACGTGGATCTTTCAGTTCAGACTGGATGAGCAGACTTATTTCTTTCTTGATCTGCTCGCCCACTCTACCTGTACGAATCTTAGCCATCGTTGTTCACCTCATGCTTCCTTGCTTATCGTTGTACTGTCTCCATAATGAAAGCTTCGATAACGTCGCCTTCTTTGAGATCATTATATTTATCAAGTGTGATACCGCACTCGTAACCTTGTGCTACTTCTTTGGCATCATCTTTATAACGTTTCAGGGAATCCAGCTTACCTTCGTAAAGGACGATGCCATCACGAATCAGGCGTGCTTCCGCAGAACGCGTAATTTTACCCGAGGTAACCATACAACCAGCGATGGTACCCACTTTACTGATGGAGAACGTGCTACGAACTTCAGCATGACCGATAACTTTTTCTTTGTAGATCGGATCAAGCATACCTTTCATCGCTTGTTCAATTTCTTCGATAACACTGTAGATCACGCGATGCAGACGAATGTCTACTTGCTCTTGATCTGCAGTTGATTTCGCCTGGTTATCAGGACGAACGTTGAAACCGATCACGATAGCATTGGATGCTGCAGCTAAAATGATGTCGGATTCTGTGATTGCACCAGCGCCGCTATGAATAATTTTCACGCGTACACCTTCAACTTCGATCTTCGCAAGGGAACCTTTCAATGCTTCAACCGAACCTTGTACATCACCTTTGATGATTACGTTCAGATCTTTGATCTCGCCATCTTTGATGTGCTGGAACAGATCATCCAATGTCACACGAGTATGCGTACCCAGATCGGATTCACGTTGCGTGATCGAACGTTTGTCAGCGATGGAACGCGCTTTGCGCTCATCTTCAAACACCATGAATGGATCTCCCGCACCTGGAACTTCAGTCAGACCTGTGATTTCTACAGGTGTTGAAGGTCCAGCTTCTTTCAATTTGCGACCTTTGTCATTGACCATCGCACGAACACGACCGAAGCAGTTACCTGCAACGAAAGCATCGCCGACTTTCAATGTACCGTGCTGTACGAGAATACGTGCAACTGGGCCACGTCCTTTATCCAGTTCGGCTTCAATCACTGTACCACGGGCACGTTTGTCCGGGTTCGCTTTGTATTCGTTCACTTCTGCAACCAGCAGAATCATTTCAAGCAGACCTTCCAGACCCATTCTTTGTTTCGCTGACACGTTAACAAAGATGGTATCTCCGCCCCACTCTTCAGGAACGAGTTCATAGCTGGTTAATTCTTGTTTCACTTTGTCTGGATCAGCGCCCGGCTTGTCAATTTTGTTGACAGCCACGATGATTGGTAGCCCGGCAGCTTTGGCATGGTTAATCGCCTCAATGGTCTGTGGCATAACACCGTCATCCGCAGCTACGACAATAATCGTCATATCCGTAACTTGTGCGCCACGTGCACGCATTGCTGTAAACGCTTCGTGACCCGGAGTATCCAGGAACGTGATCTTTTTGTTGTTAATTTCAACTTGATATGCACCGATATGTTGCGTGATTCCGCCTGCTTCGCCATCGGATACATTCGTGGAACGAATAGCATCCAGCAAAGTAGTTTTACCATGGTCAACGTGACCCATGATCGTAACTACTGGTGGACGAGCCTGCAAGTCAGCAGCATCATCATTCTCTTCCAGTGTTTCGAAACGGTCATCTTCAAGCACAATCTTCACTTCAACCTCAACACCGAATTCACCTGAAAGCAGAAGGATCGTTTCGATATCAAGCTCTTGGTTGATTGTTGCCATAACGCCCATAGCGATGAGCTTTTTGATAACTTCGGAAGCATCCTTATGGAGCAACTTCGCTGTTTCACCAACGGTCATATCACCACGAACGATGATTTTCTTAGGTGTGTTATCAATTTTCTCACGTTGTTGGTACTGTTGTTGATTTCTGTTGCGGTTATTCTTGCCACCACGGTTACCACGGAAGTTGCCTCCACGGTTGTCATCATAACGACGTCCACCGCCACCGCTGTTCGAACGGTTACCACTATTGTTGTTGCCAGTAGTACCACCTGGGCCGCTTCTACGTTGGCCTTGTCCTTGGCTCTGACCTTGGCCACCGCTACGGTTGCCAGCAGTACCTGTATTACCACCGCTGTTAGGGCCTGAAGTTCTTACTTGACCGCCACCGCTGTTATTCGGACGTTGACCCGTTCCTTGCGGACGGGATGCAGTACTGCTTTGTCCACCTTGAGCTGGTCTTGGACGGTTAGTTGATTGTCCTCCTTGGCTTGAGCCTTGGGAAGAGTTCGTTCTGTTGCGGCTGTCTTGGCCGCTGGGTCTTTGGGTGCCATTGTTATTGTTGGAATTTGGTCTATTGTTCATACCTACCTGCTTTTCCTGTTGTATTTTTGTTTGTACGGGACTACCGGATGGGTTACTACTCTTCGGCGTGTTCACTCCGCCGGCCGGCTGGTTGCTGTCCACTAGTTTGTCACTGCGCACTGCCGAAGTAGCAACTGGTTTTGCATCGTTGCCTTGTTTCGAAGCAGCAGTGGATTTTATATCTTTAAAAAATTGTTCCACCTTACCGACTGAACCATTCTCCATGACACTCATATGATTGTTTACGGGAATTTCCAGCTTTTTAAGAATGGTTATAATTTCTTTACTACTCATATTAAGGGACTTCGCATATTCATAAACTCGCAATTTATCCTTGTTTTCCTGTTTACTCAATATACTCCACCTCCGACATTATACCGACTTGCTTGGAGATCATTTTTGCAAACCCTCGATCCGTTACTGCAAGAACAACACGCGTGTCTTTACCGATACTTGATCCCAGGCTATCCCGGTCAAATCCGATCAACAGAGGAACCTTATAAGTTCCGCATTTATCGCGAAATTTCTTTTGTGTATTGGCTGAGGCGTCACCCGCAACAATAACCATTTTAGCTTCGGAAGAACGGATCGCTTTAAGTACAATTTCTTCACCTGTTACAAGTTTACCTGCACGCATAGAGAGTCCCAAATAAGACAGCGTTTTAATATTAGTCATGTTCACGCTCCTGTGCTGCTTTGAATTCATCCTCAACCGCAATGAAGTCAGCTGCTAATTGCTCGTAAATTTCAGGTGAGACTTTGCCTTTTAACGCCCGATCCAAAGCCCGGTTTTTGAGTGCGAGCTTAAAACAGGACTCTTTGCCGCATAAATAGGCACCACGTCCGGATTTTTTGCCAGTCAAATCGATCAGCACTTCATCCTCTGGCGTTTTAACAATGCGAATCAGCTGCTTTTTGGGCATCATTTCTTGGCATGCCACACATTTGCGCAGCGGCACTTTTTTTGGTTTCATACGTCAGCGCCCCCCGTACTTTACTTTAGTCGACGGAGACGGAATCCTGATGCATTTCAGAAGAAGAATCTTTTTCTCTGCCGAATTCCTGTTCCGCCTGGCTCTCGCTCTTAATGTCGATTTTCCAACCGGTTAATTTGGCTGCTAATCTGGCATTTTGGCCTTTGATACCAATTGCGAGCGACAGTTGATAGTCCGGAACGATAACCCGAGCCATCTTTTCTTCCTCAAATACATGAACTTCCAATACTTTGGAAGGACTCAGTGCATTAGCAACATATTCGTCTACCTGATCGGAAAAACGAACGATGTCGATTTTTTCACCGCGCAGCTCACCCACAATGGTCTGCACGCGCATTCCCTTAGGACCTACACAAGATCCAACTGGATCAACTTCCTCGTTGCGGGAATGAACGGCAATCTTGGAGCGGAACCCTGCTTCGCGAGCGACGGAGCGAATTTCAACTACACCGTCAAAGATCTCAGGCACTTCCAGTTCAAAGAGACGTTTCAAGAGGCCCGGATGGGTACGGGACAAAATGATTTGCGGCCCTTTTGTCGTATTCTCGACCTTGGTGATATACGCCTTAATACGGTCACCATGAACAAACTTCTCGTTCGGCATCAATTCGGTCAGCGGTAAAGCCGCTTCGATTTTGCCCAGATCGATGTAGATATTGCGCAAATCCTGACGCTGCACCACTCCCGTAACGATATCTTCTTCCTTATCTACGAAAGCGTTGTAGATCAGGCCGCGTTCGGCTTCACGAATCCGCTGGGTCACTACCTGTTTGGCAGTTTGTGCCGCGATACGTCCGAAATCACGCGGCGTTACTTCAATCTCCGCAATATCTTCCAGCTGGAAGTGTGGGTTGATTTCTCGTGCAGCAGGCAATGAAATTTCGGTACGTGAATCCAGGACTTCTTCCACGATCAATTTACGGGCATACACCCGAATAACTCCCGTATTACGGTTCATGTCAACACGCACATTCTGGGCCGTGTTGAAATTCCGCTTGTAGCTGGAAATTAGTGCAGCCTCGATCGCTTCAAACAGCACATCCTTGCTGATCCCTTTTTCCCGTTCCAATTCATTCATTGCTTCAATAAAATCCATACTCATGAATGTTGATCCCCCTTTCAAACATGGCATCTCATACGTAAAACGGCGAAAGGCTCTGAACTCATGAGCACCTTGCCGTTATCGTGAGATGTGTCTTTTTCATTAATAAAGTGAACAAGGCACTTAAAACAAAATAGCTAGGCGCGCACTGGCAACCTTATCATAAGAAATGGCATGCTGTTTTTTGCCTGCTTCGATCACGAGTTCCCCGTCATCAAAGGAAAGCAGCTTGCCTTCAAATTCCTTCAATCCGTTCACCGGCTCGTAGGTTGTAACAAAAACATTTTTGCCTACAGATTTGGTAACGTCCTCAGGTTTTTTCAGTGGACGCTCCGCACCGGGAGAAGACACTTCAAGGAAATAGATGGTTGGAATCGGATCGTTCTCATCCAGCTTGGCGCTCAGCTTTTCGCTGATCAAGACACAATCGTCGATGTCGATGCCACCCTCTTTGTCGACATACACCCGTAAAAACCAGTTGCTGCCTTCTTTGACGTATTCGATGTCAACCAGCTCGAAGCCTTGTTCGTTCAAGTAGGGTTGGATCATTTCTTCCACGGTAGATTTAATGTTCGTTGTGCTCAAAACCAATAACCTCCAACTTAGGTTACACCAGCAAAAAAGCACTGGCAGATTATTCAATACCCAAGATTCTTGTATACCAAAGACTAAAGAGTGGGTTTCCCCACTCTTTAGAAATTCGTACTATCTCGTTCACTTCAAAAATTATAACATAGTCTGGTAATAGTGACAAGTAAGCGATGCTTCAGGCAGTTTACTTACTAATGAAGGAAAAATTACGTTCCCCCAACAATCGCTAAGGTTAGATCCAAATTCAATCCTAGAAAAGGGAAAGCTGATTGCTCTCTGGCAAGCCACGGAAACATCCCATATTCGACAGGAGTTCAACAATGGTCTTACTTGCTTTCGACTTCTGCTGGAAGTCCTCAACCGATAGAAACTCACCATGATCACGTGCTGCAGCAATATTGCGAGCAGCATTATCCCCGATTCCTGCCAACGCCGAAAATGGAGGGATTAGTGTTTTTCCGTCAACGATGAACTTTGTCGCTTCCGAACGGTATAAGTCAATGGATTTCAGCGAGAATCCGCGCGCTGCCATTTCCAGACCCATTTCCAGGACAGGTAACATGTTTTTCTCTTTTGGAGGTGCCTGGAAACCTAATTGCTCAATTTCCGTAATTTTGCGATAGATCGCGTCGTATCCCTGACACATGAGTTCGATATCAATCTCATCCGCCCGAACGGTAAAGTAAGTTGCGTAATATTCAATCGGATGATACAGCTTGAAGAATGCCGTACGTACTGCCGAAATAACATAAGCGGCCGCGTGAGCCTTCGGGAACATGTACTGGATTTTGAGACAAGAATCAATGTACCATTGAGGCACTTTACAATTTTTCATCTCGTCAATCCATTCCTGTGGTAGACCCCGTCCCTTACGAACACTCTCGGTAATCTTAAATGCCAGACTTGCGTCCATTCCCGTTTTATAAATCAGGAATAACATAATGTCATCCCGACAACCAATTACCGTCTTAATGTTACACGTTCCGTTCTTAATCAGATCCTGAGCATTTCCAAGCCATACCCCTGTACCATGGGACAATCCGGAAATCTGAAGTAAATCGGCAAAAGACGTCGGCTGGGATTCAACAAGCATCTGACGTACAAACTTCGTCCCCATCTCTGGCACGCCAAACGTCGCGACTGGCGACCTAATCTGTTCCGGTGTAACACCCAGAGCTTCGGTTGAGTTAAACATGCTCATGACTTTCGGATCATTCATCGGAATGGTTGTTGGATCGACACCTGTCAAATCCTGCAACATCCGCATCATCGTTGGGTCATCGTGCCCCAGAATATCAAGTTTCAGCAAGTTCTCTTCAAAAGCATGATAATCAAAGTGTGTCGTTTTCCACTCCGCATTAACGTCGTCAGCCGGAAACTGAACAGGTGTAACGTCTTCGACTTCGATATAATCAGGTACCACGACAATACCGCCAGGATGCTGTCCAGTACTCCGTTTCACCCCAGTACAGCCAGAGGCCAAACGATTCAATTCAGCTCCACGCCATTTCTTCTGATGCTGTTCCTCATACTTCTTGGCAAAACCAAATGCTGTTTTCTCAGCCACCGTACCAATGGTCCCCGCACGGAAAACACTTTTCTCACTAAATAGCACTTTCGTGTAGTTATGTGCGTGAGGCTGATAATCTCCAGAGAAGTTCAAGTCAATATCGGGAACTTTATCTCCTTTAAACCCAAGGAAGGTCTCAAACGGAATATCCTGGCCTTCTCCTTTAAGTGTGCCACCACAATCCGGACACTCTTTCTCTGGAAGGTCAAATCCACTCCGAACGCTGCCGTCCAGGAACCACTCGCTGTGTTTGCATTCTGAATTTACGCAAATATAATGAGCAGGTAGTGGATTAACCTCGGATATACCCAGGAATGTAGCAACAACAGAGGAGCCTACCGATCCCCGCGAACCTACGAGATAACCATCCTGATTCGATTTTTTAACCAAGCGCTCCGAAATCAGATAGTTGGCAGAAAAACCGTATTTAATAATTGGAATGAGCTCTTTCTCTAGTCGTGCCACGATTACTTCTGGTAATTCCTCGCCATAGATGGACTTGGCAGTGTTATAGCAGGTATTACGGATTTCTTCGTCCGCACCTTCCAGAATCGGAGTAAACAGTTTGTCCGGGAATAACTTAATTTCCTCAAATCGGTCAGACAACTCCACCGTATTTGTAACAACGACTTCGTATGCTTTCTCTTGACCCAGGAACTGGAACTCTTCCAGCATTTCCTCTGTCGTTCTAAAATGTGCATCCGGTTTACGCTGATCTTTCAGTGGACTAAATCCTGTAATACCGTGAATGGTGATATCCCGATATAACTTGTCACGTGGTTCCAAATAGTGCACGTTACCTGTAGCTATGACCGGTTTATTAAGTTTCGCACCTATATCGATGACTTTACGGATCGCTGTTTTGATTTCTTCGGGTGTAGCTACCAACCCTTTATCCACCAAATGCATATACATCGTAAGTGGTTGAATCTCCAGTATGTCATAGAACTCAGCGATCTCTTCCGCTTCTTCGAGTGATTTGTTAAGCACCGCTTCGAAAAACTCCCCTTTTTCACAGCCCGATATAATAACAAGACCTTCACGCAAATTTATCAGTTTTGATTTGGGAATGCACGGTACCCGCTTGAAATGTTCCGTATGAGAGAGAGATACCAGCTTATATAGATTTTTCTTACCGACATCATTCAATGCATAGATGCCACAATGGAAAGGTCTTGTATTCGACAAGTCGACACCTACATAATCGTTCAAGCGATCAAGTCTCGTTAATCCTTTCATCTGAGCAGCATCATTTAATAATCCGATCAGTATACCCGCGAGTGCAACCGTATCATCAATGGCACGGTGATGACTTTCGAGTCCAACCTTATATTTATCAGCCATCGTATTCAGACGGTGGTTCTTGTTTTTTGGAAATAACAATCTCGCCAGTTCCAATGTGTCAAGGACCGGGTTAGGAAGCTCTGGCAATCCAATTTGCTTCAGAGAAGCCTGGATAAAGCCCATGTCAAAGCGTGCATTATGCGCAACAAGCACACCATCACCAGCAAACTGCACAAAATCACGGATAACAGGCTCCAGCTCAGGTGCGTCTTTTACCATGTCATCATTAATATTGGTCAACTGCTGAATGTTGTAGGGAATGCGTTCATGCGGATTCACAAACGTTGCAAACCGGTCGATTTCTTTACCATCTTGCATCTTCACGGCTGCAATCTCAATGATTTTGTTCTGTGTTACCGACAAACCTGTGGTCTCGATATCAAATACGATGTATGTTGCTGTTTGGAGATCCAATGGCTGAGGAGCCATTACAACGGCAACAGAGTCATTCACGACATTGGCCTCAAGGCCGTAGATCATCTTAATCCCGTTTTTCTTAGCAGCCTTGGAAGCCTCGGGATATACCTGCACCCCACCATGATCAGTGACAGCAATCGCCTTATGTCCCCACTCTGCTGCCATTTTCACGTATTTGTCAATTGAAGTTACAGCATCCATCGTACTCATTGTAGAGTGCAAATGGAACTCCACCCGTTTCTCTGGTGCATTGTCTTTGCGAGACGGCGGTGCTTTAACTTCAATCAAATCCGAAGGAATCATGGCGAGTTCAGGAATTTGCATAAACCGGTCATATTCTACACGACCACGCACTTTCACCCATTTACCGTTAGCCAACAAACTGAGAATTTTAACATCCTCTTTTGTTTTGGCAAACATCTTCATTTGCATGGAATCCGTGAAGTCGGTCAGGTAGAAGGTAAACAACGTATTACCGTTTCGCAATTCTTTACGATCCAGTCCAAACACTGAACCTTGAAGCGTGACCTTTTTCTCTTCATCCTGGATTTCCTGCATGGGTACTGCTGGCTCCTTGATGTCATAACCCATTTGCAAACGCAGATCACCCTGCTCCTCATCCACCGGGATTTCTGTGTCCACTTCACTCATCATCTTCTCGATGACCTCAAGTTCCTCTACACGTTTTTGGGCCTGGAACTGTTCCATGGCCTCTTTATTACTTCCCACTTCGCCCACTTGCATCTTGATGCGAAGAGGTAGATGAAAGTACTTGTCATAGAATTTCGTAATAGCCTGATCAATCTGTTTCTTACGAGCCAATTCCATCGACGTAGCATCACTCATTGTCAGTTGTAGAAGATCCTCTTCACATTCAAAGGTTGTCCGGTTCATCCAACCATTTACAGATGGAATCTCACGGGTAACCCACTCCAGAAACAGATTCCAATATTCAGTGACGATATCACCATTTTGTACTTGGTCCGTGTATTTGAAGCCAAATGAAATTTTGGCGATATGATTCATCTTCTCTTGAATATGCAGGCAAAATGTGCGATAGATTGGAGCGGGTACCAACGTATCCTTTGCAATCAGAATATTCCATTCCCGATTACTTCGATTGGTCTCTACTTGTTCAATCCATCCATCCAAAAAATAGGGCTCTAACAGACCAGCCGGAAGCTCTGCCTGTTTCATCAACAACTCAAACCGTTTTCTCTTCTCCTCGAATCCGCTCATCGTGTTCCTCCTTGTACCCCCTTAAAGCATGAAAAGCCCCTGCATTCAAAAATGTCACCGATCCGAACTCGCACCGACTCATTTTATCCGACAGAAGCTCTCCATTCATTACTCTTACAGTCCGTACGTGTCATTATATAAATTGAACAAAGAGATATTTACACTTACCACTCCGATAACAGAACAACCTTCAGATCGCTGTTATCCCCAGATTTTTTGATTCCCTTTTACAAAGGTGAAAATCCGGGGATAAAGGCGAACGCTTTGCTTCTTCAGGTTATTTCTGTTCTCTACGTTCTCATGTAAATGTTTAGTTCAATGTATATAGTCAGGTTATCCTGACTTAATACGCTCTTGCAAACACAACCGTGTGTTCAGCCTTTTCACCACAAGCCAGGCACGTATGCTTTTCTTCCGCAGGCTGGAACGGAATGTTCCGGCTTGTTGCACCAGTGACTTCTCTTACTTTATCTTCGCAAGCTTCTGAACCGCACCATCCAGCCAGTGTAAACCCGCGTTTATTTTCCATCAGTTCTTTCATCTCATCGAGTGTATCCACGGAGTAGAAGTTATCCGACATAAATGTGCGAGCACGCTCTAACATATCTACCTGGATCTGTGTCAGCATAGCCTGGATCTCTTCTACCAGGTTTGCTTGTTCTACCACTTTCTTCTCACCTGTGATGCGTGATACGAGTACACAAACGCCATTTTCCATATCACGTGGACCAATCTCCAGACGAATCGGAACACCGCGCATCTCGTATTCATTGAACTTCCAACCTGGGCGAACATCGCTGCGATCATCCATTTTCACACGGACTCCAGCTTTTTTCAACTCAGTGAACAACTCATCTGCACGCCCAACTACAGCATCACGCGTTTTCGGAGGTCCAATTGGAATCATGACCACTTGTGTCGGTGCTACCTTAGGAGGAAGTACGAGACCACGGTCATCTCCGTGAACCATAATTAATGCACCGATCAAACGTGTGCTTACTCCCCATGAAGTGGTGTAAGCCAGCTCGAGCACATTATTCCGGCTAAGATACTGGATTTCAAATGCTTTTGCAAAGTTCGTCCCCATGTAGTGAGATGTACCTGCTTGTACTGCACGTCCATCCTTCATCATGGCTTCAATCGAGTACGTATCCACCGCACCCGCAAACTTCTCGGACTTGGTTTTCTGACCTACAATTACAGGAATAGCCAAGTATTCCTCAACCACTTCACGATAAATCTCTAGCATTTTCATCGTTTCTTCACGTGCTTCTTCTTCCGTCTCATGCGCTGTATGACCTTCCTGCCACAGGAACTCACTTGTGCGAAGGAAAGGCAACGTTCTTTTTTCCCAACGAACTACGTTAGCCCACTGGTTGATCAGTACCGGAAGATCCCGATAAGACTGAATCCACTTGGAATACATGTGACCAATAATCGTTTCGGATGTAGGACGGATTGCCAGACGTTCTTCCAGTTTCTCTCCGCCAGCTTCCGTAACCCATGGTAATTCAGGGTTAAAACCTTCCACGTGCTCTTTTTCCTTTTGAAAGAAGCTCTCAGGAATGAACATCGGGAAGTATGCGTTGCGATGACCCGTTTCCCGGAAACGACGATCCAACTCATCCTTAATATGTTCCCAGATTTCAAAACCGTCTGGTTTGAACACAATACAACCGCGTACGGGTGCATAGTCCATGAGATCAGCTTTTTTGATAACATCAATGTACCAGCGTGAGAAATCCTCACCCTGTGGTGTGATTTCAGTCACGAACTGTTTATCATTTTCCTTTGACATAAGACTCCAGCGTCCTCCCATAACGACTATCTCTGAATGTTCAGAGCGTAGTCCAACCGTAATTATCCGTTAATTAAACGTAATATATCATTGTAAGTTACTGCCAGCATCAACACAAACAACATCGCAAATCCGATGAAATGCACCATGCCTTCGCGATTGGGATCAACAGGTCTGCCGCGCAGCGCTTCAATTCCCAAAAATACCAGACGGCTGCCGTCCAGTGCAGGTATTGGTAGCAGGTTAAAAATCCCAAGGTACAGACTCAGAATTGCTGCCCATCTCGTTAACTGTTCAATCCCTTGTTTAGCAATTTGCCCTGTCACTTCAAATGTACGAACTGGGCCACCAATATCATCCATGTTGAACTGATTGATCAAATGTTTAAAACCTTCAAATATTATTTTGGTTGTATCAACCATGGCCACGCCTGAAACTTTAAATGTCTCTACAAATCCAACAGATCGGGTTGGTAACGTAGGTACGATTCCCACTTTACCGCCCTCTTGTCCTTCTACAGCGCGTGGAGTAATCGTTATATTAAACGTATCCGAACCCCGGCGCAGCGTCCATTCCATCGGCTTGTCTTTGGAATCGGCAATCATGGACACCATTTTTTGTGAATCCGTACCAATTGCAGTACCATTGATGGTTTCGATAATATCGCCCTTTTGCAGGTTCGCCTGATCAGCTGCCCCACCTTCAAGCACTTCACCAATTTCAAGATTCTTCGGGTTTTCCACCGGAACTCCTGCCATCTGCGCATATACAGCAAACAGCACAAAGGCCAAGATAAAGTTCATGAGTGGGCCCGCAAAAATAGCTAATGCACGCTGTCCAACGGTTTTGCTGCCGAATTGACGATCTTTCGGTGCAATCTGCGTTTGTTTACCACGACTAACCAACATCGCTTGGGGATGTATACGATACTCCTGAATCTCTCCATCTACATCGAGTTGAAGCTTCAACGCTCTCTCCATATCAATGGAGATGACTTCACCACGTATTACATTTTTACGGTTATCCAGCTGGTCCAGATAGATCATCTTCACCTGGTCATCCGCTGATCTTACCGCAATGGTCTGTCCTTCCTGGATCTCTACCAGTTCCGGATCTTCCCCTGCCATCCGTGCATATCCACCAAAAGGCAACAAACGCAATGTAAACTGGGTCTCGTTTCTTTTATATGAGAACAATTTGGGACCAAAACCGATCGCAAACTCCCGTACAAGAATACCGGCGCGTTTGGCAAAATAATAATGCCCCCATTCATGAACCGTCACGATGACAAAGAACATGAGCACCGTTAGAAATACCACTTGTATGGTTTCCAATCCCTATCCATCCTCCTTCACGGCACATACCGCAGTCTGTCCCTCTAGATTATCATTATTCTCTGATGCCGCACAAGAGAATCACTTCTTCCAATTTGTTATGAAAAAAGAGATTACAGACTGGCCGCAAGCTTACGGCTCTCCTGATCACAACGTGCGATCTCCTGCAGATCAGGCTCGTCCACATTGTGGTGTGCTTCCAGCACAGAAGCAATAATATCTTCTATTTTAAGGAATGAAATCTCTTTACGCAAGAAACGGGCTACAGCAACCTCGTTGGCTGCATTAAACGCCGTTGTTGCGGTTCCTCCCATTTTACCACACTCATACGCCATTCTTAAACACGGGAACCGTTCCATATCCATCTCACGGAAATGTAATTTCCCAGCTTGAGCAAGAGACAGACGCTGTGCCGGTGATGGCAAGCGGTCAGGGTAAGTCAGTGCATATTGAATTGGAACTCGCATATCCGGATTCCCCAGTTGTGCGATGATGCTTGTGTCATCAAATTCCACATATGAATGAATAACACTCTCCGGGTGAAGCAATACATTAATCTGATCATATCGAAGACCAAATAACCAATGTGCTTCAATGACCTCAAGTCCCTTGTTAACCATCGTTGCCGAGTCTATCGTGATTTTGGAGCCCATTGACCAATTCGGATGTTTAAGCGCATCCTCTATAGTCACGTTCTTCAACTGTTCACGGGTAAGATCACGGAATGATCCACCTGAAGCGGTGAGCGTGATGCCTGTCAGGCGTTCTCTGTTTTCACCATTTAAGCATTGGAATATGGCAGAGTGCTCACTATCAACGGGCAGTAAAGAGACTCCTTTGGCAGCCGCTCTTGTCGTGACGATATGCCCGGCTGTAATCAATGTCTCCTTGTTGGCCAGTCCGATCTGTTTGCCTGCGTCTATGGCAGCAAGCGTTGACTCCAATCCGACACTGCCCACCACCGCTGTAACAACCGTATGTGCATCGGTTCCTGCCGCAACTTCTACGAGTCCTTCGTTGCCATAAAATAGTTGCGTTCCTGCTGGCAAATGTGGAGCTACCTTCTCCGCCAGTTCTTTAGACCCCACCGATACCTTCTTCGGCCGGTAACGTTTGGTTTGTTCGATCAGCAGGTCTGTATTGCCTCCGGCAGCCAGTCCCTCCACTTGAAAGAGTTCTGGATGCATGTCAACTACATCCAGTGTCTGGGTTCCAATGGAACCGGTTGACCCGAGAATCGCAATTTTTTTCATGCTGCACCTCATCTTTAATTATCCAATGCCTACGGCGAACAATGCTGTTATCTCAGACTCATGTTCTTCTTTAGTAGGGCAGTAGCATTAGTATATGTACGAATGGAAAAACAACAATCCAGCTGTCGCACCGATCAAGAATGCCTCCATGCCCAGGGAGAAGACTGCCTGAATCCTTGATATTATATACACGTTTGTATGCAGACTGGATCAAGTCACCCATCTGACCTACAACTGCACAGGCAATTCCGATTACAATCGCTCTCTGCCAGGAAAGCAAACCATCTGATACTAATGCAAAAATAACAGAAGTAACAATTGCAATTACGATGCCACCCAGTGCGCCCTCTATAGTCTTGTTTGGACTGATGGAAGGCCACAGTTTGTTTTTACCAATGAATTTCCCTACAAAATAAGCTCCTGCATCACTGGCCCATATGGAACCCAGCAACAGGAACGTCCAGAACAACCCATGAAGCAGATGTCTGGATTCTGCAATGTAATAGAAACCGATCCCTATATACAACACGCCGAGGAAAAGCATGGCCACTGTATTCACGGGAACCTTATTTTTAGTAACAACCGAAGCTGTCATCAGTACAAGCATTACTATCCAGATGACCTGAAATAAGGATAGCGGTCTTGCCTCCCACAGCATTTCCCAAGGAAACACAATGGCAAAAACACCAGCATATCCAATCAGGGCCACACCTGAAAAAGGCATCACCCCGGTCATTTTAACAAATTCATAATAACCGATGAGAGCCATAAGCAATACCAAACCATGGTACCAGGGTCCGCCCAGCATGCAAAAACCTAAAAACAACACACCTGCTATGATTCCTGTCGTTAATCGCTGTTTCAACGGCTTCATCCTCCATCTATTTCAAACCGCCGTAACGCCTTGTTCTGCGCTGATATTCGGCTACTGCTTCAAGCAAATGCTTTTTGCCAAATTCGGGCCAGTATATATCCGTAAACCATAATTCACTATATGCAAGCTGCCAAAGCATAAAGTTGCTTAATCTCAACTCTCCGCTCGTCCGGATCAGCAGATCCGGATCAGGCATGTCAACCGTCAGCATATGTCTATCAATGAGTTCAGGTGTTATGTCCTCTGCCGATAGTTCCCCCGATTTCACCTGCAGAGCGATCTGTTTAACACAGTCCGTCATTTCACG
Organism: Paenibacillus sp. 37; assembly: GCF_008386395.1. Classification (NCBI taxonomy): domain Bacteria; kingdom Bacillati; phylum Bacillota; class Bacilli; order Caryophanales; family Paenibacillaceae; genus Paenibacillus; species Paenibacillus sp. 37. The sequence continues at coordinate 2,524,317 of NZ_CP043761.1, read as the reverse complement.
ACGACTTCCATAGTTCATTGCAAAGTTCAAAACGAGACCTGTATTATGTTCCGTAAGACGAATGGCTTCCCGCAAGGCATTGATGGTATGAGAAGGTAAATGTTCCTCTTGCCCCATCATGCGAATGCGCACATTTTTTTCTATAAGTTCATCCAGCTCTATAGCCAGAAATTCTTGCGGAAGTCGCATCAGAAAATCCACTTCTTCTTTTGGACGCGTCCAGTTTTCTGTCGAAAAAGCGTACATCGTCAGATATTTGATGCCCAGTTCATCCGCCGCGATGGTCGCACGTTTGACCGCCTTCATGCCATTTTGGTGCCCGGCTATACGCGGGAGTCCCAAACGTTTGGCCCATCGTCCATTGCCGTCCATGATGATGGCGACGTGCTGCGGGATATTGTCCTCGGATATAGTCAGCGTTTCCTGCTTGTCAGCCCCATTCCACCACGACCGAACCCGTTTGATCATTCCTGTTCCTCCAAAATCCCTGAAGTTTCTTTATCTGAAGCTTGGAAAAAGAGACAAAACCCCACCGTATTGGAGGGGCTGCGCTTGTCTTACACTTCCATAATTTCTTTTTCTTTGGCAGCGAGTACCTTATCGACTTCAGCAATAAACTTGTCGGTCGATTTTTGGATATCATCCTGATGTCTCCGGGATTCATCCTCGGAAATATCTGACTTTTCCATTTTCTTGATGTCATCATTCGCATCACGGCGAATGTTACGAATCGCTACTTTACCTTCTTCACCGAACTTCTTGGTCAGCTTAACAAGTTCCGCTCTACGTTCTTCCGTCAATGCCGGAATAGACAAACGGATCATGCTGCCATCATTGGCTGGAGTAAGACCCAGATCCGATTTCATGATGGCACGCTCGATGTCACCCATGGAGGATTTGTCCCAAGGCTGAATCATCAGTGTACGGGAATCCGGAGTACTGATATTAGCGAGTTGATTCAATGGCGTCATTGCTCCATAATACTCTACCTGAATTCGGTCCAGAAGAGTTGGAGTTGCGCGGCCTGCACGCAAAGTAGCCAGGTCACGACGCAATGCTTGAATTGCTTTTTCCATACGCTCTTCGGCATGTTGTTTAACCGCTTGTGGCATTAATCTACACTCCCTTTAACGATTGTTCCGATGCGTTCGCCCAGAACAACACGTTTGATGTTACCTTGTTCAGTAATGGCAAATACGATCAACGGGATGTTGTTGTCCTTACAAAGCGAGGATGCCGTCGAATCCATTACACCAAGGTCTTTGTTAAGAATATCCATGTAAGTCAACTGATCAAATTTCACAGCTGTACTGTCCTTAAACGGATCTGCTGAGTATACACCATCAACTTTATTTTTGGCCATCAAGATAACTTCTGCTTCAATCTCCGCTGCGCGCAGTGCTGCTGTTGTATCCGTGGAAAAGAACGGGTTACCTGTACCTGCTGCAAAAATAACGACCCGGCCTTTCTCCAGATGGCGAATAGCTCTACGACGAATATAAGGCTCTGCAATCTGTTGCATTGCAATAGATGTCTGTACACGCGTAGGCACTTCAATCTGTTCCAAAGCATCCTGCAGTGCCAGCGAATTCATTACTGTCGCCAGCATACCCATATAATCGGCAGTTGCACGATCGATGCCGTTTTCACTACCGGCAATTCCACGCCAGATGTTTCCGCCGCCACATACAATAGCAACCTGTACACCAAGTGCAACAACCTCTTTTACCTGTTGGGCAATCGACGAGATCGTATCTGCATCAATACCGTAGCCGTTTTGACCGGAAAGAGATTCTCCGCTGACCTTTAAGACAACACGTTTAAATACTGGCTGTTCCAATTATTCACCCTCCACTTTGAATCGAACACGCTTGGTGTTCAACCAACAAAACTTCTCGCGCATGGCCTCCTGCTTAAAAAGAAAGGAACACAGTTGTGTTCCGCTCTTTTAGGAAAAACGTTTAACCGGTAAGGCATTGTTTTCCTGAGATATAAGGGAGTTTACGCTTCGAAGTTTCATCATTCTTATATCTTCGAAAATCAATTCTGCTCGCCGGTTTATAGAAACCGTCTTATTTGTTTACTTGGGACATTACTTCTTCTACGAAGTTGTCTACTTTTTTCTCTAGACCTTCACCCAGTTCGTAACGAACGAAACGACGGATGGAGATGTTTTCACCAATTTGGCTGATTTTTTCGTTCAGCAATTGAGAGATCGTTTTGTCTGGATCTTTAACGAAAGTTTGTTCCAGCAGGCAGTACTCTTCGTAGTATTTACCGATACGGCCTTCAACCATTTTTTCAATGATTTTTTCTGGTTTGCCTTCGTTAAGAGCTTGAGCTTTCAGGATTTCTTTTTCTTTTTCCAGCTCATCTGCAGGAACTTCTTCGCGTGTAACGAATTTAGGATTAGCTGCAGCAATTTGCATAGCTACATCTTTAACGAAATCCTTAAATTGATCCGTTTTACCAACGAAGTCTGTTTCACAGTTAACTTCAACCAAGACACCAATACGTCCACCAGCGTGGATGTAAGATTCAACAACGCCTTCAGTTGCTGCACGGCCTGCTTTGCTTGCTGCTGCAGAAAGACCTTTCTCACGCAACAATTCAGCTGCTTTTGTTACATCACCGTTTGCTTCTTCCAGTGCTTTTTTGCAATCGAGCATACCAGCGCCCGTTCTTTCGCGAAGTTCTTTTACTGCACTCGCATTAACTGCCATTATAAATTCCCTCCAACATTAAGTATTGTACGTACACTCTAAAAAAAGGGCAGTGAGAGGTTATCCACCTGCCAACCACCCTTTTCATTTAGTTTATAACATATGTTCGAATCTATTAAGCGGAAGTTTCTTCGCCTTGGTTAGCTTCGATTACAGCATCAGCCATTTTACCTGTCAGCAATTTAACAGCGCGGATCGCGTCGTCATTACCTGGGATAACATAATCGATCTCATCCGGATCGCAGTTAGTATCAACGATACCAACAATTGGGATACCCAATTTGCGAGCTTCCGCAACAGCGATACGCTCTTTGCGTGGATCGATGATGAACAGGGCGCTTGGCAGGCCTTTCATATTTTTAATACCGCCCAAGAATTTCTCCAGACGATCTTTTTCTTTGCGAAGCAAGATAACTTCTTTTTTAGGCAATACAGCGAATGTACCGTCTTCTTCCCAAGCTTCCAACTGTTTCAAACGATCAATACGTTTTTGAATAGTTTGGAAGTTAGTCAGGGTACCGCCAAGCCAGCGTTGGTTAATGTAAAATTGACCAGCACGTTCAGCTTCTTCTTTAACGGAATCTTGAGCTTGTTTCTTAGTACCCACGAAAAGAATTGTACCATTCTCTCCTGCGATTCCTTTAACGAAGTTGTAAGCCTCTTCGACTTTTTTCACCGTCTTTTGCAAGTCGATGATATAAATTCCGTTTCTTTCAGTGAAGATATAACGATCCATTTTTGGGTTCCAACGACGAGTTTGGTGACCGAAGTGTACCCCAGCTTCGAGAAGCTGCTTCATGGAGATTACTGCCATCTTCACACACCTCCTAATATGGTTTTTATTGTGTCCTCCGCCGGCATCATTTTTCGCCAAGACTCTCCATAAGGAAAGCACCCTCAACAAAATTAGCACATGCGTGTGTTTTAACACCGTTATCTAATATAGCATAACTGACTGTCCGATGCAACAGTCTTTGAAGCTAAAATCTACTTTTCATTTTTTGCTAGTATCGAATCATTTAAACTTGATATGTAACTCAGAGCTAATTATTATCAAGCTTTGAAAATGTACCGTTTAATACGCAAAAACCGTCCTGTCCGAGCATGCTCAGTTTGACGGTTCTTTCGTAATTTTTGCGATAATGGATTTGAAACTTTCCCCTTTTTCAAGCGCATAGGTACCCACCTGGATTTTGGTATTGATTCGCTCAGCCTTGCCAGCCTTTATGAATGCTTGAGCATCATCTACGATTCCCGCGGTTTTTAGGTTTGCTGCAACGATCGCCAGACTATTGCCTGAACGTACTTTGAATGATACTGTTGCGCCTTTCGGATTGCTCGGCGTTACAGGTTCTGTTGTCTTCGGCTCAGTTATCTCTTTCTGCCCTTCACCTTCACTTGCAGTAGGCTCTTGTGGCTTCTCAGGCTCTGCAGGTGTTTCCGTAGAGGTTACTGTCTCAGGTGGTGTTGCTGTTTCCCCTTGCAACTCACTGCTTTCCTGCTTTTTCTTCTCTATCCACTCAGCTTCTGTGTACAATTCCTCTTCAGAACCGACCACCTTCATATCCAGGCTTTTCGCCGCTGTTTCAAGCTGTTCTTTGGTCATATTGGCAGTCTGCTCAGGGGCCAGATTACTATCCGATAATGCATTTTGTCCGACTGTGGCCAGTTGAAGCAAAACTGCACCAATAATCATGCCGCTCCCCAGACCAATCCATAAGGATCGCTTGTCCATGACTTAGCTTTCCTCCCGTTCTGCCAATTGAAGTATTAACTGTACCTCACCACGCTGAATGCCTGTCTGCTTGGATATGGCATCCATCGATTTACCCTCAGCATGTAAATTAAAGAGTTCTGGGTATCTATCTTTAATCGATTCACGCTCAGGCAAAGTTTCGACCTTGCTGGTCTGTAGGTCTGCTTCTAACGCCTGCTGGGCCGCCTCTGCTTGTACACTTTTCACGAGCGCTTGAGCTTGCAAACCTTCGGAAGCTTGCACAGGTACATTACCTGAGTGTGGCACAGTTGATGCGACAGGTTCGTTCTTTTTGCTCTGTTCCAGCTGATCCAACCGCTGCTGTAATTCCTGAAGTTGCAATTGCATACGTTGATCTGCTGCTGTCGCTTCTCCCTTCATTTCAGCCACACGTTGAATAAGAGCATCATTATCATTTTCGATCTCGGTCATGTAATGTTCAAGCGTAGATTCCATCTCCTGCACCAATTGATGCCCGGGCTCTTGCGCCTTGTTTTTCCGAGGCATAATATAAGCGTAGGCGATGGCGCAGCCCCCTAATATGACAATAATGATCCATGGTGACAAATTGGGTTCTCTCCTTCTGATTCAACCATCGGTGCGCAAGGCTTCATGTCTATAACAACCATCTATTATAATGACAAATCTATGTGTTTACCTTTGTACGGGTGCTCTGCAGGTTTGACAGTTTCTTGAGCCTGAGCAGTCTCCTGTCCATCGGAACCACTCTGCTGATCCCCATCATGGTTATGACCATCACGCACCGAAGTCTGTGAAGTTTCGTCCATTGCTTCACTTCGTTGCCTTGCTTCATTTGCTTCTTTCGACGTTTGCTCTGCCAAAAGATTCTGATCCGTAATCGGTCGCTGCTGGGCTTCACTTTGATAACGTCCCGCTTCACTTGTTCGTGGTACCGCAATCTGCAACTCCACTGCTTTGAAACTCATACGCTCACCTCACGGTTTCGAATGGATTTCTTCCTGTGCCTGAATGCTGTACTTAAACGTATGGAACCATCGTAATATCACCATCGTGATAATAAAATGAAATTCGACTCACTGGATCTTTAATAAATTTCGTGTATCTGCCGATAACTATTTTAGAGCCTCCATAAATCATCTTCAGAATATCAACACGAGCCTTACTTGTATCTTCAAGTGCCTTTTCAATTTCAAAGATACGCATTTTCGTTTCTTCACTTATACGAAGAGCAGATTTCTGCGTAGCATTCAGCTTGATTCGCATCGACATCTTATCTGGAGTTAGTTGTCCAGCGGCAGCCAATTGATCCAGCAATGTCAAAGCTTTCTTCGTTTTGTCCAAGGAATCCATCTGCTCTCTGACTTCCTTGCGCAAATCATTGAGTTCATTACGCAACTTTGGTAGCACACCAACTTCAATGGAAGTGACCGTGGACATGCTGTTGCCCACAACACGCGCTGAGACGTTCTGACCAGCCTGGATCGAGCCACCAACAATAAGACCCTTGGTTCCCGCACAGATGACACCGTGGCCAGCACGAATATTGGAGTGCATAATACTTTGGGAAACCAGAACATCTTCACCGGCATCTACGTTGCCTTCTTGAATGAAAGTACATTTAACATTATGGCCTGCTTGTACCAGTCCTTTGTTATAACCAATAATACCACCGGTAATTTCGATTGAGCCGCCTGCTTCCAGTTCAGCTCCTTCGACACCTCCGACGACACGAATGTCACCTGCTGCTTTTACTTTAAATCCGGTAAGTACATTGCCTCGTATGACAACTGTGCCTACAAAGTCGATATTACCGTTATTGTAGTCAACATCACCATTGACTTCATAAACAGGAAACACATTCAGTTTGTTACCGTCCGTTTTGGTAACCAGCCCATCCAGTGCAGCATACATCGCAGAGCCATCCGGGTTAATCACAACGTTTTTCCCAACTTTAAACCGAGCTTCTTTTCCCGGACGATAAGGAATTTCCTCACCCGTTACTGCCCTGCCGGATATGCCATCGCTAGGAGCGATCCGCTCTGCAATGATCTGACCACTACGGACATTGTTTAACCGGGTCACTTCTTTGTAATCGACGGTTCCATCTTCCGATTCGAGCGGTCGTCGTTCGTTCGTATCGTCCATTCCAACCAAGATCTTGATGAATCCATCTGTTCCCTGAATGGGAGTGATACCTTCGGCAATCTTGTATTTATCTTTTAAATAGGTTTCAGGGTTGCTCACAAAAAGTAATAATGCCTCTCGCGATACACCTTGTCTGATGCCCTTGTCCGCCACAAATTGTTCAAGTTCATCAATCGTGCAGGCAAAGCCTTCTTCCTCTTTGGAAAATTCAAGGTAGGCTGTGCATTTGTCGTCCGATAAAACAATGTTTAAACATTGTTCCAAAGCAGTCCGCTGTGTCACCGCAATTCTTCCCCCTTTTAGACTTTCCACTCCCCAAACTCCAATGATATTACTTCTCTCTATTAATCTTTACGCATCAACAAATCTTTCTGTTTGTCCAACGTGCCGCGTAATCGTAATATTGCCTTGGAATGTAACTGGGATATACGAGACGGAGAAAGGGACATAACCTCAGCAATTTCACTAAGAGAAAGATCTTCGTAATACAATAGTGAAACAACCGTTCTCTCTTTTACCGTCAACTTGTCAAGCCCTTGCACCAAAGCTTCCTTCAAATAAAACTCATTCACTTTATAATCCGGATTTTTGGCTTTCTCATCCACCATCAAAGACAGACGAGTCTCAGACTCTTCTTCACGAATTGGATCCTCCAGCGAGCAAAGTGACATGACTGCCACTTCCTGAAGCATATGTTGAAAATCTTTAGTGGATACGTCCAAGTACTCGCTCATTTCCTCATCACTAACAGACCTGAGATAACTTTGTTCCAGCTGTTGATAGGCGTCTTCAATTCGCTTGGCCTTCTCACGCACAGAACGCGGAACCCAATCACCTTGACGCAGACCGTCAAGAATGGCTCCGCGGACCCTCCATGATGCATAAGTTTCAAATTGCAGACCACGTTCATAGTCGAACTTCTCCAATGCATCAATTAAACCCATAACTCCATTGCTTTCCAAGTCATCCTTGGGAACATTTTTGGGCAAACCAACAGCCAGTCGACCGGATACATAATTTACAATATGAAGATACTTTTCAATCAAAGTTTTCTTGGCTTCAAGATCTCCATGTTCTTTCCACTTTTCCCACAGATCAGAATGGTTCAAATGTGAAGCTTTACGCTCGTTCAATTGCTTTCACCCTCCTTATTTGTCTGTCAGGTGACGAACGGCCTGCGCCAATTCCTCCGGATCCTTGGTCCGGACAAGTTTAGGCGGATCCAAAGGGGCGAATCCCGTTGGAGCTTTCGTCTCAGATGGCGGAAGATCGTCCCCAGATGAATCGTTCTGTCCATTCTTGAGCAAATCATTCAGCTCTTGTCCATCGTCTTCGATTTTAATGTCCACCTGTGAACCTCTTTGATCTTGAGCACTTGGTGAATCATAACCATACCCATTTCCCTCGATCTGAGGGTTCAGCAGCAATCCCAATCCCCAGCGTAAACCATATGCAAGGACAAACCAGGCTACGAATCCGATCAATCCGCGAATTAAACTGGTCATCAGCACATTGCTGCTGTATGCTACAAAAAAAGTAAGAATAAACCCAACGATGCCTGCTCCAAGATTAATGCGGTAGTTTCCTATCATAGTCTTATAGTTCCTTTACACCCATTTGTACGCTTCGAATAGTCAAAAGTCCAGTTTCACAATCCATCTCAATCGTTCGTCCATAATTCCCACCCGTATCTTCTGCTAGAAGAGGGATATTGAGTTTTTGAAGCCACTCTCGACAAGAATCTGCATTCCTTGGTCCAATACGCATTGTATCTCCAGCGCCAGCAAAGGCAAACATCTGAGAGCCTCCGGCCATTTTAGACACAATACGTGAGTGTGAAGCGCCCAGTTTAATCATCTTTTCCAAAAGCTCAGGCAACGCCGTATCCGCATATTTCGCAGTGTTCAGTTTCCCTTCACGGGCGATCTCTGAAGTAGGAAGCATGACATGCGCCATTCCAGCCAGCTTCAAATGTGGGTCATACATTGTTAATCCCACACACGAACCCAAGCCAGTCGTACGGATTACACCAGGAAGATGAGCGATGTTTAAATCCGCCATACCGACTTTAACGACGCTTTTGTCCTCAATCATGGCTCAGTGGCACCCCTAGCGATTCAAATATCTTTGCAAAGGATGGTGGATCCGGAATGAGGAAAAACTGACCCTCAACTTGATCTTCACCTTCAAAGAAAGATGTGTCAATCAACAATGCAGCGTCACCCATCTCGCCAAATTGCAGCAAGCCATAACTTAGAATGGCACCTGCCATGTCGATGGCAAGTCCAGGGACAGTTGGATACATAGACAACTTCGTGAAATCTGCCAGAGAAGAAAGATAGGATCCAGCCAAAATATTTCCAATCTCGGAAAGCGCTGATTGTTCCATATCTGTAAAATCGAGCCCTTCTTTCAGATCAAACCCGGCAAGTCTATTCAACAACATTTTAGCAGCCTCTGGTGTCATCATAAAGAAAAGATTTCCCGGTGCTTCGCCTTCTACACGAAGAAACACGGTAACCACGATGCGTTCATCTCCGCCCACTTTTTCGGCAACTTCTTCAAAAGGGAGCATTTGTACTGTAGGTACACCCATGTCAATCGGTCTGTTGAGGAGTTGAGACAACGCCGTTGCGGCGTTGCCTGCTCCAATGTTACCGACCTCTTTGAGCACATCCATCTGGAATACCTCAAATCGGTTGAACATCTCCACGGTACTAGCCCTCAACACTTTCCAGCTGTACAATCTCGCTTTTATTTAATACTTCGTTTAGGTTGAGCATGATCAACAAGCGTGAATCCTCCAATTTAGCAACACCTCGCAGGTATCTCGCTTTGACGCCGCCAACCACTTCTGGTGGGCTATCGATCGCACTGCTCTTGATATCAATAACATCATTGGCAGAATCTACGATAAAGCCAACTTGCATGTCGTCTACACCTACGATAACAATACGAGTCTGATCCGTGTATTCCGTTTCCGGAAGGGAGAAACGACCGCGCAGATCAATGACTGGAATTACAACACCGCGTAGATTAATAACTCCTTTTACAAAGGAAAGTGTCTTGGGAACACGGGTAATTGGCATCATGCGCTCAATCGTCTGAACCTTGTCTACCTCAATACCATACTCTTCGGAACCCAATTTAAAGACGATGACTTTCAACTCTTCTTCCATGTAAAAAACCTCCCTATTAAATGTAAGACTTAGCTCTATGCTTATTTAATAAATGCATTAGGATCAAGAATCAGGGCTACTTGTCCATCTCCGAGAATGGTTGCTCCAGAGATTCCTTCAATAGCAGGAAGATAGGTTCCCATTGATTTGAGAACAATCTCACTTTGTCCAATAAATTCTTCAACAGCTACGGCTGCAAGACGGTCGCCTTTACGAATCACGACAATTTCTGTTTCTTGCTCATCAGCGTCATTGAAATCCGGTACAGAGAATACTTCGCTCAAAGACAAGTACGGAATCAGTGACTCACGGAACGTGATCATTTTATTGCCGTGAATATTACGAACTTGCTCACGTTGTACAATGGCCGTCTCTACAATGGAGGACAACGGAACAGCATATTTCTCTGAACCAAGTCGTACAAGCATTGCAGCAATAATGGATAGTGTCAACGGAAGCTGAACAGAGAAGTTCGTGCCTTTGCCTGGAGTTGAATGAATCGTTACATTACCGCCAAGCGAAGTGATCTTCGATTTTACTACATCCAAGCCAACGCCCCGGCCAGAGATATCCGAGATAATATCAGCAGTACTAAAACCAGGTGCGAACAACAGTTGATTCACTTCATCGTCACTCATCTTGGCACCTTGTTCTTCGGTTACAACACCACGTTTGATCGCGGTTTTCAAAAGCTTGTCGCGATAGATACCTTTACCATCATCTTCAATCTCGATAAATACGTGATTTCCACTGTGGAAGGCACGCAGGTTTACTGTACCCATCTCTGGTTTACCTGCAGCTACACGCTCTGCAATGGATTCCACACCATGGTCAACCGCGTTACGCAGTAAATGCACAAGCGGATCACCAATCTCATCAATTACCGTACGATCCAGTTCCGTCTCAGCACCTGTAATCACCAGATCGATTTTTTTATCAAGTGTCTTAGCCAGATCACGGATCATGCGCGGGAATCGATTAAATACGGTATCTACCGGAACCATCCGCAATTTCAGTACAATATTTTGCAAATCTGTGCTAACTCGACTTAAATGAGCTACTGTATCGGATAAATCATTGTTGCCTGTCTCACTCGCCAGTTGCTCCAGACGTGAACGGTCAATCAACAATTCACTGAACAGGTTCATCAATACGTCGAGACGTTCAATATCCACACGAATGGTACGTGAAGGTGCAGCAGCTTGCTTCGGTGCAGCTGTTTTAGCTGGTGCCGTTGTGTTTTCTTCTTTGGGTACAGAATTCTTATCCGGCGAAGCAACCTCAGCTAAAGCTGTTGGTGCGGGTGGCGCTTCAACCGTAGCTGCTACCTGATTAGCCATCTGCTGAAGAGTCTCCTGATCCAGTTGAATGAGCTTTGCACTTTCAATCTCAGAGATACTCATGATGCCTTCTTCCAGTTCGTGCGCCTCTTTAGTTGTTATGTAATACAACGAGAAACTGCGCTCAAACTTCTCCTGCTCAATATCCTGAACGGATGGGTAAGCCTTAACGACTTCACCCGAACGTTCCAGCATATCAAAGACCATATAAGCCCGTACACCTTTTAACTGGCTATGCTCGCTAACAAGCACATCCACGTAGAACACACGATGACCTTCGGCGATCGACTGATCCAGCACTGAATATTGGAATTCATCCAGCTCCACAGCCGAAGAGATTGAAGCGTTAGCCGGCTTGTTTGTTTCTGTAACAGGTCCATTTCCGTTTGTCATTTCACCATTTTCAATGGCTTGAAGTGAAGCTACGATTGACGACACATCTGCTTTACCTTGTCCACCTTCGGTAATATCCTGAACCATGGTTTCCAAAGCGTCCAGACTCTTGAACATGGTATCAAAAATGAAATCCTGCATTTTCAATTTCTCATTACGAACCAGATCCAACACATTTTCCATTTTATGTGTAAGTGATGCCAAATCTTCAAAGCCCATAGTTGCTGCCATACCCTTCAAGGTATGAGCAGAGCGGAATATAACCTGAACTATGCCCAGGTCTTCCGGATTGCCTTCAAGTTGAAGCATGTTTTCGTTAAGCGATTGCAGATGATCATTAGACTCATCAATAAACATGGATAAATATTGGTTCATGTCCATTGTGAGGCACCTCCTCCGTGAGTTACACTCCGTTATTTCACTGCTTGAACTAGTTTAGAAGCAATCTCCTGCAATGGCAGAAGATGACGAACGCATTGCAGCTCTACAGCAGAGCGCGGCATACCATATACAACACATGTTTCTTCATTCTCGGCAAAGGTTGATGTAACTCCAGCTTCGTATAATCTCTTCATCATACGTGCTCCATCACTTCCCATTCCCGTTAGCAAAACAAGATGCCTTTGTAAAGATGTAAACGGCAGAAGTGACTCAAACATCGTATCCACTGAAGGTCTATGTCCATTCACTGGTTGGTCTTCAGTCAATTTCACAATAAACTTCCCGTCTGCTGTTTTGTTAACTTTCACATGGAATCCACCGGGTGCTATATAGGCGGTTCCTTTTTTCAGAACCATTCCATCTTCAGCTTCAACCACATGCAGTGGACTGAATGTATTCAATCGTTGAGCCAAAGAACGTGTGAAATTGGGCGGCATATGCTGCACAATAATGACCGGTGCAGGCAAATCAGCAGGCAACTGCTCAAGCAAAGTTTTGAGAGCCCTCGGTCCACCCGTAGAACAACCTATTGCCACAAGTTTGTTGAATGGTCCTTCCAGCCCCCCTCCACCTTTGGGAACAGGATTAGGCTTGATTACATCCTTGGCTTTTGCAGAGGCAGAAGTTGCCGCTATTTGATCAGCTGCCACTCTAGCTGCATTAGGTAGTCGAACTTCCTTTGGAGTCTGTACTGGATTAGCTGACCTCACTGCTTTTTCTGCCTTCGTCCCCAAATTACGCTCAGCCTTTGGCAAACGCTCCGGTTTATTCTCTACGCGATCTGGTTTTGAAGGTGACAATGGTTCAATGGGTTTCTTTGCTTTGGCCTGAAAGGCTTCAGTCCGCTCTCGAATAGAGCGTTGAATCGTCTCGACAGATTCGATCGTTTTTTTCACGGGCTCCGCTCGATCCCTGGCTGGCAGTTCTTTCTGCAATGGCTGAGTTGGGGGAGCAACTGCTCCTCGCAACATGTCTCTATTTTTCATGGATAACTCACGATCAGCTTTTCTTTTGATCTCATTCATCGCAGCTCGCATGCGCTCAACCAAGGCTTTACCAACTTGAGCAATATCCTGGTCATGTGAAATAGATGGTTTGCGAATGAAGTCAAATGCCCCAGCTTCAAGCGCCATAATGGTTTCTTTCATGCCTTGTTCATTGATACCAGAGAGCATAATCACAGGAACGAAAGATTCCTTCATAATTGATTTTAATGCATCCAACCCATTCATTTCGGGCATCTCAACGTCCATTGTAATAATATCGGGTTTCAATTCTAGTGATTTTTGAATCGCTTCTCTACCGTTTGATGCCGTTGCCGTAACCTTGAATTCCGGATCCGCTTGGATCAAATCCGTAACAATCTTACGCATAAAAGCGGAATCATCGACAACCAATACTTGATACGCCGCCATGTTGTGTCACCCCTGTTTCCTTTATTCAGAAATCACGTTGTCCGTTTAAGCCACTTATTCATAAATCCCCTGATTCCTGTCAAGGTTCCGGATCCCGGAGTTGCAGGTACAGCCAGATAACGAAGAGCAAGTTTCTCTATATCTTTAGAGGCTTTGGCATTCGGATAAGCCAGACTATAGGGCATTTGCCTTTTAACCGCCTTGACTACCTGGGCGTCTTCTGAAATATACCCAAGCAGCGGAATATCCGTCTGCAAAAACCGCCTCGCCACTCCAGCTATTTTTTCTGCCACCCGTTCCGCTTCTCGTTCGTCTTCCACCCGGTTAACGATCATCCGAAAGGGCGTAGCATTTTCCTGGCCGTGCATAACTTTGACTAAAGCATAAGCATCGGTTATTGAAGTCGGTTCAGGTGTAGTTATAATCAGGCATTCATCAGCAGCACCGATGAACTTCATATTCTCTCTGGAGAGTCCTGCCCCAGTGTCAAAGATGACATAATCCATTTCCTGGGCAATATCCTCGACTTGACTGGCGAAAAACTCCAGATCACGATCTGACAATGAGAACAACTCTTTCATGCCCGATCCTCCAGCAATGTAAGGCAAGCTACTGGCACCCAGTTGTATGATTTCCCTTATGGTTTTTTGTCGGTACAACAGGTGGTAAAGATTATAGGAAGAAGACGTACCCATAAGAACATCAATATTAGCCATTCCAATATCAGCATCAAATACAAGTACCTTTTGCCCCAAAGCCTGCAACGCCAAGGCAAAGTTCAGTGTGAAATTGGATTTACCAACACCTCCCTTACCACTGGCCACAGTAATGATTTTCGAGGATCGAATATCTCGCTCAATGCCTTCCAATTCCAATGGCGCGGAGACCATACTTCGAAGTGCAGCTGCCTGATCCTTCATTGTGACCATTCTCCCAGCAACTGTTTAGACAACGAATCTGCATCTGGTTTCAACAAATCGTCCGGAACATTTTGTCCATTTGCCACATATGCGAGCTTGAGTGGAAAACGGTGTAACAAGTTAAATAGCGGACCGCAACTCCCAGTCTCATCCATTTTGGTAAAAATCACCTTATCCAGTCCATATTTACTGAAATGTTCCGTGATCTGCACCATATCAGCACTTTTGGAAGTCATACTCATGACCAGAAAGGTTTCGCTATTCTCTACAGGAGCAAGCAAACTTTGCAGTTCTGAAACAAGTAATTCATTTCTGTAGTTTCTACCCGCTGTATCCATAAAGATCAAATCACAATTCTCTAATCGAGAAATGGCACGTTGTGTATCACCGGGCGATTGTACCACCTCAAGTGGAACATTCAGTATAGAAGCATATGTTCTAAGCTGTTCTACCGCCGAGATCCGATACGTGTCTGATGTAATGAATCCAACTTTACGCTGTTTTTTGAACATTTGTTCAGCAGCCAATTTTGCAATCGTCGTAGTTTTCCCTACACCGGTTGGTCCAGCTACATAGACGATTCGAGTGGTTGGAAGAATGCCTTCTTCAATACGTTGCTCCAAAAAGTGCATGACCTCAAGTTTCACCGCTTGTTCTACATCCTGTTCTTTCAATCCATCCTCAGACCATTTTGCTTGAATTGAATCAAACCAGGATTCCCATACTTCAGGCCAGACATCTTGTTCTGTCAAACGCTCTCGGATCGGTTGCAGTTCCTCTGGCACAGGGTCTGCAGAAGTACCTTGCTTTGAAAGCCTGGTCACCATTTGTTTAAGATCCTGCAATTCAGTCATCAACTTATCCTGCTGCAGGTCTGAACCTGTTGGCTTTGGACCAGTTGTTGAACCCGAAAAATCCGCCCCTTGCGGTCGCGGTTTATGATCCATGCTCGAAGAACCTGAGCTGCTGTCTATGTCTGAACCGATATTACGCGATTCAAACACAGACGGAGCAGCAGCAGATTGGTCCTGTACACTTTGATCAGCTGTATTCGTTGTAGCCGACTCATCAGAAGCCGCAACAAACGAACGAGCTGTTTGCCGATAAGCCTCAGGTACAAATGCACGAGGTACAGGTGTGAATTGATTTTGTACTGGCTTTGTTGTTTGCTTGTTTTCTTCCTTATCCACTGCAGCTACAACTTCAATCCTTTTTTTTCGAAACATTCCCATCACTCCGCCCACCTTAATCTCTTTGGTGGACAGAATAACAGCATCACTTCCCAGGTCTTTGCGAATTTGAAGCATAGCTTCGGGCATGGTCTCAACAACGTATTGTTTTACTCTCATAAGTTCACCACCCCGATACTTTGAATTTCAACATTCGGCTCCAACTCGCTGTAGGAAAGCACAGGAATGTCCTGCATAGTACGTTCAATAACCTGACGCAGATACATCCGAATGGTTGGAGAAGTTAATACAACAGGTTGTTGACCTGATTGAATCAAACGGTTTACTTGTTCACTGAGCTTCTGATATACACTTTGTGTAGAAACAGGGTCTAACGCAAGATAACTGCCTTGATCCGATTGTTGCACACTTTCAGCAATTTTCTTCTCAAGACCAGGTCCAACCGTGATCACTCGAAGTGTCTCACCTTTCTGTGAGAACTGCTGAGTAATCTGACGCGAGAGGGATTGTCTGACGTATTCAGTCAGCACATCAGGATCTTTCGTATACGTACCATAGTCAGCCAGTGTCTCGAAGATGGTCACCATATCCCGAATAGATATTTTCTCACGCAATAACTTAGCAAGCACTTTCTGTACATCACCAATGGAAAGTAGAGAAGGGATCAGTTCATCCACAAGGGCAGAATAGTTCTCTCTGAGATTATCCACAAGTGCTTTTGTCTCTTGTCTTCCAAGTAACTCATGCGCATGTTTCTTAATCAGTTCCGTCAGATGTGTAGCCACAACGGAAGGCGGATCAACGACCGTATATCCTGCAAGTTCGGCTCTGTCTTTGGTTACTTCATCAATCCATAGTGCTGGAAGTCCAAAAGCAGGTTCTGTCGTTTCAATACCTGTTACAGACTCCTCATCATAGCCAGGACTCATGGCAAGGTAATGATTCAACAACAGTTCTCCGCCACCTACCACATTACCCTTGATTTTGATAACATACTCATTGGGTCTGAGCTGGATATTATCTCGAATCCGTATGACCGGAACGACTAACCCCAGTTCAAGAGCACACTGCCTCCGAATCATAATGATCCGATCCAATAAGTCCCCACCCTGCTGATTATCAGCAAGCGGGATTAAACCATAACCAAATTCAAACTCAATAGGGTCCACCTGAAGCAGGTTAATTACACTTTCAGGACTTCTAACCTCTTCAATCTGCTGTTCTTCTTCCAACTGTTCTTCCGCTACTTGTTTCAAATTCAGATTATTCTGCATACGCCACGCGGCATATGCCAACACACCTGCCAATGGAAGCGTAGTAATAACATGAATGGGTGTGAAGAAACCGAGCATGGCAATAACGAAAGCTACGATATAAATAAGTATTGGATATGTAAACAGTTGCCCCGTAATATCATCTGCCAGGTTTCCTTCTGAAGACGCTCTGGTGACGATAAGTCCTGCTGCTGTGGAAATAAGCAGAGCCGGGATTTGGCTTACCAATCCATCTCCGATAGTCAGTACAGAGTACGTTGACATTGCATCTGCAAAAGCCATCCCATGCACAGTCATACCGATAATGAACCCACCTATGAGATTGATCAGGAGGATGATAATACTTGCAATAGCGTCACCTTTTACGAATTTACTTGCTCCATCCATCGCTCCATAGAAATCGGCTTCACGTTCAATTTTGGAACGACGCTCACGAGCTTGTTGCTCGTTGATTAGACCCGCATTCAGATCCGCATCGATACTCATTTGTTTACCAGGCATCGCATCGAGGGTGAATCGGGCAGCAACTTCAGCTACGCGCTCAGACCCCTTTGTAATAACGATAAACTGAACAACAACGAGGATCAAAAACACGATAAATCCAATCGCAATTTGCCCTCCGGCAATCCAGCTACCAAAGGTAGCAACAACGGCTCCCGCATCCCCATCACCAAGGATTAGCTTGGTTGTCGAAATGTTCAGTGCCAGTCGGAATAGTGTAGTGATCAACAGCAAAGCTGGAAAAATAGAAAACTGCAACGCTTCTTTGCTGTTCATGGCAACAAGAAGTATCATCAGTGCAATTGAAATGTTGACGACGAGCAACAAGTCCAACAGCCAGGGCGGGATCGGGAGAATCATCATTAACACAATGCCAATGATACCCGCAAGGACAGCTATATCTTTAATCTTCAATGAATGTACGGCCTCCGATCCCCTTTTATTTCGTTCTGCCCTTTAGTTTATATACATAAGCCAGCACTTCAGCTACCGCTTGAAACAAATCGGCCGGTATAGCGTCACCAATCTCGGCTCTCTGGAACAATGCCCGTGCCAGCGGCTTGTTTTCCATCGTAATAACACCGTTTTCTTTGGCAATTTCCTTAATACGCAAGGCGACATAATCCTGACCTTTGGCAATAATCTGTGGTGCCTCCATCTCGGAACCTTCATACTTTAACGCAACCGCAAAGTGAGTTGGGTTCGTAATGATTACATCCGCATTCGGCACTTCCTGCATCATACGCTGCATAGCCATACGACGCTGGCGTTCCCGGATTTTACCTTTGATCAGCGGATCACCTTCCATTTTCTTGTACTCGTCTTTGATGTCTTGCTTGGACATACGAATCTTCTTCTCATGGTCATACTTCTGATACATGTAATCAAATATCGCAAGTATCATTAATGCCACTGCAATCTTGATCCCAAGACTTAAAGTGATCGACGCAGCGAAATGTAAAATAGCATCCAATGAAAAATGAGAAAGTGAAGCAATATCTGACTGGTAGCCTTTAATTGTACTGTAAACGAGATAACCGATAATCGACATTTTCAAAATGGATTTAGCAAATTCCACTAATGAGCGGAGAGAGAATATATTTTTGAAACCTTTAATCGGGTCCAGTTTCTCAAGTTTTGGCTTCAAACCTTCCCCTACAAGAAGAAAACCAACTTGCATGTAGTTAACGATCAAAGCAACCAGTAACGCACCCAGCAAAACGGGAGCGATCAATAACAAAACTTCAATACCATAGCGCATCATAAGCGCCATCACATTCTCTCCGGTGATATCCATACTCAATCGATTGATGAAGATATCTGTAAACAGACGAACTATACGTTCTTTATAGTAATTGCTGAATACCATCATGATCAAAAACACGATTAGGAGAATGGATGCGCCAGATAGTTCAGCGCTTTTGACAATCTGTCCTTTTTTTCGTGTATCCTGTCTCTTTTTCGGGGTAGCTTTCTCCGTCTTCTCCCCTGAAAACAACTGGAGGTCGAGTTGAAGTTTCATTTGTGTCTTTTCCTCCGTTTCACTCAGCCGGGCCTTTGTCCAATGGTTCCAAGCAATTTTTCCATCGATCTGAATATCGCTTCGAACAATTGACTAAATACAAAGGAGAAACTGGGAACCAGCAAAAGCAAAATAGCAAGACCAACGAGTAACTTAAGCGGCAACCCAACTGCAAATACATTAAATTGAGGAGCAGTTTTGGCCAAAAAACCTAATCCAACATCCGTCAAAAACAACGCAACTACAATCGGAGCCGACATCTGAAAAGCCAGCATAAATGATTGACCTAAGGTCTGAATCAAAAATTCAGCAATACTTCCATCTGCCAACCGTAGGAAAAACACATTCGATAATGGTACCCACCGGTAACTGTAAACGATCGCATCCAGCAAATAATGGTGTCCATTCATCGTCAGAAACAGAAGCATAGCAAATGCATACTTCAAGTTACCCGTAAGTGGCGCTGAAGCACCTGTCATTGGATCGTATACATTGGCCATACCAAAACCGATCTGTAGATCGATAAAGGTTCCCGCAGTCTGAACAGCCGTCATCAAAAGATAAGCCACAAAACCTAAAAGCAGGCCAATTAGAATCTCTCTGATGATCAATAAAACATAGCTCAGATCGGTGGGTACGGTCTGGTCTATTCCGTAAATCAGATAGACAGACAATGTGACAAATGCAGAGATACCAATTTTAACTGAAGTCGGCACATTTCGAGCCGAAAAAACTGGCGCAGTTACAAAAAATGATGTGATTCGACAAAACATAAGCAGAGCGACAGGGAAACTTTGCAACAATGTCTCCATCTGCTAAAGCCTACCCTATGTATCTGTATAGATTATCGAGAATGTTGAACGTAAAATCGACCAAGATATTTAAGATCCAAGGTCCAAACAAAAGTACTGACAGAAGTACGGCAACAATCTTGGGTACAAAAGCTAATGTTTGTTCCTGAATTTGAGTTGTCGCTTGAAAAATACTGATTGCAAGTCCTACAACCAGAGCTAGTATAAGCATGGGTGCACTGGCCAGCAATGACGTGTATACCGCTTTCCCGGCCAGACCGATAATAAATTCCGAAGTCATGACCGTCCTCCTTTAACTTTCCGGATCAAGTGTTAAAACTCAGTAACAGTGACTTGACAACCAGATACCACCCATCCACAAGGACAAAGAGCAGTATTTTAAAAGGTAATGAGATCATGACCGGCGGAAGCATCATCATCCCCATTGCCATGAGTGTACTCGCGACAACAATGTCTATAACCAGAAACGGAATAAAAATCATAAACCCCATCTGGAATGCTGTCTTCAACTCACTGATTACATATGCCGGCACCATAACAGTAATTGGGATATCCTGATAGGTCTTTGGTTGTTCAGTCTGATTGTACTTCATAAACAGCAGAAGATCTTTTTCTCTGGTGTGACTAAACATAAATTTCTTCATGGGATCCGCTGCTTTTTCAAGTGCCTCGGTTTGCGTTAGCTCTCCCTGGAGATAGGGCTGAAGCGCTACCTGATTTATGGAAGACAATGTCGGCGACATAATGAAAAGTGTCAGAAATAGCGCCAAACCGACCAGCACCTGATTGGGTGGCATTTGTTGTGTACCCAAAGATGTACGTATAAAACCGAGCACAATCACAATCCGAGTAAAACTGGTCATCAGTACAAGCATTGCTGGAGCAATACTAAGCACCGTAATTAACAGAATGATGGACAGTGAACTCGTGCTTGGTGTCCCTCCATCACCGTTTCCAATCTGAATATCAATATTCGGAATGGGTTCGGCAAAGGCAACCGTTACAGATGCCAGACTGATAAGTCCTAATAAACAACACGCTAACCAAATCTTTTTCTTCATGAATCCCTCGACCGATCTGTAGTATTGTCTTTATCCAGGAGCTTTTCCATCTTCTCTTTACGGTTAGGCATCTGCCGAAGTTTGGATTCAAACATTTCGTGAAAAGAAGTTGTGTCCTCTAGTTCCATTTCCCGCGGCGGTTCTTCTCTACGGAAACGTTTTGTCAGCTTGGCAATGAGAGGTGAGAGATTTCCTTGTTGTGCAGCAGCATCTCGTTCAAAGGAATCAATGATTCTTTGGGCCTCTTCCAGATCCGAAACCTTATCTATCAACTGGATGTCTTCACCTACACCAAGCAGATATACACATCCACCAATTTCCATAATTTGCAACGACTTGTTTTGCCCCAGTCCAACTCCACCCAGGGTACGAATTGTGCCGTGCCGGAACATTTGCTGATTCCGTTTGTTTAGAAAACGGATCAGGTAAACAATAAGGGCCAGGATGACGGCCAGGACAACAATCACCCATACAAGCTGTAAATAATAATTACTTCCCACGCCAGCTCCTCCTGGAATATCACCCTGAGCCATCATCATGTCTCTTAAACGCCCAGTGTCTTGCTGATCGCTTCGATAACGCGGTCAGATTGGAACGGTTTAACGATAAAGTCTTTAGCACCTGCTTGAATAGCGTCGATTACCATCGCTTGTTGACCCATCGCGGAGCACATAATTACTTTAGCGTTAGCATCAATCTTCTTGATTTCTTTCAAAGCTGCAATGCCGTCCATCTCAGGCATCGTAATATCCATTGTGATCAGATCCGGACGAAGCTCTTTAAATTTCTCAATTGCTTGTGAGCCATCCTGAGCCTCACCAACAACCTCATATCCATTTTTGGACAAAATGTCCCGGATCATCATTCTCATAAATGCAGCGTCGTCTACGACTAAAATTCGGTTTGCCATCTTGATTCAAGTCCTCCCTAAATTGTGCTTATTGTAATTTCTGAATTCGGTCCCATTGGCTAACGATATCTATAACACGAACACCAAAGTTTTCGTCAATAACGACAACTTCTCCCTTGGCGATCAGTTTGTTATTTACCAAAATATCGACAGGTTCCCCGGCTAACTTATCCAGTTCGACAATCGAACCCTGTGACAGTTCCAAAATATCTTTAATTTGCTTCTGGGTCCTTCCTAATTCTACGGTGACTTTAAGGGGAATGTCCATCAATAAATTCAAATTGTTTTCGTCTACCTGACCATACGCCCCATTTTGCAAATTGGCGAATTGAACTGGTTGTACGTTAACATTCCTATTTGGCATTCCACCGTAATGTTGAGGTGCACCATAAGGTTGCTGCGGTGGCGTGCCATACGGCTGCTGTGGCGGCATTCCTTGAGGCATACCCATCGGGGCCTGTCCATATCCGTTATAGTCCTGCGCAGGTTGTTGTGGAGCCTGTGGAGCCTGTTGGTGCTGAACGGGCGGCTGCTCCGCAACCGGTGTTGGCGTTGCTGGTACAGCTGCTGGCGCAGGTTCAGGTGTTGATGCCACTGGTGCGCTTGCAGTTGACTCCTGAGCGCCTCCAATCAGCATATCTACCATGTTTTTGGCAAAATGTACTGGAAGCAACTGCATCAGATTGGAATCGATCAGATCCCCGATTAACAAACGAAATGAAACTTGGATAAGGGTCTCATCTGCTGGAAGATTACTTACACCCTCTCCACTCTCCAGATTGAGAATATCGATTCCTGGAGGGGAAATATTCACAAAACGATTAAAAATGGTGGACATTGAGGTTGCAGAGGAACCCATCATCTGGTTCATTGCTTCCTGTACTGCACTAATATGGATTTCATTCAGTTCTTCATCGACCGGATTTCCTTCGCCACCCAGCATCAAATCAGCGATGACTTGAGCATCTCTCTTCTTGATAACAAGTGAGTTAATGCCTTCGAATCCATCCACGTAATTCACATGAACAGCAACATGCGGCTTAGGAAAAGCTTCTTCAAACTGCGTTCGACTAATAATAGAAACTTTAGGTGTTGTAATATCTACTTTGAGGCCTAATAGCGTGGATAAGGCTGTTGCCGCGCTACCAAATGTAATGTTACCAATCTCCCCCAAGGCATCCTGCTCCAGCTCGGTCAAAAAATCATCAACCGTCTTTTCAGCGGGTTCCGAGCTGTTTATCGATTCCGATTGCCTGAGCAAAGCATCGATTTCTTCTTGGGATAAATAATCCTTACTCGTCAAATTCTTCAACTCCTTCGGTGACAATCTTGTCTATTTGCACAGCCACACGGTCTTTGATTGTCCCCGGACTGCCCATGTATTTCAGTTTGTCACCCACTTTAATGGAAAGTCCCTCATCAACTGGTTTGTTCAACGTAATGACATCACCAACGGACAAACCCAGAAATTCTGCAATTGAAATTCTCGATTCTCCCAATTCCGCAACGATTGGTAACTTGGCTTTGTTCACACGCTCTTTTAGAGCATCATACTCCTCCGGAGCTCTCGTTTTCTTCTCCGAAACAAACCACTGATGAGTTGACAACCGTGACATAATAGGTTCAAGAACGACATGCGGTATACATAGATTGATCATGCCTGTCGTGTCACCAATTTTGGTACTGAGCGAGATCAGAGCAATGGTCTCATTGGGAGATACAATCTGCATAAATTGCGGATTGGTCTCGAGCGCTTCCATCCTTGGGGAAATATCCAACACAGTCTTCCATGCTTCCTGCAAACTTTCAAATGCTCGGCTGAATATCCGCTCCATGATGGTCGTCTCAATCTCCGTCATCGATGCGATCTTGGTTGGAGCAGTTCCGGTTCCACCAAGCAGGCGATCCAACATCGCATATCCCACGTTTGGATGGACTTCCATCACCATTCGTCCCTGTAGTGGCTCCGCTTCAAAAATGTTCAATATCGTCATCTTAGGAATAGAACGGATAAACTCATCATAAGGCAACTGTTCGACCTGAACGACATTGATTTGAACGAACGTCCGCAGTTGGGCTGAAAAATAAGTGGTGAGAAAGCGTGCAAAGTTTTCGTGAATACGAGTCAAGCTTCTGATATGGTCTTTGGAAAAACGCACTGCCCGCTTAAAATCGTACGATCTGATTTTTTTCTGAGTTTCTTCCTTCTTCAATTCCTCAGCATCCATCTCACCAGAGGAAAGGGCTGCTAATAGGGCATCAATCTCATTTTGTGATAATACATCCACCATGTTCTCACCCCCTTACAGGTCTACAGCATGTTCTGTTCATTTACATCGTTGCTATCACAATGGATGAAAAGCTCGTACTACTTAAATTACTTTCTGGTAAAGCTTCATTAATAAGACCTGTTAATTTCTCATTAAATAGTATCCGACCCTTTGCTGTAGCCAGTTCATCAGACTTCGTATCTGCAAGCGTCTGAATGATAATCGGTTTTACGACAATTTCTTTAATTTTCTCGAAATCTTCCTTGGCTTTTACGTCAGCCAACTTGAATGAGAAGCTACCGACAATAACATGATCTGTATCAGCCAAATTGGTTTTAATTTCTCCAAGCTCAGAGGAAACTTCTACAATCTCATCCGCAGTCATCTTCTTGGCTTCTGAAGCTGCCGCCGTATGTGTGTCGTCCTTATTCCCGTTCTGTCCTTGCATAAATACAAACACAACCACCACAATGAGTGTTATCGCCAGCAACATTGTTGCAAGCCAGGGCATCATTTTTTTCATCAGGATTCCTCCGTTTGCTGCACTTTAATAGTGGCTGCCTGAACCCCGATTTCACGGTTGTAATCTTTAATTTTGGAAATAACGTCAGCGGCTTTTTCAAGCACAATCAGTCTCTTTCCAGTTACCAGAGTAATATACGTATCCGGCGTCTCTTCCACAATTTCAACCATCAGCGCATTTAACCACATGGGAGAACCATTTAACCGCGTAACCGAAATCATGCTAAGCCCCCTTGATCAGAGTGGGAGGAGCAAGCTCCCCCACGTTTTAAAAATTCATTAATCAGCTATTAACGTTTCAGGTTAACAACTTCCTGAAGTATTTCATCCGACGTTGTAATGATCCGGGAGTTGGCCTGGAATCCACGCTGAGCTACGATCATCTCAGTAAATTCACCGGTCAGATCCACATTAGACATTTCGAGCTGTCCAGCAATGATTGCTCCCGTTCCGTCCTCAGCACTGTTCGCTGTCAATGGTTCCAGTGCCCCATCCGGATTCGCGTTTGCTGTCATACGGTACAAGTTGCCCCCAATTTTCTCAAGACCTTCTGGATTGACCACTTTTCCGATACCAAGTTGTGCTCCCGCTTCGATAGTTCCGTCTGCCATGGTCTGGTTAATCGTTCCATCCTGACCAATCGTAAAGGAAACGACGTCATCTGGAATGGTAATATTTCCGCCACCGTTATCCAGAACAAACAATCCATCCGATGTCAAAAGGTTACGTGCAGCATCGACATGAAAATCCCCCGCACGAGTCAGGTAAGGTACTTCCTGATCTTCACTCAAACGTACCAAGAAGAATCCATCTCCATTAATCCGAAGATCTGTTGGATTATTCGTTGTCATTGGGCTACCTGCCAGATGCAGCGTATCAATTGAACCTACCGTTACACCAAGACCGATTTGTTTCGCATTGACACCACCACTTGCATCGCCAGGGGCAGTTACCCCTGCCGTTGTTTGGCTCATAATATCTTTGAACATAACCCGACTGCCTTTGAAGCCAACCGTGTTTACGTTCGCAATATTGTTACCAATTACGTCGAGTTTTGTTTGGAAACCCCGCATCCCGGAAACGCCTGAGTACATTGATTTTATCATTTTTAAAAATCCTCCCAGTCTTCATATGGTTACCGCATCAGTCGGTCAGCGGCATTCCGGCTCCCGAGAAGGGCCAGCCGGTTAAGAAATGATTACGGCACTATCAATCTGAGTGAACACATTATCCTTCATGCTCTCACTATCCATAGCTGTAACCACAGTACGATTTTTGACATTGACGATAAAAGCCATATCCTGCATTAAAATCAATGACTCTTTGGCTCCTTTGGCAGCAGCTTTGTCCAAAGCAGAACCAATCTGTTCCATTTGCTCAGTCTTGAGTTCAATACCACGCTGTTCCAATCGTTTGGCAGCATGATTGCTCAATTTCAGAAGATTATCTTCCAGCACCTTTGCAAAAGGTTTTTCGGGTATAGCCGAAGCTTCTCCCGTTTTGGGTCTTTGAAGCATATTCGGTGTAATCGGGCCTGCGTATAATTGTCCAACCGTTATGCGATCACTCATATCGTTTTCCCGCTATCTTCCGTATCACCCGTTTCAGCGGATGATTCAACTTCCTGGCTCTCGTTCGTTTCAGGGGTTACATCCTGAACGTTCTGTACCGGAGTTTGGCTCTCTTCTGCCTGTTTTGGATAATTCACCTGAATGATCTCATCCAGCTTAATCTCGTCGTTGCCTACTTTTGCGTATTGGACGCTATCTCTTACAATGATGGAATCTACAATACCCTGACGAAGAGTTCCGTTATCATCTTTATTAGAAGAAAGCCAACTTACCTCCATGCCAATCATGCCGGATACAGCACCAAGGGACTGGTTCAATGTTTTAAGCTGCGTAGAAATATTGACCAGTTGTTCCACTGAGCTGAACTGTGCCATTTGAGCGATAAATTCCTTATCCTCCATCGGCTGCATCGGGTCTTGATTTTGCAGCTGGGTAATCAGGATTTTTAGAAACTGATCTTTACCCAATTCTTTTGTTGCAGCACTTGTGGTTGCTTTATTGGCTGCCGAATAGTTCGGCCAGGTATTATTCGTTGAGACAATTTCATTAGCCATATGCTCACCTCATTTCTGTTTAAGCCTTAGCACTAAACGTATCTCTCTGTAATTCATTTCCTTCGACTTGCTCGCTACGCCAGTTACGCAATTCTTCTTGAACCCCTGCTGTAGCTATAGCATCATCCGATTGTTCCTCACGCTCACGCGAACGGCGTTGTTGTTGAGAGTTACTTCCCGGCTGACGGCCTCCGTCCTGATACATCTGTGATCCGATTGAACTGTTCTGGGTAACCTCAAGTCGTTCCACTTGAATTCCCTGGGCTTGAAGGGAAGAACGCAGCTGCGTCATTTGTTGTTCAAGCATGTCTTTAGCCATCGTATGCTCAGTCATAAACCGTGCAACCAACTGCCCGTTCTGCAAGGTAATTTGAACATCCAATTTACCTAGATGCTCAGGCCGAAGTGATATGGTTGCCTCGGAAAATCCTTTTTGCTGGACAATATCCAGCTTGTTAACAACAAACTGTGTCATTTCCTTGGCAAACTGTGATGTTTGCATTACAGGTTCAGCCGGTTTTCCTACTGTTGTACCTGATGAACGCAAGGACAGCTCTCCTGCAGTAATGATGGTTGAGTGTTCCACTTCTCCACCTGCATTTGAAGCAGATGTTGTCTCAGCCTCAGCTTTCACCTGGGTTCCAGAATTCGCCACTGCCGCAACAAGAACTTGTGGTACGACCGAATCCTGTTTGGATGTTTGAAGCGAAGTACTTGGAGCGACCTGTGCAGTCTGATCCTTAACTGCAGTCAATGTATCCAGTATGGATTTCAGTTCAGTCCATCCTTTGTTACTAGTGGTATCCACTCCAGCCTCTTGAAGCTGACTCTGCAGAGATTGTAACAAATGTTTGAATTCAGGAGCGTTCTTCGCAACGTTACTCTCAGGATCATTCATTCCAGCTACTAATTGTGTAAGCATATCTTGCAGAACAAAACCTACTGCTGCCGGATGCTGCGACAATTCAATTGCGGGTACTGTTTTTATGCTTTCCGCTCCGTTCGAAGACTCGTCGGAACCTTCTGCATTAGTACCTGAAGGATTACTTAATTGTGTATACATCTGTTGGATCAGAGTTTGCAAACCTGCAAGCAGAGCTGGGTCATTTTCCAAAGCTTCGTCAAGCACATCCAAGTCCGTGAACAACGAATTCAGTACAGCCGTGATTGATGCCGCTTCTCCTTCTTCACTTGTAGCAAAGGAAATCACCAACGGATTGGCAGTTAAACTTCCAGTAGCGCTTGAACTATCACCTTCTGTATTTCCTCCAGATAACGATTGTGCAAGAGTTTGGAGAAATTCACCGCTAGCACCTGCAGCTGAACCTTTCGATTGTGCTCCAGTCGTCTGACCTGCTCCCGTTGCTTTTGCAGATGCTGTGGATGCCATTTGATATACAATCGACATTTATTTTCACCTCCTCTCGGTTATACAGTGTAATCAGCTCTACTTGTTGCCCATTAATCTGTTCAAAATTTTTGCAGTTTCAACCGAGTCTTCTGAAGACATGTTCTCAAGCAATTGAGAGCGTGTTGCATCATCTACTGAATTCAGGATGGTCAATGTTTTGTCAGGACTTAACTTGTATGTTTCCAATAATAACTTGGCACCACTTGAAGCAGACATCGAAGCAAATGTTTGACTAAGCTGGTTTTTATCCAGGTTTTTGCTTGTGGTTGTGGATGCAGTTGAAGTTGCTGCGGTTTCTTTCTTCAATCTGGATTGCAGCGCATCCAGTGCCAGATCTCCGGACGGTTTAGCATCCTTCATCATCATGGTGACGTCGGCTGCAGTTTTAGGGTCCATCTTTTCAAGCACCTTGGTCCGAGCAGATGACTGCATGGCATTCAACAACAATACCATTTCCTCATTCGTCATATTTTGCAAAATCGGTGCAGCTTTGCTTGGGCTCATGTCAGCATACATTTTAGCCAAATCCTTGATTTGTTTCTGATAATCAGATTCCGTTTCGGGCGTTGCTGCTGTAGCCGTTTCAGCCGCTTTTTCCGCATCATCCAACTTCTTCTGAAGGTCCGTGGCCTTCTTTGCTTCGGTTGTTGTTGCTTCCTGTGCTGCCTTGAGCTCTGTTTCTTTGGCGGTTACTTGGGATTTCAGCTTTTCGATTGTGGCTTCAGCACTTTCAACCTGCTGCTCACTCTTCTCCAGCTTCTCCTTCTCCGGATCCAATACAGGATCAGGTACCCATTCCTTGACTACCGGTATCTTGTTGGCGAATTCAAACAAATTATTACGAATATCTACATTAAATAGCGTTAGTAGTACACCTAGCAATACTACGGTGAATACAATCGGGATTGAAATCATGAGAAATTTTTCCCAACCGCCTCCCGACTCTTTTTCCATGTCGCTATCATCTTTAACAGCCATCGTTCATTCCTCCTTCACGAGACAACTTCGCGTCCGGCTCACATCAATTCGCGCGTCCGGCTTTGGCAGCGAAGCGTACAGTAGCCATCTCGTCCAGATCGTTCTGTTCCCGGAGGAGCATCTCCTGCTGAAATTTGATTTTTGCCTTGTCTCTCGCTCCAAGCCATACTTTTTCATCAACCATCTTACCGTTCAGAAACGTCTGATTCCGTTGCACATTGACCTGAGCATGTTTAACATCACTGTTTTTGCGTGAAATGCACTCGTCAAGGTGATGTACATAACGCTGCATCTCCTGCAGACTGTTTACAGACGCTGTATTTTCCGTAGCGGATTGGATAATGCCGATCAGATTACTTCTATCATTAAGAAGTTGTATCAGATGTTCTTCCTCCGTCTGAAGTTTACCGATCGCTGTGGATAACATCCACTCTGCCTGTGTTTTTTCATTACTCTTCAGGTCAACAACTTTCTGGAAATGATATCGAAATTTCATCGTTTACCCATTCATCTCCTTGCAAATTCAAGAATCAAACGTTCCTGTACTTCACTTAAAGTGACTTTCTCGTCGACTTTCTGCTTGGTAAAGTTCCATATACTATCAATCTGGTCTATCGATTCATCTATGGCTGCATTTGATCCCCGCTGGTAAGCTCCAATATTGATCAAATCTTCCGATTCTTTGTACACAGCCATCAAACGTTTCATATTATTAACGGCTTCCAACTGCTCTTCCGGAGCAATATCCTTCATAACACGGCTTATGCTGGCTAGCACATCAATCGCTGGAAAATGACCCTTATTTGCAATGGATCGATTTAACACAATATGTCCATCCAGAATACCCCTTACTGCATCCGCGATCGGTTCATTCATGTCATCCCCATCGACCAGAACGGTGTAAAAGGCTGTAATCGAACCGGTAGGTCCTGTACCCGCCCGTTCAAGCAGTTTGGGCAAACTTGCAAAAACCGATGGCGTATATCCTCTCATTGCCGGAGGTTCACCTACGGCCAGACCCACTTCCCTTTGTGCCATCGCATATCGGGTTACCGAATCCATCATGAGCATCACATTCATTCCACGATCTCGGAAATACTCTGCAATAGTGGTCGCAATAACTGCTCCCTTAATCCGAATCAGGGCAGGCTGATCTGAAGTTGCAACAATGACTACGGAGCGTTCCAGTCCTTCTGGACCCAGATCCCGTTCGATAAAGTCGCGAACCTCACGTCCACGCTCACCTACAAGCGCGATGACATTGACATCTGCTGCCGTATTACGAGCGATCATACCCATCAACGTACTCTTACCAACACCAGAACCGGCAAAAATACCTACACGCTGTCCCTTACCTACGGTCAACAATCCGTCGATAGCTCTTACACCAACACCCATCGTTTCAAGTACACGTGGACGATCCATTGGATTAACCGGAGTATTGGAGGTAGAATACATCGGCATTCTGGATGGGAGAAGGGAACCGTCTAGCGGCTGCCCAAGTCCGTCCAGCACTTTACCGAGCAATTCGGAGCCTACCTGAACGCCGAGTGGTTTACCCGTACCTACTACATCGCAACCAGGACCAATGGATTGAAGTTCACCCAGTGGCATAAGCAGCACTTTGTTATCTCGAAACCCAACAACTTCGGCTTGTAGAGGTTTGGCCGATTTACCAGGATAGATATAACATACGTCACCGATACTTGCATCTGGCCCTTCTGACTCCACCATAAGACCAATGACCTGAGTAACTTTGCCGTTAATACGAACAGGATCGAATTGGCGCAGATGTTCCATATATCGCTGTGAACTAAGAACCTTCATGTTGATTTTTTCGCTCCTCATCCTCAAGTGCTATGCGGACCAGTTCTTTTTTAATCTCAGCAAGCTGTGTATCAATTCTCGCATCTACACTTCCGAACGAAGAACGAATGACACAACCCTTATCTTTGACCGTTGAATCAGGCAAAATCTGCAATTCTGCCTGAGAGTCAATGGACAGAGATAATTCTTCACGAGCTGCCTGTACAAATGAAAACTGATCAGGTGCCACACAGAGTGTGATCAAACCCTGCTCCCGTTTACGTGACAAACTCTGTCGGATCAGTTCCAATGTATGATCGGGTTCAATGGTAAGTTGCTTATCAATGACTTTCTCAGCGATCCCGCAAGCGAGCTCCACGAGGAACGGTTCGGCTTCCTGAATGATCTGATCTTTAGCTACATAAGCTTCCTTGAGCACTTCCTGGGCTTCATTCATCATCTTTTCGATCTGCACCTGGAGATCCAGTTCAGCTTGTACTTTGCCTTCTTCAAAACCCTGTTGGAAACCTTGTGAACGAAGTGCTTCGGTCAGATGTTCATCCTGTTGTCGTTGTTCCTGCCACCAGCTATCGATCTGTTCACGGGCTTCTTGAAGCATGCGCTCTGCTTCTTCTGAAGCTTCACGTACTTGCTTTTCTGCAAACTCCTTGGCATCTTCCAGCATCTCTGCGGTAAGACGTTGTGTTTCTTCGTCCACGCGTGCTTGAAGCGTTTCTGCTTCAGAACATTCAGCACTATCACCGTATAATTCCGCTTCAGACTCCTCAGCACCACCATAATGATGATGATTTTCAAGTTTTTTACGGTCATCAACGGGTACATACTGGAAAGACTTAATCAAATTAGACAATGATATCATCTCCTCCACCGCGTGCGATAATGATCTCACCGGCTTCTTCCAATCTGCGTATCGTTCCTACGATACGTGTCTGAGCTTCCTCAACATCACGCAATCGCACAGGTCCCATGAATTCCATCTCTTCTTTGAATGTCTCGGACATCCGTTTCGACATATTCCGGAACACGGCATCCCGAACTTCTTCGCTTGCCACTTTGAGTGCCAGCTGCAAATCTGCGTTGTCGATATCCCGAATAATGCGCTGAATCGAACGATCATCCACATTGACGATATCTTCGAATACAAACATGCGTTTTTTGATTTCCTCTGCAAGCTCAGGATCCTGAATCTCGAGCGAGTCCAAAATGGTACGCTCTGTACCCCGATCGACTCCGTTCAGAATCTGAACGATCGATTCAATACCACCCGCATTCGTGTAATCCTGCGTTACGGTAGAAGATAGTTTCTGTTCCAGAACCCGCTCCACTTGAGAGATGACTTCCGGCGAAGTACTATCCATAACAGCCACCCGGCGAGCGACATCTGCCTGTTTCTCTTGTGGCAAGGATGATAGAATCGCTGCTGCCTGTTCGAATTGCAGGTAAGACAGAACCAGGGCAATCGTTTGCGGGCTTTCATTCTGAATAAAGTTCAAAATTTGGTTCGGATCCGCTTTGCGTGCAAAGTCAAACGGTCTGACTTGCAGCGTAGCTGTCAAACGGTTAATGACTTCAAGTGCTTTTGAAGAACCCAGAGCTTTCTCCAGGATTTCTCTGGCGTAATTGATACCGCCCTGTGAGATATATTCCTGCGCCAGACAGATCTGGTGAAACTCGGCCATGATCATGTCTTTTTCGGAAGAATCAACCTTGCGAACGTTGGCAATCTCCAACGTAAGTTGCTCAATCTCCTCATCACGCAGATGTTTGAAGATCTGAGCTGATACTTCCGGACCTAATGTAATCAACAAAATTGCTGCTTTTTGTCTGCCAGTCAAACCTTGACTGCTTGCCTTCGCCAATGCGTTCACCTCTATTCGTCAGCCAGCCATGTACGCAGCAGATTGACGAATTCGTCTGGCTTTTTCTTGGCCAAACTCTCCAATTGTTTGCGCACCTGACTTTCGTTCGTTACACTGTCCAGCGTAATGGACGGGAACTCTGTTGCTATTGGAAGAGGAATCTCTTCTTCTTCGACTTCGTTTTGTTTGCGGCGACGGCGTACTAACAAAATAACTACCGCTGCGATCAATGCCGCTATGAGTGCGCCTCCACCCCACATCATCGTTGAGGAAAGCTGGAAACCTGTATTGTCTGCAGAGGCAGACTGGAATCCTTGTGACATGACTGAAACTTTCTTTGTCAGATCGGCGTCACTTATTATAGTGCCTGAGTCTGCCAGTGAAGCACGAACAATGTTAACCAAAATGTTCTCAATTGCGTCCTGAACCGGTCCCTGTAATTCTGTTTCTCCATTCGGTGGTTCAACTGCAACATTAATGGTTAAGTCTTTTACAGTATACGGACTGGAAATGATATCCTTGGCGATTCGATTAACATCGTAGTTTATAGTACTTGATGATTCTTCAGAGGTAGAGTTACCGGCTGCATCAGATGATGGGTAACCCGGAACTTCCTCTTGTCCTGTGCCAGCAACACCACCTGTTGGATTGCTTGCGCCAGTGTAGCTCTTTTGAATCTCCTGCACACTGATCTCGATGCCTTTCATATTATCTACATCAACAGGTGTGACCAGATTTTCCTTACGTGTTTCTTTGTCAAAATTAAGCTTGGAGGCTACCAAAACATTAACTTTGTCTTCGCCTACAATCTGGGAAAGGAATTGCTTCACGTTATTACGGACATCGTTTTCAAACTTTTTCTGTAGTGCCATGTTCTCTTGAACTTCGGAAGACAACCCGCCACTGCCACCTCGGGCAGTTGGAATCAATTCTGCTTCATCTGTGTTTGTAATCGTGATATTCTCAACAGGCAGATTAGGAATTGCAGTTTTGACCAAGTTAAAGTATCCATCTACCGCTGCCTGATTTGGGTGATAACCCGGTTTGAATTGGAGAGCTACCGATGCTGATGCTTTGTCTTGTTCTTCTAAACCAGCAAAGATGTTATCTTTCGGCATATTAACCAGTACTTTAGCATCCTGTATCCCTTGCATCCGCTGAAGTAACTGTTCAACTTCTCCGTTTATAGCGTTGTTGTACTTTACATCAAACTCTTTATCCGTCATCCCGATGGGGGATGATGACTCCTCGAATGACTTATACCCTAATGAACCATTCTGAATAATCCCTTGAGATCCAACGTTCACCTTTGCAATTGCAACACTTGTACTCGGTACAGATATGGTCTTGCCATCTGAACTTAATTTGTATGGAATGCTAGATGAATCGAGATAACTGATTACGCCCGCTGAATCACTTGCATTCAAATCTGTAAAAGCAACTTCATATTCCGTTTTTGACAATTGCATCGTGAGTACAACTGCAGCCAAAATCAGAAACAGGAAGGTGGATATAAATAATACTTTTTGCTTTTTGCTAAAACTATTCCAATACTGGGATGCCTTATCCCTGTACTGGGCGATTCTCTCATTCACTCTGTCACCCCATCCGAAACTTTGCTTAGTCTGTCCTTACTCAACCCCAGCCGTTTCATAGGTTGACGATCAGGAGCAGCATCGCAGCTGCTTTGTTGTAATGATCAGCGCTATTATCGAAGCGCAAGTAGGTTATTTTATAACTGCGTTCGCATAACTTCCTGGTATGCTTCGACCACTTTGTTTCGGACTTGAGTTGTGAGTTGTAGGCTTAACAAGGCCTGTTCTGAAGCAATCATCACCTGATCCACATTCGCTTTGCCGACCAAAAATTGATTCGACATTTCATGCGATTGAGCCTCCTGTGCTGCAACGGACCCTAATGCATTCTGTAAGTATGTACCGAAGCTCTGAATGGTTTCGGCTGGTGTAGAAGGCTTACTTTCGGTTGCACTCTTCATCTGTAGCGGTTGTATCCCCTGTGTGCTAAACATGTTGTTCTGAATCATTAATGTCCCTCCCCTTCATCCCTGGTTTTTATTTTTCTTATTTTCATTTCTAAGCAGATTATCTTCCAATCTCCAAAGCTTTGGAGATCATCGCTTTGGTTGAATTCAGTGCTGTTACGTTTGCTTCATAGGAACGCGAGGCAGAAATCATGTCAACCATTTCTTTCGCAATATCCACATTAGGCATAAATACATATCCTTCTGCGTTTGCATCCGGATGAGAAGGGTCATACACAGGCTTCAAAGGTGACTGATCCTCGCGAATCTCTGTTACTCTTACGCCATCTCCTGAACCGCTACCTCTCATCTGATTTTGCAGCATCGTACCAAATGACGTTTTATTCGGCTCAAGCACAACCATTTTACGTTTGTAAGGGACCGCTTCACCATTGGATACGCTCGCGCGCGTCGTCTCTGCGTTGGCAATGTTGGAAGATATAACGTCCATCCGCAACCGTTGGGCTGTCAGCGCTGAGCTACTGATACTAAAACTATTACTAATGTTCAATTTAGGTTATCTCCCTTCCACTCCAACACGCATGATTTTAATTTGTTCGTTCACTTGCTGAATATAAGCGTTATAACGCAACTGATTCTCCGCCAGAAGACTCATTTCTCTGTCTATATCGACATTGTTTTCGTTGTTATTCATGGAAGTTGACTGGTCCATATTAACTACTGGCGTTGGTACGGAAGAGGAAGGACCTATGACAAAATGCCTTGCATCAGTTACTTTACCCTTAAGAACAGGCATATCTCCATTCATTTGCCCTTGCAACATTTCTTCAAAAGAAACGTCGGAGCGCTTGAAATACGGGGTATCGGCGTTCGCGATGTTGTCAGCAATTGTTCGTTGTCTGATATTGGACGCATCGAGTGCACCTTGCAATCTTTTAAAGCTGATATCGTTTAAAAGATTCACAATCCCCCTCCTCTCTTTAGAAGTAATGGAAAAAGATTGAATCTTTTCCCTTGAAAATTCTTATGTTTTTTTCGACAAAAACATTCGTCTTTACACGGTTTTCTAGGACTTAAGTAGAATTAACTCTGATGTTGTCGTATAACATAAGTTTCTTCGAGTTTGGGATTTATTACAATAAGAAAAAAGCCCTATCTTTTCTGAAAGACGGGGCTTTTTGTGTATTTTCTGCAAATTATGAATTTTTTCGTAAATGTTCGGGCCCAAAACAAAAGTATGTTAATACTCTCCCTTATTGTTCTTAAACATTCTTTAAATAAAAAGAAACTTTCAAGTCTCAATATGAGCTTATAACGCCCGTAATTATGTATATTTCCGAATATTTTTTAGTTGAGAATGTTAGAATTTTTTGCCGTTATACTAAGGTTTTATGAACATTATGATGGGTATACATACAAAGCTGTATATTAATCAATTGACAAGTTATCTTTCAAGAATGAAGAAAACTCGTCTTGCCCACACAACACTTTCTTAACAATTAAGTGGGGTCTATATATTTTAATTCTAAGAAAACAATTAGTGGCTTCACACTTTTCAACAATTCATCATTTTGCGCATTTACGCAACATTTACCAATCTATCGACTAAACCGATGACCAGACTTGGAATAAGAAAAATTCTTTTAATGGGAATCATTGGGTATGGAACTGAAGAATAACTACCACTCCTATAGGTTTTAACTTCGTATACATGCGGCACAAGTCCTAGGTTTTGTCGATCCGTATAACAACCACACATCTTTTATCGGTTGTAACTTCAAAATCCTTTAGATAGAAACAAAAATAAACGATATGCGTCAAGTAAGAGGGCCTTTATGAATCGCTAAAGGATTGCTTCCCTTTGTCGATCACACAAATGTTCTCTACTCTCTTGCATACCGTTCATTTATAACATCATTTTAACAGCTACATTGCTAGCCGCATGTTACAGGATATACTGACTCAAATCACGATCAAGCGCAATATCATTTAATTTCTCCCGGACATACTCAGGAGTGATAACCATACGTTCCAGTGTAAGCTCAGGTGCCTCAAAGGATAAATCCTCCAAAAGCTTTTCAAGAATCGTATGCAATCGACGAGCGCCTATATTTTCTGTATTTTGATTGACGGATTCAGCCAATTTGGCAATCTCGCGAATGGCCTCATCCGAGAACTCAATCTCAATATTCTCTGTCCGCAACAGATCAACATACTGCTTGGTCAGTGCATTTTGGGGTTCAGTCAGAATGGATACAAACTCCTCCAGTGTTAGACTGCTTAGTTCCACACGAATTGGGAAGCGTCCCTGAAGCTCGGGAATGAGATCAGAGGGTTTGGCGACATGGAATGCACCAGCTGCCATAAACAGGATATAATCCGTTTTGACAGGGCCATATTTCGTCATTACTGTAGAGCCCTCTACGATAGGCAATATGTCACGTTGTACACCCTCACGGGATACATCCGGTCCGCTACCGCGCCCTTGACTGGCAACCTTGTCAATTTCATCTATGAAAATGATACCTGTCTGCTCTGCTCGACGAATGGATTCTTGTGTAACATCATCCATATCGATCAATTTGCCTGCTTCTTCCTGGGTCAACACTTTGCGCGCTTCTTTAATAGCGAGCTTGCGCTTTTTCGTACGACGAGGTAAGAGGCTGCCAAACATCTCCTGCATATTCATGCCCATCTGATCATTACCTTGTCCAGCAAACATGTCCATCATGTTAGGCGCAGTGTCTTCGACATCAATCTCAATGATGTCATCCTCCAACTTGCCGGACAACAGATCAAACTTGATCTTACGGCGGCGTTCGGCAACCCCAGTATCCGGTTCTGGCTCATCCTGTTCCTGAACGTTGTTGCCATTATTACCAAAGATCATCTCAAAGGGATTACGCTGACTCTTGGACTTAGACTGTGAAGGAGCCAAAATATGTACAATTCGCTCATTGGCGGCTTCTTCAGCTTTGTCCTTCACTTTTTCAGTCCGCTCCAACTTCACCATCCGCAATGATGTCTCAATCAGATCACGCACCATCGATTCAACGTCACGGCCAACGTAACCTACTTCCGTGAACTTGGTAGCTTCCACTTTCACAAATGGCGCACCTACCAGTTTAGCGAGGCGACGAGCGATTTCCGTTTTACCCACACCGGTAGGTCCAATCATCAAGATATTTTTAGGCACAATGTCGTCCTGAGTGTGCTCAGGCAAAAGGCTACGCCGATAACGATTACGAAGAGCTACCGCTACCGATTTTTTAGCTTTCTTTTGACCTACAATATACTTGTCAAGCTCTGCAACAATCTGTCTCGGTGTTAACGCTTGAGTATTCATATTGCTTCCCTCCTACCAGTATGTTGAATTTATTTTTCCTAACAAGGACAAAGAATCCCCTAGACGTCCTGGAGCAGATTACAGAATCATGCTCCACTACGGGAGATTTCTTTGGCTTATAACTCTTCTACAATAATATTACTATTGGTATATACACATAACTCCGATGCAATCTGAAGCGATTCACGCGCAATATCTTTCGCTTCCAGGTTTACTGCATGACGTTTCAACGCACGCGCAGCAGATAAGGCAAAGTTTCCACCTGATCCGATAGCAATAACGTCATCATCCGGTTCGATAATCTCCCCGCCGCCTGAAATGAGCAGCATACCTGATTTGTCCATCACAATCAAGAGCGCCTCAAGCTTACGCAAGATCCGATCCTGACGCCAATCCTTGGCAAGCTCTACCGCGGCACGCTGCAAGTTACCATGGTGCTCCTCCAGCTTACCTTCGAATTTCTCAAACAGGGTGATCGCATCCGCCACAGAACCAGCAAAGCCAGCAACAACCTGTCCGCGGTACAAACGTCTTA
The DNA here is from genome assembly GCF_008386395.1 of Paenibacillus sp. 37. Taxonomy (NCBI): domain Bacteria; kingdom Bacillati; phylum Bacillota; class Bacilli; order Caryophanales; family Paenibacillaceae; genus Paenibacillus; species Paenibacillus sp. 37. The sequence goes on along the minus strand of NZ_CP043761.1, from coordinate 2,485,878 downwards.
CCTTCTTGGCTGTATTCTTCATCACAACACTTTGGCCCATGGTCACCTGACCATCTCCTGCGATTGCTGCCTTACCATTATGACGAACAGCACAGATCGTTGTAGCATGAAATGACATATCCATGATATCAGCATCCTCCCACGAATAATTTATACGCGTTCTGGAACAGTTAGACCTTCTGCCGCAGCAAAACTAGTGATGCCATCCAGTGCACGCTGTGCAAGAGCTTCATTTTTTTCCTTTTTGTTACGGATCTTCGTTTCAAGCTTCGGCAACAAACCAAAGTTTGCGTTCATTGGTTGGAAGTGCTTGAAGTCAGCAGTTGTAATATACTGAGCCATACTGCCAAGTGTTGTTTCTACCGGCAATACCACCAGTTCCTGCCCAAGTGCTGCTTTGGCTGCGTTCATGCCGGCAATCAGCCCTGATGCAGCAGATTCCACATATCCTTCTACACCCGTCATCTGACCTGCAAAGAACAGGTTAGGACGCTCTTTAAACTGATACGTCGGAAGAAGCAGTTTAGGAGAGTTAATAAATGTATTTCGGTGCATTACGCCATAACGAACAAATTCTGCATTTTCAAGTCCAGGAATAAGAGAAAAGACACGTTTCTGTTCTCCCCACTTCAGATGCGTTTGGAAGCCCACCAAGTTATACAGGGTTCCAGCTGCATTGTCCTGTCTAAGCTGAACAACCGCATGTGGCAACTCTCCTGTATGAGGATTAACCAGACCTACCGGTTTCATTGGACCAAACAGAGCCGTCTGTTTTCCGCGTTTCATCATCACTTCGATTGGCATACAGCCTTCAAAGTAGATTTCTTTCTCAAACTCTTTTAATTGAGCGACTTCAGCAGTAATGAGAGCTTCATAGAAGACATCAAACTCTTCTTCTGTCATCGGACAGTTCAGATATGCCGCTTCACCCTTATCATAACGGGAAGCCAGATACACTTTATTCATATCAATTGAATCTTTTTCGATGATCGGTGCAGCTGCGTCATAGAAGTAGAAATACTCTTCCCCCATTAGTGCCTTGATTTGCTCAGACAATGCAGGTGAAGTCAGCGGCCCCGTTGCAACAACAACGATGCCATCTTCCGGCAAAGAGGTTAGTTCCTCATTCACCACTTCGATGAGCGGATGCTGGTGCAACGTGGATGTAATCTCACCTGAAAATCCATCCCGGTCCACAGCAAGTGCCCCACCTGCGGGAACCGCATGTTTATCTGCTGCTGACAATACAAGAGAATTGAGCATTCTCATTTCTTCTTTTAACACACCCACTGCATTGGTCAATCCATTCGCACGCAGCGAATTGCTACATACCAGTTCTGCAAATTTATCCGTATGATGAGCTGGCGTTTTCACAACAGGTCTCATCTCGTATAATTTTACGCGTACGCCGCGACTTGCAATCTGCCAGGCCGCTTCTGTTCCTGCCAGCCCGGCACCAATAACGGTTACTTGTTGTTCATTCGTCAAAATCATTTACCCCCATAAAGCAATTTCATATTTCACTATAATTGAATTGATTCACATATATACTAATCTGCTGATTCGTCATCCGGTTCATCCACCGGCTCCTGATGATCACATGAAGTACACTGCAATCGTGCTCCCTTTTTGTTCCGCTTTTCAATCATTAGCGATCCGCAACTTGGACATGGTTTGGCTGAAGGTCTGTCCCATGAGACAAAATCACATTCAGGATATTTGTCACAACCGTAGAAAATACGTCCTTTTTTACTACGACGCTCTACAACATGACCTTCCTTACACTTCGGACAAGTCACGCCGATATCCTTGATAATCGGTTTGGTATTCCGGCAATCAGGGAAGCCAGAGCACGCAAGAAACTTGCCAAAACGTCCGAGTTTATAAACCAGCGGTTTGCCGCACTTCTCACAGATCTCATCCGATACTTCGTCTTCAATCTCGATTTCTTTCATTTCTTCTTCCGCAAATTCAAGCCGTTTCTCAAAAGATTCATAGAATTCTGCGAGTACTTTGACCCAATCCTCCGAACCTTCCTCCACATGGTCAAGATCACCTTCCATGTTTGCGGTAAATTCTACATTCAGGATTTCCGGGAAAAACTCTTCCATCTGTTCGATGACCAGTTCACCAAGCTCCGTTGGCATGAATTTCTTTTCCTCAATTGCAACATATCCGCGCTTCTGAATGGTCTCCAGTGTTGGCGCATATGTACTCGGACGCCCTATACCCAATTCCTCAAGCGTCTTAACCAACCTTGCCTCCGTATATCGGGGTGGTGGTTGTGTAAAATGCTGTTTTGGCTCAATCTCCTGCTTCTCAAGCACATCTCCACTTTTCAACGGAGGCAGCAGACGATCTTCATCGGTTGTACCATCGTCGTTTCCTTCAACATATACCTTCATGAAACCTTGGAATCGTACCTTCGAACCTGCTGCACGGAAAATGGTGTCCCCCGCAGCAATATCTACAGAGAGTGTATCCAGAATAGCCGAAGACATCTGGCTCGCTACAAAACGTTCCCATACCAGTTTATACAACCGGAACTGATCGCGACTCATGAATGACTTGATTGAGTCAGGGTCACGCAGAATTGAAGTTGGACGAATCGCTTCATGCGCATCCTGAGCATTAGCTGCTTTTTTGGAATAGTTTCGTGGAGTCTCAGGTGCAAATGGCTCACCATACTTACCAACGATATATTCTTTGGCTTCTTCTTGTGCAGATGTCGCAATTCGTGTGGAGTCCGTACGCATATACGTGATGAGACCTACTGTGCCTTCTTTTCCAAGGTCTACACCTTCATATAGTTGTTGGGCGACCGACATCGTCTTGGAAGCTCTGAAATTCAATTTACGTGCCGCTTCCTGTTGCAGAGAACTTGTCGTAAACGGGGCGGAGGGGTTACGGCTCCGTTCTTTCTCTTTAACTTCCTTGATCGTAAAGTCTGCACCTTCGATCTGTTTCAGGATCTCTTGCACTTCCGCTTCACTGCCCAGCTCTGTTTTGGCCCCGTTCAGTTTATGAAACTTGGCTTCAAACGGATTGCCGTCTGCTGTCAGTTTGGCGGTAATGCTCCAGTATTCTTCCGGCTCAAAATCATCAATTTCATTTTCACGATCTAAAATGATTTTAACAGCCACGGACTGAACTCGGCCTGCTGACAAACCTTTTTTCACTTTCTTCCATAATAACGGACTAATTTTATATCCAACGAGCCGATCCAGAATACGTCTTGCCTGCTGCGCGTTAACCAAATCCATATTGATTTTCCGCGGCGTTTTGAACGCATCTTTGACCGCCTGTTTTGTAATTTCATTAAATACTACCCGGCAATCTGCCGTATCGTCCAGTTCAAGGGCATGGGCTAAATGCCATGCGATAGCCTCACCTTCGCGATCCGGGTCAGCTGCGAGATACACTTTTTTCACTTTCTTACGTGCATCCTTCAGTTCTTTCAGAATTGAACCTTTGCCGCGGATCGTAATATATTTCGGATTAAAATCATTCTCCACCTCAACGCCGATCTGACTCTTTGGCAAATCGCGAATATGCCCCATCGAAGCTTTTACGATGAACTTGCTGCCTAAATATTTGCCTATCGTCTTCGCCTTTGAGGGCGACTCCACGATTACGAGTGCATCCGCCATAGGTTCATCCTCCTCTCAGTCATGAAACTGTCATGAAACTGTTTCTGTAAGCTTATGCATAGTTAATAACTTCTGCTAATTATATATTTCCACGCACTACGTAGGTTGTAGCTTCGTCATACCCTCGCGTATTTAGTGCCTGGTAATTGGCTAATCTGCTTTTTTATGATTAAAGATAACAGAACTGAATGCAAATGTCCAAAATCCCAACCAAGCAGCTCAACCATTTGATCCAATGATTGTTCTCCCTGTTCCAACAGATAAATCACGCGTTGTTCATCTGGAGAGAGCTTAACCTCAGCGAATATCCCTCGCCCGGAAGGCTCGGTTGTTTCGGTCGAACGTCCTCTATTGTAAGGAAGTTGTTCTTCATTTGGCAAGCCCAATCGATACTCTTCCAATACATCTGCTGCACAAGTGACCAATTTGGCCCCTTGACGGATAAGATTGTGTGCTCCCCGACTTTTCGGCGATGTAATAGGTCCAGGGACTGCAAATACATCCCTGCCTGCTTCAAGCGCAGCATCTGCTGTAATGAGTGAACCACTGCGAATGTCAGCCTCAACAACCAATGTTCCCAGTGTCAGACCGGCAATGATTCGATTCCGTTCCGGAAATAATCCCTGGCGCGCTCTCGTACCTGGTGGATACTCCGACAAAAGCAGCCCCGTCTCTGCGATTCGCTCAGCGAGACTTGTATTTTCGGAAGGGTATATATTATCAATCCCTGTTCCGAATACTGCGATCGTTTTTCCCTTTGCACGTAGTACTGCCTCATGACATACGCTATCAATACCGCGAGCAAGCCCGCTTACAATCGTCAGTCCTGCATTGCATAATTGCTCTGCAAGCTTTTCCCCAACTTTGCGTCCATACACGGTTGGCATACGAGTTCCCACCATGGCAATAGACGAATCGTGTAGCAAACTAACATCCCCTCGAGCATACATTACCCAGGGAGGCTGAACGGTTTCCTTCATTAAAATGGGATAATTCTGATCCAGATAAGTAATAACCTCTATCCCCTGATTGTAAACGTGTTCTCTTTTACTCTCAATCCAGTCGATAGTAAATTGGCTAGCCAAACGGGCAGCCTGATCTTTGCGCAAGCCTGCTGCGACCCAGTCGCTTTCCCCATAATTCAATAGTTCGGTTAATTCATGTTGTCCCAAAATCAGTTTCGAGATTGTTTTCTTGCCAATACCCTCCATCTCATGCAACCCAAACAAGATCCATCGTTCTTCCATACCATAAACCTCCCAAAGTGGGAAGAGATCTTCCCTCATATTGTGTGTTAAGTGACCACGGAATGCAAGCGTTTACGCAGATGAGAGACAATTCCTCCCCCTTTTCCCGTAAAAAAAACGCAAAAAAGCAACCCTTCGCCCTGTTCAAGGACAAAAGGTTGCTTACCTTTTCCGTAACCATAATAGTCGGACTACCAGAAATAAATCATTTCCGATCCGTTTCTTCTATTATAACGAAAAAGAATTAATGTGTCGTGCACAAATTCAAAATACCGCGTTCCTCAAGTACACTCACCAAAGTCGAACCCATCTCAGCAGGAGTTGGTGCTACTTTGATTCCACATGATTCCAGCTTCGCAATTTTCTCTTTGGCTGTACCTTTACCACCAGAGATAATAGCGCCAGCATGGCCCATCCGTTTGCCTGGAGGCGCTGTTACGCCACCGATAAAGCCAACAACCGGTTTGGTCATATTTTCACGTACCCAATCTGCAGCATCCTCTTCAGCTGTACCACCAATCTCACCAATCATGATGACCGCATGAGTCTGTGGATCTTCATTGAACCGTTTGAGGATATCAATGAACTCGGAGCCTTTTACAGGGTCTCCCCCGATTCCTACAGCAGAAGATTGTCCAATGCCACGTGTCGTCAGTTGATGAACGGCTTCATAGGTAAGTGTTCCACTACGGGAAACAACGCCTACGTGCCCTGCCATATGGATATAACCAGGCATGATACCGATTTTACATTCGCCTGGTGTAATGACACCTGGACAGTTTGGTCCGATCAGGACGGTATTTTTACCTTCCATGAAGCGGTCAACCTTGATCATGTCAAGAACCGGAATACCTTCTGTAATACAGATTACGAGGTCCAGCTCAGCATCAACAGCTTCCATAATGGAATCTGCTGCAAATGCAGGAGGAACGTAAATGACGCTCGCTGTTGCGCCTGTAGCTTCCTTCGCTTCCTGCACAGTGTTGAACACCGGCAGACTAGCTACTGTGCCGTCTTCCAACGTGATATCCACATTAGTTCCGCCTTTACCCGGTGTAACTCCGCCTACCATCTGGGTTCCGTAGTCCAATGCGCCCTTCGTGTGGAACATTCCCGTTGAACCCGTAATGCCTTGCGTAATGACTTTTGTATTTTTATCGATCAAAATACTCACGTTGCTTCACATCCTTACGGTTATTTTTCAATTCCCGGACAGCTCCGGTACTAAGGAATGAACTTATTTTACGAGGGCAACAATTTTCTGTGCACCATCGGCCATGGAATCAGCAGGAACGATATTCAGGCCAGATTCACCCAGAATACGTTTGCCAAGCTCCACGTTAGTTCCTTCAAGACGAACAACCAGCGGTTTGGTCAGGCCAAGCTGCTTCGCGGCTTCAACAACACCATTGGCGATAACATCACAGCGCATGATGCCACCGAAGATGTTAACGAAGATCCCAGCTACTTTGGCATCGGACAAGATGATCTTAAATGCTTCAGTCACCTTCTCCGTTGTCGCACCGCCCCCAACGTCAAGGAAGTTGGCCGGGTCTCCACCGTAGTATTTGATAATGTCCATCGTTGCCATCGCAAGTCCCGCACCATTGACCATACAGCCGATGTTGCCATCAAGTGCTATGTAGCTGAGGTCGTATTTGGAAGCTTCGATTTCTTTTTCATCCTCTTCATCCAGGTCACGCAGTTCCAAAATGTCTTTATGACGGAACAGGGCGTTGGAGTCAAAGTTCAATTTTGCATCTAGCGCGATAACGTTTCCATCTCCGGTAACAACGAGAGGATTGATCTCGGCAATAGAGCAATCTTTTTCGACAAATGCAGTGTACAGCGCGAGCATGAACTTAACAGCTTTGTTCACCAGTTCATTCGGAATCTTAATGCTGTAAGCCAGTTTACGGGCCTGGAACACTTGCAATCCAATGGCAGGGTCAATGATTTCTTTGAAAATTTTCTCAGGTGTAGCTTCAGCTACTTCTTCAATCTCAGTACCGCCTTCTTCGGAAGCCATCATAACTACACGGCCTGTGGCACGGTCCACAACAACACCCACATAATACTCTTTGCGGATATCGCATCCTTCTTCAATCAGAAGACGTTTCACTTCTTTGCCTTCTGGTCCAGTCTGGTGTGTTACCAATACTTTGCCCAGAATTTCGGAAGCATAGGCACGAACTTCATCCGTACTCTTTGCCACTTTTACGCCGCCGGCTTTACCCCGGCCACCTGCGTGAATTTGTGCTTTAACAACAGTCACCGGACTGCCCAATGCCTCTGCGGCCGCAACCGCTTCATCGACTGTATAAGCAACCTTTCCGTTTGGAACGGTAACTCCATACTGTTTCAGTACTTCTTTTCCTTGATATTCATGGATATTCATTCTCGAATCCTCCTATCAACATGACTGCAACAAGGCGGGTTGGTAGACTAACAAAAGACAAATGTTGACTATTTTCACTTAAACCCAATTCATTGTAACACGTTTTTAAAACGCTTTCCTTAAAAAATTAATGTTTAATAGACAGTATTTTGATATGAGTATGATCCCATATTGTGAATGCTTGGGTATATATGGAAAAAACCTCAGCTAAAAACTGAGGTTTCCTTGATGTAAAACTACATTTTATTTTTTGGCTGCGTTCGTGTTGGTTTCGTGAACTTTCTCCAGCAATCCTTTGAACTGACCCAGCAATGTTTCAAACTCTGTACTGTTCAAACACGCATCTCCCTGAATGGATTCAGGTATGGATAATGCCTTGTTCCGCAACTCACGGCCCGAGTCGGTTAGTGTAATTAATACTTTTCGTTCATCCTGAGCCGAGCGTTCGCGATTAATAAGTCCTGCTGACTGCAAACGTTTGAGAAGGGGTGTCAACGTTCCCGAATCGAGATAGAGAGCCTCCCCGATCTCTTTAACCGTACATTCTTCACGTTCCCACAAAACCATCAACACCAAATACTGGGAATACGTTACGCCGAGCACCTCCAGATAAGGCTGGTACATCTTCGTAATCTCACGTGAACAAGCATATATGGCAAAGCATAATTGGTTATCCAGCTTCAAACTGTCAGTCTGCATATGTCTTTCTCACCTGCCTATTGTGCATTCTATTCCTTATAACACAGGAACTATAGTTCTATACTATCACAAAATAGAAAAAAAACAGAATAATTGAGCACAAATGATTTTACTAATCAATTTAATTATGATAAATTAGATTGTGTAAAACATAAATATGATTAGATAATCAGCAGTTCATCCCCATGATTTAACAACAATAATAGATAAGTCCATCGAACAGATCCACGCTTTCTCGAGTCAAATCTAATAAACATAATGAAAGTTTATACGTAACCATTTTCGCCAAAGTAATTTAATGATTTCCTTCCAGAAATAAAATTCAGGGATCAGGAAAGATGACTGCGGCAATGACAATGACAGGTTGACTCCATGATTCCTTTTATATAAAATGCTTAGTAGAAGCTGAGGAAGCACCTTAATTCGTAGACTGACCCGTATTATGCGGAGTCAAGAATCGAGTGAGGTGTTTCTTTGTTATGTACGGAAAATTGCACAGTGCGTGTTTGTACGGAATCGATGGCGTTCTGATCGAGGTGGAAACCGATTTATCCAATGGTCTGCCACAGACGTCCATCATCGGATTACCGGATTCAGCCATTCGTGAGGCCGTTGAACGTGTCCGTGCAGCGATTAAAAACTGCGGATATCAGTATCCTTTACAGCGGATCACAATCAATCTGGCCCCCGCTGATCTGCGCAAGGAGGGATCCTCCTTTGACCTAGCTATTGCTATTGGTTTACTCATGACAAGCGGCCAGCTTGTACTCCCTCCCAAGGAACGGACACTAGTGGTTGGCGAACTGGCGTTGGACGGTTCGATCAGGTCCGTGCCCGGCATTTTATCCATGGTGGATCTGGCCAAACGACAAGGCTTTACGTCCGTGCTCCTGCCTTTGGATAACGTGGAGGAAGCGTCACTGATTCGAGGTATCCAGGTGTTTGGCATTCGTCATTTACAAGATATTGCTCCAGAAAACCCAGATCAACCCGCTAGTTCAGTGAGGATACCAAATAATTCGAATGCAGGACCAGTCGTGTTGAAAAATTATGTACACCTCGCTGCTCCTATAACGGATATGACTCATAAGATGGCGGATAGGAAGCCAAGACAAACACCATTATTTGCAGATGACTATAGCGATGTTCTGGGGCAGCATCATGTAAAACGCGCGCTTATGATTGCAGCAGCAGGCATGCATAACATATTGCTCGTTGGACCGCCAGGCACGGGCAAAACGATGTTAATCAAACGTCTGCCTTCCATCCTTCCTCCTTTGTCAGAAGATGAAGCATTGGAAGTCACCAAAGTATTAAGTGCCGCAGGCAAATTGAAAGAAGCGCCTCAAGGCCTGATTGCAGACAGACCTTTTCGCTCGCCTCATCATACAATATCCACTTCTGGTCTGATTGGAGGCGGTGGTATCCCGAAACCGGGTGAAGTGAGCCTTGCCCACCGGGGCATATTGTTTCTGGATGAATTACCTGAATTCCAGCGCCAAGTGCTGGAGGTATTAAGGCAGCCGTTAGAGGATCGCACAGTGACAATTAGTCGGGCTCGCGCTGCATTCACCTTTCCGGCCCAGTTCATGCTTGCATGTTCCATGAATCCCTGTCCCTGCGGATATTTGTCCGCTCATTCGGAGGAGCAACGCTGCATATGTAGTCCAGCCCGTGTTGCCGCATACCGAGCCAAGATTTCAGGACCACTGCTGGACCGTATTGATCTTCAGGTTGAGGTTCCTCCACCAGGCGAGTGGCGCAAGTCTGCTGCTTCCCCTTCCTCTGAAGAAATGCAGGCAAAAGTGATCCACGCTCATCAAATTCAGGCTACACGTTATGCCAAAAGTTCGGTTCGTTGGAATAGCCAGCTATCCGGCACGCTTTTGCGACGAACAATCCATCTCCCCCAAGAGGCAGAGCAACTGTTAGAGCAAACGCTGCAAACATTAAACCTGAGCATGCGTGCACATGATCGGATTATCAAGATGGCACAGACCATTGCCGATCTGGACCATGAAGGTGAAATTGTGACAGCTCATGTGGCTGAAGCCATCCAGTATCGTCAACTGGATCTTAATTTATTTTGAAGCTATTTTAAGAAGCATATGGAAGAAGAACGGGTCGATTTACCCAAAGGCAGTGAAATGGGCATGCAACTGTAGACAGCAGAGGAAAATCGAGAAAGGTGCCTTATGCAGATTCTACAATGCGGATACGCCAACATGACAAAAAACGTACAAGCCCTTCTCTTCTGTGAAGAAAGGTACTTGTACGTAAATTTCCCTGTAACATAAGGGGATCGTATATAGCTAAGGTCTACAATAATTTAATAATATATTATTCAAAAAGAGTGAGTTTGTCCTTAGCTGGTGTGCGTTCTTTGGCAGAAGGAATAACATCAGGGTATCCCATATAAATCATGCCTACAATCTTCTCTCCCGCCTCTATTCCAAGCGGTTTGCGGAATTTGGGAGCGTACAAAAATGGCTTGGTCACCCAGAACGTTCCAATGTCTTCACTCCAGGCTGCAAGCATAAAGTTCTGAACCAAAGCACTGACCGCAGCAAAGTCTTCGTCCCAGATATTCTGTCTTGGATCTTCTTCCAGCACGACAAGCATAACGGATGGAACTTGCATAATATTGGCTGAGAATTTGTTGTCTTCTCCCATTTCTGCATCAATAGCTTCGGCCAGTTTCTTCCGTCCATTTCCGGTAAACAACAAAAATCTCCAAGGTTCACGCAGTTTATGGTTAGGAGCCCAGACTGCGGTGTCCAGTAATTCTATAATCTGCTGTGTAGGAACAGCTTCTTTTTTGAATTTTTTCACCGTACGACGGTTTTGAATCGCATTTCTGACTTCATTTATTGTTTTCGTAGCTTTACTCATCGGCCGTACCTCCTGTTTATAAAATCGTTTGCAACCGCAATAGTGATTCGCGGCTTTGTACATTCAATATAATTTCATTATGACATAAAAGATTACCTGTTTACCTTCTTGATTATACACCCATCTGATCGCGAGATTCAAAGGGGCGGCAGAGATCATTACCGTTAAGGTCATTACGAATAGAAAAGACGACTCTGAATTTTGATTCACCAAGAGGGATCATCAAGTCAGAACCGTCTTTTATTCTCATGTTATTCATTCACATATCATATCAACGAGTAATCAATCGTCGTAACTCTCCCCTTCAAACGTGCCATTCCCTTCAAATGTGCCATTAACAAAATCCATTTTGTTATACTTCTCCTGGTTACCTGCAACATCTGTACTGTAGTACTCTACCACCTTGACATCAGGGGCATAAAACTTGACGGGTCCTTCATAAGTCTCCCATGCTCCCCCATTGATTCGATATTGCGTTGTTTTTACACCCGAACCTTTGACTTCGTCCGTTGCCTGAAGTCTGAATGTAAATCCTTTGATGTATATTTTCCCGTTCACAGTATCTGTAATAGGAACTAATCTGTACTTGGTTACTGGAGGTGTAATATCTGCATCTTTCTTAAGTACGATATTAAACGTATTATGATCTCCTTGTACGAAGGTAACGTTCTGAGTAGATTTTAAGTATCCTGCTGCTTCCCCCGTTATTGTTCTGGTGCCTGTTGGCACGCGCTTTATGAAATAATTTCCTTGAGCATCCGTTGTTGTTGTTGCCGAGCCTCCGGCATTCACTTTAGCTCCACTTACTGGATTACCCGCCTCATCTACTACTTTCCCCCGTACATGTGCGGCTTCTGTCAAAACAACATCTACGATTAAGGTTTTTCCAGCCTGAACATTCAATCGATCCTGTTCATAAAGCATATAATCCGCAGAATCTACCCAGATCGCAATGTTCGGATTGTAGTCAAAATCAAGCCCAGTAACGGCATAACGGCCTTGCTGATCTGTTTTAACCGGGCGATCCAAGGCTCCTGTTACTTTGACCAAGGCATCTGGAATCGGTTTGCCTGTTTGATCGGTTACAGACCCTACAATCGTAGAAGGTTCATATAGCTCGAAATTAACCAGAATCTGTTCTCCTTCTGACAAATAGTAGGTATTACGGTGCCTGTCTGTCACATAGCCCTCTGCTTCAATTATAAAACTAATTTCCGTATAATCCTGGACAGACTCAAGTATGGAATAATTTCCAGTGCCATCTGTCTTTACGCTTTTTTCAGTTTCTTCCCCTTGATATCTAAGGGAATACTTGATTGTTGCATCTTGGATAGGAAACCCTTCGAGATCAGTAACTTTACCTGATATTTTTGCCTGGCTAGACGGATCCGCTGCATAAGAAACTCCGGAATACATGATTCCAAACAAAATGAAACATAAAGATAGTGTACTTAGTCGAATGATCCATTTGATACTTGTCTGCATCTTCTCACTACACCTCACCATTTATTTTATTGATCAAACATTCCTCTTTAACCTCTTAAATTAACTGACCATAAGTTCAAGCTTCCAGAATTCTCCGTCCCAAACATATTGCCAAATCCCCTGTCCACCGTTCATGGTCTCGCTGATATCCAGCACTTCCATCCGAGGGCACTCCCATACTTGTTTTACTGTGTTGTTCGAAGTATTCTGAAGCTCTTTCATACATCCCACCAACCTCTCTTTAAATTTCAACTTTCTTAGTTTATTACAAATGATACATTTTGTATCCATAAATTTCTGAAATACAATGATTTTATTATCAATGCCCTATCCTCTGTTTAATGATTTCATAGTTAAATCAAAAAAAGCCGCAGCTCCTGTATAAACAGGAACTACGGCTTTAGTATATTAACTAATTTTAAAACTAAAACGAATGCAAAGATAAGACATAATTAAACTTGTACTTCGAAATCACTGACCAACACACATTAAAAAGATACATTTCGTATCAATTAATACAACAATAACAACTTGGAGTGTAATTCTTAAAAAGCATTAACAATATGATTCACAGAGACAGGTTTTCCTGCTTGATCAAGCATTACGGCAATTACATCAAAACGGATCTGAAGTTCCGTCTCTCCCGTCATTTGCAAATAAACGGATGCGGTTGAACGCACCTGCTGCATTTTACGCATATCAACCGATTCCTGAGGTGTACCGTACTGAGCGGCTCCACTTCTGCTTCTTACTTCTACAAAGACAATCAGACCCTCGCAGGAAGCAATGATGTCAATCTCACCGCTACGGCAACGCCAGTTCTGTCTAATGATCCGATAATCGTTCTCTCGCAACCATTGACAGGCAGCCTCTTCACCTAATCGGCCTTTCTGCTGTCGTGTGAGCTTTAATCCTGGCTCCTGACCCAATCTACGGTCTACCATGACTCATTTTCCTCACGTCCTGAGGCCATTCGATCTGCACGATAGACGTACGTTAGCACCTCTGCGACCAGTTGATACAGTTCTGCCGGAATCTGTTCATCCAGATCCAACTTGGAGAGTACCTCCACAAGTGCTGCATCCTCCTGAACTGCCACGCCGTTTTCTCTGGCTTTATCCAGAATGGCTTCTGCCACTTTACCGCGCCCCTTAGCTATAACAACAGGTGCTTCACTCTCTCCAGGAACATATTTTAGGGCAACCGCCTTTTTGGAGAGCAGGTCCGGTTGTGACGACTCGTCTTTCATACCTTCAAGTCCACCCCTTTGTAACGTTCAGGACTATAATCCGAGGCCGTCATTTTCCTCTCCGCGCCCGGCTCCTGGCCCGCAGGCCACGGTTCCGCCTTGAAGGTCAGCAGTTGATAGCCCAGCTTGTCCAATGCCTGATGGATGACCTCTCGTCCGCTCTCCAGGAGCGGTCCCATTCCTTCGCGATCATTCAATACACGCAGACTGACAATGTTATTAACCACATGGACATCTACCAGAGTAGGCCCAAGACTTTTCATGTCCAGATCAAACCATAGACGGCAGTTGGACGCATCCAGCTCTCCACGAGGTCCACGACGTGATTGAATCTGAACAGACGCCGTTTCTTCCCCGTCCGGTCCAGTGATCGGAATAAACCAGTGCATCTGTGCAAAGGTAGCACTGCGATCTGTCGTCAGCAATAACTGCTGACCTGTCAGATACTGCACGGCCTGTCCGGCGGCATCCTTAAGCGCCGCCGGTGCACCTTCGCTGCTGGCAAGCTGCAGCAGCAAGCCCTTCAGCGTGTCCGCATTCGCCGGACTCGCCGCATCCCCCACGCGCGGCTGCGCTGCCGCGCCGTGAACGGCCTGCTGCTCGTGCTCCGCACCGAGCAGCTTCAGCACGCGCCCCACCCACGGGTCCCCCTCGTGGGTGACAGGCGCGTGCACTGCCGCAGCTCCCGCAGGTGCTGCGGCATTACCGCCAGCCGGCGGCGCATCAGCGCCGGCTGGCAACGGCTGCGGCACGCCTCCGGCAGCCGCAGCCGCCTGGCCGCCCTGCGATGCAGGGGCGGCCTGTGCTGCCGCACCAGGCTGTGCCGGTGCGGCAGTGGACGCGCTGCGCAAGGCGTCCAGGAGCGCCAGCAGCTTGGGCGCCAGCTGCGCTGCCGTAGGCGCTGCTGGCGCCGCCTGGCCTGCTGCGGACGGCGTCCCCGCAGCAGCAGGCGTTTCAGGCTGGCCTGTAATTACACGGCCAGCCACAGATTCAGCTGCCGCCCCCGGTGTACCTGGGCGGCTCCCGACTTGGCCCGCGTCAGCTCCGCGCGGGCTCTCCCCAGGTATTCCGGTTCCAGACGGAATACCTGCGCCCCCTTTGCCAGCCGTTTCAACGCTGCTGGCAACTGCCTTTGCCCCGGCTTCAGCATTTCCTGCCCCTGCGCCAGTCTGCAGGTTTCCTTTCACCGCAGTACCTGCATCCTCTGCCCCGCCATCCGTCATGGATATAGATCCTGCCAATGCCGCTTGTCCTTGTTGCGTCGACAAAGCAGGCGTTCCGGTTCCAGTCACCTGACGACCATTGCTTGATGCAACCAATCCTTCTTCCGTTTGTGATGCATTCGACACAACAGGTGTACCAGCCATGACTGCTGGTTTCATCGCAGCAGATTGTTCTCCAAGCAATACCGGTTTACCTGTTGTTTGAGTAAGCATCGTTTCCAACTGGTCAGCCAACCCACTTAACAACTGGTGCAGAGGGGGGCCAAACACCGTCTGGTGTAGTCCTTTTACCGTTTCCGCCGTAACCGGAAGACCACGCTGAAAAGCAATCCCCGTCGCCTGCACCCATTCTTCCACAGGAACCTGTGCGGGTTTGGCAGTCATCATATTCTGGACCATAGCCACATTATCCTTCGTTAGCGGCAATCCGCTACGCTGCATGGCAAGTAACAGTTCCCGGTTCCCTTTTGTATCCGGCAGTCCGACATCCTTAAGCAGGTTGTTCAGCGAAGCTTGTGGCAGCTCAGCAAGTGTACCCGTCATAGGTTTCATTACCGTTATGCCATTTTCACCTGGAGGCTGCACTTGAAGCAACGTGGTCTCACCCGGACGGAGTGGAGTCTCCAACTTGGCGCGCACTTGCACACCTTGAATCTGCAGAACTGCTTCTCCTCCATCATCGGATACACTAACGACGGAGCCACGAACCACCTGACCTTCCTTTAATTCAAGCGGTTTGGCATTGCCGGGCTTACTATCTCCCATTAATCCCTTTATCATGGAACCGATATTCAAATCTCTCCCCCTCCTTTCTTCAAACCTGTGTTAAAACAACGATTGTTGCTCTCCAAGCAGGTTGCCCAAAAAACTGCGCCGATGCATCGGGGTTGCCCCCAATGCCATAATTTGCTCCCGATGAACTTTTGTTGCATATCCTTTATGTATCGACAAACCATATTCCGGATATAACGTATCCCATTCTTCCTTACACAGCCGATCTCGCGTTACCTTGGCAATAATAGATGCCGCTGCGATCGATTGACTATTAGCGTCACCTTTAATGATGGATAGTTGAGGTACATTTACATCCACCTTCTCGGCATCCACCAGCATATAATCAGGAGTTTCTCCCAATGCTTCAACAGCTCGTTTCATCGCAAGTCTCGCAGCCTGCTTGATGTTAAGCCGATCAATTGTCTCTGCATCCGCGTACCCGATACCTACCGCCAGCGCTTTTTCCATAATGATGTCATATAATGCATCTCGTTTTTTCTCCGTTAATTTCTTGGAGTCATTCACACCTTCCAGGATAAGATCCTTCGGTAAAATAACCGCCGCTGCAACAACATCCCCAAACAAACAGCCCCGTCCTACCTCATCAATGCCAGCAATACGTTCAAATCCACTGTCCCAATACTCCCGCTCGTAGAGCAACAGGTCTCGAGGTTCACTGGCTTCTTTTTTCTTCTTTGGTCCAATCGGGGTATCCAGTAGATTCAACCCGATCTCTTCATTCTTTTCAAACATAATACTCATCTCCTCTACCCACGCTTTTTCAGCATGCGTATCACTTACAACTTTTTTTTATAATATAGACGTAGATCCTCTGTCTTTTGTTCTGTACAACCTGTCTCTCTCAGCAAACTTTTCCTTGAGGTTTACAATAATAAAGATAGTTATGTCTTCATTTATCGGTATTTGATGGTTTAAATTGAATATATCAGACCTCGTCTAATTTAAATTGCACCACCATTCATCATAGCACGATTTAGATGCACCTGATATATAGGTCAGCCAATTCCATAAAGCGTACTGTTCTTCAATCCTCTTCCATTTTATCGTTTTCGATGTATGTTCCAGCTCTTCTTCCGCGTTTATATACATAAAAAAACGACCGCTCCCGGTAATCCGGTAACGGCCGCTTCTTTCGGCACTTGTATATATAAAATGAACAAATGAAGATAATGATCTTCATCGTGTAGAGTCCATTTTTTTAATAGGGAGCTTCCATAGAAAAACGTCCCATTTTACCCGCTCGCAGTTCACGCAGAAATGCTCGTGATGCCTTTTCCAGATCAATGCGTCCACCGCTTACAACACATCCACGGATACGGCCGACTTGTTCCATAATCGCAATAACACTGTCTGAATCATCTGCATCCTTGGAGAACTCCTGAAGTCCGTATCTCTCTTCAAGAGCGTCCCAGTAATAACGCATCAGGTAACTGATCCCAAAAAAGGCGATATCCTCTGCATTCAAAATTTCCTCTTTGATTGCACCTGTTACGGCAAGACGATAACCTACATTTTGATCTTCGAACTTAGGCCAAAGAATACCCGGAGTATCCAATAACTCCATTTCTTTGCCTACTTTGATCCACTGTTGCCCCTTCGTCACACCAGGACGATCTCCTGTTAACGCAATACTCCGTCCAGCCAGTCGGTTAATCAGTGTTGATTTACCTACATTGGGAATCCCTACGATCAACCCGCGAACCGCACGAGGATTAATCCCTTTGGCAATTTGACGATCAATTTTTTCTTTAAGAAGAAGCTTGGCCTGCACGGGAATATCTTTAACATTGGTTCCCGTCGAAGCATCTACAGGAAAAGCGGTAATTCCTTCTTTTTTGAAATATTCAATCCATTCTTGCGTCACTTTTGCATCTGCCAAATCCGATTTGTTCAACAAAATCATCCGGGGTTTATCCAGCAATATTTCGTCAATCATTGGATTACGGCTGGAGACAGGCAGACGGGCATCCAATAGTTCGATGACCACGTCGATGAGCTTTAACTTATCCTGAATCTGGCGTCTGGCTCGAGTCATATGACCTGGAAACCATTGTATCGTCAACTTGTCTTCACCTCATTATTTACTTCAATTTCAGTGGTTGATCCACTTGATCTCACCGATCGGCCAGAAAATCACATCTGCACGACCAATAATATCTTTTAACGAAACATAACCGATCATACGGCTGTCTGTACTATTTGGACGGTTATCTCCCATGACAAACACATGACCTGCCGGCACTTTGCCATCAGGGAACTGTTCATTCGGGAAATCCTTCACGTTATAGGTTCCACCATTTGCTTCAGCTGCATCAATGGCTCCTTGAATATACGTTTCATCAACCTTTTTACCGTTAACCATCACGGTATCGTCTTGAACCTCAACGGTATCACCTTCTACAGCAATAACACGTTTAATGAAATCTCGACCTTCGGATGGTACGTGGAAGACGATAACTTCACCGCGCTTCGGTTCTCTGATATCATATAAGATTTCGTTGACAATCACACGTTCACCCGTTTCAAAGTTCGGCTGCATGGACGGACCGTCCACAACAAACGGTTTGAAGAGCAACCACCGAATGAGAATGACAAGAACTAATGCGATAACAATAGCTTTAAGCCATTCAACAATTTCATTTTTGGCTTTTTTGGATCGACTATTTTTCTCTTCGGCAGGATTGCCCTGGTCATGTTGAACTTCTTGTTCCATTCAAGATCTTCCTCTCTTCACAGTACATGTTTATAGCAGTACACACATCCAGCATTCTGTATCGTTCCAATAACTCAATGGATGGATACAAAACATTCACATCAGTTATGTAATCTTTCACCAAGCATTACAGTACATTTAATCCACAATTCAAATGCCTTCAAGAGGTTGTTCAAAAAGTCGGTACTGAAACCGGTCTTTTGAACACGCACTTCAATAACTGACTTTACAAGCCTCCCGGACTATTCACCGCATGTGTTGCCATACCATTTTACTCGGAAGTGTACCTCCGGTTCAACTTTTCCCGGACAAAAACGAAAAGGGCTTGTCTCCAAGCCCTTCCCGGTATCCGTTATATTAACGAATTTCTTTAATTCTCGCTGCTTTACCGCGTAGTTCACGAAGATAATAAAGCTTCGCACGACGAACTTTACCACGGCGAGCCACTTCGATTCTATCGATTTTAGGGGAATGAAGCGGGAAAGCTCTTTCCACACCTACACCGTAAGAAATTTTACGAACTGTAAAAGTCTCACTGATTCCACCACCACGGCGTTTAATCACAACACCTTCGAACAATTGGATACGTTCGCGAGTTCCCTCGATTACCTTAACGTGCACTTTCAAAGTGTCACCAGGACGAAAACTCGGAAGATCCTTGCGAAGTTGTTCTTGTGTAATCGCTTGAACGATATTCATCTATGACTCCCTCCTTCCATACAGGCGTTCATACTTCTTCCAGAGATCACCTTGTCTCCTTCATCATCCATAGAGGACCGCCGTATTCCACATAACAGACTTATTGTATCACGCAGCATATCAAAACACAAGAGAATTTAAACAAATGCCTATTGTTCAATCTGCCACTCTGAAACTCATCCATCACATGTTAACTTCATTCTAAAATACATTCTCCCATATGGATAGTGAATCAACGCTCTCATCTGCAAGTCAACCTGATACAGGAAAAAAAACTGTAACTTCCAGTGTAGTAATATCGTCTATGATATAACTTATTGACCACTTTAAAAGGAGAATACCCAGACTTATGAAATATTGGAAAAAGATCACACTTGTCCTACTCGCCATGCTCACATGCTCCATTACACTATATTCATATGCCGTAACTCACCCAACGAATGCACTGTCACACAAAGCCTGCACATCCTGGGACATAGTCAAACGCAAAGCATTCGAGCTGTCACACACTGACTTCTCTAACCAATCTGCGCTGGATCGTTCTACCTTCAGGATTGAACAAGGTACTGCTACAGAAGTACCTGTACTGATGTATCATTACATAGAGCCTAAATTGAATAATCACGAGACAGATAATAAATCCATCATTAATCTGGAGGATTTTGAGCAAAATATGAAATACCTGCATGATGAAGGCTACCGCACGATTACACTGGATCAGCTTGAGCAATATGTTAGCGGGAAGATTTCCCTGCCACAGAAATCCATTGTGATTACCTTTGATGATGGATACCAGAACAATTATACATTAGCTTACCCTGTGCTTCAAAAATATAATTTTCATGCCTCGCTGTTTGTCATAGGCAGTAAAATTCAAGATCAACCTTCGGAATTTGAGCCCGCAATTAACAGTTTCATCTCCAAACCAGAGATGCAGGCAGCAACTGATGTATTTGAATTTAACAGCCATACCTATAACCTGCATCACAAGGGATTTATGCGCTGTGGTAACAGTGTTCCTGTCGGTCTGGACACCAGTCTTCTGGATGATGATATCCAGCATATGAAGGAAACCGGTATAGACACACCTTATCTGGCCTATCCTTTTGGTTATACCAGTACACAGATGATCTACAAGTTACAGCAACATGGATATCGCATGGCCTTTACCGTAAAGTCTGGATTTGTGCATCCAGGAGATCATCCCATGAAGCTGCCTCGCTTGACGGTCACGACAGGTACTGATTTGGCGACCTTGCTTCAACCCTAATCCAGTCCGCAGAACGAATTATCTGCATCGGAGAATGACCAGTAAAATCTAGATTTTAACTTCACCGCCCGGATACAGAGTCGAGCTATACAGCATTTTAAGCTGTGGCTTGGCTCTTTTTGCATCGGTAAGTGATAATGTCATCGGAGAGCTGGAATACATCACCGCTTCCTCTGCGTCATAGATAATGATCTGTTCTTTCCCCGTCTGAACCAGGTCTGCATGCACCGCATATCCCTCTTTCGGGAATTCAGTAACCGTTTTCATATCTCCATCTACCAAAGAAGGCAACACATCTCCACCTCTGCGATACGCCAATATATAATCGAGTCCACCCTCATCCCAGTTACACACAGGCTCTATAATGGTTAACCAGCCCCGAGTCGTGCGATTTTCTTTCCAAATTTCTTGCCCTGCGCTATCCAGCATGAACATTCCATCCTTACCATGCTCATCCCCTCGGACAATCCGGTCCAGGCCTGCAATCTGTAAACCTTCCATTCCAGTACAAAAATGACCCAATGCAATATGCTGTGATTCAATCGAATCTTCATAACGCCACTTCTCATTACCATAGCGGTCCATCATGACCGTGACACTGCCACCGATAACAACCTCAACTTCCCCATCACCGTCAACGTCTCCAAACCATATACAGTCAGCATGATCCTCGAGATTATGACAAGACCATAACAACGTCCCATCATGATCCAGCATGTCATATCCGGCCATCACTTCATCTTTCCCATCTCCATCGATGTCATATACCCATGGAAAATGTCCCGGATTCCCTTCATACTTCCATAACAAATTAAAATCATGGTCGAGTGCCCATAACGTCCTATAGCGGTCTTTCAGTATAATGTCCATTTTCTGCTGGTTACCCGTCAGGTTGGCGAGAATAATGCAGTCATGTGCTTCATCCCCTGGCAGATCACGTGTTTCTTTGATCTCTCCGGTCCGGCCATCCAACACGAGAAATTGTTTGTCCATAACACACAATACTTCATTATTTCCATCTCCATCCCAATCTGCGATCTGAGCGGGATAGTCTGAACCCGGACCACCTGCATCGGGATCAGGAGTTCCAACCTGCCATAGTAATGTTCCTTCCAGATCAAACGCAGTCAAACAACATACCTGATGTGGGACATACCGATCGTCTATACCCCCATCTGCCTGTACCAGCAACATTTCAAGTCTGCCATCCCCGTTTAGATCCCCCAAAAGCATTTTGCAGCGTTCTCCAGCTTGGCTAATATCTACTCTGGCGATTTCATAAGGCTGATGATTCATAACCTTCCTCCTCAGCTATCTTTATTATTCAAATCCAGCTGAGTTCACCATAAAGAAAATCCCTTTCTTTTACAACCCTATTTAGAATCATGCAAAAAAGTTCAAAGCTGCAAAAAAGTGCCTACGTAATTAAACGATTTAAATGAATGATTTTAAACCCACTCTAAAAACTCAAGGCGATTGCCAAAAGGATCATTTATATAGAAACGTCTTACACCTTCATCTGCTCTTGCTTCGTCATCGACAATATGAATTTGGTTATGAATGAGATGATCACGCAACTGATCCAAATGTTGTACATGAAATGCCGGATGAGCTTTTGTGGCGGGAATAAAATCTTTTTGTACTCCAATATGCACTTGGTGTCTGCCACACTCGAACCATACACCACCCCGTTTTCTCAGAATTTCAGGTTTGGGAATCTCCGTCCAGCCTAACAGGTTATTGAAAAAATGACATGCCTCCGCTTCACAACCTTCAGGTGCCGCGAGCTGAATATGATCAAGACCAATAATATTGTAAGCCATTCATACACCGCCTTTCGTTTCACTTAATGAAACTAAGTTTCATTATTATACTTACATTTTATAAAATATACTAATGAAAATCCAGTATTCTTTTCAATGTACACAAAAAAAAGCCAACCTTTGGTATCAAGGTCGGCCTTTTCGAACTCTGGAAAATAATATTTACGTGTTTATACGATACATATACTTACTCTGTGCTATCTTTACGGTTCGGGCGTATCTTTTTCAACCAAATACGTTCTTTATCCGTCAAATCGGCCTTTTCCAACATCTCCGGTCTGCGCTCCAGCGTACGAAGCAACGACTGTTCTCTGCGCCATGCCTCAATGTTCAGATGATGTCCCGACAACAGCATATCCGGTACTTTCATGCCCCTAAACTCGGGTGGACGTGTGTAGTGTGGATATTCGAGGAGTCCAGTACTGAATGAATCCGTCACAGCACTTGTCTCATTGCCAAGCACACCGGGTATAAGACGTACGATACTGTCGATCGCAACCATAGCAGGTAACTCCCCACCCGTGAGTACGTAATCACCAATGGATAGTTCATCCGTCACGAGAAATTCGCGGATACGCTCATCGTAACCTTCATAATGTCCACATATAAAAATCAGATGATCTTCTTGCACAAGTTCTTCTGCTTTTTTCTGTGTAAACGTCTCACCTTGCGGACACATTAGAATGATACGTGGAGATTTCATCGATGCCGCAGCTTCTCCGCGTTGCTCCAGAACATCTTCTACAGCAGCAAAGATCGGATCTGGTTTCAGCACCATGCCCCCACCCCCACCGTAAGGAGCATCATCTACTGTATTATGTTTATTGGTCGCATAATTACGGAAGTTGGTTGCACCAAGGGATACGAGCCCCTTCGTTTGAGCTTTACCCAGAATGCTTGCTCCGAACACACCGTCAAACATCTCCGGAAATAGCGTTAATACATCCACTTTCATGTTACAGCAGCCCTTCCATCAGGTGAATCTTCACTTGCTTCTGTTCGATGTCCACATCAAGTACTACATCATCAATAACGGGAATCAGCACTTCTTTACCTGCAGGCATTTTGACAACCCATACATCATTGGCACCCGGAGTCAAAATTTCAGAGATGGTTCCAAGCGTTTCACCCTCTTCGGTGATAACCGAACACCCAACGATTTGATGGAAGTAGTATTCACCTTCCTCCAATTCAGCCAGATTCTCTTTCAACACTTTGGCCATGCCGCCCTTAAACTTCTCTACTTCATTAATATTGCCATACTCTTTCAGACGAAGAATATACATATTCTTATGCAAACGTGCAGATTCCACGTTAACTATGACGGGATGATTATCTGGTGTAAAGAAAAACAACTCTGCATTTTTCGCGAAACGCACTTCTGGGAAATCGGTTATAGGCATGATTCTCACCTCACCGCGAATTCCATGCGTATTAACGATTTTACCTACATTCATAAACTCTGCCATAAATCCTCCTATAAAATTAAATCAAATTAAACAGGTACCTCGACTCGGTACAGCCGTTCCGGCGACGGTTCGTTCTTTCGATCGCTGTTACCCCCTCATTTTGAAAATTGCTTTAAAAGGTGAAAATGAGGTGATAGCGTATGCTTCCGATGTAGCTTTCTTTCAGAAAGCTTTAAGGCGAGCGCTAACGCTTCTCCAGAATCGATTCCGTCCCCTGTACTGCTCCGAAGTCACTCATACCCCAAAATTTAATACATTATAATATCTAGTCTGACATATTAGTTTCAGCATGCACGAAAAGGGGCTAGGACATGCATCCTAACCCCCTTTCGTATATCTTTAAGATATGATATCAACGGTAACCCGTTTATCCATCTTAACTGCTGCTGATGTGACGACCGTACGAAGTGATTTCGCGATTCGTCCCTGTTTACCAATTACCTTCCCGACATCGTCAGGATGAACGGTTAACTCATAAACGACAAGCCGGTCTTTCTCAACCGTCCGAACCGCCACATCTTCCGGATGATCGACTAAAGCCTTAGCAATTATGCTTACTAATTCTTCCATAGATGACCCTCCGAATCAGCACTTTATTTAGATAATTTAGACTCGTGGAACTTCTTCATCACGCCCGCTTTGCTAAGCAAGTTGCGGACAGTGTCAGATGCTTGTGCACCGTTTTGAAGCCATGCCAATGCTTTATCTTCATCGATCTTAACAACAGCCGGTTGTTCAACCGGGTTGTAGTAACCGATCTCCTCGATAAAACGACCGTCACGTGGGGAACGGGAATCCGATACCACTACGCGGTAGAAAGGAGCTTTGTGAGCACCCATACGTTTCAGACGAATACGAACTGCCATTTGAAAATTCACCTCCTTCAATGAAATCTGTATATGATCCAGCTTTGCTTAAATCAACGGAAAGGAAACTTCATTCCTTTACCCATACCTTTAAGCTGCTTCATCGCTTTATTTTTACCGCCTTTAGGTCCCATCATATCCGAGAACTGTTTCATCATGCGGCGCATCTCATCAAACTGTTTGATCAGACGATTTACTTCAGCCAGAGATGTTCCGCTTCCGGTAGCAATACGCTTCCGGCGGCTATGGTTGATCATATCCGGATTACGTTTCTCCTCGGTCGTCATTGAGTAAACGATCGCTTCGATCCGGCCCATCTGTTTATCATCAACTTTCAGATCCTTGGCTTGTTTCATCTTGCCCATGCCGGGAATCATATCCATGATCTGGTCGATTGGTCCCAGCTTTTTCACCTGATCCATCTGCTCCAGGAAATCTTCAAACGTGAATTCTGCATTACGCATCTTCCGTTCCATTTCCTTGGCTTTATCGGTATCAATGTTTAATTGTGCTTTCTCAATCAGAGATAACATATCACCCATACCGAGGATCCGTGAAGCCATACGTTCCGGGTGGAACGGCTCCAAAGCGTCAAGTTTCTCTCCAAGGGAAGCAAACTTGATTGGACAACCCGTAACTGCTTTGACAGAAAGCGCAGCACCACCACGAGTATCTCCATCCAGCTTTGTCAGGACAACCCCGGTCAGATTAAGCTGCTGGTTAAAGTGTTCTGCTACGTTAACCGCATCCTGACCTGTCATGCTGTCTACGACAAGCAGTACTTCATCCGGATTCACTACGCTGTGAATCTGGCGAAGTTCTTCCATCAGTTCTTCATCAACATGCAGACGTCCAGCTGTATCGATAATGACATAGTCATTACCGTTATCTTTGGCATGTTGAAGACCTTGACGTGCGATCTCAACAGGGCTTGTCTGATCTCCCAGTGTGAATACCGGCGCTTTGATCTGCTCGCCAAGTACTTGCAACTGTTTGATCGCTGCCGGACGATAAATATCTCCTGCAACAAGCAATGGTCTGCTGTTTTGCTTTTGCAGCATTTTAGCCAGTTTACCCGATGTGGTTGTTTTACCAGCACCCTGCAAACCAACCATCATCAGCACCGTAGGCGGTTTGTTCGCTTTAGCCAGTTTTGCTTGGCTTCCACCCATCAAATCCGTTAGTTCCTTGTTAACGATGTCGATGATGACCATTCCTGGCGTGAAGCTCTCCATCACTTCTTTGCCAACAGCCTTCTCTTTCACCTTGGCGATGAATTCCTTGACCACTTTGAAGTTTACATCCGCTTCGAGCAATGCCAGACGTACCTCGCGCATAGCCTCGGCTACATCTTCATCAGACACCTTGCCTTTGCCGCGCAGCTTGCTGAACACATTCTGTAATCGGGTCGTTAATCCTTCAAATGCCATGATCCCACCTCCTTAAGCTTTAATACTGTTTTCAAGACCGATCCGTTCCGCTCAGCCAATTTTTCATTCACTAAGCTGAGCAACGATATCGTGTATTTGTTTGTTGTTATCAATGGAGACGCCTGCGCGTTCCAATGCATTTTGCAAATCTTCAAGATTGCGATTACGCCGTTCATGCTTTTCCAGCAAGCCCAGCTTGCTTTCGTAATTTTCCAGCACTTGTTCGGCACGCTTGATATGCTCGTATACCGCCTGGCGGCTGATCTCAAACTCGGCTGCAATTTCACCAAGTGAGAAATCGTCATGAAAGTAATACTTTAGAAAAGTCTGCTGTTTCTCGGTAAGTAATAATTCATAAAAAGCAAACAGCAAGTTAATCCGGTTTGTCTTCTCAAGCCGATTTTCTTGACTCACATCGGGGCACTCCCTTCGTCAAGGAAAAACACTTTACACTCTTGCAACGTTCCTAATAATACCTAAAACAAATCAGGTTGTCAAGCAAAAATACTTGTCACAATAAAAACAGCTCTGATGATATGTTATTTCGATGTTTAACGGGCGGTTTATACCCTTTTTCACTACAAGCAAATTCTATCTGTATCCCTGCGATCCACCTCGTTGTAGAAGAAAAAACGAATGCATCTCAGTCCGTGGAGATGCATCCGTTTATGGTGTTCTAACGAAGTGGTGTCAGGTACAGCAGTACCATAAAGAAATGAAGAATACTGCCTGCCAGCACAAAGAGATGCCAAATCGCATGGTGGTACGGAAATCCACGCCATACATAAAAGAGCGTACCCAGTGTATACATCAGGCCTCCAGCAACCAGCAGCACAATGCCGCCTGTAGGAATGGCAGCCATAAGCGGTTGCCAGGCAATAACGATGAGCCAGCCCATCGCAATATAGAAAATCGTGGACATGAATAGAAACTTTTTCGTAAAAAACGCCTTAAAGATCACGCCGAATAATGCGATTCCCCAGATTATACCAAACAGGGTCCATCCAAGTGTACCGCGAACAGCAATAAACAAAAGCGGAGTGTACGATCCCGCAATAAACAAATAAATGGAAGAATGATCGAAAATCTCAAATAAATCTTTCACTTTTCCATCTTTCCATGCATGAACGAGTGTAGAGCTTGTATAGAGCAACAGCATGGTGATTCCGTAGATCGTGAAACTGACCACATGCCAAGCCGTGCCTTTCATACTTGAAAATACAATCAATATCACCAGTGCAGCTACACTGAGTGCAGCGCCGATTCCATGTGTCACCGCATTGGCGACTTCTTCACGGCGAGAATAGGTATACGTATTGGCCATTTTCAACCGTCCTTTCTAACCCTTTAACATTGCCTGCTTTATTCCTCCATTATACACGTATTGCCAGTGACTTTACACGTGACACTTATCACGTATATCACTGGCAATACGGTTAACGCTATTCATTTGTCCAATTAATAATGTCTAGGAATTAGCTTCCTTTTCTTCGACACTTTCAGCTGGCTGTTCCTGAATCAATCCGGCGAACAAGGCATGCACAAATTGCTCTGAATCAAATTGTTGCAGATCATCGATCTTCTCACCCAGTCCCACGAGCTTCACTGGCAAATCCAACTCCTGACGGATCGCAACAACGATACCCCCTTTGGCCGTTCCATCCAGTTTCGTCAGTACGAGGCCAGTTACACCGCTTTTCTCACCGAAAAGTTTAGCCTGGTTTAAAGCATTTTGACCTGTTGTTGCATCCAGTACCATCAGTACTTCATGCGGAGCATCCGGAATTTCACGCTGAATGACACGATAGATCTTGTTAAGCTCGTCCATCAGGTTCGATTTGTTTTGCAAACGACCTGCTGTATCACAGAGCAGAACATCCGCACCCCGTTGTTTCGCTGCCTGTACCGCATCATACATAACCGCTGCTGGATCAGAACCAGATTGCTGTTTGATCACATCGACACCGGCACGTTGTCCCCATACTTCCAGCTGTTCGATGGCTCCGGCACGGAACGTATCTCCAGCTGCCATGATGACTTTTTTACCTTGTTGTTTAAATCGATGTGCCAACTTGCCAATCGTTGTTGTTTTACCAACACCGTTAACGCCAACGAACAAAATAACGGTAATGCCATTCGGATTCATTTTCAATTCGTTATTCTGTTCACCGCGAAGAAGACCCGTCAGTTTCTCGGACAATACAGGCTGCAGCTCAGCCGCGTCCTCAATTTTGCGTTTTTTCACCTCAACGCGCAGGTCTTCGATCAGATTCATGACTGTATTCACGCCAACATCTGCTCCGATCAAAATCTCTTCCAGTTCTTCATAGAACTCTTCATCGATTTTTTTGCGGCGGATTACGAGATCCGACACTTTTTCCACTAACCCTTTACGTGTCTTTTCCAATCCATCCTTGAACTGTTTGGTGACCGACTCCGTTTTGCTTGCAATGCTGTCTCTCAGCTTTTTAAAAAAACTCATAAAGCCCCTCCATCGTGTCCATAATCTAAGCGCTTCTGCAAAAATGCTCAATCTGAATGATTTTCAATGATTACAATGAGTTCGTTTGTCTCGCAGGTTTGGATCAGATCAGGCAATTACTGCTTCCTCATCTTCCAGTTTAACCGAAACAAGCTTGGATACTCCGCCCTCTTCCATTGTAACACCGTACAGCACATCTGCCTCTTCCATCGTACCTTTACGATGGGTAACAACGATAAACTGTGTCTGTTCGGAGAATTCACGCAAGTACTGGGCAAAACGTACCACGTTAGC
The DNA here is from genome assembly GCF_008386395.1 of Paenibacillus sp. 37. NCBI lineage: Bacteria > Bacillati > Bacillota > Bacilli > Caryophanales > Paenibacillaceae > Paenibacillus > Paenibacillus sp. 37. The sequence continues at coordinate 2,457,194 of NZ_CP043761.1, read as the reverse complement.
TTCGTCCAGTGCTGCCTCTACTTCATCCAACACGCAGAATGGTACTGGTTTCACATGCAGAATAGCAAATAATAAAGCCATCGCCGTCAAAGCCCGCTCCCCACCGGATAACAGTTGCAGGTTTTGCAGTTTCTTGCCTGGTGGCTGAGCCACGATATCTATTCCCGTTTCAAGCAAGCGCTCCGGGTCCATCAGAACAAGGTCAGCACGTCCCCCGCCAAACAGCTTGCTAAACACGGTACCGAACTCACGGCGGATGGCATCAAACGTGATCTTGAATCGCTTCGCCATCTCGTCTTCCATTTCCCGAATAACCTGGTACAACGTTGTTTTAGCTTCAACCAGGTCATTCTTCTGTTCACTCAGGAACTCGTATCGCTCATTGACTCGCTGGAACTCCTCAATCGCTCCCAGGTTCACATCACCCAGGGCCGATATACTGCGCTTCAGCTTCTGTACCTCTGCCTGTGTATGCTCCACGTCTTCTGGCACAGGATAACGCTCTTTGGCCAGTTCATAGCCCAGTTCGTATTCATCCGTCAGTTTTCGCAGTATATTTTCCAGCTCAACATCCAGCCGGTTCACGGAAATTTCCGTCTGTCGCATCTGTTCTTCCACAGCTTTTAATTGCGTGCGCTGTTCCTTCGTTTCGCTCTCGGCAAGCTCAAGCTTTTTCGACAACTCACTTCGGGCAGCACGTTTGAAGTCCAGCTCCTGAGAAGCTTCCGCTTTTTTCAGCTTATACTGGTTCAGATCTTCAATCTGTTTAACACTCTCGGTCTGTGTTTTCTTGAGATCTGCTTCCATCGAAGCCAGCAACGTGCGATTCTGACGAAGATCTTTCACCAGCGACTCTACTTCCCGCTCCAGACGTCGCAATTGTTCTCCATTGGAGAATCGCTCCTGATCAAGCTTGCCTTCGCGCACTTTCAATTCGGTGAGTTGGCTCTGCAATTCTTCCTTCGCGGATTCATTGGCTTTCCGAGCAAACTCGGCTGCATGAATGGCACGATGAGTCGCTTTTTCTTCCTCTTCAAGCTGCTCCAGCTTCTTCACAGCGACGATACGAGCCGTATCCAGCTCTTTGATCTCTTCGGTAAAGCCGCTCTTCTCCTGCCCGGCAACGGCAACCTGTTCAAGCACATGGCGAAGCTCATGCTCTACCTGTTTCATTTCCATCGAAGCCTGCTGTTCTGCATTTCGGGTATCATCACCGGACTGACGAAGTTCATCCAGTTTGTCCTGACACTGCTCCAGTTGAACTTTTACATCATCCACACTGCGATGCAGTTTCACGATCTGATTTTCCGTATCCAGAATATCCTGGTCGAGCTGGTCCAGCTGCCGTTTCCGGCTGAGCAGACTCACATTTTTCTTGTGCTGGCTACCACCTGTCATGGAACCACCCGCATTGACCACGTCACCTTCAAGCGTCACAACCCGGAAACGATACTGACAGCGAGCCGCAATTTTATTGGCGACCTCCAACGTTTCGGCAATAATAACATTACCTAACAGACTGCCAATGATTGAAGCGTACTTGGATTCGAATTGTACAAGATCAGCACCGATCCCCACAAAACCCTCCATACCTTCGATCATGGAACGTTCAGCCACTCCAATGGCACGAGGACGAATGACATCCAGAGGCAGGAACGTTGCACGCCCCAACTGGCGTTGCTTCAGAAAAGCAATTGCCTGTCTGGAAACTGATTCATTTTCCATGACTACATGTTGCAAGGACGCTCCCATTGCTGTTTCTACCGCAAGTTCGATCTTCTCGGGAACTTTTACGAGTTCAGCTACAGCTCCATGAACACCGTTAAGTGTGCCTTTGCGCGAAGCCTTGAGAACCTCCTTGACACCCAGCATGAATCCGTCAAAATCATCCTGCATCTCTTTCATCGTATCGCGGCGGGAAACTTGAGCTTCACGCTTCTGTTCCCATTTACGGACCGTACCCCGACTTTCTTCGAGCAGCTTCTGCAGCGACTGGAGTCGTTCACTTTCCGTAATGTAGCCACCACGTAGATCACTGATTTCTTTGCCCAAACGAACAACTTTTTTCTCAATGTCCGCTTTGCGACTCTCCAGTGTCTCCTTCTGATCTTCCCATTTGCCTGATTCTTCAGCCGCGCGATTCATTCTGCGCTCCAGCGTTTCTTTCTGCTGATCCACATAACGAATTTCATTGCGTGTCTGAGCCATCTGATTCATCAGTTCCAGCAAATTGCCTTTGAGGCTTTCCTCTTGCTGTTGACTAATGCCACCTGTAACACCGATGAGTTTGGCTTCTTCCTGGGACAACTGATTTCTCACATCATTCAGTTCGAGATCAAGTTTGCCAAACTTCTCACGCAGTGCAAGCAGCTCGGTTTCCCGTTCGCGATGTCTCTCTTCACTAGCAGAAAGTGTTACTTTGAGCTGCTCCTGATTTGTTTGCAGATGGTGAGAGCGCTCCTTGAGCAATTCTCCAAGTCCTTCACTTTTCTCTGTCGCTTCACTGAATTGCAATAAGGCGGCTTGCAGTTGCTCTGTCTCTGTTTCCAGGATACGCAGCGCATTCCGATCATTTTCCAGCTTGGCATCATGGGTAGAGACAATCGCTGCGAGTCCAACCTCTTCCTGTTTTAGCGATTGCAGGCGCTCATTTGCCTTACTCCAGGAAGCATGAATCTGTTCGATCTGGTACACATACATGGAAATTTCCTGCGATTTGAGCTGTGAACGAAGTTCTTTATAGTGGATCGCTTTCTCCGATTGTTCCTTTAGCGGTCCAATCTGATCTTCAAGTTCAGTCACCAGATCATGAATCCGCAGCAAATTCTGCTCGGTCTCATCCAGTTTGCGCGTCGCATCCCGCTTGCGGGATTTATATTTAACGATACCTGAAGCTTCTTCAAAGATGCCTCTACGATCCTCTGAACGGGTACTCAGAATCTCTTCGATTCGCCCCTGTCCAATAATGGAGTAGGCTTCCTTACCGATGCCGGTATCCATAAACAACTCCGTGATATCCTTCAAACGACAAGATTGTTTGTTAATAAAATATTCACTATCTCCGCTGCGATGTACACGACGAGTCACCGTCACCTCACCGAAATCCAATGCAAGTGCGTGATCCTCGTTATCAAGCGTTAGCGACACTTCACCGAAATTAACGGCCTTCCGTGCGTCACTGCCTGCAAAGATGATATCTTCCATCTTGCCACCACGCAGCGACTTGGCACTTTGTTCCCCCAGAACCCAGCGGATTCCGTCCGATATATTACTCTTTCCACTTCCGTTCGGACCTACAACAGCCGTAATGCCACGAACGAACTCCATCTCCGTTTTGTCGGCGAATGACTTGAATCCACCCAATTCAATCCGTTTTAAAAACATAGGGTTTCTCGTCACCTCCTCTTGCAAATTTCAAGTATTGCATTCCAGCGCCTAAATAAATTGAACTGAAATAAAGTTCATTTATCTAGTTAACGATCAGGTAACCTTCTCCTGAACCTCTTTACAAAAAAAAAGAGCAAAAAGCAGTCCGGCCGATTACTTCCGCCGGGGCGGACCCGCGGGCTGCTCTTTGCTCTTCGTTTGTCTATGCGCTATCGGTTAAGCTCCGGCTTCCGGAAGCTTCAGTCGATCAAGTGCTGCAGATGCAGCCTGTTGTTCCGCTTCCTTTTTGGAACGTCCTGTACCTCTGCCAAGCCTTTCTTGACCCATATGGACCTCCGAGACAAACTCACGTTCATGGGCAGGTCCCCGTTCCTCAACGATACGGTATTCCAAAGCTCCCATATTGTGATGCTGAGTAAGTTCCTGCAGTTCCGTTTTGTAATCACTCATTTGCAGCTTGCTGCCCAATACGATTAATGGGAAGACATGCTGATCAAGAAATGTCCGAACAGGCGCAAGCCCCTGATCCAGATACAATGCACCAATGAAAGATTCAAACACATCTGCCAGCAGAGCCGGCCGTGTCCGTCCTCCAGTTAGTTCCTCACCTTTACCAAGAAGTACATACTGCCCAAAACCCAACGCTTCAGCAAATTTGACGAGGGAAGGCTCACAGACAATGGATGCCCGCAGCTTAGTTAATTCACCTTCCGGACGGTTAGGATACAAATGATACAAGTACTCCGATACAGTCAGTTCCAGCACGGCATCGCCCAGAAACTCCAGGCGCTCGTTGTCCTGATGCTGACTGAACCGGTGTTCGTTTACATAAGAAGCATGGGTAAACGCTTGTTTTAAAAGCTGCCTGTTGTCAAATTTGATTTGAAGTTTATGTTGTAACTGCTTCAGATCTTCACTCAAACGAACTAGCCCCTTATGCTTCAAATTTTTTGAGAATAATGGTGGCATTGTGACCGCCGAATCCAAATGAATTGGACATGGCAATATTAACTTTGGTTTGACGTGGAACATTTGGTACATAATCCAGATCACATTCCGGGTCCTGATTTTCCAGGTTAATCGTTGGAGCCAGTGTCTGATGTGTCAGTGACAATCCGCAGATAACCGCTTCTACACCACCAGCAGCGCCAAGCATGTGGCCCGTCATGGACTTAGTGGAACTCACGGCGAGCTTGTACGCATGATCACCAAACGCCTTTTTGATCGCAAGCGTTTCGGATCTGTCGCCTACAGGTGTCGAAGTTCCGTGTGCATTAATGTAGTCCACTTCTTCAGGCTCAATGCCCGCATTACGAAGTGCCATCTTCATGCAACGTGCCGCTCCGTCCGGATCTGGTTCTGTCATGTGATGTGCATCACCTGTCAGACCGTAACCGATCACTTCACCATAAATGCGTGCACCACGTTTTTGAGCATGCTCCAGGGATTCCAGGATCAGAACACCAGCGCCTTCGCCCATAACAAACCCATCACGTTCTGTATCAAAAGGACGGCTTGACTTCGCAGGATCATCATTACGTGTAGACATTGCGCGCATCGCACAGAACCCTGCAAGACCCGTTGGTCTGATTGTTGCTTCCGCACCACCACAGATCATGGCATCTGCATCACCATTGGCAATCAGCTTGAAGGAATCTCCGATGGAGTGTGTACCTGTTGCACAAGCGGTAACAACATTAATGTTAGGACCTTTGGCACCAAGGGAAATGGACATTTGGCCTGAAGCCATGTTGGAGATCATCATGGGAATAAAGAATGGGCTTACCCGTTTTGGACCTTTTTGCAACAATGCATTATGTTGGTCCTCCCACGTACCCAATCCACCAATACCTGATCCGATAGATACACCGAAACGCTCTGCATCAATATTCTCGTTAATTTTCAGACCACTGTCTTCAACGGCTTTGAAGCCGGCTGCCACAGCGAACTGTACAAAACGGTCCATTTTGCGAGCATCCTTGCGATCCATATATTCTTCCGGGTTGAAATCCTTGATCTCGGCTGCAATCTGTGTCGTGTATTCACTAACATCAAACGCCTCAATCTGAGAAATTCCGGACTTTCCTGCCATTAAACTGCCCCAGAACGTTTCCAAATCTTTTCCGAGCGATGTCATTACGCCCATTCCGGTAATTACTACTCTTTGTTTCAAACCGAGTCACCTCTATATCGACTGCATTACGCAAGTATTTTGTGGGAATATCCGCAAACAGACATCTATTCAACCAAGATAGGCCTGTTTGAGTAGAGCTGCTTGCGGAATGAGAAAAACCAATGAATGATGAGAAGTCCCGCCTGTTCGAAAACATGTGCGGGACTAAAAATGACTTTAGGTATGAGATTGTATGTAGTTTACAACTTCACCTACGGTCGTGATTTTTTCTGCATCTTCATCAGAGATTTCCAAATCAAATTCATCTTCCAATTCCATGACCAATTCCACTACATCCAAAGAATCAGCACCCAAATCTTCTTTGAAAGATGCTTCAAGTGTAACTTCAGCTTCGTCTGCGCCCAAGCGGTCGACGACGATGCGTTTTACACGCTCCAATACATCGGACATCCGGTTCACCTCCTTCTTTGGTATTATACGAGAATCGCAGGCAAAATGCCATAGAAGACATATGCGGCTCCCGGCCGGGGAACCCGGCCTTTTTCCGGCATTTCGGATCGTCCAGCGCCTGTTCCCCGACTATTGTTCAAGTCCGGGAAGAATTACATGTACATGCCACCATCGACATGCAACGTCTGCCCTGTCATATAAGATGAAGCCTGTGAAGCCAGGAACGTGACTACACCGGCGATTTCATCCGGCTGACCCAGACGGGACAACGGAATACCACTTAGCATACCGTCCACCAGCTCTTGGGACAACTCTTTTGTCATATCCGTCTCAATGAAACCTGGTGCAACACAGTTGACTGTGATTCCACGAGAAGCCAGTTCACGAGCAGATGCCTTTGTCAGGCCAATGACTCCTGCTTTGGCAGCAACATAGTTCGCTTGTCCAGCATTACCGAGCACACCTACAACCGAGGAGATATTGATAATTCTTCCCGACCGTTGTTTCATCATTGGACGTGTAACCGCCTTAAGGCAGTTAAACACACCTTTGAGATTGGTTTCAATAACCTGATCGAATTCTTCCTCTTTCATACGCATGATCAGATTATCACGGGTAATACCAGCATTGTTCACCAGAATATCAACGTTGCCCCATGCTTCGAGTGTAGCTTTGACCATTTGTTCAGCTTCATCCATCAGGCCAACATTGGCTTGAAGTGTAATCGCCTTGACTCCTTTGGCACGAATCGCTTCCGCCACTTCCTCAGCTGCCGCTTGGCTACCCGCATAATTCACAGCTACGTTCGCTCCAGCTTCTGCAAGTGCCAGTGCAATACTGCGTCCAATGCCCCGGGATGCCCCGGTAACGAGTGCATTTTTACCTTCTAATGGTTTAGACATAATCATTCCTCCTTTCCCCAAATCTAATCCCTGCTAATCACTTCAACGCACTTGCCGTTGCTTCGAGCGTTTCAAGACTGTTCACATTGTACAGTTTTACGGTTTTATCTGTTTTTTTAATCAAACCGGTCAATACACTGCCAGATCCAATCTCAATGAACGTATCCACGCCTTGCTCAATAAGCCATGTCACACTGTCTTCCCATAATACAGGAGAATAGACCTGAGCTGTCAACAAATCCTGAACCTGTCCATCCTCTGCAGGTCTTGCAGTCACATTAGCGACTACAGGGACCGCTGCCGGTGAGAACGTAACGGTTTTCAGTTTCTCTGCCAGCTTATCAGCTGCACCCCTCATCAATGAAGAGTGGAACGGACCGCTTACTTCCAATGCAATAGCGCGTTTACCGCCTGCTTCTTTCACTCGTTCCGCGACAGCAGCTACGCCCTCCTTCACACCAGAAATGACGATTTGTCCCGGACAATTCATGTTGGCAAGTTCAACCGCATGACCACTTTCAGATACGTCACGGCAAAGCACCCCCAGCGCTTCCCGATCTGCACCCAACACAGCAGCCATCGCTCCTTGTCCACCCGGTACTGCCTGTTCCATATACTGACCACGTGCCCGCACAGTGCTCACTGCGTCAGCAAACGAAAGAACGCCCGCTGCCACCAGTGCACTGTATTCTCCCAGACTGTGTCCAGCCGTATAGTCAGGCTGAATTCCTTTTTCTTTGAAAGCTTCTAGCAAGGCAATACTTGCTGTCAACAGAGCCGGTTGTGTATTTGATGTCTGTTTCAACTCGGTCTCCGGTCCTTCAAATACAAGGGTGCTCAGCGAGAAACCCAATGTTTCATCTGCTGTGCGAAAAATCTCGGTTGCCGCAGGCACGGACTCATACGCGTCCTTGGCCATGCCTACAGCCTGTGATCCCTGTCCGGGAAATACAAATGCTATTTTACCCATCTCATTCATCTCCCAGATGTCTATTTTACCAAACGAGTACCGATGCACCCCATGTCAAACCGCCACCGAATCCAACCATCAGAACGGTATCTCCGGCTTTCATGCGACCTTCTTCTGCTGCTTCTACCAAAGCAAGCGGGATGGAAGCAGCCGATGTGTTTGCATACTTATCCACGTTGACTACAACCTTTTCTTCAGGAAGTTCAAGGCGTTGCATCGCAGATTGGATAATTCGAATATTCGCTTGGTGAGGAACAAACAGATCCACATCCGTACGCTCCATACCAGCCTTGCGTAATACCTCAATGGTAGCCGTCCCCATGACACGTACCGCAAACTTAAACACTTCACGACCGTTCATGTTGATGTAATGCTTTTTATTTTCAACGGTCTCTGCAGTAGCAGGCAGTCGGGAACCGCCGCCTTCCATCTGAAGAAGACTACCGCCAGCACCTTCGGCACCGAGATCGAACGCTTTGAATCCGCGACCTTCCGGAACTTCACCTACGACTACCGCGCCTGCTCCGTCCCCAAAGAGGACACATGTGTTACGATCTGTATAATCCGTAATACGAGACAAGCAGTCCGCTCCAATAACAAGTGCATTGTTGTACATACCGCTTTGGATGAAGCTCGTAGCACTAGCCAAACCGTATACAAATCCGGAACAAGCAGCCGACAGATCAAATGCCGCAGCACCTTTTGCACCCAATTTGTCCTGCAAAATGCAGGCTGTCGATGGGAACGAAGAATCCGGAGTAATCGTTGCAACAATGATCAGATCAAGATCACTGCCTGTCATGCCTGCAGATTCAAGGGCTTTAATAGCCGCCTCATATGCCAGATCAGAAGTTGCCTGTTCGGGTGCAGCGATGTGACGCTCTTTGATTCCTGTACGACTGACGATCCACTCGTCATTGGTATCGACCATTTTCTCCAGATCGCTATTTGTCAAAATTTTCTCAGGCACATATTTCCCTGTACCAATAATCCCTACTGGGCGCAAATTATTCATATCGTCACTCACTTCCCGCTAATTTCCTTAGATATGCTCTCTACCAGCTGATTCTGCACTGCAATCCGAGCTTGGCGCACAGCATTTTTGATGGCATTGCCATCAGCAGATCCATGACTTTTCACAACCAGTCTGCTCAAACCGAGGAGTGGCGCTCCGCCATGCTCCGTATAATCCAGCTTTCGTTTCAACCCACGCAGCTCAGGCATTAGTACAGCTGCAGCCAGTTTACTTTTGAGAGAAGATGAAAATTGTTCCTTAAGCAAGGCGAAAATGGCACCTGCTGTGCCTTCCAGCGACTTCAGCAGGATATTCCCTGCAAAACCGTCACATACAAGCACATCACAAGCACCAGTCAGCACATCACGTGCCTCAACATTACCGACAAAACGAATTGGGAGTTGTTCCAGTAAAGGGTATGCATGTTTGGTTAACTCATTTCCCTTGCCTGGCTCTGTTCCTACATTAAGCAAGCCCACTCGCGGGGACTCAATGCCCTGTACTTTTTGCCGATACAAACTGCCCATCAGACCATATTGTGCAAGGTGCTCCGGTTTGGCATCCATATTCGCTCCAAGATCCAGCGCAAGCACACCTACATCATCAATCGTTGGAATCATAGGTGCAAGCGCCGGACGTTCAATGCCTTCCATGCGACCTACAACAAGCAAACCCGCTGTCATCAAAGCTCCAGTATTGCCCGCCGAGATCATCGCGTCCGCTTCGCCCTCTTTCAGCATGCGGCCTGCGACCACCATGGAGGCATCCTTTTTGCGACGCACTGCTTTGACGGGTTCATCATCCGAACCAATAACTTCGGAAGCATGCCGGACCGTAAGATTAGCAGGTCTCACACCTGACTGACTCAAAAGAGGCTCCAGCTTGGCTTCATCGCCGATCAGGACGATCTGTGTATCCGCCCATTCCGTGGCTGCGGCAATCGCACCTTCTACCGTTGATGCAGGTGCATTGTCACCTCCCATGGCATCAATGACGATTTTCATTCCAAATGACCTCCTTCTCCGCTGTCTTCTCCACCTGAATGGTAGATTACAAAGTTGCCTTGAAACACCATTTCTTCACCTACATAAGTGAATACTTCCACTTTGGCTTTGCCCTTTTGACCCGGAATCGATCTCACATAAGCCTTTGCAATACATTTCTCTCCCAAATGAACCGAACGGACAAAGCGAATGTCTGCTGATGCAGTCAACGCGATCTCGTCATTAATAATGGCTACAGCCAAGGAGTTAGCCTGTGCAAAGACATAGTGTCCGCGTGCAATCCCTGTTCTGGAAAACACGTGTTCTTCCTTAATCTCAAACAGGGAAATCCCGCTCTTATCCAGTTGCAGATCCACAATATCACCGATAATCTCATGCAAGGGCAACGAGCGTACCTGATCATACGAGAGCTCTGCCATCAGTTTCATCCGCTCCCGAAGTTCGGGTATTCCAAGTTCCAGCCTGTCAAGACGAATCGTCTGAATACTCACCTTCAATTGGCGTGTAAGTTCCTGATCCGTCACAAACGGGTTCTCTTCTATCATTTTGGTTAACTGCTGTTGCCTCTGTCTTTTCGGTACACGTTCGATGCCTGACACCCCCCGCTGTATCGTTTACGGAACCGTCCCGTCCGGCCAGTTCAACCATTCTTTCGTGTTGCTTCTATAGTTGCATCCCTGGTCACCAGGGTCGTTCTCAAACGGATTATGGTTCATCTATATGTAACGTCAAATCTTAGAACCTGGTACTAAACTATAGTATATCTCATCCCGTGTCAAAAAGAAAGACTGGCCTAACAAAAACAATTCACCCTTCTGGTGCAAGGATTTCATGCTTGTTAGCTCACTCTACCTGCACTCTCTAATCCAAAAAAAGTAGCACCTCATCGAAATGAAGTGCTACTTAATGTCAAACTATTATTGAGAGATGATCTCTCTTGCTTTGTACGTTCCGCACACTTTGCACACGTGGTGACTAAGTTTAAGTTCGCCACATTGTTCACATTTCACCATACCCGGTACAGCCAATTTAAAGTGAGTGCGACGTTTGTCGCGACGCGTCTTGGACGTTCTCCGTTGAGGTACTGCCATTATTCCCACCTCCTTATCAAAATCAACCTTTGCAGGTAGTCTTAAAATGTTCGATTTTCAATCATGCTCATTTAAAAAAATCCTTGAGCCCTGCAAGCCGCGGATCGATAACCTCGTTATCACAACCACAGTCACCTTCGTTCAGCTCATGGCCACACTTAGGGCATAACCCTTTGCATGTATCGCTACATAGCGGTATAAACGGAAGATCCAGCAGAAAAGCTTCCTCGGCATAACCCTTCAGATCAACGCTATCTCCATCCACATAGAGCGTATCATCGTCTTCGTGTAATTCCTTTGGCTGTTTTCCCTGCTTGAATTGCTCATGAAAATCAATATGAAAATGTTCATTGATTGGCTTAAGACAACGGGAGCACAACATGTCCACTCCTACAGTCAGCTTGCCATGAACATCCACAACGTCACCTTCTCTGAATTCTGCAGATAAGTCCGCAGTCAGCGGGGTAACGGCTGTGATATCTTGTCGGTTAGAAACCAGTTCCTTAATCTCCCACTGTTCGTTAAACTTCAGGGGACCATCACTGGTAGCCACTTTGCGAAATGGCATTAACATTTCCATCACTCCAAACGAAACCAATTTCATAATTCGTATCAAACGTTTCACGACAGTTATACAGGTCAAGCCTGCTTTTGTAAAGCTAAATCCTGACTGTATGTATTCTGACGAATCTTCGTTAAAAGTATTATGAAATTGACTTAACAAACAAAAATCATTATACCGATTTTTCAAGACGTTTGTCAACACTTTTAACTTTACACCCTTTTTAAAAACACTGACCGCACAGACGTTTACTCCATCTGGTCTATTATAGACTCACTTCAAGATAAATCACAAGTCGTCATTTTAGTTGTAGTTCCTTGCAAACACCGGTCACATTTCGTTAACGTTTAGTGTGATCTATATCACACAGACCCGCTTGTCCCCTATCTATACTTGCTATAAACCGAAACACGATCAGCTCCATGACCGATTTATTATCCAACTATTTCATATCATATCGGGAGGGAAAATGTATGTTAAGCGAGCACACCATTAGAGTGATTAAATCTACAGTACCCGTACTTGAAGTCCACGGCGAAGCGATCACACGCCATTTCTATGAAACGATGTTCACAGCTCATCCGGAACTACTGAATATTTTCAATCACGCAAATCAGAAACAAGGACGACAGCAAGCCGCCCTCGCCAATATGGTATACACCGCTGCCCTGCATATCGATAATCTGTCCTCCATCCTGCCTGCCGTCCGGCAAGTTGCACATAAACATCGCAGCCTGGGTATCGTTCCCGAGCAATATGCGATTGTTGGCACCTATCTGCTTCAAGCCATCAAAGATGTACTTGGAGACGCGGCAACGGATGAAATTATCACGGCGTGGGGTGAAGCCTATAATGTCATTGCAGACGCCTTTATCGGGATCGAACAGAACATGTATACAGAAGCGGAAAACCAGACGGGTGGCTGGGAAGGATTTCGTACCTTCAAGGTTGCCAAGAAAGTGCAGGAAAGTGAAGTCATCACGTCCTTTTACCTCGTTCCAGATGATGGTCAGCCCATTGCCAGTTATGAACCGGGACAATACATCAGTATCAAAATCAAACCAGAGGCACAGTCATTTACCCAGATTCGTCAGTATAGCCTTTCAGATACCCCGGGTAAACCCTACTATCGCATTTCCGTTAAACGTGAGCGAGGTGTATTAGAGCGCCCTGACGGAGTTATATCCACGTATCTCCACGATCACATTGAAGAAGGCAGTCTAGTGGAGCTATCCGCTCCTGCTGGCGACTTCACGCTGAATGCAGACGATAAACGGCCTGTTGTTCTCCTGAGTGGTGGTGTTGGCTTAACGCCCATGATCAGTATGTTAAATACGCTGGTTAACTTGAATGAAAATCGCACCATTACATTTTTGCATGCAAGTCCCAATGGTCAATCTCACGCGTTCCGTGATTATGTGGACAGTCTGGCCAAACGTAATCAGGGCGTTAAAGCTTATTATTGTTATACTCAACCTGAGGATGCTGATCGTGAAAATGAGTATTTTCATAAGGAAGGTTATATGGATGCCACCTGGCTTCGTCAAGTGATTGATGAACTGGATGCCACCTATTATCTGTGTGGGCCGGTTTCGTTCATGCGGGCAGTGTATACGGAACTTCAGGGGCTAGGTGTTGCAGCGGACAACATTCATTATGAATTTTTCGGGCCCAAAGCAAGTCTATCTCCCGCGCCGGAAAGTGTCTAAGCGTGCTGATTTATTCAGATGAAGAAGCCGTTCTCCGATGATCGAAAAATCTGTAATATACAATAAATTTGCAGGCACAGTCTGACATCCGTTGATGTCGGATTTGTGCTTTTTCTTGTCTGAATAGGTGCATGATTTGATCTAATACATGTCATCCCCTATGATGGAATGGATGTTATACATACTCAGTTATCCAATTGAAAGGAGTACGTCTAATCATGAGAGCCGTAGGCGTCATTGTTGAATATAACCCCTTGCACAATGGACATGTCTATCATTTGCAGGAAGCTCGGCGGCTAAGCGGCGCAGACGCAGTTGTCGCAGTTATGAGCGGCCCTTTTCTCCAGCGTGGCGAACCCGCCATCGTGGGTAAAAGGGCGCGCACCGAGATGGCGCTGCACGCAGGCGCGGATCTCGTGCTTGAACTGCCGGTTGCGTACGCGGTCCAACCGGCCGAGTGGTTTGCCTTCGGCGCGGTATCGCTGCTGCACCGCACCGGCGTTGTGGACTCGCTCTGCTTTGGCAGCGAGTCCGGCGACCTGGACAGCCTGCAGCGCATTGCGCGCGTGCTGGCTGTGGAGCCCGCAGGGATGCGCGAGGACATCGCGCGCCGCCTGCGGGAAGGCGCCAGCTACCCCGCCGCGTACGCAGGCGCGGCGGCAGCGCTGGCGCCCGGCGGCGTCGATGCTCACGACGCCGCTGCACTGCTGGAGCAGCCCAACAATTCGCTTGGGCTGCACTACCTGATCGCGCTGCAACGACTTGGCAGTGCGATCCAGCCCTTTACGGCGGCGCGTACCGGTGCCGCGTATCATGAGGCGATGCCCGGGCCGGGGGCGATCGCCAGTGCCACAGCCGTCCGCCGTCTGCTGATGGCGGACGGACCCAACGCCGCCGCGCCATACGTGCCGGCGGCAACCCTTGCCATTCTGCATCGCGAATGGCAGGAAGGGCGCGCTCCCATACACTGGGAGCGCTTTGCACAGCCGCTGTTGCACCTCGCGGCCACCCGCCGTGCCTCCGAGCTGGAACGCATCGCCGAAGTCACGGAAGGCCTGGAACACCGACTGATCCGTGCACTCGCTCAGCTCCCGGAACCTTCAGTCGAAGCACTCCTGAATGCAATGAAGACCAAACGATACACACGCACCAAACTCCAGCGTATGCTCGCACACCTGCTCCTGAATCACACCAAAGCCGAGTGTTCACCAGAGCAATTGGCTGCCGGACCCGGATATCTCCGAGTCCTCGGATTTAATGCTCAAGGGCAGAGCCTGCTTAAACAAATGAAGAAGACTGCATCGCTGCCTGTTGTACTGAAACCGTCGACGTTCACACACAATCAACTTGAACTGGATATACAAGCTCAGGTTGCGTATGGGCTCGCTTGCGAGCATAGGGACACACGCAAGATGTTCAGTGACTACTATGAGTCGCCTGTGAGACTGTAATCCGCTTTGGACCACAAAGCTTCATTTCCTAAGGAGCTTTATATTCCATCATCAAACAGGTCATTGATGTCGACTACTGAAAACTAAACTATACAACTTAAAAAATCCCCTTGTTGCGCGCCGCTCAGGCACCTCGCAACAAGGGGATTTCCTTATTAACTTCTCTTGTTATCTTAATTCTTGTTCTCTTAGATCTTTTGGGTATCTCTACCCCTTTGGGTCTAGTGAGTCTGTTAATCTTCTCAAATCTCTTGATCACACTTCATTCCACTGTAATCAATTATTCCGATTTTATCCGTTCTTTATCCATCCGGTTCAACGTTGGCTCGATCTCTTCCGGCCCGATTATAACCTATGATTTCACGGACAAGGTTTTCAAATAAGCCAGCGCATCATCCACCGTGCTCACAGGCACAAGTTTCATTTTGGTGCCGATCTGTTCAGCCTTGGCTGCTGCTTCCTTATAGTTATCCTTAGGTACAAAGAAGATCTCCGCTTCTTTTCGATCAGCGGCTACTATCTTGTGTACTACACCACCAATGGCACCCACAACACCCTCTTTGGTAATGGTACCTGTACCCGCGATTCGATGCCCTTTGGTCAGATCTCCAGGTGTTAACTGGTTATAGATCTCCAACGTAAACATCAAGCCCGCAGACGGACCCCCCACCTGAGTATCTGTGAAGGAAATCTGTTTATTCGGGTCCTCAGCTTTCACCTTCTGAACCGCACCAATCATTACACCGAGTCCCGGGCGGGTTTCACCTGTTTTATTGTCTTTGACCTGAATCAGTTTCACATCCCGGCTAATGGTCTCTCCACCACGTTCCAGTTGCATTTCGACTGTATCTCCGACCTTTTTATCTTTTAACTGGGAAGAAAGCACCGTATTATCCGGCGTAGCTGTTCCGTTCACTCCCAGAATGATATCTCCCGGAGCAATGTCTCCTTCCGGTTTTGGGTCTTCGGACAGTCCAAATACAAAGATATGTTCAGGTACAATAGAGTAAGCCACATCAGCCTGCTCATATGCAGCCTCCATTGCGGAGGATTGTGAGTCACTCATGAACCATACCTGTTCGGCAGAGTATTCCGCTTCGCTTTTGCCGCGCAGTCGGTCTTCCTTTTTATCCACTTGAGCATTTTTATTGAACAGAGAGGTTCCTAGCAAAAACACATTGGCATATGTTGCCGACACGGTCGTCATCATGAACACACCGCGTTCTTCCTGGTCTCCACCCTTAACGGTTACCATTGGTTTTACTTCATCTGCACTGCCAGGCATATATATGATATACGGCGTTGGCATGTACACAGCAACATAGACGACCAGAGCCACCACGATCACAAAGATCGAAGCTCTGAATCCGCCAGATTTCCGAATCCGATTCATCACATGAGCCTCCGTTCTTTGTATCTCTATACAAGCCGAATTCTACACTAATCAGCGATCGTAATTCCACCTTGTGAATACTTCGATTCTCCGGTTGGATTCACGCTCTTTGTAATGCAGATACTCAGCTGATCTTGTTTAATCATTTTTTCAAGTCTAACACTCTGGTCCTTGTGCATACAATGGTACAGGCCGGATAGGCCGCTGTATACAATAGCCTGTCCGGTCAAGGCCGAACCGCCCTTCGGGCGTCATTCGGCCGTCCATTACGATTCAGATGCCAAATCGGCGTTATCTGATATGAGGTGAAACGATGACATTACAGAGCGAGGTTAGAGATTCTGGCCCGTTACGAACGATAATCCTAAGCACCGGCGCTTTAATGTTGGTCATTGCGGTAGTTGCGTCCCCCAAAGAAGCGTTTGACGCCTCTATTCAAGGTCTGGATATATGGTGGAAAATCATCTTCCCTGCCATGCTCCCTTTCCTCATGTTATCCCAAATGCTCACTGCGTTTGGCTTCACCCACGCGATCGGCGCCTTGCTCGGACCGTTAATGCAACGCTGGTTCAGACTCCCAGGCAACGCAGGTCTGGCGATTGCCGTTGGCATGTGCGGCGGATTCCCCGCAGGAGCAGATGTGGTATCCCGTTTATTTCAGGATAGACAAATTACCGCCAAGCAGGTGGTTGTCCTTGCGGCGGCATCTCATTTTGCCAATCCAATGATGATCATACTGGTCGTTGGTGCTGCTTTTCTCCACCAGCCAGCGGCCGGATATTTTTTACTCGTGGTCCACTGGATCAGCGGCTGGATTGCTGCCATTCTTGCCACACGTCTCCTGCCAGCACCGGGTAACCAGACAAACAGGGTTGGCTCCACAGCCGCGCAAGCAGATAACAACTCTTTTCATTCTCAGCTTGCAAGCCCTGCAAGTCCTGTAAGTTCCATAAGTCGCTCATCTACACCCCACCACGCAACGTCCAAACGACGCAGTATATGGTCCGATATGATGATTGCAGCCAGAGAAGCCCATCGTCGTGATGGAAGAGGATTTGGCAAACTGCTCGGTGACACCGTATCCCAAGCTGTGCAGACCTTAATGATGACTGGGGGATACATGATCGGTTTTGCCGTATTTATCCGGTTGGTCTCCCTTTATCTGACTCCCGGGTCCTCTGCTGCGCTGTGGCCAGCCTTCTTCGAGCTTCACCTCGGCACCTATCATTTGAGCCAGACTTCATTAACACCCATGCTGCTCATATCTCTACTTGCAGCCGTTCTTGGATGGGGTGGTTTATGCTCCCATCTGCAAGTCTCTACTGTCCTGAAAACAACTGGTCCGGGCAGCAAATCGATGTTGTACTTTGCTGGAGTTCGTCTGACTCATGGATTCATCGCCTTTTTCATCAGTCTATTCCTATGGATGCCGTTCAGCCGTTATAGCACAGAAGTCTGGACCACATTACAGACGAATGCAGAGCAAGACCTCTCAACACCATTTGGTTGGCTACTCATACATAGTCCAGGTAACACATACACGATCAACACCATTTGGAGCATCTTCCCTGCTGCATGCATGGGACTTGCGTTACTTCTTGCAGTCATGGTTAGTCTATCGGGGCTTACCTTCTGGTTTAACCGCCGGTTTTCTCGCTGATTTTCTGACGGAGCGCAGCTTCCACTTCAGGTGAGACAAGATCTGTAACATCTCCATGATAATGAGCGATTTCTTTGACGATGCTGGAACTTAAATAGGAATATTTGGGATTTGTCATCATAAATATGGTTTCCGCATCCGGGTTCAACTTGCTGTTGGTCGATGCCAATTGCAACTCGTATTCAAAATCAGTTACCGAGCGTATACCACGAACGATGACCTGAGCTTCCTTTTGCCGGACATAATTGGCTGTCAGATCGCGGAAACTGTCCACCTCCACATTGGGTAAATGGCGGGTTACTTCCGTAATCAGTTCTTTGCGCTCCTCCACCGTAAACAGCGGATTTTTGCTCATATTGTTCAACACAGCCACAATGACGCGATCAAATTGCTTCGACGCTCTGGCGATAATATCCAAATGCCCCATCGTTACGGGATCAAAACTTCCAGGATATACGGCGATCCGTTCCTGTCGATGTATCATTTCAGTCATGAGGAGCCTCCTCTTCCAGTGTAATGGATTCTCCACCTTCAACTGCTTCTGCCGCATAATAATAGATGGATACTGCCGTCTCCCCATACAAAGCCTTGCGCGTTTGTTCAAACGGGCCGAATTGCTCAGGGTAATCATGTTTGGATTCATATTCAAGCACGATGGTTGCTTCGGGTTCCAGAAGTTCCAGTTCGTGCATGGTTAACATCAACTCGTGCCCGTTCTTCATGCGATATGGCGGGTCCAGAAACACCAGATCAAACGTTGTGCCTCGCTTGGCGAGTGCCTTCAATGCCCGACCTGCATCATTACGATATACAGCCGCCTGGTCTTCCAGCTTGGTCGCCTTCAGATTCATGCGGATAACTTCAATACTTTTTGATTCCAAATCAACAAAAACAGCCTTGTCCATGCCGCGGCTCAGCGCCTCAATACCGAGACCTCCACTGCCTGCAAACAGATCCAATGCTGTGCCGCCCTCAAAATAAGGACCAACCATGCTAAATAACGCTTCCTTCACCTTGTCGGTGGTTGGCCGCGTACCCGTGCCAGGAACAGCCTTCAGCGGCCTGCCTTTTGCACTCCCAGATACCACTCTCACTTGACGAGTCACCTTTTCTCTATGTAAGTTTATTGATACGACTATCGTACCACACTCGGGTTCAGTTTGAAAAATGTGCGGTCTTCATTTCCCTTGGAAAATTGTTGACGAATTGTTGACGCATATGTATAAAAAGGAAACAATCGGGCGATTCTATAATTATCGACATCACAAGTGTCGTAGACAACCGCGGAGAAGACTTACGTTTCCCCATAAGCTCTTCGTCCGGTTTCTCCTCTCCCATGAAAAAGAAGCTCTCGAAAGAGGGTTTCTTTTTGTTGTTTAAGTTTACATATTATGTTAGTTATATTTTTCTTCAAAATCACTTATTTCGGCTTCCTCTTCGGTCTGTAGCCATCCGATCTCCCTCAGCCACATGCCCATATTTGCGATAAATTCATTTGAATCTAGATGTTCAATCTTGTATTTCTTAATCTTTTCACTCAAAAAAGCATAAAACTCATGGCTTAACACATACCGTTGTTTGCTTTTGCTTAATGTCTTATACCCATCCTCACTTACCACCAGATCAAAATAGATGACATTCTCCTTCTTCACATGCCTAACGCTGGATCTTCTATCATATTCTTCAGGAAGACATCTGAAAATAAAGAAGAGTTCAATATCAACTACTTGGTATTTGGTTTCTGCTTTATCAAAAACAGGCTGCAGCTCATCCGACAGATTGGCAACTTGCGTTACACCTGAAGTGTCCGTTGATCGGCCCAGAATCATCCCTAAACTCCTCCTTGTTCATTTTCAACATTCGTAATGAAACTAAAAAAGGCTGACTAGTGATGTAAACTCCGTCAACCTTTCCTAATGTTTATCATTCTTGTGTATTACAAACTCAGGAAGCTATGCTAATTCAGCTCTCTATGTTTCCGATTGGAAAGTCGTAAATTGATCAATGGAATGATAAGTAGAACAACCGGTAAGAGAAGATTAATCGAACCATTCTTAATCATCATGAAGGTAATAAACAGCACGGCGAGCCAGGTTATAATTTCCATCATTTCATATTTAGTTAACGTCAGCTTGAAAGCTTTTTTCGAAATGAAACGAATCAAGAAATAAGCGATCAAGCTATAGAACAGAACCATTCCTAAAATTGCAACAGTGATTATGAGGTACATATCCACCATAAAAATCTCACCCGACCCTTATATCATTTCCTTAATTGTGCCTTACTTCTCTTCAACAACAATCGTAGCATTGTAGATCACGACACGTTTCCCATTGAGATCGAATAATACTTTATTGCCGTATTCCGTATCTTCCACGTCAATTTTGCCATCATAGGTCTGAATCAATTCACCATTATTACTGTACACTTTAACAACTCTCTCCAGGCCGCCCGAGTTATTGGATCTCATCGTTTTGAGTGCACGTTCACCCGAAGCCGTATTGAAATACCATATGAAACATCCAACAATGATGCCCAAGAAGACTAACACCGTCACCCATATACCTGTCTTTGCTTTTCTACTCATCTTGAACCCCCTCTTATGTTTCCTGTCTTTTACATTACGTGGCCGGAGAGAGAACGGTTTCATAGATCACATCTCAAGCCATTCATAGACATAACAAAACAGAGGTCTCCGACGAGCGAAGACCTCTGTTCTTTATTTAAATATATTCTTTATTCTGAACGATTGCGCTGCTTACAGTGCACGAATGACAAATTCAAATGTCAGTTCGCCGTCCGAAGGGATCAGGTATTCCGGATGAACCGGAGCACCCCAGCTGTCATCACCGCCGACACCCATTTGTTTACCCGCTACAGTCACGACCGTATAGTGCACAGGAGGCAATTCGTACGCATGTTGTGCGTTCTCCAGCTCAAATGCTGTATATGGTGATACATTCAGCTCAACCGGAGTTCCAGATGCCTCAATTTTGAAGCCACGTCCCGCGTTGTCTGTCAATTTGGCCCAACGAACGCCAGTACGGTTGCCCGATTCCTGTGGTACCAGATATGGAGCTACAGTATCAGCTACCTTGCTGCCATGGATGCCTAGACGTGCGCCAAATGCGCGGTCTGCATAGTTTTCTTCGGGTCCCATCGCGAGCCATTCCACGTTTTCGAAGTCAGGTGATGTTCTGAAGGACAATGCATGGATTGGCAGGTTAGGCAATCCAGCTGTACCTTTGTACGTATTATGCACACGCACGCTTCCATCTGCATGTACAGTATAGACCACTTTCACTTGTACATCCTCCGAAATGTTGAGCTTGTACGTGAACTCGATCCGGTATTGATCCGGTTTCTGTTCCGCTTTCCACTCTACAGAACGTGGCATCAGGCTCGCTGCATACCAGGCACCCAGTTCGAAGCCCATCGCCATTCCTTTGTCATTATCCGTCATTGCACGCCAGAAGAGCGGTGCAGGTGGTACAGCAATGGTCTCACGACCGGACAATTTTAGGGAAACCAGTGTGCCAAACTGTTTGGAGAACAGCGCATGCGTTTTGCCAGCACGAACACCGATGTTAACGTCACCTTCAACCACTTGTACATCACTTACAAGGTTCAGGTCCGTCTGGGCTGCATCATTTACCTGATCCTGTGTGAAAATAAACTGTCCAAATGCCACTTCTTCGCCTTTGTCAGCCCACAGTGTAGCTTCTTTTAACACAAATGCGGTGTTCACAGCGTACTCGCCGCCCACCAGGGATTCTGTACCCAGCGGAAGCTTAACTACTGTCTCGCTTTGCGCATCCACGTTCACTTCCAATGTTCCACGCAGCACTTCATGTCCCTCACGCTCCAGGCTGTATACCAGTTCCAATACAGATGTATCTGCGAACAGATTACCGTTTACGATTTTGACGCCTTCACGATCCGGGAACAGCTTGATGTTCTGGTACAGGAATTTAACCTCCTGCATTTTCGCAGTTACTTTACGATCAGCATGGACAATACCGTTGCCACAGAACGAATAGTCTGATGGACGATCACCGAAATCTCCACCATAAGCGAGGAACTCTTTGCCGTAACGATCTTTTTTATAAATGGATTGGTCGATGTAATCCCAGATGAATCCACCTTGATACATCGGATATTTGTCTTCCAACTCCGTATACTTGTGCATACCGCCAATAGAGTTACCCATGGCATGCATGTACTCACAGCTGATATAAGGTTTCGTCGGGTTTGCATTCAGGAATTCCTCAATGTCCGCCGGTTTGGCATACATGCGAGTCTCCATATCACTTGTTTCATCGAAACGGCGATCATGGAATACACCTTCATAATGTACCAGACGTGTTGGATCAGCCGATTTGAAGTATTGGGATACTTTGTAGATGACTTCACCACCATGTGATTCATTACCACAAGACCAGATCAGAATGGACGGATGGTTTTTGTCACGCTCCACCATGGATACAGCGCGGTCCATAACGATATCATGCCACTCCGGTTTGTCACCTGGAATAACCCATGAAGGCTCAACGGCGCCAAGTTTCTGCCAAGATCCGTGTGTCTCCAGGTTCATCTCGTCAATAACATAAAGTCCGTATTTATCACACAACTCATACCAAAGACTTTGGTTTGGATAGTGTGACGTACGTACGGCATTCATGTTGTTCTGTTTGATCGTACGAACATCCCACAGCATATCTTCCTTCGTAACCGCACGTCCACGACGCGGGTTGAACTCATGGCGATTCACACCTTTGAATACGATACGTTTACCGTTGATGTGCATCACTTTATCGATCATTTCAAATGTACGGAAACCAACGGCTTGAGGAACAACCTCAACCAGTGTACCCGCAGCATCATATACACGAATATAAAGGCGATACAAGTATGGAATCTCTGCGCTCCACAGATTCACTGTACCAATATCTTCCCGAAGACTTACTTGTCCATCGTTAACTTTGGATTCAAACGTTTTAACGGTATTACCTTCACGATCGCGAAGTTCAGCCTCTACACGTGCTCCTGCAACCGCTTTTCCTTCCAGCTTCAGATCCACTTGCAACGTACCGTTGGTATAGGACTTGTCCAGATCTGTGCGAACATGAACATCACGTACGTGTGCTGTCGGGACGGTATACAGATACACATCTCTGAAAATGCCGGAGAAACGCCAGAAATCCTGGTCTTCCAGCCAGCTGCCTGTGCTGCGTTGATACACCTCAACCGCGAGTTTGTTCTCTCCATCCTGAAGGAATGGTGTCAGGTCAAAATCAGATGGCGTGAAGCTGTCCTCCCCGTATCCTACGAATTGTCCATTAAGCCATACATAGAATGCAGACTCTACACCTTGGAAAGAAATATATACCGGATTCGACTCCCAACCTGTCGGCAGGTGGAATGTGCGAATGTAACTTCCAACCGGATTTTTATCCTGTGGTAATGCTGGTGGACGAATGTCGTTCAAGCCATCCCAAGGATATTGTGTATTTACATATTGAATCTGTCCGTATCCTTGAAGTTGGATATGCCCCGGAACTTCAATATCATCCCAGCCTTCACTGGAAAAATCGGATGTATAGAAAAACTCAGAACGGCTGTCTGGACGAATTGCATAGTTGAATTTCCACGTACCATTCAGATCATAACGCATGGACATCGCGCCTGAACCTACAGCCTCGTCCATTGTTTGGTAGTAACGGTGATCGGAATAGGCATGAAGACGGTTCACCTCAAATACACTTACGTCCCCCAACCAGTTGATATCTGCCTTTGTTGCTTTCATCGGCTCTCTCTCCCTTTAAAACGTTATAGTTTGACTTATTCAAGGTTTACGCTGGATTTCCTTTTGCTTTACATAAACAAAAAAGACAGAGGTACGCCATAACAGCGCCCTCTCTTCTTTCCTGCATCCGTCATTTGCACGGATTATGCTGTTTTCATTACTTCACGGAACCTACCATACCTGCAACAAAATGTTTCTGCATGATGAAGAAAACGATTGCTGTAGGCAGTGTTGCAATCACGATTGCTGTCATGATTACTCCGTAATCCGGAGAATAACCAGCACCCAGATTTGAGATCAACAGTGGAATCGTTTGTTGGTCAGGTGTTTGCAATACAATGAGTGGCCACAGATAGTTGTTCCAGCTACTCATGAATGTAATGATTGCTGCCGCTGCATATGTTGTTTTCATGGTTGGCATATAGATCTTCAAGAAGATGCCGAGTTCACTCAAACCATCAATACGTCCAGCTTCCAGCAAGTCTTTCGGGAACATTTTGGTGTTCTGACGGAAGAAAAAGATCAGGAACGCTGTTGCGATGGTTGGCAGGATCACTGCTGCCATCGTGTTGATTCCGATAACCGGTGCAACTCCCGAGATTGTTGCAAACATACGATACAGTGGTACCATGATCGCTGCAAACGGGATCATCATGGATAACAACAGGATATTAAACACAATGTCACGAGACTTCGTGCGATATACCTCGAAACCATAACCTGCCATGGAACCAATAAACAGTGCCAAGAGAGTGGAGACTACAGAGATAATCGCCGAGTTTCCGAGAGCCTGTACCAGATTTGTCGAATCAATCAGTTTGTTGAAGTTATCAATGAAAGCTGAACCCGGTAACAATCTGCCTTTCGTTACATCGACAGATGCATTCGTTGAACTGACCAGCATCCAGAAGAAAGGGAAAATGGATACAAAGGCGACGATGGATAGGAACACATACGTGAAAATCCGTTTTGCTTTAGCTTTAGCCATTTTTATTATCACCTGCCACTTTAAACTGGATGATGGACAATACAATAATCAAGATTACGATGGAATACGACACTGTTGCTGCATAACCGAAGTCCGGTGAATATTTGAACGAAAGGTTGTAGATGTATTGTGAAATCGACATGGTCGCATTACCTGGACCACCTTTGGTAATATTCATAATCTCATCGAAGATTTGCAATGTACCAATCGTTGATGTGATGGACGTGAAAAGGATAATCGGTTTAAGCAAAGGTACAGTGATTTTGAAGAATTGTGTAAAAGCATTCGCTCCGTCAATTCTTGCAGCTTCATAGATTGATTGATCGATGTTTTGCAGGGATGACAGATAGAAAATCATGTTATATCCGGTCCAACGCCAAGTAACGGCGATTATGATCGTAATTTTAGCCCAGAACGGGTCTGTGATCCATTGAATTGGATCGCCAATAATGTGCAAGCCCATCAGGAATTGATTCACCATTCCATCTGGTGCGAACAAATATTTGAATACAACAGAGTACGCTACCAATGAAGTTACACAAGGCAAGAAAATCGCTGTACGGAAGAAACTCCGGAAGCGTAGTGTGCTGTCATTCAGCAATACGGAAATAAACAAACCAAGAATAATCATTACAGGCACTTGAATAATCAAGTAGATAAAAGTATTCGATAATGCTGTACGGAATGTTGTATCAACTAACAATCTTTTGTAGTTAGAAAGGCCCGAAAATTCAAGATTGGCTCCTACACCAGACTTGAACGATAAGAGCAGCGCTTGAATCATCGGGTAGAAGTAAAATGCAACAATCCCGACAACAGCCAGCAAAACAAAAGCCCATCCAGTCAAATTATTTTTCTTTTGGAGACTGTCTCCTGTATTCATGGCTTTCACAGTATGGCTCCTCTCTCTCCATGGAACATGGGTAGAACCCACGGAGCCTCTCGCCATATCCGGTTCGACTTGCGCCGGACGTGGGAGACGGCTCCGATGTTTCCTAGGGTTCTATAAGTTACCTTGGGTATCTTAGTTTAATTGTGCTTCAGCTTGTTTTTGTGCATCAGCCAGAACGTCATCGATTGATTTACCGTTCAGGAATGCTTGCATTTCTACAACCAGAATATCTTCAATGGCATATGTGTTGATACCATAGTTTACGCTTGGAATTTCTTTCGTCCAATTCGCAAAGTCTGTGAAGATTTTTTGTCCGCCGAAGTACTCGTCTGCTTTGGCATACGCGTCACCATCAACTGCTGGTTTGTACGTACCAATTGCGCCGATGTTGTTCAACAGATCTTGATACAATTGTTTGTCAGAACCAAATGTTTTTGCTACAAAATCAGCTGCTTGATCTGCACCAGGAACGTTGTTCATAACATACCAAGAGCTACCACCCAAGTTGGATGCGTGAACAGAGTTTGGTTGACCAGCCATTTTTGGCATTGGAGCTACAGCCCATTTACCGGATTGGGAAGCTTCTTGACGTACAGATGGTGAGAACCAGTTACCTGTAGGAATTGTTGCTACGCTACCGTTATTGGCGTTCGCAACGAATTGACTCCAGTCAGAGTGCAATTTAACAATGTTGGCATCCATCATTGCTTTGTAAGTAATAAACGCTTCTTTCAGAGCAGCATTATTAGCAATGTCAGGTGTTTTACCATCTTCTGCGGAATACCATTTACCTGCAGTTTGGATCATCATACGAATCAAACCAAGGTCATTCGGGTCAAGAGAAAGAAGCTCTTTACCTGTTTTAGCTTTTACGTCTTTACCAATTTGGATGTAGTCATCCCAAGTGATGTCTTGCAGGTCAGCTGCTTTGTAGCCAGCTTGCTCCAGCAGATCTGTTCTGTAGTACAAACCAGCAACGCCGGAGTCAAATGGTACTCCGTATTGTTTGCCATCAAACGCTGTTGGTCCGAGTTTGTAATCTGCAAAATCGGAAGCCGTGATACTGGAAGACAGATCTTTGAACGCATCAGGATATGCATTCAGGAAGCTTTGTGAACGATAGTCTTCAATCAGAACTACGTTTGGAAGACCGCTGGCAGTTCCGGAGTTAAGACCTGTGTTCAGTTTCTGAATGATATCAGCTTGAGCGTATTCAATGATGTTGATTTTCACATCAGGATTTGCTTTTTGATATGCTTCTTTTGCTGTTTCCATTGCAGCTACGTTAAAAGCTTTGTCCCAAGCCCAGACCGTAATTTCGTTTGTTTTTTCGTCACCACCACTAGCGGATTTACCTCCGCCTCCGGATGAACATGCGGACAACAGCAGTACTGTAACGAGCATCAATACCCACATTTTTTTCAAAACATTCAACTCCCCTTCGACCTCTTTGTGTGTAATTTGTTTGCGTTTTCTGAAAGCGGTTGCTTTCGATGTATTCATCTTATCATTCCCATATCTCCATTCGTTAGTAATAATTTTGTACGGATTTGTCATCTTATCACCACAATGAAAACCTTTACAGAAACCGTTTGCATTAAATTTGGTTTTTTGTAATTTCTTTTGATTTTGTAATTTCTTGATCTTGAAATAGTACAAAAATGATTTCACGCTTTACCTCTGACACGTGAAAATCCCCCGACTCTGTATAAAACAGAAGCGAGGGATCTCGATTTTAAGTGTATTTAATCGAATCGGGTTTCGATTCAACTCGTGATTAAAGGTAGTGTAACGGTGACTCTCGTTCCTTCCCCAACCGTACTCATAATGGTGACACCATAAGGTGAACCATATAATAACTCAATACGGTCATGTACATTGCGAATACCGATACCGCTAAATAATTGACGATTGTTCTTTGGATTGGGCAACGTTTCTCCCAAGACAAGTCCTTCAATTCCATCCCCGTTGTCCATAATCTCACAGATGAGTGATTCTCCCGCTCTGGAAACCATGACATGAATCGTACCCGTTTCTTTCTTGATGAATCCATGGAAAAATGCATTCTCAATAAACGGCTGAATCACCAGTTTGGGTACATGATAGTGTGTACAATCCGGAGCCACGTAGAAAGCTGCTTTAATCCGACCACCATATCTGACGTGATTAATGAAGACATAATTTTTCAAATTCTCGACTTCTTGTTCCACTGTAACAGTCTGACTCACATCACTGATCGTATTTTGCAGCAATCCAATTAATGCATTAATCGTCTCCGCAGCCCTGTCTTTGTTGCCTTGTTGCACCAGAACTTTGACAGATGCAAGTGTATTGTACAAGAAGTGAGGATTAATCTGACTCTGTAATGCCGCAAGCTCTGCGTTCCGTTGTTCATGCTGTGTCTGCACTAACTGATCCACATAATCATGCAGTTCATCAAGCATGTAATTGTAAGCATGACCAAGCTGCCTGCTCTCGTAGCTTCCACTCACCGGAATGTAGTTGTCCAGATCACTTTTTGTAATGTTGGACATCTGCTTCACAAGTCTGCGCAGTGACTTGGTAATCTGACTGGTGATGAGAAACACAAGGATGAGTGCCCCCACAACGATAGCTGCACAGATCAGGGCAACCGTCTTCATGTCGATAAGTTGACCCATCGCCAGATCCTTATCCACTACATTGACAATATAAAACCGATAGAACGGTAAATACTCGGATAGCACAACGCTATCCTGATCCATCACACGAGCATTAATACTTCTCGGAGAGTTGTTGTTCATATCCCGGGCATATGATAGCAAATCCAGCTGGGTTGTTCCGATCCAGTCTTCACGATTCGATGATACAATCTCACCTTTTTCATTCATAATGACTACATCATTGCCACGACTTGTAAAGCTGCTGTAAAATTGCCGGAATATGTCTTCTCTCATCGTGACATAGAGCGTACCGTATATTCGGCTGCGTGTTCGGTCCGTCAACGCCTTCGTTGCAGAGATCATCTGCTGACTCCCGAGCGTTGCCTCGTTTTGGTAAACATCAAAGATAAGACGACTCGGCGTCTCAGCGGCTTCCATCGTAATTGGCTCCTGCTTCAATTCATCCACGGACAACTGAAGGTGAGCACGATTCGTGGAATAGCTCCGTCCATTAATCCCGATAATTGTTATCCCGACTTCGTAGGATTCTGTGATGGATTGAATTCGATCCATCGTTTCCCTCATATTATAGAAGGATTTGGCCATCGTGAGGGAATCGGCATCTCCTTCGGACAGGAATCCTCGGATCGATCCACTCTGCGTCACATTATTCGATACGGCAGCAATGGCCTCATTAAAGGATTCAAAATTTGTTTTGATCTGATTAAGCACCTTGGAGTTTGTGATACTGAACGTCTCAGTAAACAGATTGGTTGACATATGAATGGTCGTCCATAAGATGAGTACAGAAACAAGGACAATACTGACCACCATAACCAGAAACAACTTGGGAAACAATCCGAGACGAGATAATTGGTTCATCCATTTCTTCATAATCTTATCCTTCTGACTTTATGCCCAGAATTTGCGCCGGTATCGGCTTGGTGATAATCCGGTGAATTTTTTGAACACCTTGCAAAAGTAACTATGATCGGAATAGCCTACCATACTGCTAATCTCAGAAATCGTTACATCATCGGATCGAAGCAGTTCCTCGGCTTTTTCAATCCGGATTTTATTCAAGTATTCATTAAATCCTTCTTTTTTGTGAGATGAAAAATAACTGGATAAATACGAGGGATTAAAATGAAAGTGCTTGGCTACTTCAGCAAGCCCGAGCGGCTGATCAAAGTGCTCATGCATGTAATCCAGCAGCATCTTCATGTTGGGATCACTTCGTTTTCCACCCGCACCAACGGAGCACTCCTGAACTTCCGTCATGAATTGGTCAAGCACAGTCATGACTTCGTCCAGACTCGAAGCCCCGTCCACATTTTTAAAATACGTATATTTGCTCTCTTCCAGCCCGGCAGACTGGACATCCATATCCGCGAGGGTAATGGTCACGTTGAAGATCAAGTTACCGAGAAATGATTTGATCTCAAACACATCGGCAATATAATCCCGTCCAAGTGTTTTTGCATGATCCTGTAAATACTCCCTTGCCGCTTCGACCCGGTTACGCTTCACATGCTGCAAAAACATATTCACATTAAACTGGTAACCTGCGGGATGCATTGGAGGCAGTTCACCATACACCAGGATTGGTCGATCCTTATAATAGAAACGATATTCAATCAGCTTAATCAGGCGTTCCCGGTAAACAACACCCATCTGTTCAAATGAAGTAAAGCTTTCACTAAGCACCCAACCAGGACTGCCTTCTCCTGCTGCATTTTCACTGGCCAACTGTCTGATCCGTTCAAGCATCCATTCATCTCTCGCAGGATCGACATTAAGGAGCATCACAGGTAATGTACCCTCTGCGGGAACCATTGCACATTCTACTTCAGGCAGATCACTGCGGAGCTTGGATTCAATCTGTTCCTGATCCATCTTCAGCGGATTCCCTCCAGCACCCACGGGTTTATACACCAGCAAGCGAAAGGATTCATACGGAAAGGTATCTCGAATGATCGGCATTTCGCTATCTTCATCCAGTGTAAATCCGGACAACATCTTCTCCATCAATTGCCCCAGTCTCCAGCCATCGTGCGACGGCTCGAACTGTAGCTCGGGAATTTTACCCGCTGTGCGTTGAAGGACTTGCAATAATTCATTTGTATCCAGCTTGGGTTTCAGTATATAATCTGCTGCCCCGTGCTGAAGCGTTGAACGTACATACTCGAATTCACTGAAGCTGCTAAGTACAATAACTTCAATCTGCGGATTACTGGCTTTTAGTGTACGGACAAACGTTTCGCCATCCATGACAGGCATGACAATGTCGGTGATCACAATATCCGGTTTTAACAGGTTCACCTGCTGTAATCCTTCTTCACCGTTGGAAGCTTCACCCACAATGATAAATCCTTCCGCTTCCCAGTTCATATGGTGCTTTATGCCCTGTCTTACCAGAAACTCATCGTCAACAATCAGCACCTTGCACAACCGGTTCATGATCGCGACCCCCTTGTCTAATCTTTCCTCTATATCTGTACAGGCTATACCAACTATTATAGATCGGTTATAAACACTTTCCAGTGTTAGCGGTTACATTAATTTTAAATTAATTGTACATCTTTTTATATCCTAAAACGTTCCTTTAAGCAATGGTAACTATCTATAGTTTACACTATATTTCGACAAAATAAGAAGCCCCGACTCGCCATTTGATCATCTGGCGAATCAGGACCCCTATTTCAATCCTTTATTTCGTTAAATCACTCACTTATGGTTCAATTCCCCATTGGAGACTTCCCGCGATATAACCGGTGACTTTGGACCAGTCCGTATAGGAAGTCTGACTACCTGCAAAAGAATAATCATCCGTTTGCGTATAGTTGGTCCAATTGTTCTTGGAGATGCGCGTATGGATTTCCGTGCTTTGTCCTGCACTCAGAGTTCCAGCGGAAGCTGTGAATCCAATCTCAAGCACGTGGTCAGCACCTGTCCGAGCTGGATTGAGTGCACTGAACGTGCCTGTTACATTCGAACTGCCAGCTGTCGCCCAGTCAGCGAAGAAGTTCTGAGGCTGTTCACCATTTATCGTGTAATAGTATCTGATTTTCACATCAGACAGATTCATGGCTGTAGTACCTGTGTTTGTCAGTTTAAATTTGGGACTAATCGAGCTGCCCGTCGCTGAAGTGTTGCTGTTAAACATCTCAATGCGTATGGTTCCAACAGGTGCAGCTGTCGTGTCTTTAATGAGCAGATTCAAGGTCGCAGGGTCGCCTGCACTGAATTGAAAGGTTAGCGTCGCTGCGCCATTTGGCAGTGAAGCCAGGTAGTTTTTACTTAATACGACCTCATTGCCTGTCAACGTGTAATCTGTACCTGGAACCAGCGTTGCATTCCCGTTACGGATGGATGCAAGTGTATTGCCGTTAAGTGTTAACGTGACTGGAATATTAACCTGATTGCCTGCTTTGCGATCAAATTCGGCTGTAACCGGTGTAATCGCAGAGTTGGTCACTGGAGTACCCCCGCCATTGTTACCTCCAACACGGTCAGCATACAAAATTCCGCGGCCATTTGTTCCGAGATATACTCTTCCATACAAACGCGGATCACCCGTAATTGTGGTTACACGAGCATACTGATGCTGATCATCATTGATACGAACCCAATTGGCACCACCGTCATCGGAGCGGAAGAATCCACGTGTTCCATCGATCTGTGCAACCGTGTATAACGCAACAACGCTCTGCCCAGGGGCCGCTTTACCAAATCCGATACTGTCTGCTTCCTCTACATTGGCAAGCTTTGTGAATGTCGCTCCTGAATCTGTGGAATGCCATAATCCATAAGGACCTTCTTCCTCACTACCACCTGCAAACCAGAGTTCGCCTTCAACACCTGGAACGGCATCCAGATCGGCATTTCCTTCCATCGGAAGTCCGGTCGCAGATGATGCCGTGAAAGTAGCACCACCGTTCACACTCACATAGATTTTACCCGCTGCAAATCCATAAAATTTGTTTGGATTCACACGATCCGAAATCACTTTCGCCTGTGCAGGTATGCCCGTACTTGCCGTCCATGAATTGCCGCCAGTCGAATAATGTACACCTTTATCTGACGTGCTCCATACGAGTCGGTTACCATTCGCAGAGATGGCTACAGTCCCCCCTCCGGTTGTGCCGGCAGGTTCTGCATTGGCCTTATACCACGTAGTCCCCCCATCACTCGACAAACCAATGGATTTTGCATTTGGATCAGCAGCATAATCTGCTTTACCTACGCGAACCATCGTATTTGGACTTAACTCTGCAAAATCCAGACTTTCTGTGGAAGAATAGTTCGGGCTCGTAAATATGGTAGCTGGCGCCTGGTCCAGATTGTTATGACGGAATCCGGAGACATCCCCCACCCCGCTTATCAAATGTGCACCACTTGGCGGGCTGATCAGATCCAGTACGGCAATCTCCTCAACCCCCTTCGCCATCACTGAAATATTGATTTTTTCATCATCATCCCAGTCTGTCAGATTCTTCGTTCCATAGATCGTAGCACCTGTTCCATACATCATGCGATCCGAATCAAACGGATCAATCTCCAGATCACCGATCATCCAGCCCAGTTTCGGGGTTGTTTCGGGTGGGGCAGGATTGGTACCAAATGTGAGCCATGGCGCTGCCGAAATATCCTGTGTATACCGTAACTTCCGGTTCGGATATCCATCAAATTCCCATATGCGTGTCCACGTCGCTCCGCCATCTGTACTGCGGAACAACGTGGCATCAGGCCACCAGGAATTTAATGTCGCAACCATCAATGTACCGGGATTCTGAGCATCAACAGCCAATCCGCCATATCCAAAATAATTATCCGTGCTGCTGCTTGGAACAGGGCTGATGTTGGTCCAGACACCTGTCGACGTATTCAGTTTCCACACGTCACCTTTTGCCCCATCATACGGTCCAACACCATCGCTGTAGGTAATATAGAGGCTGCCGTCTGAATCAAACACACCATGATGCGGGAGATAACCTGTAGGTTGACCAGCAACAGCTGACCAGGTCAGGCCGCCATTTGTGCTGCGATACACGCTTTGAGCTTTATCCGCAACACCCACATAGATGGTCTGGGTTGCTTGCCCTGCCGAACCTGTTGTTTTGTCAAACGTAATCCATGCCAGACCTACGATGTCACTGGTATATTCATTCGAAGGATCTTGCACATAATTTCCCGGATTCGGGAAGCTTGTGACTTCGTTCCAGGTCACACCGTAATCGGTACTTTTCCATAACCCATGACCACTTCGTGCACCGAAATACAGAATACTGTTATCATTTGGGTCCACGGTCAGACGTTCTCCCATTGAACGTCCCGGCATGTTGCCGCCAACTTTGAACGGAAGTGTTGTGGTCTGCCATGTATCTCCCCGGTCCGTAGAGCGCAAGATGGAGCCATTATTTTGGTCCCACGAATTCGTATACGTCCCAACTGCCATATACACCCGATTAGGATCAACTGGGTCCGTAGCCAGTGCGTCCACACCATTCTTGTTCCAGTCATCCCAGCCGACAAAATCCGTTAAGGGTATCCACCTCTCGTCAGCCGCATTCCAGCGATAGGCTCCCCCGATATCTGTACGGGCATAGATCAGATCCTTTTCCGACTCGTTGAAAATAATGCCCGGTACAAACCCGCCTCCTGCACCCGTCACCACATTTTTCCACTCATAAGCTTCACTTGGTGCCGCCGCTGTTGTTCCAGCAAGTCCTCCCAGCGAGGCGGTTACTACGGCAACCGTCAGGCTCATCATTCGCAATTTCCCCATAAACGTTCTCATATCAACTTATCCTCCTCTTCTACTTCGTTACTGCATTTCGGTCTATCCCCGCTGTCTCATCGTGCTGATGATGGCGTGCCAGACGAATCAATGCATCCCTTGATACAAGAAGCCTCACCCCCTTCCAGTCATATCGTTAAGCGCTTACATAATTGTTCTTGATTCGCGGTTATCTGGATAATACTTTCAATAAATAACATTCGCTGGCAATCTCCAAACCCCTCTGTCGAAATTCCGATTTTTGTAAATTTTTTTCAGTGTTTAAACTTGTTTACACAACAAAAAAGCCGCTAAAATAGCGACTTCAATGGGATATAGATTAACACAAGACTTCAACAGTAAATCCACCAGGGGCTTCAACATAAAAAGTATAACCGTGTGCATGCTTAGGTGCGTCTACTTCAAAACCATTGTCTTTCAAAAGACTATATATCCTGTCAACCTCTTGTTCGGTCGGTTGGGGAAATCCGATATGAAAAGTCATTGGATAGAGTACGTTTTTACCCTTCATTAGGGTGAGAATAAAACCTTCATCATCAAACATAACTGCAAATGCGTTTCCTCTCGTACCTTCACATGTCATACCAAAATAAGTCTCTAAAAACTCGCGAGCAGCTGGAACATCAGTAACTGTTAGGTTCAGATGATTTAATTTCATAATTACACCCTTTCCTACATATTTAATACGTCCTCCGTAGAGTTTTATCTTCAATCCAAATAATACCACATAATGGAACTATTTGGTCCGTTACTTTAATGAAAAGTCGTTTTATTTTTGTTCTATACAGACGATAATCTAAATCAAAAAAAGATGCTGTTAGAGCAGCACCTTTGTACATTTTATATAAGATTAAAAAATGAAATCGTATCTTACCTGGCAAACAAGACAGAAGTTCACTAAGGTTCACTACATAGGCTCCTGTTTATTGCTGGCTACCATAAGCGTGAGTCTTTTGCCCTTTAACTCCCGGTCTGATGACAAAAAGTGAGCCCGCATCCGGTGTCTCTTTCAGACGTTCTTCCTTAATCCCTATACGTGCTGTTGTAATGTATAACTCTTCGAGATCCGGTCCACCAAAACAGCAGGATGTTACCTGATCTGCCGGCACCTCGATCTGTTGCAACAGTTCTGATGTATGCGGGTTCCAGCGAGTAACTCTTCCTCCGCCCCAGTGCGCAACCCACAGCATGCCCTCACCATCAACCGTCATCCCATCCGGAAAACCGAATTCCTCCGGTATGTGAATGACACTTGTCCGATTTTGTATCGTACCTGCCGTCAGATCAAAATCAAACCGGTCAATAGAACGTGTCGGGGTATCAATGTAATACATGGTCTGCCGATCCGGACTCCAGCCCAGGCCGTTGGATGTAGACACACCTTGTACCATTGTGCGAACGGGTTGCCCTTGCTCCAAACAATACAACGATCCGGCTTTGCTTTCATTATTCATGCTCATCGTGCCTGCCCAGAAGCGGCCCTTCGCATCACATTTTCCATCATTAAAACGATTGGTATCCTTATCTTGTTCGGGGTCCTCAATGGCATGCAGCTCACCCGTATGCAAGTGATACGTATGAAATCCACTGCGTAAAGCAACCAAAACTTCGTCACCACGATAGGGAACAACAGCCCCGACATGTTCACCGACATCATAAGCCTGATCCTGCCCTGTAGCCGGATCATACACATGCACCTTAAAGCTTTCAATATCTACCCACAATAATCGATTGTTCTCCGCATCCCAGCTTGGTCCTTCCCCCAGTAATGCCGGGGTTTGTACTGCTACAGTTACGTCGCTCATGCCATCACGTCCTTATTCAGATTTGACGCCGCCTGACCATTCGAATCCGATGGCATCCAAGAATGCTTTGGACAGTACCATATGGCCCGTTGCATCTGGATGTACCCGGTCATAAGTCAACACAGACGTATAGAAATGATCCCAAAATGGAGCAAATGCAGCCTGTGTGTCCACATACACCGCATCATACTCACTGGCTACCCTGCGTACCGCTTCTCCGTAGATATCCATCGTTGCCCGCATCGGATCTTCCGGATTGGCCTCAAGATAATAAGGCGTCATTAGTACCAGACCTTTCAGGTTGGGACGAACCGAAGCCACCAGTTCACGCAATGTGGATTCGTATTCTTCAAGAAACACATGTGAGTCTGTTGACAATGGGTTGTCGAACTGACGCCATACATCATTAATGCCAATCATGATCGTCAGCCAGTCCGGTTTAAGGTCAAGCACATCACGATCCCAGCGCTGTTTCAGATCACGAATCGTATTTCCACCATTACCCACATTTTGGACACGCAACATCAATTCCGGATAGATGGACCGCAAGAGGGCATACACTTGCGCTACGTAACCATGGCCCAGACCTGAACTGCCTTCACCTACAGGATGCTCCCGACCACAATCTGTAATCGAATCCCCGATAAACAAAAGCTTGTCGTTTTTTTGCAATTTCATCGTTATTTTCTCCTTCGCTTCAAAGCGCTAATATACGGATTACTCGATTAGTCAGGACCGTTCACTTGATACCGGCCAGAAAAATTACCAGCCTTGATTCTTGAGCCATGTGAGACACAGATCCGACCATACCCGAATCGCATGGTTGTCCTCAGCCAATCCAAGACCATGTGAACCTTTTTCAAAAACGTGCAAATCATAGGGAATGCCATGCTCACCCAATGCAAGTGCGTAACGCAAGCTATTCTCTACAGGCACTGCCTGGTCAGCGCTGGTGTGCCAGATGAACGCTTCAGGAGCATCCGCTCTCACCTGCTGCTCCGCACTGAAAGCCTTGATCTGCTCGGCAGACGCATCAGACCCAAGCAAATTCTCACGGGAACCGGCATGTCCATAGGACTCCATCGTAATGACCGGATAACAGAGAATAACTCGGTCCGGGCGTGAACTCTGGCGTTCAATGAGGTCCTCATGATCCGGTTGTCCCTCGTCATATAGCGTTCCCAATGTTGCTGTGAGATGTCCGCCTGCGGAGAAACCGAGTACTGCAATCTTGGCAGGGTTGATACCATACTGCTCAGCATGCGCACGAACATAACGTATGGCACGCTGACCATCTGTTATCGGTGCAGGATGCTGGTGAGGCGCCACCCGATATTTCAGGACAAATGCACTTATACCTGCACGGTTCAACAATTCAGCTATTGGAGCACCTTCATGATCAGCCAAAAATCCATAACCGCCACCTGGACACACAATGACAGCGCTCTCTGAACCAGGGTGAATAAATGGAATCAAATGTGGCATTTCGTCTTCATGGCCCTGGGCTGCATATGGTGCAGCATGATCCCATAAGGGTATCGTTGTTGTCATCTTCAATCATCCTCTCCAAATAGAACGGAACCATGGGTCCGTTTAAACGTTTTCGAATCTCAGGAATCGATACCATCATAACGGTAATGACCCTAACGCATCAATACCTTCCTGGCATCACTTTTTGTTCATTTGGGTACATGTTAGTACAAATTACGGAACTGTTCAGGAGTCACCCCCTCAATCCTGCGAAAGGTTGCTACAAAATGGCTTGCATCGCGAAACCCTACCCTAACCGCAGTTTCCCTAATCGTGGGTCTATGGTCTGCGGTCATGATTTCCTTGGCTTTGCGAATGCGCAGCAAAATGAAATAACTGTAGGCTGTCATGCCAAAGGACTGCTTGAACAAGGTGTTCAGATGTCTGGATGAGATCCCCGTGACGTCAGCCATATGTTCGAGACCAATCTCAGGATTCGCATAATGCTGTTCCATGAATGCAATGAGCGGAGCGAGTCTCTCCACGGCATGAGAGATCGAAGACCGATTGCCCGTCATGCCATGTTTTTTGAGCAAAATCAGAAATCGGTATATATCCGCTGACGCCTCGAGTCCCGACAAATCCTGATCACTTCTGATTGAATTCAGCACTTCCTGGCCGTAATCGTTGAACGGACTGCTCTGCTCCCACTGATGGAACGCCGCTTCA
The DNA here is from genome assembly GCF_008386395.1 of Paenibacillus sp. 37. Classification (NCBI taxonomy): domain Bacteria; kingdom Bacillati; phylum Bacillota; class Bacilli; order Caryophanales; family Paenibacillaceae; genus Paenibacillus; species Paenibacillus sp. 37. Next base: position 2,419,334 of record NZ_CP043761.1, on the reverse strand, counting down.
CCCAGCCTAAGTGACTCCAAGATTGCCGGACACTGGGAACCGCCAAATGTAATATAAAGGGTCTCCCACTCTCCTTGGGCGCGCACATATTCATGCGGTTCATTCGGTGGCAGCAAAATACCTGATGCTTCCCCCAGTATGACCGTGGACCCGGCAAACTTGAATTCTCCGGCTCCCTTCACGGTCTGAAGCCAGTGGTAACAGGGATACCCCACAGGTCTGGACACCTTCTCCTGATTGCCGTTATAACCCAGGCTCTCAATATAAAGGGGCAGCGGCTGATCACGTGATGTCATGAAATATCGTTGATGTCGGGGGGAGATAAACATGGGATGCCTCCTTGGGTATAAGCTGAAATAAACTTCCGTATTCTTATATGAGTCATTACTTTTATTATATTTTAAAAGTCATATGTATCATATAATATAGGATTATTCTTATACAAGAGGTGAACACATTGATTAGCAGCAAACTGCCCAAAATGTTCTACGGGGGCGATTATAACCCGGAACAGTGGGATCACGAAACCCACCTTGAAGACCTGCGCATGTTCCAATTGGCAGGCATTGATATTGCCACAATCAACGTATTTTCATGGGCACTGATTCAGCCTGATGAAGTTACTTACCGTTTTGAAGAACTCGACCAACTGATTAATCGTCTATATGAGAATGGTGTCTATATATGCCTTGCAACGAGTACGGCTGCCCATCCGGCCTGGATGGCGAAGAAATATCCAGACGTGCTTCGTGTGGATGCCGATGGACGCAAACGCAAATTCGGTGGGCGACATAATTCCTGTCCCAACAGCCCGACCTATCGCAAATACGCTGAAAAGATTGCGGATAAACTGGCCGAACGATACAAGGATCACCCCGCAGTTCTCGTATGGCACATCTCCAATGAATATGGCGGTGAGTGTTACTGTGACAACTGTGAGAAAGCGTTCCGCGTGTATCTGAAAGAACGCTATCAGACTCTGCAACAGGTCAACAAAGCATGGAACACAAATTTCTGGGGGCATACCTTCTACGATTGGGACGAGATTGTATTACCAAGCAACCTGAGCGAACATTGGGGTAACAATAATTCAACGTTCCAGGGCATCTCGCTGGACTACTCTCGCTTCAACTCCGACAGCATGCTGGATTGTTATCTGTTGGAATACGATGCGATCAAAAAACACATTCCGGACTCCGTTGTTACGACCAATCTGATGGGATTCTTCAAGCAATTGGACTATTTCAAATGGGCAAAACATATGGATATCGTCTCCTGGGACAGCTATCCCGGTCTCGCAACACCTGTAAGCTTCACGGCCATGGCTCATGACCTTATGCGCGGACTGAAGGATGGTCAACCGTTCATGCTGATGGAGCAAACACCAAGTCAGCAGAACTGGCAGCCGTATAACTCACTGAAACGTCCAGGTGTCATGCGTCTGTGGAGTTATCAATCTGTTGCGCACGGGGCCGATACCATTATGTTCTTCCAGCTTCGCCGCTCCATCGGTGCCTGTGAGAAGTATCATGGTGCAGTTATTGAGCATGCTGGGCATGAGAACACACGTGTATTCCGCGAAGTCGCTGAGTTGGGTAAGGAATTGCAGATCCTTGGAGATACCACGCTGGATGCATCTGTTGAATCCAAAGTAGCGATTGTGTTCGACTGGGATAACTGGTGGGCCATCGAAAAATCAAGCGGACCTACGGTTGCCCTGAACTATGTGGATCAGATCCATAAATACTATGCAGCCTTCTTCCGTCGCAACATCCAGGTAGATATCATCAGTGTGGATACGGATATAAGCAAATACGACATTGTCCTTGCCCCTGTCCTTTACATGGTAAAACCAGGGTTTGCCACCAAACTGGAGAAGTATGTTGAAGCAGGTGGAACATTCCTGACGACCTTCTTCAGTGGCATTGTGAACGAGAACGATCTCGTGACTACAGGTGGATATCCGGGAGAACTCCGTAAACTGCTCGGAATCTGGGTGGAAGAGATCGATGCCTTGCTGCCTGAGCAAAAGAACCGCATTGTCCTCAAAGAAACGTACGGTGATCTTCAAGGAGAGTATGGCTGCGGCATGCTGTGTGACCTGCTGCACAGTGAAGGAGCCGAAGTCATCGCGGAGTATGGAGACGACTTTTATAAAGGCATGCCTGTTGTGACACGTAATACCTTTGGTCAAGGTGAAGCCTGGTACGTTGCATCCGACCCGGATGAGCGCTTCCTGGATGGTTTGCTGGGACAGCTTGCAGCAGCCAAGAACGTAGAGTCCTTGCTTGAGACACCAGAAGGTGTTGAAGTAAGCGCACGAACCAAAGACGGTAAACCGTACCTGTTTGTCATGAACCATAACGCAACCACGCAATCCTATGATCTGGGAACAGCTAAAGCACATGATCTGCTCACCAATCGTGAGCTTTCGGGAAGTGTTGAGATTGAAGCCCGAGGAGTGCAACTGCTCGAAATGAAATAAGCGATTTCACTTCATTGAAATCATTCAGAATAATATAATGTGATAGAAATACCCGTGATACAAAGTGTCACATATTCATTCCTTTTATACTTGTTATTGTCTTCAGCGAGGATATTGGTATAGATTTCAGACCTTTATCGTCTTCTGTAAGCCAAAAGCTGCTACTTCCCGTATCCGTCTACACCGGATGCGGGTTTTTGGCATGATCTGTGGTATTTTTGATAGAAGGAAATATCAGTATGCAAAGCGAATTGGACGAGAAACACATTTTAACAAAGCCTGCCGGAACATGCTTGTGAATCCTGATGCTGATCCATTATAAAATAATGAACAGTTCAAATATTGGTGACACTCATGATGTCACTTATTCTTTGTTACAATAGAAATATAACTACGACTTCACTTTCCGGCGGCGCAGATCGAAACGGAGTGGCTGACATGAACAGAACAAATCGGCTTGCTGCCATCGTAATGGCATTACAGCATGGTCACGAAACGGCACACTCATTAGGTGAGAAATTTGAAGTTTCCCGTCGCACGATTCTTCGGGATATTCAGTCCCTCTCCGAGATGAATGTGCCCATTATTGCCATTTCCGGTCCGGGAGGCGGTTTCAGACTGATGGAGGGTTACGTATTACCCCCATTACAGCTGGACCCGGTAGAAGCAGCGACGCTCCTATTCGCTCTTGAAGGTCTAAGTCGCTACGCCGACACACCCTTTCATGAGAAACGCTGGACCCTGATGAACAAAGTTAAGGCCATCATTCCGGATGATATTATGTCGCGAATTGATCCCATGCTCAAACAGCTGCATCATCATATTCCAGACCGCAATTACATTCTTCCTCATCTGGACGCATTGCTGGCATGCATACCCGAACACGGGTGGCTCAGTGTGCTGTATCGCTCCGTATCGCGTCAGCGATGGTTGCATATCTGTCCCACACGGGTATATGCTTCCTCCGGCTTCTGGTACTGTGAAGCATATTCCCTCGAACATGGTGAACAGCGTCTGTTCCGGGTTGACCGAATTATCGATGTCAAAGCGATCGAACCAAAGGATGCACAGGTGCTTAACGAACAGGTGGATCAACAGCAGAGCAAGCCGATCCCTCCAGAACAGCCGCCAACCCTGGTTAAGGCACAACTGAGTTATCGGGGAATGATTGAAGCCGAACAGGACGAGCATATTGGTGAAAAGATGATTGAAATTGCCCCGGATCTCTGGGAATTATCATTCCTTTGTCCTCCAGGGGAATGGGACTGGGCCGTACGATTCTTTTACCGATTGGGACGTGAAGCCGAAGTGATCGAACCCCTCCAACTTCGCAGTGAGATTCGTCAGCATGCCGAGGAAGTAAGCCGGAGATACCTTGCTTCAAGCAAGTCGTAGCTTGACTACACAAAAAAAGGAGCCTACTGATATCATGACATATGAAGCCGTTATAACGTACGAAGAAGCAGTACAGCGTATCCAGTCTATAGGGCTGCTGCCTCTGGCTCCACTATTTGCCGAGTATCCTTCTCTATCATCGCTAACCCCCAAAGAAAATTGGCACAAGGATGATGAATTCGATCCCTGGTTATGGCGTTCACGCCTGGCTGAGGAGGGCATTGCTGCATATGGAAAATTTATCAAAAAGAAAGCGCTTCTTGTCTCATCTGAATACTTCCCTTGGGTACACCGACTGCTTGCTGACTCCAGAACCATCAAGGAACAGTATGAAGCGGGTCTGCTCTCCCGTGAAGCGTTCAAACTCCATGCGTTAGTTGCAGAACAGGAAGGCATTGATGGACGTGCCTTGCGATCACAAGCCGGTTTCGGGGCAAAAGAGGACAAAAAAACATTTGACCGTGGACTTCTGGACCTTCAGGGCTGTGCAGCCATTGTGATCAGTGGAACCAAAGAAAAAGAGGGGCTCGCAGAAGGCAAAGTTGCATGGAACAGCTCCGCATATGAAACCGCAGATCACTGGATGCAACGTCATGACATTAAGCCATTTGAAGGCAGCGCAGTAGAAGCACGTGAACTGCTGGTTACGCAACTGCAGCAACACGCATCATCCGCCCCATTATCAAGTATTACCAAAGCACTTGGCATCCGTGGAATCTAAATAAAGCCAATTCCGGTTGTCGTGCAAATTTCAACCGGAATTGGCTGTGGTTCACCATATAATGTAACCCAGACGATTAACAGCACCCATCGACAATGGATTTAGAGAATTACGCCATCCTTGAATATGGCAATTTCCCGGAATCCATGCTGCTCACTGAGTGTGTGTGACCGTCCGGAAGCAATGTCAATCAGTTGGCTGAACAGCTGTACTTTCACCTCATCCATCGTCTGCCCCTCCAACAGCTGGCCTGCGTTGAAATCAATCCAGTGTTTTTTGCGATTCGCCAGATCGGATTGGGTCGCAATCTTGACGGTAGGTACCGGACCTCCGAAGGGAGTCCCCCGCCCTGTTGTGAAGAGCACAATATGGGCACCCGCCGCAGACAGTGCCGTTACAGACACCAGATCATTACCAGGTGCTTCTACAATGTTCAGACCGGTTTGAGTTACACGTTTGCCATAGCGCAGAACGTCGACAACGGAAGAACGTCCTCCCTTTTGCGTACATCCAAGTGACTTTTCCTCTAGTGTTGTGATGCCACCAGCCTTATTCCCAGGTGAAGGATTCTCATAGATGTTCTGGCCATGGTTAACAAAATATTGCTTGAAGCCGTTCACAAGGTCCACCAAATCGTGAAATACCTGCTCATTGGCAGCTCGGTTCATTAAGATCGTCTCCGCACCAAACATCTCCGGAACTTCCGTCAGAATAGCCGTACCCCCGGCAGCAACCAACATATCAGCAACAGCACCGACCAGTGGATTGGCTGTAATGCCAGATAAACCATCGGAACCACCACACTTCAAACCAATTTTGAGTTTGCTGAGCGGAAGCGGCTGCCGTTGTTCATGTTCAGCGATCTCCACAAGTTCTTCCATCAGTCGAAGCCCTTCCTCAAGCTCGTCATCCGTTTCCTGTGCTTTGAGAAACCGTACTTTGCCGCGGTATTCCGGAGCAATACACTCACGGAATTCATCGACCTGATTGTTCTCACAGCCCAGACCGATGACGAGCACGCCTCCTGCATTCGGATGCTCCACCAAGGAGGCCAGCAACTGTTGTGTATACTTCAGATCATCACCAAGCTGTGAGCACCCGAATGGATGTGGAAAGTGAAATACACCATCTATCCGGCTTCCAAACTGGGACTGACCCATACGTGCCAAAGCTTCACACACTTTATTGATACACCCGACCGTATTGACAATCCAGATCTCATTACGGATACCTGCTTCACCATTGGGACGCAAATATCCATCGAATGAGCGCAGATGTTCCGGAGGCATGTCTGTCTGAATCTGGACTCCCGGTTGGTACTCATATTCAAGCAATCCGTGCAGACCCGTCTTCAGATTGTGACTATGAATCCAGCTTCCCTGCTCGATCTGCTCTTGGGCAATCCCGATGGAGAAACCATACTTCATCACATCATCGCCCGGTGCCAGCGTATGCACAGCAATCTTATGCCCTTTGGGCACGTCATCCAGCAAATTAAAAGAAACTCCCTCTGGTAGTGTAATTTGTTCTCCTTTGGCATAATCCCGAAGCGCTATAATGACGTCATCCTGTGGTTGAATGGCAATCCAATCATTGATTGTACTTGTTGTGTTCATTTCCCTTCACCTTCCAACAAACCGATTTCATTAACAAGTGCTGCACGCAGTCCTTCTCTTGCATCCAGATTTTCGCCCCAGATCAAGGTATCCGACAACACAGCCGCTACCCGGTCATCCAGTTGCTTCTGATTCCTGTTAAGCGTGTCATAACCTTCCCAGTGTGCAGCCAAAGCAGCCAGGACATCCGGGTCATCCCGCAGCAGAATATCTTCCCCATTCAGTCGTTGTGCCTTGTAACCTTCTGGCGTATTTACCGGACGATAGAGACACAATAATCCAGCAAATCCATGAATTAAACGTTCTGGCCAACTTCCCTGATTTTGCTCGTAAGACAAAAGTGTAGGCAGCACACGCACCTTGAATTTTCCGATCGTATTCAAAGCAATATCTTGCAATTTGTGATCAATATATGGGTTAAGGAACCGTTCGAACACTTCTTCTGCATACTGGTCCAGCTGATGATCGGGCATATCCAGAGCAGGCACGATCTCCTGATGAACAGCTTCCCTGATCCATGAGCCAAAATACGGATCTTCCATTGTTTCTCTCACATGCTGCTTGCCTTGCAGAATGCCGAGGGATGACATTAAGGTATGCGCCCCATTCAAAATACGAACCTTGCGTACCTGAAAAGGCTTCAGATCTTTCACCCAATGTACATTAAGACCTGCCTGCTTGAGAGGAAGTTTTTTGTCCAATGATTCATCACCCTGAATGGCCCAGAAATGATATGGCTCTGCCGTATTAATCAACTGGTCCTCATACCCCCAGCGATTTGTCAGGGAATCAGCTTCCTCCTGGGTCGGCGCACCTGTTACGATTCGATCTACCAGATTATTCAAGAAGTAATTATGGTTCTCGATCCATGAACGGAAGCCATCCGAATACCCATAATCCTCACTATGACGGAGGACACAACTGCGCAGCACATCACCATTGCCTTCAAGCAGCTCGCATGGCAGATGAATCAAACCTCTGGATGGATCACCATCAAATTTCAAATATCGCTGATGCAGGAAAACCGTTAATTTCCCCGGAAATGATTGGACCGGTTCACCCTCGATATAGTCTGTCTGCATATATTTCAATCCTGATTCGGTTGTATTGGAAATAACGAACTCAAGTGAAGGCAGTTCCGCCAAGCTCAGAAAGGCATCCCATTCCTCATACGGATTGATACACTGTGAGAAAATGGAGATCAACTCTGTCCGCTCAACCGGCTTTCCTTGAGACAGACCACGCGTAATCATCGTATATAATCCGTCCTGATCACGAATCTGCTCCAGCTTGGCTTTGCCTCCCGGTCGTGGTTGGGTAACGGCTACACTTCCATGGAATTTGCCTTGTCTGGCACTCTCATGAAGCATCCAGTCTGCAAATCCCCGCAAGAAATTACCTTCTCCAATCTGCAAAACCTTCACGGGACGCTCCATAATCTCCTTGCACTTGCGCTGACCATCGCTCCCCAGTAAATTCAGCTTCAACCTTGGCCGTTTCGTGCTTGCCGACATGGACACTCACCTCATCGATTATTTGTACTGTCGGAATGCAGCTCGAAGGCTCTGCACCCTTTTATTGTAAACGCTTTAAATTCATTGTATCATCAATAAAAGGAAATTAAATTGCTTATATTGCGGTAAATATACTCTCTCATGACCAGGTATAACATCTCGTTGAAGACGATCGTCTGGAAAGGAGCTTTATGGAACGTTCACCTGTTCGTACGACTATTCAAGCAGAATCCGGTATTCCGTTCCGCCTGGTGTACAGCGACACCAAATCCCCTCAGAACGAGTTGCCAGATCACCTTCACGACTGGCATGAAATTATCTATGTATATCGTGGACAGGGAAGCATCTTTATTGATACAGGACTTGAGAATATGCAGGAAGGCGATCTGTTCATTATACCGGGCAGCACGGTTCATCGAGCCCTGCCGGATGCAGGCAATCCTGTCACATCTTCCGCATTGTTCTTCAGCCCGGGCTTACTGGCATCGACCGCCGGAGGCGCTGCTTCTTCCTTGCTAAGCCTGTTTGAACGTTGTCGTAAACAACGTGTGTATAAGAGACATTTGAACACAGAGGAGCAATCAGAGGTGGCCGCCCTCATTGATGATATTCAGACCGAATTCCAGCTCGGTCATCATCTAAGCGCACATGCGGCCCTGTTAAGGCTGCAACTGTTACTCATTTTTCTGGAACGTCTGGAAGCAGCGGGACCTGCGAATCCTGGTAAATCCGCTCCGGGTCCCTCATGGCTCTCTTCTACGATCTCTCATATTGACGATAACCTTCGGAGTAGCCTGTCCCTCCCTGAACTGGCGCAGTACGCCTCTGTATCCCCTGCCCATTTCAGTCGTGCATTCAAACGATACACGGGTATGACTCTAACGGATTATGCATTAGCACGAAGGGTTATTATGGCGAAAGAGCATCTGGTCCAAGGTGATGAGACGATGGCAGCCGTTGCCGATGCTTGCGGGTTCGACAGTCTGCCCCATTTTTACCGTCAATTCAAAAAATTAACCGGTACAACGCCCGCAGCATACCGCAGAACCATGAACAGTTCTCGTTAAAATAGAACCAGACTGGACGTAGGTTCCTGGATCTAATCATATATATCCACATATTCTTCCATATGGAAGATGTGGTATGATAATCTGGATTATTACTTGTCGGAAACATTGCATTCCGTTGTCAGAGGAGCTTAGCATTCCATGTTAAACGAATTGAATCGCAGGAATATTGGCATCTTCGCCCATGTGGATGCGGGGAAAACAACAACCACCGAGCATATGTTATTTGAGAGTGGTGTCGTCCGCAGTCCGGGACGTGTAGATGATGGAACAACAGCCACAGACTCCCTGGACATTGAGAAAGAACGTGGCATATCCGTTCAGGCAGCCATGACCTCTCTGATCTGGAAGAACACCATCATTGACCTCATTGATACGCCTGGTCACATTGATTTTAGCTCCGAAGTAGAACGAACGCTACGGGTAATGGATGGCGCTATTCTCATTCTGTCGGCAGTTGAAGGCATTCAGTCCCAGAGTGAAGCCATCTGGCATGCCCTTCGTTCACTTCGCATCCCAACCATCATTTATATTAATAAAATGGATCGGATTGGCGCGTCTGCCCCAGCGGTAATGGAGCAGATTCGTTCCACCCTGTCCCCTTTCGCATGTGAAATCCAAGCATATCAGCTCCATGAAGATTCATTTCATGGCATCGACTCCCTATGGAACCCGAATCAAGATTCTCTGTCCGATGGGACACCTTCCATTCCAGGTCTGGTCGAGATACTTGCCGAGCTGGACGAAGAGGTCATGGAAGCCTACATCCAGGAGACTCCGTTATCGCAAAGGGATCTGAATGAAGCATTCCTGCGGTATGTGCATCAGGGTGAGATGTTCCCTGTGTGTTATGGGGCTTCCGGCAAAGGAATTGGCGTCACGGCATTGCTGGACACGGTCCTTGCCTTCCTGCCTGCACCTGCACAACCAGTGGACTCTCCCGTATCCGGTGTTGTGTTCAAAATTGAACGTGATCGCACGATGGGACGTACGGCTTACGTCCGTATGTATGGTGGCAGCTTACACAATCGGGATACCATCCATAATTCGACGCGGGAGCTTGAAGAGAAAGTGACACAGATTCGCCGCATGGATGGACGGAAATGGGCGGATACCGGTGCCGTTCACGCGGGACAGATTGCTGTGCTGTACGGACTGAGTGACACACATGTGGGTGACATTATCGGCAATCCTGAGGGTGTACCTCCTCTGCCACAGATGGCTGTACCTTTGCTGACCGTACAAGTACATGGCAAGGACCCGGCACAGTACCCCGATCTTGTTGCAGCATTGCAAGAGTTGACGGATGAAGATCCCTTACTCGACCTGCAATGGTTGCCGGAGGAACGAGAACTGCATCTCAAGGTCATGGGAACCATTCAGCTTGAGATTTTATCCAGCCTGTTGCTGAGTCGTTTCGGATTGGATGTCGTGTTTGATCCGCCATCCGTCATCTATAAGGAGACACCCCGTACAGCCGGAGAAGGTTACATCGCCTATACGATGCCTAAGCCCTGCTGGGCCATCCTCCGCTTCAAGATTGAACCTTTGCCTCGCGGAAGCGGTCTGATCTATGCCTCGACCGTAAGGACAGACGATCTGCTATTACGTTATCAAAATGAAGTTGAACGACGTATTCCGGAAGCCTTGTCTCAAGGTATGCTCGGTTGGGAAGTAACCGATCTGCGCATCACGCTGGTAGAAGGGGAACATCATGTCTGGCATACACATCCGCTGGATTTTGTTGTAGCCACGCCTATGGGAATCATGGATGGATTGTCGAGAACAGGTACCACGTTGCTGGAACCCCTTCTTCAGTTCCGGCTGACGGTCCCCGAAGAATACGGTGGTAAGGCCCTTAGCGATCTGGTACATATGCGGGCAACCTTCGAAGCCCCCGTCATTGGTAGCGGACGTTGTATTATTGAAGGAGTTATGCCTCTTGCCGCCTCAATGGATTATCCGGTGAAACTGCGTTCCGAGACAAGTGGCCGCGGGGTGCTTACGACTTCGTTTGCCGGATATCAGGATTGTCCTACGGATGTGACTCATGCTCGCAAGCGCAGAGGAGTTAACCCGCTGGATCAATCGAAGTATATTTTAAGTGTACGAAACGCGATTACATCATAAATGGAGTTGAACCTGTGCTTATTAAATTTCTTATCTTTGGCCTTCTATGGCGGATTGTAGGTAATCCGTTCATTGCCATCCTCATTTTACTCGTTATACTGTATTTCCTGGATCGTCGCTATGTTGGCGTATTCCCAAGCTTCACGAAACCTCTGAAACGTATGCGTAACATCTCCCGGCTTCGGCAACAACTTGCTATGAGCCCCAATGAAGTTTCTTCCAAGCTGGAGCTGGCTCGCCTGCTGATTGAGCGCAAGCGTTACAATGAGGCACATACGTTATTGCTTGAATTGGAGCGCCCATACGAACAATCGGCTGAGTATTGGGAGGCACTAGGAACGACTGAGCTTCATCTGGGCAACATCGAAAAAGGCGAACGTCATATTTTGCAAGCCCTCGAGATCAACCCCAGAGTCAAGTACGGACGTCCATACCTAACCCTTGCTGGAGCCTTCAAAGATACGCATGAGGACAAAGCGCTGGATTATGTGCATCAGTTTCAGGAGATTCATTCCTCTTCCAGTGAAGCTTATTATCTGCTTGGCTCGGTTCACCGTTCCCTTGGGCGCAATGCAGACGCGAAGCAGGCTTACGAGCAATCGTTGAACGTCTATCGTTCGTTACCCAAATACAAGAAACGTCAGGAGCGCCGCTGGGCTGTCCGCAGTTGGTTCCGCAAACGTGGATTATAATTTCATCCGCTATGCGCTGTAATTTGCATATATCACTCTGCTAACCAATAAAAGTGCACTGATCTCTGCCCTCGTATGAGCAGAACCAGTGCACTTTATTCTTAACAACGATATTAATACACCAATATCTCACGCAGTCGTTCTTCATGAAGACGCATCCAGTCCATCCGCAGTTTGAGTTTCACAATCTGCTCCACAGCCACTTCCGGCTCATCTGTACCTTCAAACATCCGACTGATGAAATGCATGACCACATCCAGACTGCGCAGCAAAATCAATCGAGGTATGGCCAGCAACTCTTCCGGTTCCAGGCTGACCTGTTCCCGAAATCCCCTGATCAGTCCCTCCTGTGCCTGCCACATCCAATCTTCACTCTTGTCCATGGTCAGAAGGTCAGACATTGGAACAGCTAACTCCATGACCCGCAAATCCCATGTCGCAAATTCAAAATCCAAAATGGCACAGATTTCACCATCCTGCTGATCTGCCAATACATTCGAAGCATTCACGTCTCCATGGACCAATTGATGCGGCAACTGTTCCATTCCCCGCAGAGCTTCAAACAGACCTGGTAGCCCATCCCTCAGTTGTTTCAGCTCATGCGCACATGCGACCAATTGCTCCGGCGGCGATGCACATAGCTGTAATAATCGTTCTGGTGAACAGAGCGGATACGAATCCTGAATTCGATAGTACGGTGGATATACAGGATCAAGGGGTATATCCAGCGTTGCCATAACAGAAGACAGGGCCCCCGCCGCTTTACCGAGGCCAAATAATTGGTCTGGCTTATGCCAGATGGGATTGACACCTTCCCGATAATGAAACAGCGTTGCAATTTTGGTATGACCTGTGAGGGGATCTTTTACAGGAAGGAATGTATCTCCCTCGCCAGATAACCGTCTAACAGGTGAAGGAGTATCAAACTTAAAGTTCGAATGTTGGAGGGCTTCCAACACCTCGTGTTCAAAGGTGATTTTCATCGGATCATTATGTGTCTCATATTGTCTCATGACGTAACTCGTTCCGTCTATATGGAGCATGTAGGTAGAATTATTCATCCCACCCTTTCCACGCTCACCTTTCCAGTCCGATGTGAAACCATATGAGGCCAACACTTCGGATATACGTTGCTGCTCTGAAGGATGGAGGGAACCGGAATCGATATTTTGCACCAAAAATTAACCCCTTTATCTCACAAAATGGAACTGTCTTCTATTTATCTTAAAGGAAGTCCATCGCTCGGTCTAGTTCTGTTCCAAAGTGATCAAGAGAACGGATAATATCCCGTCCGATTAAGCTGCTCTGCAATGACACGATATCCTCTTGCATTGGGATGTACTCTGTCCCAGAACAACAGTTCACGCTCACGACCTTCAAACCTGTCATACACCTGAGCACACGCATAGTTGCCTGATCCCGCTCCATTCAAAAACGAATTATATTGGCGCACCCAGTAGGCAGCTTCCGTCGCTTGTGGATACGGGTTGTACAATCCGATGGATCGGACCATATACTCATGGTTACCCTTTAACTGCCGAATGTGCCGCATGATCTGGGATACATTACTGCGGGTTTCTCCGAGCACCTGTGTCATTTTGCTGGCATTTGGAATGCCATTACTTGCTTTGAACGTACGAATCAGATCATTCCCGCCAATAGATATGGTAATGATATCCGCTTCACGGAGCGATTGCCGCACTCGGGGATGCGAAGAGATCATCTGCAACATTTCCCCCGACGTCAGTCCATTTACGCCCATATTTTCCATGGATACAAACGTACGAACATTCATTTCTGCCATTCGCCGATATAAAGGAACAAAGCCGGTGCCCAGCAACGCTCCTGTACCTACCGTTAATGAATCTCCTATAGCCACATATCGATATACCATCCCGTCGCCCCTCTCTGCTGTGATGTCTCTGAACAATAATGAACTGCTCTATATCTTATGATGAGAGGCAAGACAAGGCGCGGGATGGTGTCCTTAGGCATGTACCTTTCTTTTGCTGCATAAAACCATATTTCTTCTCTGTAGAGGAAGAAAAAGAAAAAAGCCCTGCCGCATAACGCGGCAGAGCCTACTCCATTGCAATGCATTACATGCCTATGGTTCGATCCGAATCAACGGAATCTGATTGTTCCTTGTTCGGGAACGGCCACCAGTTGGCCCGGCCAAACATCTTCACCATCACTGGGACGAAGAATGGCAGGAACAGCAGAGAGTACAAGATCAGTCCGCTAAGGACTACTGTGGCAATCTGCATCATCGAGAGAACACCGGATGGATACATCGCAGCAAATGTACCGCTCAGAATGACCGCTGCTGATAAAATGACGGTTCCCATGTTCTTCATCGCGTACAACATCGCATCCTGTACCTTCATGCCTTTGTTCTCATTGAAACGGTCCATCAGGAAGATGCTATAATCCACACCAAGTGCAATCAGCATGACAAATCCGAAGAACGGAGTAACCCAGCTGATGCCTGCGAATCCGAGGATATTAACAAAGATCACTTCGGTTAACGCCATCGATGTGAAATAAGCCAGTAATAAGGAAACGATTAGATACAATGGCATAATGACCGAGCGAAGCAGCACAACCAGAATAATGAATGTACCCGCCAGCATCAACATTACAGTACGTGTATAGTCGTTATTCGAGATCTCCTGCAAATCTGCAAACGTACTCGTAACGCCACCTACGGCGATGTCTGCTTTTTCAAGCGTACTGCCTTGTACCGCGCGATGTACTGCCGCCTCAATGTCAGGAACACGATCAATGGCTTCTGTGCCGTATGGATTTTCGGCGAAAATAACATCAATCGTCATCGTTTTCCGATCTTCGGACAGATACGTATCAAACACCTGTGTGAAGTCTTTGTTGTTCAGTGCTTCTTCAGGAACGTACCAGCCTGCCAGATCCGAATCAGGTGAATTTTGCAGTTGGGTCAGATAATCCTGTGCCGAATCCAGTCCCCCGGATACCTGTTTAATACCATCGACACTTTGATTCAATCCATCTGTCAGTTGTGTCAGCTGACCACTCAGATCGGAGAAGCCTTGCTGAATTTTCTCCTGACCACCCTGAAGCTGGCCAAGTCCATCCTGAATGGAAGGAATTTCGCTAATCACTTTACCCTGACCATCCGCAGCCTGTTTGAGACCGGATTGCAACTGACCGATTCCCGTTACAATCTGGCTCAGGCCATCGGAAAGTGCCTTTTGTCCGGCTGCTGCGGAGGCAAACCCTTCATTGGCCTGGTTAATTCCAGCTGCGGCTTCTCCAAGCTTGGTCTTAATCTGACCCAAACCTTGAGCAAGCTGCGCTGTGCCAGAACCGGTTTCACCAATCGTGCCTTTGATACGCTGGTAATCAGCATCTTGCTGCAATTCAGGATAACGCTCTTCAAGTGCTGTGAAGGATTCAGACAGACTGGTTAGAGCTGTTGAAACCCCGTTCAGCTGTTGTTCCAGTTCGCGGGTTCCATCCCCCAATGCAGCGACCCCTGCTCCCGCCTGACGATAGGCTTCAAGCAACTGATTGTTCGCCTGCGCAAGCTGATCTGCACTCGTTTTCGCTTGCTGGAGTCCTGCTTTCAGATCCCCTGCACCTGCGGAACCATCTCGAATGCCTTTTTCAATCTGCCCAAGTCCCTGACTGAGTTGCGTGATACCCGATTGCAACTGGGAGGTTCCTTTGGTAAGTTCACCTGCTCCATCAGCAGCTTCTTTTAACTGTGGTTCATTTTTACTTAGCTGACTGCTGGCTTCACTCAGACCATCACGGATTTTGTCCAGACCCGTCTTGCCTTCACCCAGTCCATCCGATAATGTTCCGACTTGCTGTGTAACTTCAAAATCTTTAATCTCATCCCCCGTAGGTCGTGTCATACTACGGACACCAGAGACTCCGGCTACTTTCTCTACTTCCCGGCTAATTTTCTCGGCAACAGCCATATACTTTGCATTATCCATCGCTTCATCGTTCTGGATGACGATCTGACCCGGCAGCGATTCACCCGGACCGAAGCTGTCAGAGATAATGTTAAATGCTTTTACGGAATCATATTTCTCGCCAATCTCATCGAGACTGTTGAACGACAGTTTGCCATCGTAGGTTGCCAGAAGAGGCAGACAGACCGCTGCAACGATGAGCAACGCAGCCCATGGACGTTTAAGTGAAAAGCGACCAGCTGCACCATAGATCTTGCTCTCCGCATGTTCAAGTGAACCCTTCGACGGCCAGAATAACTTCTTGCCCAGCACCGCCATGAAGAATGGTACGATGGTCACCAAGGCAAGCATCATCACAGCAATACCTACAGCTACGGCAACCGCAGAGCGGTACAACATAAACTGGGCAAATCCGATCGCAATGAATCCAACCAGCACAGCCAGTGCTGAGAAGAGTACCGTTTTACCGGCAGTACGATAGGTCGCAATGATGGCATCCCACGTATTCTCATGATGAGCCAGTTCTTCCTTGAACCGACTGATCAACAGGATGCAGTAATCCGTACCAATCCCAAACATGACGGCGACCATAAAGATCTGCGTAAATGTGGATATCGGGAAGTCCATCCCATCCACCAGGAATGCAACAATCTGTTGCGATACAATGTAACTGATCCCCACCGTCAGCAGCGGGACAAACGGAGCTACAAACGAACGGAAGACCAGGAACAGAATGAGCAAAATAAAGACAACGGTAATATATTCCGATTTCTTAAGCCCCTCTTGGGAACTCTCAATGGTGTCCTCATCAATCAGACCTTTACCGGTTATGTAGTGCTCCACATTGACGGACTTCAATGCTTCATTCAGGTCTTCCCGCATTTCCTTGACCGTACGATCTCCCTGATCAATGGATAGCGATGTTAGAATCGTTTTGCCATCAGCTGAGATCATCTTCTCTGAAAGTTCAGGCTGAGAGAAAGGTTCCAGAATGGACAGAATGCCCAGCTTCTCCTTGTCGGCCTCCAAGTTTTTAACAGCCTTCTCTGCCTCTTGTTTCCCCGTGGTACCCAGACCTTCCGGATTATAAAATACAAGAGCGATCTGGCTGCCTTGCTGTTCTCCCTTTTGCGCTGCAGCTTCATTCAAAATTGCTGCTGCCTGGGTGGAAGAGTACCCTTCCGGAACCGAAAACTGTCCCTTTTCCCGAATCAGTTCACTCATGTTAGGGGCGGTAAACATCAACACGGCAGCTACAACAACCCATAGCCCCATTAACCACCATCTTGCTTTTAGTATCGTTCTCATTCGTTCTCCCGACCTCCTTCATGCGTTAGCAAAGCTGCAAGCTTCTCAAAAGATTCAATGAAAATTCGAACCTCTTCCGGTTTAAAATGAACCAGATACGGCTCCAGAATCTGCTGTATTTCCTGTTCTGTTTCCCTGTATACCTGTCGTCCGGTATCCGTCAGTGTCAGATATACAACGCGGCGGTCGCGTTCATCCCCTGCCCGATGGACCAGATCGCGATCCACCAGCTTGTTGACCAAAGCGGTAATGCTGCTCTTGCCTATGCACAGAAGCTCTGCCAGATCAGAGGGTGTGCAGGAAGGTTTCTCTTCAATTAGACGAAGTGCGCAGAACTGATCGGTCGTTATGGTCTGCCCCACTTGTTCACGTATCCGGGTATCAAACCGCTTATTGACCAGAAAGGAAGCATCCAAATAGCGGTTCACCAAACTTTTAGCATCCGGTGTATTCATTTTTCATTCTCCTTTCCCGAATCTATATAGTTCACTTAACGAACTATTCTTCTGTGAAACTATTCTATAATGAAACAATCTCACAAAGCAATACTTTTTTCCTGCTTTTTAGATGAAAACGACAAAAAAACAGGACGTCCGACTCAGCTTATTGCCAAATCCAACATCCTGTAATGATTATAATCCATATATTTCTTAAAGTAATAAAATGCCTCTGTGCTACTCTTCGTCTGTATCTTCCTCTTTTTCAAGCACACAACGGAATCGCTCCACACCTGGATATAATTCACCCAGACTATATACCACGAACCCCGTATTCCGATAAAACTCGACGGCTTCCAGCTCGGTCTCAGCGATCAGTCTATCGGGATTGTATGTTGCCAACAGTTGTGAGATCATACCACGTCCATAATTTTTAAAACGGTTTTCAGGCAAAACCGAGATATGATGAATGGTAACCTCACTTGTTCCTGTCTTCTCATATCCAATGAGACCGATCAATTGTCCCTCATCTTCGTAACCGGCCATTTGCAGTTCGTCTTTCTCTACATATTGTTGCAACGCACGGTTCAAGTGATCCGGATCAGGAAAGACCGAATAGGACAACAGTTCCTGTACTTCCGGCTCCCGTATGCGTGATTTCAGATTAATTAACACCTTGATTCCTCCTATACCTTGCTTGTTTCCGTTATCGTATTGTAGTCGTTAGCCTCTAAAAGTTCAAGTCGTGTGCCGATTCAGCTCCGATTGAAGCACAGTTGAGATGTTATCCGATACGTTGATCTGCGCCAAATGATAAGCATCCAGCAGTGCGCCCCCAACTGCCAACAAGTCACTGGTTATGTACTGAATTCTTTTCCCATCGGGCCTGTAAGTAACATCCAGTCCTTTCTGAACAGCTTCCACCATATATGGTGAACTCAGACAGCTTCCGGTAAGCGTCATGGACACTGCGGGCTGATCAAAACAGGATGCAAGCATCAGGATGCCCACAACGGCCGTGTCAGCAGCCGAGTCGCACACCCTAACTGCGAGGGGAATATTCCGATCAGCAGCTTCAGTCACCATAGACGCCATCTGACCAAATTTCCGGTTGGTCGCCTGTTTATTTTCGGCAAAACCGACTATCCCCAGCGCAGCGAGCTCTCGAATTGAGGCAACATTCCAATATTTCAACACCTGCTCAATCCAAGCTTGGTCCTGCGGCCCATAACGACCCGCGAGGATGGAATGCACTGTGTCGTAAGCTAAAAAACGTGCTGCTGTCGGCGCGTAATGTCCGAACTCATCATTGCGGAGCCAAGCTCCCTGTTCGGTTCTGCCAAGGATCAGAGATCCTGTTCCTCCAATGGCGACAATACCTGGCTCACCGTCGAAGGCCGCTGTATGTGCGATGTGTGTATCGTTTACCGCACTGATCCTGCCTGTAATCCCCGTACGAGCGAGCAATGCCTCAGCCCAAATTGTATCTTCAGGCTCATTCAAGCCTGCCATCCCTGCCTGAATGGAGGCGATCTGACTCGACTTGAGCCCGGCTTCAGTTATCGCTTCAGCGATACCCTCCAGCACATTTTGCTCAGCATTGGTATCGTGATAGCGGTTGCAACCATTCTTTTGTACATAGGATAAAATCTTCCCGTTCTGATCTGCGACAGCCACACGCGTGTGGCTCCCTCCTCCATCCATCCCTATTACATATGTATTCATCCTTAACCATCTCCCTTCAGACCACACATTAAGAGTGCCGGGTCCTTTGTCAGGTCCCGGCAGAGAATTTATTGCTTTTGCACAGCGAAACGAAGCAGTTCACAACGAAATTGTGTCGGTTCATCATACTTTTCCTCTTCAATCGTCTGTGTAACATGTTCCTGAAGCAGAATATTCCAGCCTTTGTAGGCATCCTCCAGTATAGCAATCGCCTCGGCTGTGGGCAGGTTCAGCTCAATTAATGGTTTAATCTCCTTGCCTGTATTGATTTCTTTTTCCTCCACATTGGTACTCATGGTAATACAATGAATGCCCCCTGTACGAGTTCCGGCCTGTAACCGGTCTATCGCTTCCATAAAGGCTTGCTTATTGGAAACATGTTCCAGACAAGAACAAGCAGCGATATAATCAAAATAGTTTGGCTCCATAGCATAATGTTCAACATCTGCTTTCACTGCCTGCACGATATGATCAACCTGATATTCTTTCGCATACTTGCGAAGTCCATCTACGGCCTCATCCAGTAAATCCACACCGATGACTTCACTGTTCGTTTTTGCAAGGCGCTGTGCAATCGGTATCGTATGTCTCCCAACTCCGCATCCCAGATCGAGGACACGCAATTCCTCCTTGTGAGTAAGTAAACGTTCCAGCATATCCATCACCATAGGCATGGGCCTCGACATCCAGGTACCGGAGGCGAATAATTCATTATTCTGATAGAAGTTGGAATGATAACCTGCCTCTGCTTTTCGTGCAGCCTCAAATTGTTCGTTTCCCATCAAGATACCCCCATCGTTTAGTAAATGATTTGCATCTTCTACTTAATACCCAGATTGTCACAAAAAAATCAATTAAACGCCGCGCCCCCTTGATCATGGGCATACCTATAAACACAAGGTCATCGCATTACTTGGCCTCTGAACTTTCAGGTACGAAGCACGAAGGCAACAGATTTTTCTTCATAAAGGATTCCAGTGCCGCCTCATATCCAGTGCGATCAACTTGAAACGCTGTGCCATGACCCGCACGGGGGACGGTCAGCAATTCCTTTTTGGTTGGGCAAGCTTCATACAACCTGTATACCATTTCGGTCGGTACAAACGTATCAGCCTCACCGTGGATGAATAACACGGGAACGTTAACTTTGGCAAGTTGCTTGAGTGCCGAAGCCTCTCTGAAGGAATACCCTGCTTTCCACCGGGAGATCAGACTTGTGACAGGTATAAACGGAAATGCAGGAAGCTTGTATAATTGCTTTAACTGGAACGTCAGTTCTTCTTCCACGGATGTATATGCACAATCAGACACAATCGCTTTAACCTGAGTCGGCAGGGCTTCACCACCTGTCATCAGTACGGTTGCTCCTCCCATGGATATGCCGTGCAATAAGATTTCCCCTTTTGTACCCACTTTTTCAAGCACCCAGTTGCTCCACTGGACATAATCCTTCCGATCTAACCAGCCAAAACCGATGATGTCACCTTCGCTGCGGCCGTGACCCCGATCATCCGGCATTAACACGTTATACCCATGTTTTTCAGCATAAAATCGGGCAAAACCAGCCATTTCTCTACCTTTCCCCGAATAACCATGTGCCAGAATAACCGTCTGATCCGACCCTTTATTGGAACCGACCCATGTACCATACAGTTTTAATCCATCATGTGATTGAAGAGATATCTCTTCTGTAGGCTGAGCATCCAGCCACTTCAGATCAGAAGCACTACTGATGATTTCATTGTCCGGTTCAGGCATCAGATTTGGATTATCCACCAAAAACGTTTTTGGGGTACGGCGAATGGCCGTTTTGAAAAAATAAAGCCCACCAGCCGATAAAAGAGCAAGAACGATCAGTACTAGTGCTGCAAGTACGTAGAATAACATGAACGAGTTCTACCCTCTTTCCTTATTAAGATATGTTCAATCTTTACTTACTCGTTGAAGTGACTCACATGCTGCTTGATAGGCGGGTAACAAAGCATCCAGCAATGGTTCTGCCTTCCGTGATTGACCTTCCTTCGCAAACTGCTCTATCCGGGCAAACAAAGTTGATAAATAACGAATCCCTAGGCTCAAGCTCCCTGATTTCAGATCATGGGCTACCTCGGTTGCAGCAACATGGTCACCGGACACAATATGTCTGCGCAGCACCTCAATTTTACCAGGTGTATCGGTACGATACATGTCCAACAACATACCAAGGAGTGTACGATCACCATCGGTGTTTAATTCCGCAATCTCATGTACGATGCTCATATTTAGTACCTCGGTCGGTTCGGAAGATTGCTGCCACTTCTCGATCATCTTACTCAGAATTTCCAGCGTGAAGGGTTTGCCAATAAAGTCATTCATCCCGGCTTCCATACACTTGTCTTTCTCTCCCTGCATGACATTACCTGTCAT
The DNA here is from genome assembly GCF_008386395.1 of Paenibacillus sp. 37. Lineage (NCBI taxonomy): Bacteria > Bacillati > Bacillota > Bacilli > Caryophanales > Paenibacillaceae > Paenibacillus > Paenibacillus sp. 37. Next base: position 2,397,879 of record NZ_CP043761.1, on the reverse strand, counting down.
TGCAATGATTGGTGTGGTATGACGCATTTCATCCATTTCTATCGAGCGGATTTTGCGTGTTGCCTGTAAACCGTCCATCAATGGCATCATATAATCCATGAGAATCAAACTGTATTTTTTGCTGAGAAAAGCAGCTATTGCCTCTTCCCCATTCACTACAGCGTCCACTTGGGTTATTCCCAGTTTTTTGAGTTGCAACATAACAAGCTGCCGGTTGATAACATTATCATCGGCTAGCAATACAGATATAGAAGGAGCTTCATCATCCATATCACGCCCCTGATGCTCTTGAGCGGAAGCAACAAACTGGTTAGCGGACTGGTTACCGTCTTTCTTACCAAGTGTAAGTTCGAACCAGAATGTTGATCCTTCACCCTCCTGACTGTCTACTCCAATCTGACCTTCCATCAGTGTAACGAGCGACCTGCAGATCGATAATCCAAGGCCCGTTCCTCCATACTCACTTGAGCGACCTCGTTCAGTCTGCACGTAGGGTTGAAATAACTGATTCTGATCTTCTTCCGAGATACCAATCCCCGTATCTTCGACTTCAAGTCGGATCATTTGTGTAATCTCATCATCTTTCATAAGGGTGACTCGTATCCGCACCGTTCCTTCTGATGTGAATTTGTTCGCATTCTGAATCAGATTGATCAGTATCTGTGTAATCCTCGTTGAATCCCCTTCAAGAAGAGTAGAGATTCTGGGGTCACAGTCTATCGATAACTGATTTCCGTTCTTTCTGACTTGGGGTTCGAGCAAACGAACAATATAGTTTATCGTCTCTTGAAGGTCCACTTCTCCCAGTTCAAGTCGCATCTGCCCCGCCTCAAGTTTGGACAGATCCAGAAGATCCTGAATCAGCTTAAGCAGCAGTTTGGCAGCATCCTGTATAACGGAAACGGAATTTTCCTGTTCTTCAGACAATGGAGACAACTTCAGCATCTCAGCCATCCCCAATATGCCATTTAATGGCGTACGAAAATCATGACTGATGCCTGCAATAAATGCGATTTTTGAATCACCTGCATCTACTGCTTGCTGACGTGCAGCTTCAAGACTGTTATTGTTCTTTGCAAGCAGACGATGGAGTGTCACCAGTTCATTATTCATCTCCGAGAATTCCGCAAGTGTCCGTTCCTCTTGCTCTTTGCTTCGGATCATCTGATCCGATAACTGCTCAATCGTTCTGCGTAGCCTCTGTATCTCTCCGCTCTCATTAGACATCACATCATCCCTCTCCTAATCCCTAACCATATCCAGATCCAGATGATTGCATGTAGCTGGCTGAGCCAATAATTGTTCTGCAACCGCAACTGCCTCATCGGCTCCCGGAGCATAACCGTCGGCTCCTATCGTTTTCCACAAATCCTGATCAATATTAAAAGGATATCCCCCGACCATAATCTTCACATGTGCCGTTGCCGGATGATGACGAATAAGTTGAATCAATTCTTTGGCCAGATGAAGGTGATACGTCATCGTAACTGAAATCGCAACAACATCCCCCTGATAGCGCTCTATAGCCTCGACTACACTTCCATTAGGAACATTGGCTCCCAGATAGTGCGTATCCCAGCCTTCCATCTCGAACACATCTGTGAGCATACGCAGTCCGATCTCATGTTGTTCACTGCCTACACAGGTGGCAACCAACCTTTTACCCTGACCTGTATGAATCAACCAGCGAGAATAGAGACGTGATATGAATGACTGAGTCGCTGCCGTACAAAAGTGTTCTTGCCCCACACTGATTCGATGGCATTGCCACAATCGCCCAACTTCATATTGGGTAGGCTGAAAAATATATCGATAAATATCACGAATCGTCACCCCAGCTTCTAACTGAGCTTCAATGATTTCGAATGCTTCTTTCCGTTTATTCTCAAGCAAACACTGCAAGTACGATTGCGCAGCATCTCCATATGGCATGGATTCGTTGATGTAACCCGCCTGTGACTCCAATTGTGTTGTTCTATATATTCCCATATCCAGATAATCGAGCAGAAGCGCCTTTGACGGATGGTCAAATTCTTCTTCCAATGTCTCTCTAATCAGATTGAGATTAATCGCCAGGTCTTCTTGTGATACCTTATAACCTTCAAGTAGAACTTTCAGCCAGGCAATATAATGAGTAAACAGGCCTGGACTCTGTACGAGTGCACTTTCTGCCAAATAGTTCAAGCTATACTGAGAATCCTGTTTGGTTCGCATTTTTCCGTTCTCACCAAATCGCTCAAGTAAATCGGGCTGTCTGAGATACTGTTTCTCCGTTATTTTGTCAGCTAAGTTCCCCGATTCCTGGAGTAAACGTTCTCCTGCTTCTTGATGACTCATAGATGCACCCCTCCTCTACCCGCATCACATCTCCATCATCATTCGTGACTAATCCAGAATGAGATCGATGTTAGCTCACTTGCAATCGGGATAGGTTCTTCTACTTGTTCCAATCCATCCATTCCGCTCTTAAAAGTTCTGTTCCATTATACATGAATTCCTGATGATCATGTGTTTAACGCCATGCATGTATAGAATAATCTTCCTATATTATGGAGGGCCTTGCAAGTAAGTCAGCCAGTATACTGTACTTTAAGGTTCCACAAAAAAACTGACCTGCGTTATGAACGCAAGTCAGTTTTCCCTTCTGCCGCCAGTCCCAGCTTCTTCAACATCTTAATCGCATCCACTTTCTCGGAAGGGTCAAGTCCCTCCAAAGCATCAATGATAACCTGGTGATGTTGAGGAAATATCTGTGTGAACAACTGTCTTCCTTCCTCGGTTAATTCAGCGTAAATGACACGCCGATCTTCCTTGGATGGCCGACGAAACAGCAGATTTTTATTTTGTAACTTATCTACAACATAGGTAATATTACCACTGGACATTAACACCTTCTCACCAATCTTTTGCAATGCCTGTGGTCCCTTATGATATAACAAGTCAAGCACGCCAAATTCTGTCGTATTCAGACCATGACTCTGGATGTCCCGATTGGAACGTGAGGTCACAGAATTGTAGGCACGAGCAAGAACCACAAATAATTGTAAAGACAGTTCCCGGTTGTCCTCCGTGTTCGGCATTTCAATAATCCTCCATCAGTTGTTTACATTTAGGCTCGTATGAGGGGCCAGCCTCTGCTCCCACTCCTCACGGAGCATCCCCATACGAATTGAATCATAGTACTGCCCGCGAACGATACGACACTTCCGCATTCGCCCCTCTACTTGTAATCCGGCTTTTGCAGCCGCACGGATCATACGTTCATTACCAGACCAAGTAGTCAATCCAACCCGAACCAAAGGCATCTGTTCGAACAAATGACTTGACCACATGACAAGTGAGCGTGTGCCAACCCCGCGTCCCCACTGGACAGATCTGTATATTACAATCCCCATTTCCAGCCACATGGATAACTCATCTTCTATGTAATAGCTGATTGTACCCACAATTTGTCTGTCGGATTCAATAATACGGATTGAAACGGGTTTGGAATCGCCTGCATCTACATCCATACGTTTGAGCATACCTTGTTCAAAACTTTCATAACTTTCGTGTTTAAGTGGGTAATAGGGTGCATCCATTGCTTCCATTCAGGTACATCATCACTATAGATCAATTCATAGAGTTCTTTCAGATCCTGTTTCTCCACACACCTGAGTACAAGTTCACCATCCACGATTGGTAGTTCTTTCATGAAATGCAACGCACCCTCTTCCATATTAAGAACGATGAAGCTCTTCGATACTGCCGTCCGCGTTGGCAAGAATGACTGTGCTAGCCATATCCACAAATAGTCCGTTATCCACAACACCTGGTAACATGTTCAATTGAACATTAAGGTTCGCAGCGCGATCAATCGCTTCCATATGACAATCCGCTATCAGGTTTCCGTTGTCTGTCAGATAACGTTGCTGTCCATCCATCCGCCACTGTGGTTGACACCCCAATTTTTCGAGCGCCTGGAAGGTCCACTCCGAAGCAAATGGAACCACCTCAACTGGAAGCGGGAATTTCCCCAACTTTTGCACGGCTTTGCTGCCATCCGCTACAATAATCAATTTGTCACTATTGGCCGCCACGATTTTCTCACGCAAAAGAGCCCCGCCGCCCCCTTTAATCAGGTTAAATTCGGGATCCACTTCATCAGCGCCATCAATGGTCAGATCCAGACGTCCAATCTGGTCAAATGGGACAATGGGAATCCCCCATTCACGGGCAAGCTTGTCCGAAGCCTCTGAAGTGGCAACCGCTTGAATGTTTAATCCATCACGTACCCGCTCACCGATCCGGCAGATGGCATAATAAGCTGTTGAACCTGTACCCAATCCAACCTTCATTCCATCTTCAACATATTCTGCCGCACGCTCTGCTGCTATCTGTTTAAGATTCATCTATAAACCCCCGCTGCTCATAATTTGAGAAATGCATATGTAGTTATTATAGATAAAACCGCTTCCGATGTATATCCGTGCCTTATGTTGCATCTTTGCATCATATTTTTGTTTTGTTGAAGGATGTATTTTTACCCACCATGTTATAGAATACAGAATGAAGCTAAAAAATGGGAAATTTTAAAATAAACAGTTCTAAATACCTATAAACCATCTGATATGTCCATAAATACGTAAAATATTAAAAAAAATTTAACGATACTATTCAATTTAACGACATTTTATACGACATATTAATTATAGATGTGTTTTAATAATTAGACACCTATGGTTCATACGGTACATAAGTCTCTACGAAAGCGACTGATAAACCAAGACCATGGTCGCATAAATTTCCTTTGGAGGGGATCACGGAATGATCTAGTTCACTGTACCAATGCAACCCTAAAGTTTCTTAATTTAAAGAAGATCAGGAGTGGAATTTAGTGAAATCATTAAGTTGGAAAAGCATGTCGTTTTTCTCCAAAAATTTGTTACTCTCATTTACGAATATCGTTATCATCGGGGTAGCACTTATCGCAAGCAGTTACTATTTTCAAAAAACAGTTCTTGTTGATCAACTGCATGGACAGGTGGAACAGATTACCAAAAAGTGGGCTGAAGATATCAATCCTACCGAGGTACAAGCTGCTATTGCGGAAGGTAGCTATGATGGAGCAACACAAACGAAATTACGAGCGTATTTCGATGAGATGCAAGAATATTATCCTAACATTGCACAAGCCTACATCTTCGGTGTTGAGCTCGGTGGCGATAACAAGAGATTAACTTCCCTTGTAGCGATGCCGACCAACCTAAGAGAGGCTTTTCAAAGTGAGAACGTAAATATTGGTGACATGTATGAGCAGCCGGTCGTTGTAGCCAATGCACTGAAAGAAATGCTTAATACGGATCGCCCAACATTCACAACATTTTATTCCGATGATTTCGGAACTTGGACAACCATTGCATATCCAATCAAAGACAGCAACGGTAAGATTTTCTCATATTTTGCCATTGATGCAGATGCATCAGCCGTACCCGCGGGACTAAACTCCTTGCTCAAAAACGGAATTATCATCCTTGTGGCCTTCTTGCTGTTATTCCTGATTATCCAATACCTTGTCGTTAAAAACACACTCTCCCCTATCCGTCACTTGATCAAAGGAATTGATGACGTGAGTCGGGGTAATTTGAATGTCAACATTCCGACAGGAAAAGACGATCTGGGACTCGTTAATGAGAAGTTCAACACCATGGTTCGCAAAATCAACGATACTATCGTTAAAGTGCAAATCACATCACAAGAAGTAAATCAGTCTGCCAAAGAGCTATATGAAGTTTCCGAGCGCAACAGTGAGAATGCAGATTCTATCAATAATAATGTGACTCAAATCACTTCCAACATTCGTTCACAGGAACAGGCAACCCGGGATAGTGCACGGGCCATGTCCGAGATGGCTACCGTAATCCAGACGATTGCCAGCAGCTCGGCAAGTGTAGCGGATGAAGCCTATGAGATGGAACGTCGTTCACAACAAGGTAACAGCGTTGTCCGTCAGGTATCTGAACAGATGAATCTGATTACGGAATCAGTTAAGAATACCGCTTCTGCCATTGAGGTTCTGGAGAGTCGTTCACAGGAAATCGGTGATATTCTCAATATCATCTCGGGTATCTCCAGCCAGACTAACTTGCTTGCTCTTAATGCTTCCATTGAAGCAGCTCGTGTTGGTGAAGAAGGAAGAGGATTTGCAGTTGTTGCAGGTGAAGTACGTAAACTTGCCGAGCAGTCTGAACAAGCGACCAGCCAGGTTGGCGTATTGATCCAAGAGATTCAAGCTGGAATTAAACAAGCTGTACGTGCAATGGAACAAGGTACGTCAGAAGTAGATACAGGACTCAGCGTAGCCGATCAAACAGGACAACTTTTCGAAGATATTTTAGAAGCAGCGAAAAAAGTATCTAATCAGATTCAGGAAGTATCAAGCGCGACGGAAGAAATCTCTGCGGGTACGGAGGAAATGACCGCTACAGCGGACGACTTGTCTTCAAGCGTAAGTAAGACAGCAAACAGCAGTGAACAAATTTCCTCATCTGTTGATGAGCAAAAAGCATCTTTGATTACACTGGTAGACTCCTCCACACGTCTTAATACCATGTCTGAGGAACTCCAAGAATTGATCTCTCATTTCAATGTAAGCAAACAATAATTCAAATCCACAAACATTCGGTTTGAACCAAGGAGGAATAACTGAAGTGATTGAAAACCAACCATCTTCTTCCCATTCCATGGAATCTAGCTTGCCCGTTCTGCAGATTCCACTGGATTTTGGGCGACGTCAACAATCATTCTCTTATCAGTCTGCTCAAATCACATTACATGCTTCTCTGAGCCGTGAACTTAAACAGAAGTATGGAGAACAGATGGTGTACCCGGTACTCCTCTCAGCTTATGCAGCCTTGTTATTCCGATTGTCAGCTGAACAGGAACTTGCCATAGGTATACTTTCTCCCGATCAGGCAGCATCCTATCTTTCATTACAGATTCAGGGGAAATTGACCTTCAGCCAACTATGTCATCAGGTTTCAGAGCAGCTCAAGATTGAATACACGTTGCAAAACGGTGGATACCCTGAATCGTTTTTTATGCTGAATAGTGTTCAGTTGCCTCAAGCTCCTCAAATATTAAATTGGAACGTTCGAGGTGATCAAAACATGCTCATCCTCGATCTGTTCTATGATAGTTCACTGTTAAAAGAGTCTACCGTGCTGAGATATGCAGAATATTATCAGACTCTTCTACTCGCCCTTGTGCGTGACGGTGAGAAAGCAATCGGTACTGTAGATATTCTTTCCGCCTCAGATCGATTGCTTTACCGTGAAATGAATGATACTTCCGTTCTCGAACCAGAGAATCAGACGGTTCATGGCTGGTTCGAAGCAACGGCCGCGGCATATCCGGATTCACCGGCGATAACATCGCCATCCAAAAGTTATACGTACAGGGAATTGAATGAACGAGCTAATCAGGTTGCACGTGTTCTGTTATCCAATGGATTGCAGAAAGGTGAATTCGTGAGTATCTTTATGGATCGAAGTCTGGAGACCATCATCTCCCTTCTTGGTATTCTGAAGGCAGGTGGTGCATATGTTCCGATCGATCCTGAGCATCCACAAGAACGTAACAGTTATATCGTGGAAGATACGGCGTCCTCATTCGTGCTGACAACAGAGGCTTCTTATGCCCAAGCTTCCAGCTTATTCTCCAGTATAGCTACGGTCCGTCAGATTCTCGCTGTGGATGGTCGTTTAGCCGGATTTGCAGCAAGTAATCCCAATCTGGATATTCAGCCAGATGATCTTGCGTATATTATCTACACGTCAGGGTCGACCGGTAAACCCAAAGGTGCACTGATTGCCCACCGGGGTGTAACCAATCTTGGCAGTGTGGTTCAGCGTGATTGTGACATTCAACCAGGTGATGTATTAACTCAGTTTGCTACATACAGCTTTGATGCTTCCGTGTGGGATACCATTGGCGCCTTGTTCTATGGAGCAGAATTATATCTGTTGTCTGCGGAAGAACGGGTATCCGTAGAAGAATTCGCAAGTGCAATTGAACGGACAGGAACAAACATCATTACGATACTGCCTACGATTTTCTTCAATCAGCTTGCTTCCTACTTATCCGATGAAGGTTTCCACAAGCTGGCCAAAGTCAGAATCATTACTGTAGCCGGAGAAGCGCTCTATGGTGAACAAGTTCGTGCCTTCCAGCGCAAATTCGGAAACCAGATTGATATTGTCAATGTGTACGGACCTACCGAATGTACAGTAGCCACAACTACTCACCGCATCAGTGAGCAGGTTCCCGAACATGTGGTGAACATCCCTATCGGTAAACCGATTCATAACTACAAAGTATACATTGTGAATGAAGAACAACAGCTCTGTCCGGCAGGTGTACCTGGTGAGGTATATATTGCTACCCCTGCATTGGCCAAAGGTTATCTGAATCAGCCAGAACGTACAGAGCAAGCATTCATTGAGAACCCGTTTGCGATAGGTGAGAAAATCTACAAATCTGGCGATATTGCCAAATTGCTGGATACCGGGTTACTGGAATATGTCGGTCGTAGTGACTCACAGCTAAAAATTCGTGGTCACCGGATTGAGATCGGGGAGATTGAAGATCACTTTGCACGGCTTGATCAGATCCAGAACGTTGCCGTCATTCCGAAGAAAGAATCCGATGGACAAAATATGCTGGTTGGTTACTTTACATCGAAAGATGGCAGTACCCTCTCTGTTTCGGACATCAAAGCAGAACTGACGGAGAAACTACCTTCTTATTTTGTACCAAAGTGGATCTGTCAGCTGGATGAAATGCCGATTGCCCCAACTGGAAAAATCAATCGCAAAGCGATGGTATCCCTGCCTCATGTGGAACGATATGAAGATCGCCCTGACCGGGTCATGCCTGAGACGGAGACGGAATCCATTATCCTGGACGCATGGAAAGAAATCCTTCAGCACGATGACTTCGGTGTCGAAGACAGTTTCTTCAATATTGGTGGTGATTCACTCCGGGTCATTCATGTACTGGTCATTCTGAAGCCACATTATCCACAGCTGAAAATTGCCGACTTCTTTGCCGAGAAAACAGTCCGCGCTCTCGCTCGTCGTGTGGAAGTATTGTCTCTCAGTGCTGCAGAAGTTACGGATTCAGTGGTGACCGATGGTATGATTACACAATTATCCGAACACCCTGTGGAGTTAACAACCCAGTTAGGGTATCCACTCATTCGTGAACCTGAGCATGTGTTACTGACCGGAGCGACTGGTTATCTGGGCTCTCATGTGCTGCAACAGTTAATTCTGAATTCCAGTACACGAATCTACACCCTCGTTCGTCGACCATCCAATGGAATAACTGCAATGGAACGTTTGACTAACGTGCTGGAAGGTTATTTCGGCAAACAACTGACTGACCAGCTCTCCACTCGTGTGGAGATTATTGAAGGGGATCTCGAACAACCTAATCTCGGTCTGTCCGCTGAACAAACGGCTTATGTTCAGGATCGAATTGACCGTGTCATCCACTGCGCTGCAGACGTACGTCATTTTGGCGATGCCGATCAGTTCGCCAAAACAAACGTGGAAGGAACGGTGGCTTTACTGGATCTGATTCGCAGCAAACCTGGTGCTTCCTTCCACCATGTATCCACGATGGGTATTCCGGAAGATCTGGCACTCAGCGGACAATGGGAATCTTCCCTGCAATATGATCGGTTCCCGGCTGATTTGCATGTGGACAACCTGTATTCGGACAGTAAGCTTGAAGCCGAGAAAGTGCTCATGATTGCCGCCGAGCAAGGTGTACCTGTCAGCATCTATCGTGCAGGTAATCTCACTTGCCACTCCGAAACTGGACGCTTCCAGTCCAATATTGATAGCAACGCCTTTTATCGTATGATCAAAGCGATGTTATTGCTCGGCAAGGCTCCTGCGGCTGACTGGATGGTTGATTTTACACCGATCAACTATGCAAGTGAAGCTATCGTTCATTTGGCCTTACGTCAGGATACCGCCGGTCGTGTATTCCACATCTGTAATCCGGAGCCCATCCGCTATGATGAGCTGATCCTTTCTGTGAATCGGGCTGGTTACGAAGTTGAAACGCTACCATTCGCGGATTACACACGTTGGTTGTTCGATGCCAGCATCAGCAAAGAGCCGGAAGCTCTTCAGTTGGCTATTGCACAGCTTGAAGGCGACGGCGCGAAGGACTCAGCATATGTCTATGCTTGCCCTGTCACAACAGCTTATGTGGAACCTGCTGGCATCTCATGTGCAAAAACAGATGATCACTTCATCTCCGCCATGTTAGACTATGCCGTTCAGATTGGATATTTCCCGTCTGCAATCCGGCGCCATAACGGCACTTCTACAGCAATGGAGTAAGTTCACTTTATCACTAGCATTTAATTAATAAATAAGGTCACATAAAGAGAAGCCATCTATCATCATTCACTGACGATAAGATGGCTTCTTTTCTTCGCATTTTCGAGTCATTCTTTTAGACCCATCGGATAATTGCAATGATGGCAAGATGAGCTGGATAGAAATAACGCCAGACCCAACGCGGCCCCTTCATACGGAAACCCGCCTGGTAATACTGAGCAATAGCAATGCCGGCGGTTGCGAGCACACTATACATTTGCACAGAGCTGTTATGCAGCAGAAGATATAGTGCATTTAACAAGACATGTGCCACGACAAGTACAGGACCCTGGAAATAACGGAATAACAGAACCAATAACAACCCGTACATCCCGTAATCCATCTGGCTAATTTCCATAAACAATCCTGCTCCAATGACAATCGGAATCCGCAGTAGTTTGGATGGCATTTTATCGATAACGAATAATACCAACAGGGCTGACCACAATGTCCATACCACGTTCAGAGAATAATGATTAAACGCCGCCATGAACGGCACCTGTGATATGATTGCAATCCAGAACAGCCGCCATATGTATTTTTGTACGTCTCGTGTATGTTTATAACCGATATACACTGCAAAAGCATAAATTGGAAAAGCGATACGACCTATGATCCTCAACTCTATAATATGTGGAAAAAAGACAGCCCCTATATGATCAATTAACATTGTGATCATGGCAATCCACTGCATCATGTTGTGACTCCCCTCCCTTGTTGCCGACGACACGAGTGTGCCATTCATTCATATAGTGCGTCTTTTTGAGCAACCTCCTATACATTAAGTTCATAATACATGAATTTGGTATCCTGTGCATATCCTTCGGATTCATATAAAGCTTGTGCTTGTTTGTTACTTAACTCGGTTGAGAGTGATATACGAAGAACTCCTCGCTCAGATGCCAATTGTTTGGCTGCTTGCAAGAGCTTCCTGGCAATGCCTTGCTGACGATAATCCGGATGCACATATAGATCATTAAGCACCCAGACAGGCCCCATCGATACCGAACTGAAACTGGGATACAGCTGAACGAATCCTGTACAAATAAAGCCATTCGAGAGTGACATACCATTACTTTCATCTGTCCCATGATCACTTTCGGCATCTGTTTCTGCTACCAAAATCACCGATTCATGGCGTTCCATTCGTTCTCTAATATACTGATGTGCTGCCTCAATGTCAGCATTTTGGTTGTAGAACATCCTGTACTCATTGAACAATTGTCCCACTTCGTTACAATCAGGAAGACCCGCTTGTCTGATTCCGTGCTGCATTTCACTCAACTCCTCTGGGATAGAGACCATCGTCTCCTCGTTTGTATTTCTTCCAATTGTAAAACAGTCCTTTCATTTTCCCCATTCATCATCTGCATCAAAGTTTGTAGTATCTTCAGCAGTGATCTGACAAACGTTCATGCGCGCTTCTAGATTGCATCGTGCTTATCTAGTCCATGCCAATTCTGTACGTTTTGTTATATTAACTCCGTATTGGTAAAAATAAAAAGGCGACCAAAGCATCCACTGCTCCGTCGCCGTAATTATTCAGTTCGATTCAGCATTCTGCTGTTCCTGACCAGGATCAGCATCGGGGAAAATGACGCCTTTCTTCAAAATCAGATTGGCGTATTGCGCTCGCTCACCAGTTGCAACAATCACATAGGCATTCGAAGCCCGTTTATAAAAATCAAATCGTTCTTCATGATCAAAAGCATCCGTAATGCCTTCGTATTCTTCAATCAATCGGCGGTAGTCTTCCCATATGATCGGGATCACCTGATCCCCTTTCACAACCTGCATGACAGCAGCGGGACGCTCAGCATAGGTATCCAGTGGATATAATTGCAGGATGGCATCCAGCAGTTCAACGACTCCCAGTGCATCACAGCGTACCAGTCGCTTGGCATGACTGGCTGCGGGGAAATTGCCATCCGCCAGAACCAACTCGTCTCCATGACCCATTTCGGACATGATTTTGAGTAACTCTGGAGGTATTATTGCGGGTATATTCTTTAGCATACACAGCTCTCCTTGTTCATCTCCAACATCAGTTAGAGCAAATTGGTTTTCTCCATCCTTCAAGCACGCTGGAAATCGATTATATAAAAGCGGTTTCATCACTATTCTAACAGGATTTTTGGATCATTGCACAGCGCACCTGTAAGTTCGATATGAGAATATTTCATTTTGACAAAAATACTTGTTTGACATATAGTTGTTATAACAACTAATTAATTGGGACATTTTATTATGGAAGCGAGGTCTAGCAATCACATGGACTATACACTGGAACAATCTGTTGGATTCATGCTGGGTTTCACACATCGTAAAGCTGTAGCTTTACTTGCAACACGATTCAAACCTTATGATATTACGACAGAGCAATTTTCTGTTCTCTTTAATGTTGACCGCGGTGAAGGTGTTAATCAGAAGGAACTCGCTGCACGTGTCTTCAAAGACCAACCCACCACTGCGCGGATCATTGATCTGCTTGAGAAAAAAGGCTGGGTAGAACGCCGGACCAGCGAACAGGATCGCAGAGCCTATCTGTTATATCTCACCACGGAAGGCAAAGCGTTAATTGATATCCTCGTTCCGATTGAAAGAGAAATGAATAAAGAACTTGCTGAAGGTATATCCGAAGACCAGATGGAAGCATTTAAACATACTCTTTCCCTCATTAACCGCAACTTGTAATGAATCACAACTCAGGGGGAATACATCATCATGAAAGAACAATCTACACAACAAGTTAGACTATGGACTACCGATTTTATACTGCTGATGCTGTGCAACTTCTTGTTGTTCTTGCAACTGCACATGATTGTCTCTCCGCTTCCGTCTTACGTTCAGGAGCGATTTCACGCCAATGCGTTTGAAGTAAGTTTATTCACCTGTCTGTTTGCACTAAGTGCCATAGCAGCCCGTCTCTATTCCGCGAAAGCACTGGAGAAGGGTCTTCGTAACGCCATGATCTATATAGGTCTGTCCGTAGCCCTGCTAGCAACACTCGGCTATTATTTTGCTGCCGGTATAGCTGTGCTCTTGTTGCTGAGAATGTTGTTTGGTATCGGGTTTGGTATGAGCAGTACCGCTTTTCCAACGATGGCCTCGGATATTGTGCCCGTCAAACGAATGGGTGAAGGTATGGGTTACTTTGGTCTATCGACTAGTCTGGCTATGTCTATGGGGCCAATCATTGGGGTCACTCTGCTCCAGGGCGCTGGATTTGTAACCCTGATGTTATGTACTGCGGGTGTCCTCGCTGTGATCTATCCACTGAGTTATTCGCTGACACGCAAAAAAGCAGTCAGAACCGATAACAGTACAACCATCATGCCACAAGCCACAACAAGTGCTTCAGGGTCCAACCCGAAACAGAAGACCCCTTTCAACCGCAAGCTGATTCTGCCCAGTGTGCTGAATTGCCTATTATCCATCACCTATGGTGGGCTTGTCGGATTCATCGTTTTGTATGGTAAGGAAGCCAATCTGGCCAATCCTGCGCTGTTCTTTTTGTTCAATGCACTCGCCGTGTTATTGGTTAGACCATTTGCAGGGCGGATCTATGACAATAAAGGTCCAAAAGCACTGCTCATTCCAGGAGCAATATTCGTTGCTGTCGGCCTCATTCTGCTCTCTTATGCAACCTCCATGTCTGTCCTGTTCATCGCTGCCTTTATCTACGGAATCGGTTATGGTTCCATGCAGTCGTCTCTGCAGACCTGGATGATTCAAGTTGTATCTCCTACTCAACGGGGTATGGCTAACGGCATGTTTTTGAACTCGCTGGATCTGGGGATTGCGACCGGTGCCCTTCTTCTCGGCGCCATTGCGGCGATGACCAGTTATACCGATATGTATCGTTATTCCGTGATGTTTATGATTCTGTTCTTGCTTATATATCTGATTCAGGGAAAACGAAGCGGCAGCTTCTCCATTGAACCTCATGCTCTGCTCGCTCATACTCATATCCCTGCAACGGAACCACCTCAAGATCAGAACAAGGATTCAGAATCTGGAGCTGGAAACACCGAAACTAGCCAGTCGAATATAAGTAAACACGAATGATTGGTTAAGGTCATTCTGCTCATAGAAACGAGAAACGCGTTTACACCGAGAAAGCAAATTCATCCGCTTTCTTAGGCGTAAACGCGTTTTTTATTGGAACAGATCTGAAGATCTAATAAGCTTACGACAGCTTGGGAATGAACGTAGCATACAGAACCTTCTATTTAAAATGGACTTTTCTTGCGCCTTATAGGAGCATACCCTCTACTTGGCTCGATTCGCTCGATGTGTCGTTCGTCCTGTTTCTGTCCGCTTCCTGAAGTAGGTTGGTCTCCCTTATCCGGCTTAACTGCAAATAATGTAAGTAGTCCTCCTACAGCTGCAGAAGCGGCAAGCACACCAAAAAGCAAAAAATGTTGTTTGCCAATGAGTAAAGAAACAACAGGTGGGCCGAGTGATACACCGATGAATCGCATGCTACTGAACAAAGCCGTAATCGTACCTCGCTGCTTTTTGTCCACACCCTCAGTAATTAGAGCATCCAGACATGGTAAGGTTGCCCCTATTCCCGCACTTCCCAATGTGAATAGACCTACGACAACGTAGATATTATCGAAAACTCCAATAACACCCAGCGAAACAGTTACAAGAAAAAGACCTGCAAATCCGATCCACTTCATACGAGGCTTACTCTTTCCGATCCACTTTCCTGCGAAAAAGGAAAAAAGACACAGTGCCGCTAGCGGAATGGCAAGCACGAGACCTTTTACAATGCCCTTCATGGCGAACTCGCTCTCCAATGTCTCGGAAAGATAATACAGCACACCAAAAAGAATAAACATACAAATTCCACCGATCGCAAACAAGGCGTACAACCATCGTCCTTTTTCTTTTAGTACATCTTTAATGGAAGCCACAAATTCTGTAAAGGTGGGCGGTTTTTCTTTTTTCTTGGGTGTTTTCACCAAGAAAATAACCAGGATCAGCGAAAGAACACATAGAACGGGAATAGCCATAAATGGTAGGTACCATAACCACACAGCCAGTGCTGCTCCCAGAATTGGACTTAACACTTTGCCAAATGTATTCGAAGTTTCAATGATTCCCAGACTTTTAGATACCTGATCTTCATCATTGAACATGTCCCCAACCAAAGGTATCACAATCGGGAATGCCCCCGCTGCTCCAACCCCCTGTAATAACCTGCCACCTAATATGGTCCAGTAAGCTATATTTCCGTTCAGAATCCATGCAGCCACACCAGCTACAGCACCCCCGACGGCTGCAATGATAAGGCTGGGAATAATGACTGCTTTTCTGCCAAAACGATCCGACAAGTATCCTGCGAGTGGAATAAGCAGAATGGCAACTACAGCGTAGACTGTAATAAGCATACTGACCTTGAATGCAGATACCTTCAACTCACGTTCAATCTGTGGCAGGATCGGTATAAGCATGGAGTTACCCAAGGTCATAATTAAAGGGATGGAAGCAAGTGCGACGAGGTCCCACTTTTTATCGTTCATACCACAACCACCTTTACAGATTCTACACACAACAGCATTATTGTGCTTGTTTCGGAGGTTGATTATTCAGGACATGCTGGATGTTACCGCTTGTTCACACAAATAAGCTGCCTGCACGAATTTATGCAAGACAGCTCCTTTGGTTCATGATGTCTACAACTACAACAATCTAAAGTGGCGCAACGCTGCTCCACCTTTGAAAATAATATACAGCTCATTCACCTTATGGGGCGCCTCAAGCGAACACTGGACCGTTGTCCACTTGATATCTTTTCCATTCACACTGCCACCAGGTCCAGAAACCTCACACACACCAAGCAGTTCGCCCTCCAGTCCTCCAGAACGAATCTCAAGTCTGCCCTCTTCCCCATAAGCTGCCACTCTGGCTTCAAATCCTTGTACTTCCTGAACAGCATTATGGTTGAAAGCGATCCAGGATGACTGACCATCTCGATATAAAGGTTCTTCCTGGTTAATTGCCCGAACTGCCGAACGTCCTTCCAGACATTCATCCAACAGAACACCTCTACAAACATCGTAATTCTCGGCAAAGGTAAGCAAGTGCAGCGGACGATCCGGAATCGTCTCACCTTCAATTTCAATATCAGCCGACTGACGTATATCTGCAGAAGAACGCCCTGCCAGCATGGCCCAGGTCGATGTCTCCAGGCAGTATCGATCTCGGGTAACATCCCATAGCGCCAGCTTCTGAACAGGGACTTCTAAACTTATCGTAACACGCGTCCCTGCTTTGACATGAACACGACGGAAAGCAAGCAGTTGCTTCTGAGCACGTTTCACTCGGGAGGTATAGGAAGATCCATAGATCTGTACGACTTCATCACTGTCACGTTCACCTGTGTTGTGTATCTCCACTTCAATCTTTAATTGATCTGTGGTGGTGTCTTCCACCGGAGCACTACGATTTACACGAATCGCTTCGTATTCGAATTCGGAATACGTCAGGCCATGACCAAATGCATATTGAACCGGTCCTTCATGATACATATAAGTCATGCCATTCTGAATGATGTCATAATCCATCATGTCAGGAAGCTGTGATTCGTCTTCATACCATGTCATATTCAATCTGCCTGCCGGGGCATAATAACCTAACAGCACATCTGCAAGCGCATTACCCAATTCCTGACCAGCATGTGTCATATAAACGATTGCGCGGGCAATACCTTTCAACTCCTGCAAGGCAAATGGATAACTGCCCATAATGACAACCACCGTATTGGGATTGGCTTCACACACGGCTTTGACAAGCTCGACCTGACTCGGAGGAAGCAGCAGACTTGGGCGGTCAATTTCTTCTTTGCCGTTGATATATGGGCTGTTGCCAACAACAACGACAGATGCCTGACTGCTACGTGCAGCTTCTACGGCTTGTTGTATTCCGCTGGTCACAATATCAATATTGAATGCAGAAGGTATCTGTGTATTGCCTGGTGATTGACTTGCGTGTCCAGAGGCACTCACATTGTCCTGAGTTGTACTTGTAGCTGTAGTTTGTTCTCCTTGTGGCCGTGGTGGTGATACAGCAGCCTGTCCCTGATATTCGCTCAGTCCAACCGGAATACCGTTCCACGTCCGCAAGGTGTTACTTCCATCCGTTAGAGGATCTATGCGAACAACTTCCTTCACAAACCAGCCACCAATCTCCGGTGCGTTTGCCTGATAGATGCCTTGCTCGGTTAAACTAACGTATCGATGATTGTTCACACTTCTCAGCGTATGACTTCCCGAGCCCCAATCCTGATGTACAAACTCGGCGGCTGCAGGTGCACTATCCTCCGGTACAGCGACGAGCGTACCTTCCGCACCCAAGGTTATAACCTGACCGTCTGTTGTCTTCAGCTGAATACGGTCATTCCCATCTGAATACGTTATGTCTGAATGAGGTAGTCGATTACGCAATCCATCGAGGACGGATACACGATAAGGCAGTGTGCCACTGTACCAATCGGTATAGACAACATCGGAAAGGGGTCCAATCACACTAATTTTCTGTAATGCTTCTGGCTTCAAGGGAAGCAATCCGTCATTTTGGAGTAAAACAATGGATTCGGCAGCGGCACGATAACTAAGTTTGGCGTGTTCTGGTGCACATAGTACAGACTCGGGTATGGAGGCATACGGGTTCCGTCCCGACTGATCCAGTTGTCCAAGTCGCATTCGCACACCGAAGATGTTACGAATTGCTCGGTTCAAATCAGCGATCTCCAACAGATCCTGATCAAGAGCCTCTTCCAGAGCAGATACAACAAGATCAACTTCATCCGTAAGACAATCCACTCCTGCCTTCAACGCACCTGCTGCTGATTCGGCATGACTGGTGTGATAACCATGATAGTTCACCGTCTGTGACAGGTCTCCGCCATCACATACAATAAACCCAGGCATCGCCCACTCACCCTTAACCACATCATTCACATATGGACTTTCAATGGCAGGTGTACCATTGATGGAATTGTAAGCTGTCATCATGGACAAGGCTCCACCTTCCACAAATGGTGTCTCAAATGCTTTTAAATAATATTCCCGCAGATTGCGCGGATCGATGCTGGATGAACAATTCAGCCGATCTTTCTCATTATTATTGGCAAAAAAGTGTTTTAATGTTGCGACCATTTTCAGATAAAAAGGATCATTTCCCTGCATACCTTTGACGAGAGCTGCCGACATTTCTCCCGTGAGGACCGGGTCCTCGCCATATCCCTCTTCCGTTCTGCCCCAGCGTGGGTCACGTTCCAGATCAACCGTTGGTGCCCACAATGTTAACCCGTGAACCTCAGGATCACGGTGATGGTATGCCCTAGCTTCATCACCAATGACTGAACCAATCTCCCGCATGAGCCTTGTATTCCAAGTACTTGATAGACCGAGCGGTTGTGGAAATACCGTTGCCTCCCCTTTCCATGCAACCCCGTGGGCAGCTTCGCCCCCAACGTTGTAGGCTGGAATGCCCAGTCTTGGTACAGCTGCTTCGCGTGTAGGAATTAGTCTGATCTTCTCCTCCGTTGTCAATCGTGCAATCAGGTCATCCAACCTTTCCTCAAGTGAAAGTGACGCATCCCACATCGGGTATTGATGATACTCCTTCATCCTTCATTCCTCCTACGAATTAGTGAAGTCCAAGTTGCTTCCATTGCTCCAGTAAATCCAGCGTACGCTGGCGATACTTCTGACCATCTTCAGGTTGATTGACCTGATGTTCATGAACGTAGGCATTAAAATACGAAGACAGTATTCGGTACGCAAGCCTGCGTGCCTGTCCTTCAGCGGATGAGTCCAGTGGACGATCATATCCTTCATGAAAAGCCGCTGATTCTGTTGACAATATGGCTTCAAACTCCCTGTCGGCAAACATGGAACGATCTCCATCAATGATGGCCGCAATGTTTAGCTCACCCTTTTCCTGATGAACAAGCACATTTGCTTCCCACAGGTCATTATGAACGAGTACCGGACGGGTCACATGATCAAATAAATCTTTATTTTGGATGAAAATAGCAGCGATCTCTTCTCCCACACCTGACATATAATTGACTTGTGCCGCTTTAAGTGCCGTTTCTTCTGCAAAAGAGTGCAGCACCTCGGACCATTGATCCGAGCCTCTAATCGTCCCATCTCCCAGCGGCCACCCAAACGATGCCCCCTCGATCTGATGCATGATGGCGGTATAGACGCCAAGCTGATGATACAATCGCTCTTTGTCTATGTCTGAAATTGATGCGTGATCCAGCTGCTTACTTGGAATAAACTCCATAAACATGTACGTTCTCGGAATGATGGATCCGCTATCATCACAGGCGATAATGTTGGGAGCAGGAATGCCTGCCTTACGGTAATATTCATACACAATCGGTTCAGCCGCCATCATCGTACGTTCAAAAGAAAAGAGTGGGTCACTCGCAGAACCAGCCGCCATCTCTCCCCGCTCTGGAGCCAAACGTAAAATCACATCCGCATAGGATGTATGTTCAAGGTGAATCCGATAAGTTGTATTAAAAAGTCCACCTTGCAGGAGACCAAACTCCTTCACTTTGGTATCGCTTCCAAAATTAATCTCTACCAGTTGATGCAGCATCTCTGCTGATATCGTGCAGTGCAAACCGGAATTCATTGTACTCATTTCATTCAATCTCCTATCATCGTAGACAAACAGACGGCACCTTTCGGCACCGTCCTTTTCTTCTACTATATCATTTTACAGTTGGATTGTAAGCGCGCTTGCACCTGTTGCTGCCGTAACAACAACACCCGTTGCACCAGACATTTGGGAACCACCTTCAACGCTGGATACACTTTCAATACCACGAAGCACGATGTTCCAAGGTTTACCTGCACCTTCAGCACGAACATCCAGCACTGATCCATTACGTGTAACGTTAACTGTTAGCTCCTGTTCAGCAGCTTGGTTCACAACGACAGCTTGAGCCGTTTGACCATCAGCCAGCTCGAACAAGTGCAGAGATACATCATTTGCAAAGTCGTAATCCGGTTTGTTATCCACCGCACCCACAGCGATCAAGCTGTTTGGTTTGACCATCATTGGCAGTGTTTTGAAGTCATGGTTTTCACTGATCCAGCGTCCACCTTGTACTTTCGCTCCTGTCAGATAGTTCGTCCAAGTTCCTTCAGGCAGGTAATAACGCACATCGCCTTCCTTGTTGAAGATTGGAGCCACCAAAATCGAGTCACCAAACATGTATTGCGTATCCAGGCTGTATGTTGTTGGGTCCTCTGGGAAGTCCAGCAGCATAGCGCGCATCATCGGAATACCTTTTACCGTTGACTCTACCGCAGAATTGTACAGGTACGGCATCAGGCTGATTTTGAGTTTGGTAAAATCACGAACAACGTCCACGGATTCCTCGTCAAACAGCCAAGGCACACGATACGAAGTGCTGCCATGCAGGCGGCTGTGTGAAGATAAAAGTCCGAATTGTACCCAGCGTTTGTATACGTCAGGGCTCGCTGTGCTTTCAAAACCACTGATATCATGGCTCCAGAATCCGAAACCGGAAAGCCCCAGTGACAGGCCACCGCGAAGCGATTCAGCCATGGATTCATACGTGGAAGAACAGTCACCACCCCAGTGAACCGGGAACTGTTGACCACCTGCTGTTGCGGAACGTGCAAACAGAGCAGCTTCGTTTTTGCCAATCTTCTCTTCGAGCAATTCAAATACAGCTTTGTTATACAGTTGTGTATAATAGTTGTGCATTTTAACCGGATCAGAACCATCGAAGTACACGACATCTGTCGGAATTCTTTCGCCGAAGTCGGTCTTGAAGGAATCTACACCTTGATCAAGCAGGACTTCGAGCTTACTCTTATACCAATTCACAGCATCCGGATTCGTGAAGTCAACCAGAGCCATACCTGCTTGCCACATATCCCATTGCCATACGCTACCATCGGCTGTTTTGACCAGATAACCGTTCTCCATACCTTCATCGAACAAGTAGGATTTTTCTGCAATATATGGATTGATCCAAGCACAGATTTTGAGGCCCTTTTCTTTCAGACGTGCAAGCATGCCTTCCGGATCCGGGAACATCGCTTCATCCCAGACGAAATCAGACCATTGGTATTCCTTCATCCAGAAGCAGTCAAAGTGGAATACAGACAGCGGAAGATCACGTTCAGCCATACCATCTACAAAATGGTTAACCGTTGCTTCATCATAATCCGTTGTGAATGAAGTTGTCAGCCACAGACCAAATGTCCATGCTGGTGGAAGTGCTGGTTTACCTGTCAATTTCGTATAATTATCAAGTACATCCTTTGGATTGTCACCGCCGATAATGAAGTACTCCAGAGTCTCTCCTTCTACGCTGAATTGAACTTTGGATACATTTTCAGATGCAATCTCATAGGATACGCGTTCCGGATGGTTTACAAATACACCATATCCTTTATTGGACAAGTAGAACGGAATGTTTTTATATGACTGCTCACTGCTTGTACCGCCGTCCTCATTCCAGGTATCGACGATTTGGCCATTCTTAACAAACGGTGTGAAGCGCTCACCGAGTCCGTAAACATATTCACCAATACCGAGATCAAGCTGCTCGCGGAAGTACGCTTCCTTGCTTGGACCTGTAATATAACCAGCCGCTCTTTGACCACTACCTGTAATACGCTTTCCTCCATATAGGAAGCTAACGTCCCAACCGTTTGTTTTGTCGATTTGAACTTCCAGGTTACCGCTTTTCAAAACTGCGTCTTGTTCATTTTTCGAGATGTCAACGTTTGCATCTTGCGTGTTGAGCTCAAATACAGGCCCTTTTTTCACTCCGCCTTTATGGTGATTCAAGGTTACACGAATAACGTTTGGCATAGGTGAGCTGTATGTTGCTTTAAGCAATGTACCGTTCAACGTGTCGCCTTTGCTGCGAATATATTTAGTTGCCGCATATACGGTCAAAGAATTATCTTTTTGTACAATATCACGAATGTCAGTCGGGTTTTGAATCTGGTACCCTTCACGAGTCATCCAGAATCCATCAGTAAATTTCATGTTTTCTTTCCCCCTTTGGTTATACTATAATAATATTGATATTAATAATGAATTTCTTCTCTTATTTTGACTAAATATATCACGATTTTGATAATAACCATCCGATTCTTGAACATCAACACCAAACTTTGGAAACGATTACATTAAAAATGAAGTAAAAGGAGGCGTTGATATGGAACGTGAACGATTACGCGAAGACCGAATTCACGGCAATGCCATGTATCCAGTCAGTGTGTACCCCGATATACAACAGCTGAACGGCGATAGCATTCTGGATTGCCACTGGCATGATGAAATGGAGTTCACCATGGTTACTCAGGGCTGTGCGGTCTTTCAGATTGATATGAACACCATTGAGGTTCAAGCTGGAGAAGCCATTTTTATCAATCGAGGTGAGATTCATGCAGGTTATCTGAAAGGTGATATTCCCTGTGTATTCTCTTCCATTGTATTTAATCCGGAGCTGCTTGGCAGCCGCACCTTCGATACGGTACAGGAGAAATTCATCGGTCCACTGGTGCGTAAAACCGTGATCCCCCCTTCTCATATCAAGGCAGATGAGGATTGGGGACAAGAAATTCTGGATCACCTGCAACGCATATTCGCTGACCATGCTGCCCGAACAGAAACGTGTGAAATGTCAACGAAAGCGTACCTGTATCTCATATTTGCCCGTATGTTCGAACATATGAGACCTGCTCCGCTCAAAGGCACCATCGCTACAGGGAGTCATGACAAGGTAGAGCGCCTGAAATCCGTGCTCGGCTATATCCACAAGCGTTATCCTGAGCCATTGAAGCTGAAAGAACTGGCTGATGAAGCCAATATGAGCGAAGGACACTTCTGCCGTTTCTTCAAACAGATGGTGCAGAAAACCCCGGTTGATTACATTAACTATTACCGCGTTCAACAGGCCTGCGTTCAGCTTGAGAATACGGATCACAAAATTGTTGATATCGCCATGGATGTGGGTTTTGAGCATCTAAGCTACTTCATCACTACATTTAAAAAGCATAAAGCCACCACACCATCACAGTATCGCAAATTGTTCTATGAGAACGTAGCCATGGAATCTGCCTTGGTTCAGGTATAAAAGAAGAAGGTGCTCACAGCTATTCAGCTGCAAACACCTTCTTTATCTTTTTTATCAACTTTCCAGCCAACGAGTAAGATAACGCTCTGATCTGAGCCACACTGGCTCAGTTAGAACTCATCTCACTCGCTGCTATCAGCCTTACGCTTTGAAGCTTAACATTGGGCTCACTTTTTCAGCGTCTTCCATGAAGTGTACTCATGTACGGAGAACCCATTAAAGGACGCATGTACTGAAGCCATTTTTTCGACCAACTTTAATTGTGCTTCCATATAAGCAGATCCCTCTTCATAAAAAGTAATGAAGTCGCCTTCCTTACTTTGCTTTGTTTCCACGGCGATCGAGATCGTCTTGCCGAGCAGAGCTGCTTCTGTAAGTTCATCCTTCGCTACACTATAGATTGCAGCAGCTGTATCGCGGTAAGCCATAATGGTGATGGAATCAAACTTGCGTATCATCCAACTGCTTACGGCCATCGTGGAACCCGGAATTTTGTAGTTATCGAGCCAGAAAGGCAGATCAGCCGCTACCGGCATCTTCATCCGTGATGCTCGCTCAACAATGTACTCCACATTTCCTTGCCACTGGGTAATCACACTGGCCTGATTGGTTTTCCATTGTGGGTGCACATGTGGCTCAATATCTAGATGAATACCAGCAAATTTCTCACTGGACAACGCCTGCGCCTGATATGCCTCGATCCAGTCCAGGAAAGATGAAATCTGCTCCCGGCTTTCCGTTAAGCCCCAGGCTGATCTTCCATCCATGACGTCCACCGCAATATTCTTGGCTCTCGCCTGGCGGATAAAACTTTTATATTCAGGATTTTTTATATCCCGGTTCATCTGCAGATAGATCGTATTGATCTTGTTCGCTGTAGCGTAATTCAACACCTCTTGAGGATTACTTCGGATCTGGGTGGTATCCCACACCCATGTCGCTCTCACCGGTGCATCAAGTTTTCCATGAATCGTTGTATAACTGTCGACTGAACCATCCGCAATGGCTTTGGAAGAACAGGCTGTACTCGCACACAGGACCAAACAACTCAGTAATAAGATAAAACGGTAACCCCTTTTGCTTTTCATATTTGTACACTCCCTCTGAAGTTATCAGCTCTGACGTGCAAATCTGGATGAAATTGTGTCGTTTCATATTCATTTAATGGAACCTTATTAGGTACGACGAATTCGGATTGCTTTTATATGCAATATCATCTTCAAGACTCACGACGAAAGAATCATATAACTATATTTCGGGAATTCGTAGTTCTGTATGTATAGTTCAAAAGTCACAATTATTCATTATTTTCAAATTCAATCCTTATTCCAGCATGACTTCAGTCATTATTGCCATATGTACACCAAGCTTCAGAAGACCTAGAAAGCGTTTTCTCTCAAAACACACCAAAAAACCGCCCTAAGGCGGCTTTATATGGAACCCTATTTAATGATGTCTAGTCGACATTTCAGTTCATTCATTACCCGATGGAGCTACCGGTGTATTGTCAACCACTTCATCGAAAAGTGACACCCGTTCAATACCTTCTGCCGAGATCCGCACAAGCCCCTTGTCGGACAAACGTAATTCCGGAATCACAACCAGCGCGAGCAACGAAAGCGTCATGAACGCATTATTCAACGTACATCCTGCGGACTGTAAAGCTTCACTGACTGCTGCCGATTGCGCTGCAACGACTTCGAATGGCTCGGTTGACATCAAACCTGCAATCCGCAGCGGGAATTCGGTTACACCTGCTGCCGTTACCAGGGCGACCCCGCCCTGCATACGAATGACATGGTTACCGGCTTCGGCCATCAGGGCATCATCATTACCGATAATCAACAGGTTGTGACTATCATGAGCAACCGTCATCGCAATCGCTGCAGGGGATGTGAAACCGATGCCTCCAACAAGCGCTACCGCTCGATTCCCGGTTTGTTTGTGACGCTCCAATACCGCAATTTTGCATACTTCCCCTGAAGTTGAAACCACAACTTTGCCGTTCTCTACTCTAACAGGCAGGTGTTTCTCCTTTGTATCCACATGGTTCTCTGTCACATGAATGATTTTGGCACCAATCGTCCCCTCTTGAATCGGTGCAGCAAGCTTCAGATCTTCTGACTGAATATTTGCTTCTAACTTCACCGTGTTCAGTGCTTCCTCCGGGTACGTGAAACTGTCCCATACCGCGGTCATCTTCCCGTTCTCGGCTACTACTTGCCCGGCAGCAATTGTCATGCCCACACGTACATCAGCCAGTCGGCCGTCCAGCAGAATAATATCAGCTATATTGCCCGGAATAACCGCACCAATGTCGCGCGCAACACCAAAGCGCTCAGCCGTGTTAATGGTTGCCATCTGGAAAGCCGTAACCGGCTTCACCCCTTGGGAGATTGCGAGACGAACAACAAAATCCATATGTCCTTCTTTGAGCAGGGATTCAGAGCTTCGGTCATCGGTCACCAGCATCATCCGGCGTGTATCCAGTCCAAGCTCAGTGCAGGCTTTGATCGTCTCGGCTACATCATGCCATGCCGAACCTTGGCGCATCTTCGCGTACATCCCGAGTCGCAGACGTTCAACCACATCTTCCTTGGTCACACATTCATGATCCCCTGTAACGCCACTCGCTGCATACGCTGGCAGACGCCAGTCATCTGCAGCCCAGGTAAAGTGACCGTCAGCCACTTTACCTGCCCGGAGGGTCGCCTGTATCTCACCAATCATCGTCTCGTCCCCATAGACTACCCCAGGGAAGTTCATCACTTCACCAAGGCCAATCATGTCCGGACCCCAGGAAAGAGCCTCAGCTACCTCTTCAGGCCCGATATAAGCACCTGTTGTCTCCAGTCCTGGATGCGTCGAAGGCACACAGGAAGCCACCTGCATATAGGCTGCCATCGGTGTGGTCCGTGCTTCATCCAGCATCAGTCTCAGACCTTTCAGACCAAGCACGTTAGAGATCTCATGTGGGTCAAAGAAACCTCCGGTTGTGCCTGAAGGCAATACCGCTCTTGCAAACTCGGTTACTTTCATCTGTGTACTTTCAATATGGCAGTGTCCATCCAGCAAACCAGGAGCGATATACTTACCGTTTGCTTCAATAATCCGGGTATGTTCTCCAATTGTGTGGCTTATATCTTTACCAACATAAGCGATTCGAGCTCCCTGTACGGCTATGGACATCTCCGGCAAAATCTCACCCGATATCACGTTTACCAGCGTACCTCCCCGAATGACCAAAGTCGCTGGCAAATCTCCCCGTGCTGTAGCGACCAGATCAGGTACACAATCAGCCATAAGTGGCCGTTCAAAAGATGGTATGTTCATTTTGTTGCCTCCTTTAATAAACGATCCAAAAAAAATATATTGTTACGATTATATGAGTCCGGACTTCATGTGTAAAGAAAAATTACATCCATTGTGCTTGAATACAAATTAAGAAGTCATTTTTATCCACGGAACCCAATCCTTACGAATTCACGTTAGGTATTTTCATTCGATACGATCACCTATATGGCTGGAACCTCAACATGTATACTTCCCTCGCTAAGCTAGCTTCTTCCCGATCTATGTATCATATACAGAAAAACTCCCGTTCCAATGAACGGAAGCCTTCTTATGCATATGAAGTGTTATGTCAGTCCACTTGCGCAGCAGACACCTTGCCAAGATCATACTTTTCTTCCGACTGGGCGGTAATGAACGGACTCGGTGTGCCCACGCAGTAAACGTGTAGCAGATGCATCGCTCGTGTGCAAGCCGTATAGAACAACTTGCGTTCATGCTCCTGAGCATACTGCTCCGCAGAGCCGTCATAGATCAGGACAGCATCGAATTCCACACCTTTGGCCAGATACGCCGGGATGACATGAACACCCTGTTCAAAAGCCAGCGTCGTTTTCTTGATTAACTTCGGTGCTGTGGGCAGCGCCTTACTCAATGCAGCATGTACGTCTCTGCTCTCTTCGGCGGTCTTGCAGATCACTGCAACTGATTCATACCCTTCCTCAATCAAGTGTTTGAAATCTGTCGTGATGACGTTCATATGACGCTCGGCATCAGAAGAAACAATCACTTTAGGCTTCTCGCCGCTACGGTTAAATGGAATAATCTCTTCCCCACCAGGCACCATGCCACGGGTAAACTCCACGATCTCCCGAGTAGATCGATAACTTCTGGTCAGCTCAATGACCTCTGTATTGTCTGGACCGTACAGGTTAGTCAAAGGTCCTGTTCCACTCAGCACTGAAGAGTGGGCATAGATGGCCTGATTAAAGTCACCAAGTGCTGTTATTTTCGCCCGTGGGAACAACCTCTTCATAAATGCCAACTGAAACGCAGAATAATCCTGGGCTTCATCAATAATGACATGACGAATATTGGAGTTAATATGGAATCCAAGCATAAGCTCACGCAAGTACAAGTATGGCGTAATATCTTCATATGCCAACTCCTGAAGCTTCAATCTGCGTAAGGTCATCTTACAGATTTCATCCCATTGAGAAGGCAGCGCTTCATCACCCAACAATCGCTCCATCTGAGCCTGATCGTTGAACAGATGTGCATATAATTGTCTTATATCAACGAATCGTAAGGACTTAATCCATTTTCGCAAAGGTTTGAGTCGGTCACTGACCACCATGCGTGCCAGAATTTCTCTTTCCTGCTCGAAGTCATTAAACGTATGCGTCTTTCCTTTTTGCTTGCGCTTCAACCGTTGATAGGCACGTTGCAGATCCTCCGGCTCCATCAGATCAAGCTGCTGGTCTACCCAAGGCGCATCCAGTTCACCTTTACCAAAGGCAGACAGTTCTTTCAGCATCCAGTCCCGCAACATCTCTAGTCGACTCACCAGCTTAACGGATGATTCGAAACTATAGAATTTCTCAGCCATAGCCTCTGACGTGACAATCGCTCGGCCCTGGAAGCGAACCGGCTTGAATTTCATGCCACCTGACAACATGCTTTCCTTATAACGTGTAATCACCTTCAGGAAAGATTCGGATGACTTGAACCGAATGCTGGACATGCGCACATCGTAATCGGGATCTTCCGTCCCTGTAAGTACATATTCGAGTTGAATAAACGGATCTTCCAGTTGATATTCACGACCCAAACGGCGCTCCAAATACTCCTGGAAGGTCGTCTGCAACATGTTTTCCTCCCCAAGCTCAGGCAGTACCGTGGAGACATAACTGTTGAACATCGGATTTGGTGAAAAAAGAACCATCTGATCCGCTTGCAGATGCTCGCGGTATTTATAGAGAAGATATGCTACACGCTGGAGCGCCGCGGATGTTTTGCCACTGCCGGCTGCGCCTTGCACAATGAGCATGCGTGTCCGGTCATTACGGATAATCCGGTTTTGCTCCTTCTGAATGGTCGCTACAATACTCTTCATCTGTGCATCCGAAGTTCGACTGAGCACGGCCTGCAATAACTCATCGCCAATCGTAACCCCCGTGTCAAACATAAACCGGATACGTCCGTCCCGAATGACAAACTGCCGCTTCATCTCGATATCACCGCTGATCTCTCCACTGGGTGTATGATACGTGATTGGACCCGGTGCTCCGTCATAATACAGGTTAGAGATCGGCGCACGCCAGTCGTAGACCAGAAAAGATTCTTCCTTCTCATCCAGCAACGATGCAATGCCCAGATAAATGCGTTCAGCATTTGGATACCCGTCTTCCTTGAAATCAATGCGGCCGAAATATGGTGAGTGATGCAGTCGTTTCATTTTGTCCAACGCAGCCGCTGTATTAAGATGGCTGCGCTCCCGATCGGATAGTACCTGTGACTGCTGCCGCATGCTGGTTGATGTCTCTCCGACATCGTCCGCTTCACTAAAGTTCATCGTGACTTCGTCCCAAAAGTCTTTTCTCATTCCAACCACTTCGTCACGGAAGGAGCCTACTTCATCTTCTAACGTTGTGATCTTGCGTTCAATCTGATCGGTCACGGTGTTGACCCGTTGTTGTTCCTCATTCCATTGCTGATCTGTACTCATATGTTAATAGCCCCTCTTTCCCCGGATTGTGTCCTCAAAATCCCATTTGACAAGCCCGAAAAGGCAATGGTATAATTATTAGAAAGTAAACATTTTAATTATATGTTAATTAGTTCTAATTTTCTGAAAACCATTTTTTATTGTACCAGTGACAACGTCCCGATGCAAGCGGAGGCGTTTTTTGTTGTTTTCTTCTTCATTATTACCCAATCACCGGGTCCTCAACTGACTTGGCAACTCCTGCCTACTTTCGTAATTCTTCAATCGTCTCTTTCCAGCGTGTAATTGCTCCAAGTTCATCTTTTAATTGAAAGGTTATTCCTGAAGTGATCTCCGCATATGGCGCGTGATCCACACGTACCTGAAGCACTTGTGCTTCAAAACGATCTCTCGGATGAACAGCCCCCTCAATCTCAGGCAACCGTTCTACTTCTATACGGATATGCAGCAATCGATGTCCTTGAACCGTAATCAAGGTAGCCTTGCCTGTATTGCTCATGTTCATACTGGTCTGTGTACCTGGCCATAAAGCAAGTCTAAGCTGCTGCGGATTTATCGCAATCACTTCTCCCATACTAATCATCGCCTGATGCGGCCATTGATCCTCAGATACGGTTAGCAGTTGCATGGCTTCATGCTGTTTATACTCCAGATTTGTCCCACTCAACCATTCCATTAGTTCAGCGTCCAATTCCTCTATAATCATGTCTCTATCCCTCAGTTCGTTAAAAATCATTCATGCGCTTCAGCCCTATGTATGACAAAACAACCCGGACACGATGGTCCGGGCAATGTTGTAACTACATTGTATATGATCGCCAAGCAGGTGCGCAATTCGCACTTAGAGAGGTTGTTCAAAAAGTCTACTTTTGATTACGAATCATGCCTAACGGCATCATCAGCATCGAATATGAAATTCAGCCGAATAAGCAGACGCTTACGAAGTATGTTTCCTTCGGAAACATTGTAGTTGCTCACGTAGTCTTCCTACGCTCCGCTACTCCATTTCTAGCTTCATTCCATCTTCTCGGTACTGAAAACCAGCCTTTTTGAACTCGCACTTAAGGCCACTTAAGCCAATTCAAAATTTTGTCCTGTGATTCTTTGTCTTCACTGGCGCTATGCACATGTTCGGCAAGTCGATTCAAACGTTCCAGTTGATATCCGTAATCATAAATTGCAGCAGCCACGATCGACAATCGTAACATCCCTTCCTTGTCGATATCAAACTGGGTGATCGCCTGCTCCATGAAACGGTCATTATCCAATACAAACTGTGCGGCTTCTTCCCCATTAGGTTTCAGCTTATCCTCGAACTTGAGCAGTGCATGCTCATGGAATTTGATAACCAGTTCAAGATGTGAGTCAAAAAACTGATCCATGGCCGTTGTCCGCGGTGCCTGGAAATAGTGGCGTTCCACCGAATCCAGCACCTCATATCCTTTTTGCAGACTCAGCAGCATTTGTTTGTAGACCACCATCTGACGAGTTTCGCTGAATTTCGAACGTTTCATCTTTTTCTGTTCCTCTTCGAACAAGTTATACTTGTCGGACAGAGACTTAATGGAACCTCCCAGGTTGCTTTTCTCCTCCCGGAATACAACTTCCTTGATCTCATCCGAGATCGAAGTTCGCAGAAGCAACGACATACCGCTGAATACACTATGGATCTGCTTCACGAACTGAACCTTCGGTTTCGGAGGAAATACCGTAATGTTGATGAGAAACGCCGATACAATACCAACCAGTGTCAACAGAAAACGATTGAGTGCAAAATGCCAGTCACCCGAGGCTTCCATAATGGATACAACCGTGACCAGTGTCAGGCCAACCGTCTCACCCATATTCAATTTAAGACAGATCATGATGACAAGTACAATAATTAATCCAACGGCGATTGGCTCATTGGACAACACCATGCCCCCCACCAGGGCGACAATAGCTCCCAGCGTGGTCGTTTGCAATTGATCCAGGAAGTATTTCCAGGAACGATAGATGGAAGGCTGCATGGCGAATATAGCCGCGATTGCGGCAGGCACGGGAGATTGCGGGTTCAAGAACAGGCTGCTTAGGTACAAGGCAAGCGTGACCGCGATCCCCGTCTTAAGTACACGTGCACCAAACGACATGGTGGTGACCCCTCCTCTTTACCGAACCTGAAATTTTACATTTGATGATCATGTTCATTATTACCCCATATTTCTTTTTTTGCCTGAATTCATTCAGGAGAACGATTTATTGTACCATGTAAGGTCTTCCGTTGCCATGTCATAAGTCAGAGGTATTATGAAATTGATTTCTTTATGTATGTTAATACACATTATTAACCCAAAAAGAAGCAAATCTTCAAAATGGATTTCTCCACTTCAAAGATTCGCCTCTGTTACTTAATATATCTCTGTGGAATACTCATGCTTATTATGCCTGCCTAACGGTTTGTGCCCTCCCATTCCCTTTTGAACTGGTCCACAAACTGCACCATATAATCATGACGCTGTTCCGCCAGCTCCTTGCCATAGGAGGTATTCATCAGATCCTTGAGCTTGAACAACTTCTCGTAAAAGTGATTTATCGTTGTGCTGCGCCCATTGCGATATTCCTCACGGGTCATCTGTTCCCGTGGAGGAAGGGACGGATCGTACATCTCGCGCCCTCTGGCGCCTGAAAAGGCAAAGGTTCGCGCGATCCCAATCGCACCCATTGCATCCAGTCGATCCGCATCCTGAACAACCTGTGCTTCAAGCGAACTGACCGCAGGACGCTGGCCTCCCGCATATGAGATGGTGCTAATAATACCCACAACCTTATTACGTATATCCGGGTCAAGAGGCTGGGTATCCAGCCAGTCATTCAGTTTGGCCATCCCGGCTTCCAAGCTCTCATTCAGCTTCTCATCCGGTACATCATGTAATAAAGCAGCCAGTTCGCAGACAAATGGATCTGCACCCATGCGGTGAGCGAGTTCAACCGCAAGTGCGGTTACCCGTTCAATGTGCGGCCAGTCATGACCATCACTATGCTTGGATGAGTCCCCTTGAACAAAGGATCGGGCGGCGCGCAGAACAGCCTCTCCTGCCGTTATTCCATCTATATTATGCATGTGCCCTAATTCTTGCAGATTCCCGCCAGGTTGAAGAGGGTTCTCTGACATCTTACGATTCCCCGCCTTCACGGGCCTGTTCACGAGGAATACGCCGAGCTACACCCGTCTTAACAGCTGCTTCAATTACGCGACTGCGCATCGATTTGACTACTTTATCATTGAACACACTCGGAATAATATAATAACGTGTACGCTCTTCATCCGTAATGGCCGATGCAATCGCTTGCGCGGCTGCCAGCTTCATTTCTTCATTAATTTCGGTGGCTCGGCAATCCAGAACTGCCCTGAAGATGCCCGGGAAACATAACACGTTGTTGATCTGATTCGGATAATCGGATCGTCCTGTTGCCATTACAGCCACAATGTCTTCCACCAAGGCAGGCATAATCTCAGGTACCGGGTTTGCCATTGCAAACACGATTGGATCTTCTGCCATGGTCTGCACATCTTCGCGAGTTAACAGATTCCCGCGGGACAGGCCAATGAACACATCGGCTCCACGAATGACATCACGCAGCGATCCGGTTTCCAGTTCCGGGTTTGTACGAGCTGCATAATCACTCCAGACTTCATTCTCATAGGTTTGTGTCCGTACAATCGCACCCTCACGATCGACACCTATAAGCCGGCTGGCTCCCGCGGACAATAATATGTTGCTGCAAGCTACACCTGCTGCACCAATACCGCAGACCACAATCTTCACATCTTCAATGGACTTGCCCACCAGTTTGAGCGCATTGATCAGACCGGCATATAACACAACCGCTGTGCCATGCTGGTCATCATGAAATACAGGAATGTCCAATTCCTCATTCAGACGACGTTCAATCTCGAAACAGCGCGGTGATGAGATATCCTCCAGATTAATGCCGCCAAAACCAGGTGATATCGCTTTCACAGTACGTATGATTTCCTCGGTATCCTGTGTGTCCAGGCAGATTGGGAAAGCATCCACACCTGCAAACTGTTTGAATAACATCGCTTTACCTTCCATGACGGGCATCGCTGCACGAGGACCAATATTACCAAGTCCAAGTACGGCACTGCCATCCGATATGACGGCCACTGTATTCCGTTTAATTGTCAATGAGAAGGCTTTACCGGGTTCTTCTGAAATGGCTGAACATACACGAGCCACATCCGGAGTGTACACACGTGACAGATCTTCCCGGTTTTGAATCGGGGTCTTTGGTGTTACTTCGATCTTACCGCCCAGATGAAGCAGGAACGTCCGATCCGATACATTAATAATGGACACACCTTTAAGCTGGCGCACCCCTTCTATAATTTTACTGTTATCTTGTGCATCTGTAACGGCGACCGTCAAGTCGCGTACGCTTACATCCTGATTGGTGGAAATCACGTCGATGGCAATGATGTCTCCCCCAGCTTCCGAGATGGCCGAAGCCACTTCGCCAAACTTGATATCCTTAGTTGTCATTTCCAGTCGAATAATAATGCTGTTACCATCCAGATTTCTTTGATTCATTTCCATTCCTCCCAGACTGAAAGTCTTGAGTTACATGTTACGTGTTTGTCTTCGCTACGCGGACACGTTTATCCTTTATCTTGTCCAGAAAAAGTCGTTCAACAGCCAAATACATAAAATAAAAAAAGATGCCCTGAACACCAATGCAGGCGTTCAGGGCATCTTTTCTCAATACTAACTTCATTCATTTAGTAGCATATAGAACTTATATTATTTCCGGGCAGCCGGTCTGCGCAGAACACAAATGTCATATGGCTTCAAGCTGAGACTTGCTTCCACGGCATCACCACTGAGCAGATCGGTATAGGACTGTCCATCTAGTTCAATCAGCTTCTCATCTGGCGTGTAGTTCTGTACAAACACATAATCTGCTGTACCATCTGTACGTGTATGTGCCGTTGTTCCGGCAGGCAACTCGGTTTCAAGTCCACGCTCAATGTTCAGGTCAGCGATTAGTTTCGCATAGAAATCATCATAGAATGGTGCTTTCAGACGTGTCGCTACATAATATGCTTTTCCTGTACCCAACTGGTTAACCGTCAATGCCGGACGTCCGGCATAGAAGTCAGAACGGTACGTAGCCAGGGACTTCGCGCCTTCCAGATGAATCAGATCACACAGTTCAATTGCATCATACGCTGTATTGAGCTGAAGCTCATTGCCCTTCTCCGGAATGATTCCGTTCAGATCACGATCATGCAGTCCGTCAATTTCCTCGGACCAGATGCCAAGTGTCTTACGCAGGGGGCCTGGGAATCCACCCAGGAAACACAGATCGTTTTCATTTACAATACCAGACCAGTAAGTTGCTACAAACGTACCGCCTTGTTCTACAAACTTCTCAATGCGTTCCCCGACACCTTCACGTACCAGATAGAGCATTGGAGCAATCAGCAACTTATACTTGGACAGATCTGCATCCATATCAATAACGTCTACAGCGACTCCCTTTTTCCAGAATGCTTCATAATGCTCTTCCACGGTCTGCTCATACTTCACACCGATATTGCGTGGACCCTGGGAATCATTAACGGCCCAGCGGTTTTCCCAATCAAATATAATTGCAACTTCTGCCGGAACCGCTGTTCCTACAATGGCTTCCATACCTTCAAGAGCCGTTCCTACGTCGGTGACATCTTGGAACACACGTGTGTGTTCCGTTCCTACGTGGTCTACCACCGCACCATGAAGTTTCTCACTGGACCCCCGGCTTTTTCTCCACTGGAAGTACTGAACACTATCGGAACCGTGCGCCACAGCCTGGATAGAAGAGAGCAGATGCATGCCCGGCTTTTTCAGCTTGCTGACATCTTGCCAATTCGTCGAACTTGGAGTACTCTCCATCAGCAAGAACGGCTGACCGCCTTTGATGGAACGAACGATATCATGCATCATTGCGATACGGGATGCCTGTTTCGCGTCGTCATCTGCATCATGCCAAGTCGGATAACTGTCCCAAGAGAGGAAATCCAGAATATCAGCGAACTTCCAATAGTTCAGACCACCATAGAATTCCATCAGGTTGGTTGTGACTGGCAGATCGGGATTCTGAGCTTTCAATGGTTTCGTTTCATGGACGATAAAATCAGCTGTCTGATCCGTAACGAAACGGCGCCAGTCCAGATTCATTGCGTGTACCTGTGTCTCACCGTGTGGAGCAGGAGATTCCACTTGACTCCAGTCTGTAACCGTATGGCTCCAGAATGTGGTCCACCACGAATGATTCAGTTCATCGAGTGTTTTATACTTATTCTGAACCCAACCACGGAACGCTTCCTGACAATAATCACAATGACAGTCTCCGCCGAACTCGTTTGAGATATGCCAGCCGATTACAGCCGGATGATCCGAATAACGCTCTGCCAGTTTTGTGTTGATCGCAGTAACCTTCTCACGGTATACCGGGGAAGTATAACAATGGTTGTGACGGAAACCATGCAGATTGCGGACACGCTTCTCAGATACGCGGAGCACTTCCGGGTACTTCGCGGACATCCAAGCAGGTCTAGCGCCACTTGGTGTAGCGAGGAATGCATAGATACCGTTTGCTGCAAAACGATCCAAAACCTGATCCAGCCATTCGAACGTGTATACACCCTCTTCCGGCTCAAGGGACACCCACGAGAAGATACCAATGGACATCACGTTACACTTGGCAAGCTTCATCAAGCGAATATCTTCTTCCAGCACTTCAGGATAGCGGAGCCATTGCTCCGGGTTATAGTCTGCGCCATGCAACATGTGCGGGGCTTTGGAACTTACAGGTGGAAATTTGTATGTCATAAGGACAACTCCCTTGCTTTAATTACTGTTTTTTTAGTTTATATACGATAACGATAACAACGACTTCACAGACGATACGTATTACGCTAAATTATACGTATGTCACGACATCTGATTCTTCAACAGTAGCAAGTGCTGTAAACGATTCCAACTTGCGACCTTTAAAATCAAACATGGTGAGGTTGCCCCAGTTATTCGGGTGCCCGACGGACCATTCTTCTTTACTTGGTATCCAGGCAGGTTCCCAATAATAGAATCCGTGCCCCAAACCACCAGGAACTTCGCGGATAATCTGCAATAAATCCTTCAGATATTTGGTCTGTCCCTCTACACTTGCAGGGTATCCTGGCAACAACATATCTTCCTGATTCAAAATCCATTCAATGCCTTCCGGCTGCTCCAGCGTCCATGGATAAGCGGTTTCAACTACATTGACAGGTTTGCCATAACGCTCAGCCAGATCATGAAGATTGTCACGTAACGCATCAAGTGTGCCATGCCACCAAGGATAATACGAGAGACCAATGATATCAAACTCCACACCCAGTGCTTCAAAGCGATCGTAAAACTTGCGGCTCTCGGCGTTATCTCCACCACGATCAATATGTATCATAATCTGAATATCCGCGTCAACGGATTTGACCGCAGCAATTCCGTACTTCACAAGGCCGGCAAAACGCTCCCACTGTTCATCCGTATCATGCTCTTCTCCACCAACACGTCCCTCATTCCATAACATGCCTGGGGTAATCTCGTTGCCCACCTGCACCATGTCTGGAAGCGCATCGTGTTCCTTCAACGTTCTCAGAACGTCAGCCGTATACATGCATACCGCACGTTGAAGCTCTTCATAGGACAGATTCTCCCATGCTTTCGGCTTCCATTGATTGGCTGGATCAGCCCAGCGATCAGAGTAATGGAAATCCAGCAAAAATTTCAATCCCTGTTCCTTGATTCGTTTGGCTACCTCCACCGTCCGCTCCAGATTGCAGAATCCACCAACAGGATCATTCCAGATTCGAAGTCGTATCGCGTTAGCGTCATTAATCTTCAGGATGGACAGCAAGTCTTGTTCCTTGCCATCCACATCACTATAACTCCCGCCATGCTGTTCGATTTCATCCATAAAGGACACATCCATTCCCAGAATGAATGTCTTTTCCGTCAAATTGCTCACTGTATCAACCTCCATTAATTTGGGGTACTGGCTCAGCCTTTAACTGAGCCCAACGTCATACCTTTGACAAAGAAACGTTGCAGGAAAGGATACACAATCAAGATCGGTGCACTTCCGATGAAGATCTGAGCTGCCCTTACCGTAGTTTGAGAGAGAGATTCCATCTCTTTGGGATTCATGCTCATGCTACTCATGTCACGTCCAATAATGACTGTTTGCATAAATGTAGCAAGTGGGTAATCCTTGGCGTTATTCATATAGAGCAGGCCATCAAACCAGGAATTCCAGTGGAACACCATACTGAACAATGCAATTGTTGCAATGGACGGCATCGAAATGGGAAGGAAGATACTGAACAATGTTCTGAAATGGTTAGCTCCATCCATCAGCGCTGCTTCCTCCAGCTCTTTTGGAATACCACGGAAGAAGTTCAGCATCAGGATGACAAGGAATGTATTAACCGCCCCCGGGAGTACAAGTACCCAGAAGGAATCCATCAACCCAATCTTCTGGATAACCATATAGAATGGAACCAGCCCTCCATTGAAAATCATGCTAAACACAAAAATCCAGGAGTAAATCGTTCTGCCTTTGAACTCACTATTCTCTTTGGACAACGGATACGCCGCCAGGAACGTAATCAGCAAGGTGATAGCTGTACCAATCACTGTACGTAACAGTGAGATCCAGAGCGAGTTCAAGAAAATTGGATTGTTCATTGTCTTTTTGTATGCCTCAAGGGAGAAACCTACAGGCCAGAGATTGACCAAATTTGCATCGGCAGCAGCCTTTGTACTAAAGGATACCGCCAGTACATGAACCATCGGTATGATACACATGATGGCAATTAGAATCAGAAAGCAGGTATTGACTATATTAAACACGCGATATGGCAATGATTTATGATACATCGTGGTCCCTTCTTTCTCTGTTCATTCGTTTAGAATATGCGGTATCCAGCGTATTTTTTGGCTAAGCTGTATGATACAAGAATCAAGATCATGCTAATAACCGATTTGAATAATCCGATCGCCGTTGCAAAGCCCATCTCACCATTTTGCATTGCGGAACGATATACGAATGTATCAATGATGTCACCCGTTTGATATACGAGCGGGTTATACAAGTTGAAAATCTGGTCAAATCCGGCATTCAGTACGTTACCAAGTGCCAATGTTCCTACAACCATCAGCATGGGCACAAGTGAAGGAATTGTAATGTGCAGTGTCTGTTTCCAGCGTCCTGCTCCGTCAATTTCCGCTGCTTCGTACAATGCTGGATTAATTCCGGCAAGGGCAGCCAGAAAGACAATCATGTTATAGCCAAATTCTTTCCACACATCTGTCAGAATGACCGTAGATCGGAACCAACTGTTGTCTCCAAGGAAGAAATATGGCCCGAGTCCAAAGGTTCCCAGAACCCGGTTAACCAAGCCGCCTGTTGACAACAGATCTATCAAAATCCCGCCCAGAATGACCCAGGACAAGAAGTGAGGTAAATAGACAAGTGTTTGGATCGTTCGCTGTATAGCCATCTTGCGAACCTCATTCAAAAGAATGGCAAAAACAAATGGAACAAATAAATTAAAAATCAGTTTAAGTACAGCAATAATCAATGTGTTCCAGATGACCTGTAAGCTGTCTTCACGTTCAAACAGATATCTAAAATTGTCCAGCCCAACCCATTCAGAACCGCTAATCCCAAGCCATGGCTTGTAGTTCTGGAATGCCATAATGATCCCGCCCATAGGCACATAACTGAAGATAATCAGAAAGATAATGGCTGGCAACAGCATAACGTGGAATGGCCAAGTGCGTTTCAAAGTTCTCATGATTGCTCCCCCTGTATTTCTTCCTACTCAAGTACTCCCTGAGTGGCTTATAATGCGATTATATCAACCTTTTATGGGGCCCAAACAGCACATAAAAGCAATATAAATGGCACAAATTCAACCACTTTGCCTTAACTTGAATAAACAAAAAAAGCGCCCAGACGTTAGTCGTCTGAGCGCTGCTTGTAACTATTTTTTCACACTGTCATACCATTCGTTAACCTCTTGCGTGATTTGGTCACCACCACCCGATTTCCACGTTTGTACAAAGGTATCAAACGCATCCGCCGGATTTTTGCCATAGATAATTTCGTTAAATGCTTGATTCTCGATTTTATTCAAATAGTCCAACTTGGATTTCATCGTCTGTGTTGTTGGACCTGTGAACATGTTTTTGAAGGAAATTTCTTCTTGGCTCAGCAACACTTTCGCTGCTGCAGGAGTTTCTGGTCCATAGTTTACGGCCACGTCTTTTTCCAGCTTGCTTTCAGGCTCTTTGCCATCAGCCAAATTAAGCAACGCTTTCATCTGTGCATCTGGAATACGTGCACCATCACGAACTAACAGGTAACGTACGACATTGACATATCCGCCATCAATTTCGTCTGGCTTTTTCTGTTTTCCGTTCGCGTCCAGCTGGTAGTCATATCCGTCGAATAGACCGTTATCATACGGGCTACCCGGTGCAGGATCAGCATAATTGTCAAACAGGTAGTTCTGATACGTGAAGAACGCCTCAGGGTGTTCCATATCTGCTTTGATCAACGTAACACCGTTTACGAATTGTGTTCCATGACGCATTGCTTTACCTTCAGGACCCGTTGGAATTTCAATCGGTTTCCAAACGGCACCAGGCGAATTCTTCACTGTGTCAGTCAACGGCCATCCACTCATCCAGTAAGGACCTGGGATAATGCCGGCGGTTCCTGCAACTGCGGGCTCTGCTGTTTTGTTCTCATCCCATAGCGCTGCTTCCTGTGGGATATACCCCTTTTTAAGCCATTCGCTCAATTTGACCAAACCTTGCTTCATACCGGGATTGATGGAACCATACTCCAGCTTGCCATCCGCAGCCAGATTCCATTGGAACGGTAATGTTCCATATGCTCCGAAAATCCAGGATGGGTCTCCCATCCATGTATTCATGGATGTTTTGAAACCAATGCTGAGCGGAGTGACTTTTTCAGGAGCCAAACCGTCCGGGTTATTGTTTTTGAAAGCTTCCATAACGGTTTCCAGCTCATCGATTGTTTTTGGAGCTTCCAGCTTCAGCTTATCCAGCCAGTCCTGACGAATCCAGAGCAAGTAATCATTGTTGTATGCATAGTCCAGAACAGGGATACCCATTCTTTTACCATCACGGCTATATTGGTTCCATACGTTAGGATCTTGCTCCATCGCTTTTTTCCATGTGTCTGAAGCATATTTGTCGAACAGTGGACCAACTTCCTGATACATGCCGGAATCAATCAGATCCTGAGCAAGCAAGTTGTCACCCACCGTTACAATTTCAGGCATATCTTGACCAGAAGACATCGCCAGGCGAAGTTTGGTTGCAAATGCGCCATTCGTATCCGTTACAGACCAGAGCGAGCTAATATTAATCCCGAATTGATCTTTGGCCCACTTGGTAGCCACGTTATTTTCCATGGATTCGCCATTTTTAAACTTCAGCTCAGGGTCAATTCCCCATGCTGTTGTAATGGTTACTTCCGGATCATACTTTTCTTTGTATTCGTTTTGGGTTCCAGATGTACTTGGTGTTGCACTATCTCCGCCCCCACTGCCTCCTGAACATCCTGCAAGAACGACAGTTAGACTCAGCGTTGTAGCGAGAAGCGTCAAGAATCTCTTTTTCGTTGATTGCGCTCTCATGTTGTTCCCCCTTAAATCGTTTTGGTTACCCTTTCATTATAGGCTGACCAGGCCTTTGAGCCTATGATACGAAATCAAGATTTCTGCACCTTTGCCAACCTATATTCTGGAATGTTGTTGTAATTATGCCTGATCCCGAAATTCATTGGGTGTCATACCATAATGTTTTTTGAACATTTTGCTGAAATATTGCGGATTTTGATAGCCAAGTTCACTCGTAATCTCGTATATTTTTTTATTGCTATTCTTAAGCAGATACAGAGCACGTTCCATGCGCATACGAATCATGTAGTCCCCAAGACCTTCCCCTGTCTCTGCCTTGTAAATTTTCGATAGATATACGGGGTGTAAATATACCTTGTCCGCAATCATCTTCACTGACAGATCCTGTCCTGTATCTCTTGTAACCAACTCCTGAACCTGCTTGATCACATGTCTGCGGCTCTGCACACCTTCCTGATCGGACAACTCTTCCTGAAGCTTCGCCAGCATCTCGGTTGCCCAGCGCCGCAGCTTCTCGGGGGATTGAATCAACTGATGAGCAAGGAGCAGATCGAATCCCGCATGATCAATCTCATGCACCAGATGCCCCTGTTTATGGGCGATATACATAAATGCATTGGTTACCGACAGATACATCTCATACACATGTTCTCTGGACAATCGAACCTGTTCTGCCGCGTCAAAGACCGCGTTCAGCTTACGCGCTGCCGCTTCCCATTGCTTGGTCTCAAGCAATTGAGGAAGTACAGGCGGTTTGTACAGCTCTTCGAGAGCCTGCGTCGCATCATTCTCCGGTCTTTTGCTGAGTGCCTGATCCATGTCCATATATATAATCTTGTGTTCTTCCGGTCCTGAAAGGACAAGCGAACCCAGACTTTTTCGATAAGCTGCTGTCAACTCATTAAAGGGAAATGACGGTGTAACTACCATGGACAGATCTCCCTGTAAATATCGAATGACATGCTCACGGAAAGTTTCAGCTGAGATTCTCAACGTCTCCAAGTCCATCTGCGGAGCTACGATCTGATCTTGATTCTGCAAGAACATAACCAGACACTCATGGGGTCCGCGACCAAACCACACGTTAAATTGCTCTCCGAGTACTTCCTCTGCAATATTACCTACCGCAAAATCCATCAGATCCAGAGACTGCTGGTCCATTGATGAGAAGCGTCCTGTAAGGCGAATCAGCATCATCACAGCCGATTGTTCCGGATCAATATGAATCTCATATTGTTGCAGTTGTTCCCGAAGCGCCCGCGCCGTGATCTCACGTCCCAGCAGCAGATCATGCATAAGATTTTCTCGTAAAATCTTATAGTCAGACTTCCGACTGTATAAAAGCCGGTGATATTTATCAAATTCATCCCACTCATCGCGAAGAGACGTGATGGCTGCCGACACCGATCCCATAAACTCATCATCGTTTACGGGTTTCAGGATATAATCCGCTGCCTGCAATTGAATGGCTTTTTTAGCATAATCAAAATCACTGTGACCCGTTAGTAAAATACAGCGGATATGAGACCAACGCTTGCTTACCTCTGCAATGAGATCCAGTCCTGACATGCCAGGCATGCGAATATCGGTAACTACGATATCTACTGCATTTTCCTCCATAATCTCCAACGCTTCCTTACCGGATGCGGCACGCAGCACGGTCGTTACTCCAAGCTCTCCCCAGGGGATCGTAAGTTCCAGACTTTCTGTTACGTATGTCTCATCATCTACCAGCAATATATCAATCAAGTGATTCACTCCCTATTTCGTTCATTCTGCAAATGGATTCCATCGTGCATCATGCGCTACACATTCCAAGTGCTTATCCTTCATTCTCCAGAAGAAACTCCTGCTCGGCAGGCCATGACAGTGTAACGCGTAACCCGCCAAGTTCCGATTCCGTTATATCAAGCCCAGCCTGCTCCCCATATCGAAGCTGGAGTCGCTGATTCACATTCCACAGGCCACAGCCCATCTCCTGATCCATCGTTCCCCTGAGCTTACTCAGAAGCGCCTCACGTGCCTCCTGCGTCATGCCTTGCCCATCATCCTCTACCACAAGAACCATGACACCGCCCTGTTTTTCCCCGGATACTCTTATTTCTCCTGCTTCCGCGTCCGCTTCGATGCCGTGAATCACTGCATTCTCCACCAATGGTTGCACGATGAGTGGCGGTACCTCCTGTCTTAACATCTCATCAGACAGATCAATCTTGTAATGAATCCGGTCCATACGCATCCGTTGGATCTCCAGATAACAGCTGACAAATTCAATCTCTTCTGTCAACGGTACCACGTCACGCTCCTGTCTTGTCGTATACCGATAATATCGCGATAGGTTATGCGACATCGCTACAACAGCGTCCATACGCTTCAGCTTCGCCATACTCGTAATGAAGGAGAAACAATTATAGAAAAAGTGCGGGTTAATCTGCGATTGCAGCTGCTTCAACCGGGCTTCACGCACATGAATCTGTTCCAAGTAAACGTGTTCAAATAA
The DNA here is from genome assembly GCF_008386395.1 of Paenibacillus sp. 37. Taxonomy (NCBI): domain Bacteria; kingdom Bacillati; phylum Bacillota; class Bacilli; order Caryophanales; family Paenibacillaceae; genus Paenibacillus; species Paenibacillus sp. 37. Next base: position 2,354,001 of record NZ_CP043761.1, on the reverse strand, counting down.
CTGCTGGATCTGCTCCACCATCAAGTTGAAACGTTCGGACAGGAAACTGAATTCATTGCGGCCCTTTGGCTTAATCCTCACGGAATAATCTTCCTGCTTCAACCGCTGGAACCCGCGAATGAGTTGTTTCACTGGTACCTGCACCTGAACATAGAACAAATACGCCACACCAAAACTCATTAACAACAAACAAATCATGGAAGAATAGAACAGCATATTGGATTGATGAATGGGCTTCAGAATATCTGATAGCGGCATATAGTCCACCAAATACCAGCCTGTTGTACTGGATTTCACCGTGTTGACCATGTAAGGCTCGTTCCCGATCACCACTGTACGATTATCAACGTCCTGAAGTTTATGGATGGAGAGTTCTTCCATCAACTGATTCGTTAATGAACGATCTGACGTCCGGTTATAGATAACACCCGATTCTTCACGGAAATAGAAGGGATCATGCCTGCCATCGTCCTTGAATTTATCCAGCATATCCCGAATGTTATCACTGTCAAACTCCAGTTTAATAATCGTTTCCGCATTATTAGCCGGGTCTTTAATACCGTATGGAGATACCGTAATCCAGCTAAACATGAACCGATCATCTTCCCCATCCTGAATTTTGCGTACATCCCAGCCGGAACTGATATTTTCCCTTAGCGCTTCTTTATCGTAAGAACGTGCGTCCCTTTCGGAAACCACCCTGCCAAGCGAAGGAGAATACAGATATAATTTCGTGGCCCAATTGGATGAGCTTTCCTGAATACTCAGCTTATTCTGAATACGTTTGACCAGGTTGATCGCATCCAGATCAAAGTAGTTACTGTCCGCATAGATTCGCTTGAAGCTGGCAATATCAGGATCATGTATGAGCAGATTCGGCCATGAGGATAACAGTTCGATGTGTGTATTCACTTGATTTTGGAAAAATTCAAGCTGGTTACTATTCGATCGATTTAACTCATCTCTGAGAACAGCTGTTGTTTTGTGATTGGAGTACCAGTACAAAAGCACTACAGGAATCAGCATAATCAGAATAAGAATGACCATTTTGGAAAACAGGTTTGTCCGATATGACATCTTTTCATCTCACCTTGTCTTAATTTGTCGTGACATTAATTGTAATGATGTAAGCGCTAAAGACAAACTATTTTTTTGAGACAAACCAATTCATTATCTAGCGTAAGCGTTACCAATTCAAGGGGGAAGGAGATAAAACCAATATTTCTGCACTAAATGCAACTTCCACGCACAAAAAGAGCCAGCGATTAGCCAGCTCTCTATCTAATTTCAGTATATATCTTTAATCTTTCTATTCGACTCAAATCTTATCCACTTCTGTTTATGTAATTATTCTTTTTTTCTATGAAAATATCAACTATGGAATATCATAATCAAATACCGTATTTGCTCCATCCACGCCTACATCCAGCACAATATCCATAAGTTTCCCATTGACGAACAGAGGGGATTCCGCTTTCCCGTAAAACTCCAACCTGCCTGTAAACGTTCCATGGCGTTCAATCTCAACTTGTACGGGCCTTAATTGGACAGACTGCAAGGCTTCCAATAGTGGATCGTCCTTAAACTTATAACTGCGTGCGAGATCAGGCAATAACACGGCGGATACGGAATCTCTGCCGTAATTTTTGAGTGTCAGGTCACAGGTTGCTCGGGTTTCACCCGTTTTCAGCACGTTAAAGGTACAAGAACTTGCATTCTGTACATAGGATACCGCATTAATGCCTGAAGCTCCCCACTTGGCTACATACATGAATTTATCCGTCATGTACGAATAACTGAGAACGATAGCAATAACTACGATCCATAACCCTTTTGCAAGACCGGGGAATGATTTCCCGATTTCTTTGCGTGTAAGGTAAAAGCCGCAAGCAAAGATTCCCATCCCCAGGAAAAGTGTGATATGTACACCACTTAAATAAGACGTAGTATACGGTGATATACCTATTGCTGACAGCATGGTATCCCCAACAGAAAAACCAAGATGATGGTTAAATGTAAAGATAATAGCAAATAGCAATAAAGCCCCTGAGAACACAAGTCTGGTTCTCGACACACGAACACCCCCTAATCAACCACCTTATTATATCATATTTTTCCTATTTATGATTAACAATCCAAATCAAAAAAACAACAATCAAAAGAACGTCTTCGGTTGTTCACCGAAAACGTCCTTTTGATTTGCCACCGACAAGAGCTTCTAGAATACAAGTCTCTTATCATAATAGATGATCATTTTATTTAGTTTTGGCAAGGAATGCATCAAGTTGTTCCTGTTTGGCTGCAATAATTTTATCAATTCCCGCTGCTTTCAATTTCTCCAGATATTTCGGAATCATCTCATTTGGATCAACGGCGCCCGATGTCATACCCGGCTTGAACTGTTTGTTCACGTTGTTGACCGCCGCAATTTCATTTTTGACAGATTGGCTGTTGAACGTAAAGCCCAGTGCTGGCGACTTCACACCTTTGGCGTTAAACTCTTTGAACTTCTCCCATTTCTGTGGATCTTCATTATCCCAGAGGAAGTTCAGGAACTGGTTACCAAGCTGCCATTGGGCACCAGGGTTATAGGTGCGACTGTTGGCATCTACGCCATCAGGGAGAGCAATGATATTATCCTGTCCGTCTTTTTTCACATAATGAGTACCTTCAATTCCGAAGTTCAGCAAGTTGTTAATTTCCTTGTCGGAATGCAGCAGGTTAATGACCTGCATCGCTTTCTCCGGTTGCTCGGAAGAACGGGAGATTGCAAGCATTGCTCCAGATGCATCACCCGTCGTGATTGTCGGCTGTGTCATCTCAATCTGAGTCAGTGGGAAACCCACATACCCTTCTTCTTCTTTATCCTTGCCTGGCTTCATGCCATCGGTCCAGAGAAACGCTTTTCCAGCCTTCGCCTGGTCTTTCGGGAACACATTGGACGTAGCAGCATCACTATTGATATATCCTGCTTGATACCACTTGCGGGCGAGTTCGGCCGCTTCTTTGAATTCAGGGGTCTCCACTTCATTCAGCACCGTTGTTCCGCCTGCTGTTTTGGAGATGACTCCAGGTACGGAAGCATCACCGAGATAATCCCAATCCAGATTCTCCAACAGCCCGTTACCATTGGTGTTGGACATATAGAATGGTGTGATAGCTGGCTCGTTTTCCTTGATTGTTTTGAGAAGTGGCTCCAGATCAGCCCATGTCTTTACAGCTGTCAGGTCCAGCTTATACTTGTCAGCCAGATCTTTACGTACCAACACACCACGTGTGGCAGCAAGTTCCTTATTCGTAGGAACGCCGTAATTCACGCCGTCTACCTGGGAACCTTCCAGAAAGGCAGGGTCCAGGTTTTTCTTAATATCCTGACCATGTGCATCAAGCAGTTCATTCAAGGGCAAGAATGCGCCTTTAGCTACATTCACCGTGTAGTTCTGCCAAGCTGCTGTGAAGATAATGTCTGATTTTTCACCTGAAGAAATCATGAGATTCAGCTTGTTATCCCATTGCCCCCAGTCAATCGCATTGATCTTAAGCGTGGCTCCGATCTTCGGTTCCATCTTTTTGTTAATCTCGGCTTCCACCAGAGCGACATCCTTCTGTGGTGTCCCTGGGTAGAACAGTGTCACTTCATAGGGTTTGCCCCCACCTTCACTTGCTCCTCCGCCTTCTGCGCCAGGTGTTGTTGTTCCACCCTTGTCTGATGAGCAAGCAGCCAGCACCAGGCTCAGCGCCATAACCGTTGCCATCATGCGTGACCATACCTTTAATGATCTAACCAATTGAACCCCTCCTGTCATGTGTTGAACCATACAACCGAATTCCCCAATTCACAATTAAACCGATAACTACTTCTGTATATGCCCTTTCAGTCCATCTTCATTTACCTTGCCCACTCCGCTAACCGGTTCAGAGTTATCCCTTCACAGCGCCAACCGTAAGACCTTTGATGAAATAACGCTGGAAGAACGGATATGCCAGTACAATTGGACCAATACCGACCACAGCCATCGCCATTTGCAGAGTTTTGTTAGGCAGATTGAGCAATCCACCCTGCGACGAAATCTGTGAAGAGACGTTGGAGTTGGTTGTTAAATATTGAATATCGAGCAGCGTCCGGTACATAAGGTACTGAAGGCTGATCGTCCGGTTATCTGATATAAAAATCATGCTAAGGTACCAGTCATTCCAGTAATTCAATGTACTGAACAACGCGACGGTTGCCATTACGGGAAGAGAGAGCGGAAGCACGATACGTGCAAACGTTCTCAATTCTCCCGCACCATCAATCCGAGCCGATTCCAGAATAGACACCGGAATGGAGTTCGCAAAGAATGTACGCATGACCAGTACAAAGAATGGGGATAGCAGTAGCGGCATAATGAGTGCCAGTAGGGAGTTTTTCAGATCCAATACGTTGACATAGACCAGGTACCAAGGTACCAGACCCCCATTGAACAACATTGTGAAGAAGATGAAAAAGGCGAACCAGCCCCGGTAAGGCAGATCTCTCCGTGAGAGCGGATACGCATACAATGCGGTCAGCGCAACACTCGTAATGGTACCTACAACGGTAACGATAAAGGATATACCATACGAGTGAATGATCTGATCCATATCTCTGAACAGAAACTCATAAGCCGTCAGGCTGAATTTCTCTGGAATAAGCTTATATCCATTGGCAATTACAGTTGTCTCGTCCGAAAATGAGATGGCGAAGACAAGCAGGATCGGCACGATACAGGCAATGGCATAGAATAGAAACATCGCATGAATAACGGATGCGGAACGCTTCGATACGGCTAGTGGATCACGTGATTTCACAGCTGACTTGCCTCCTCTCAAAATAATGCATTATCTTTATCTATTCGCCTTACGATGGTATTGGATACAAGAACCAGCACAAATCCAACGATTGCTTGGTATAGACCGGCTGCTGATGACATCCCGATATCTCCACCGATAAGGAACGTACGATATACGTAGGTATCCAGTACATTCGTTACAGGGAACAGCGCTCCTGATTCCAGTGGAACCTGGTAGAACAGACTGAAGTCTGCATAGAATATACGGCCAATTTGCAATAACGTCATAATGACGATTAATGGGACGAGAAACGGAATGGTAATGAAGCGTATCTGATGCCATTTGGTTGCACCATCAAGCACAGCTGCTTCATAATATTCTTCATCGATACCCACGACAGCTGCCAGATAAATGACGGCATAATATCCAATATTCTTCCATGTGTTCACCAGTGGCAAAATATACGGCCAATACTTCGGCTCTGAATACCAGTCGATCGGCTGACCACCGAACATCTGCAGAATCGTTGAGTTCATGAAGCCTGAATCCTTGCCCAGGAAAGCCAGTACCAGATAACTGACCACAATCATGGACAGGAAATACGGTAATAGCATAAGTGATTGATATAACTTGGACATTGCCTTGTTCTTCACTTCATTGAGCAGAATAGCAAGCCCGACACCTACAAAGAGATTCAGTGCAATGAACACCGTGTTATACGCGAGTGTATTTCGGGTAATTTCCCATGCATCACTGGTGGAGAACAAATATTTAAAATTGTCCCATCCACTCCATGGGCTACCCCAAATACCATCAGCATAGTTTACATTTTTGAATGCGATCAGAACGCCGAACATCGGCATATAGTTGTTCACCAGCAGAAACAGGACACCTGGCAAGAACATGAGATACAGCACCTTGAATTTGCCAAGATTGTGCCACACAGACTTGCGCTTTCGGACTGTTTCTCCCGGTATTTCCGATATCCGTACTCCCTTACCCGCCTGGGGTTGTGTCTTCATAACTTGTTCTCCCTCACTCCTCTTGAATTCTTCCTCAGGATGAAGCTCCGTTGCGGCTCCTGTGGTTCAAGTATACGGCGGGGCGAGTAAGACCTCTATCTGCTGTGGTGACCTGTTGACTTATCAAATTATGACTTTAGTGCCAAAATAAACAAAACAAAGGCGCAGCATGCTGCGCCCTGAACTATACGGTACGTGACTGTTTTCGAAACTCCTGTGGCGTTATACCCGTGCACTTTTTGAACATTTTGGTGAAATGCGAGTAATTATAGTACCCCACCTTGCCAGCGATATCCGTCACTTTGACGGTGGACTGGGACAACAATGTCTTCGCTTTGGCTACTCTGCCCTGCAGGATAAACTCAGATAGGGACATCCCCTTCTCTTTCCGAAACAGACGCGATAGATAAGCGGGATTGAATCCGGCAAAAGCTGCAAGCTCCTCTCGCATAAGTTCTTCACCAATATGAGTTTCAATATAAACGCACAACTGATCCACAATGGTCATGGGGCTATGATCGTCCGGGTACAATACCGGGATAACACGATCAATCAGATCAGACGTCCACTGTTTCAACTGCGGCAACGACCTTGTCACCATACCCTCTTCCGGCTCCCGTTCACCCGGATAAAGACTGCGTATTGATACATTTTTCTGATGAAGCAGCGGATAGACCACATGCAGCATGGCATGATAGTAGAGATGCAGCATTTCAGGAGACAATCCCTCCTGGGCAGCAAGCAACTCAAAAATCTCATCCACACGTTCTCGCAAATCCCCTACTTTACCCGTCTCAAAAAGAATGGATAATTCCGAAAACCATGGAATAGGCAAAAAGCGATCTTCCTGATCTCTTCCCCGCTCATCATAGACAAAAACTTCTTCAAGCTCCTTAATATTGCGCCGCTCCATATCCATCAGTTCATTTAACATGCCTTGCAGCTCAGTTACAGCAACCGGGGCACCAACATAACAGGACAAACGGCAGTAGAAATACGTACCACATTCCTGAATATACCCCTGACAACGTTGTGCCACTTCGCTCACACTCGGAATGATGCCATCTTGCTCATAAGCAAGCACAATATTTAATCCACTTTGATCCTGAAACACCTCACCGGGTTTGTCGCCAAGCAACATCTCTTTGGCTGCATTACGAAGGGCATATTCCAATACCTCTTCGTCACGCAAATCAAAATCACGCACCCATTCCTCTACTGAGATCACAATGGGTAACACACGAGCCTGCGGATCAATCTCGGCACCATACAATTCTGCGAGCTCTTGCAACCGTTGCTGGGTTAACGTGATACGCTGAGAGATGGCATCTTTCCAAAAGCGTTCCGTCAGCAGCGGTTTATGGGTTTTCCAGCGTTTGTATACGGTCTCATAAACTTCGTTGGTACGGGTACGCTGCTCTCCATCCTTGATCTTTTCCACTGCCTGAGTTACTACCTTAATCAATTGATCCGCTGGAGCCGGCTTCAACACATAATCAAAGCTGTTTAGCTTAATGGCTGTCTGAGCATAATCGAATAAAGCATGCCCTGTCAGGAAAATGGTCAGTATGCCTGGATCATGTTTCAACACCCAGCTTTGCAGGTCAAGCCCTGTTTCACCGGGCATCTCGATATCACAGATCATGATATCGATAGCATCTGCCCTTAAAATCTTTCTTGCCTCTTCGGCATCACCAGCACTGTATACTTGGTCAATACCTGCTGCTTGCCAATCGACTCCTTCCACCATTGCTTGTAATGCATACACTTCATCATCCACGATCAACAGGTTCCGCATAGGCTCCCCCTTCTTCCTCTTCGGTCTGAGCGGGTAAATCAATGATGACTTTGGCGCCATGATCCACCTCATTGCCAAACTGCAAACTGGCCTGATCACCATACTTTACTAAAAGCCGATGAGCCACGTTCCATATACCGATATGCTGTCCACTCGGGTCTTCAGCGTATTGACCATGTTGCAGACGCCCCAACAACTCCTCTTCAAATCCGACACCATTGTCCACAATCATCAGTTGAAGCACCGTCCCATCGATCTGACCGGACGACTTCTCACCGAGGCGCGCCACGATCCGAATGACAAAGGCTTGTGTCCGGCGCTGAAATCCATGAATAATGGCATTCTCTACAAAAGGCTGAATGGTTAATGGCGGAATCACATAATGTCCCAGATTCGGTTCGACATCCAGTTCAAAATCGAATCTGCTTGGAAACCTCAGCTTTTGAATTTCTAAGTAATGACGAATGTGCTCGAGCTCTTCATCCAGACGAATAACACGTTTGCCTGCACGCAGACTGAATCGAAAATAATCGGCCAGATGACCAGCCATCTGCTGCACCAACTCATGCTTTTGCAAGGAAGCCAGACTATGAATAATATTGAGTGAATTCAGGTAAAAGTGAGGATTGATCTGCATCTGCAGTTGTTTGAACTCTGCCTCCCGCGTCCGCAGCTGTTCCTCATACACATCAATCTTCAGATGCCTGATCTCACTGGTCATTTGATTGAAACTTCGGGTCATAAATTCAAGTTCCGAGGAAGATGGCGGGTCCAGCTTCACATCGAGATCTCCACGGCTCACCCTTCTCATGCCTCGGATTAACGCATTCATCGGGCGGAATAACAGATGCCGCAAAAAGATCAGTGCAGTAACCAGAATAACTGCCGCACCAATGGGAAGCAGACGAATGATCTGCTGGAAAAACGGGAGGTTACGCATCATGTCTTCCTCAGGCAGCAGCACGATATAATTCATCTCGGACATGGCCGAGGCAATACCCAGCATCAAATATTGACGCGCTTCGCCCTTGTTCACAACTTCAGAGATAACCTGATACGGATTCTTCAGGCCGGAGAGATGCGCTGCAGCCAGCTGAATCTGTGCAGTATTTAATGTGGAATCCGATAGTGCCCCACCGTCTGTTCCAACAATGACTGCGCCTCCCCGATCTCCGGATTCAGTGAATTGTTGTGTATGATTCAGTGCATTCATATCAACAAGTGCACCTGCATAGAACTGCTGGTTGATTCGCACCGTTTTCACCAACGCATTCCACGTCCCGCCACGCACGATGCTCCATTCCGGCTTCTGGATATCCCCTTCCAATTGCTGCATCTGGACTGGCATACTCTCCTGCACAACCGACTTTTTGACATCATAATTGCCTGAAGTCGCGAGCAGCAGATCATCATTCACGGCATCGTATAGAAAAAAAGAATCGATTAGATTATAAAAACCGATATCTGTCATGAATTTGTTCATAATCCGTTGCTTTGCAATGATATAATCACCGCTACCGTATTTTAGAAAAAACAGAGAGATAATATCCGGGTCCCGCTCACCCAGACTATATAAATACCGATTCGTCTCCTGTAATACACGTTCATTCTGCTCCACACTCTTGGCGAGATGATTCATATTGGTGAGGGATACTTTGTCACGTACAACTTTCATGGCGTAGACGTTGTTGTAATAAAGCAGCATGAATAATGGCAGCATGATCAATGTAAGACCCACGATAAATTTAAAACGAAGTGAACGGATCAAGTTCATGGATTATGGATTCCCGCCCTTTTAGTTCAACATAGTTTTTCTATTTTCTTCCTTATGATGGCATGTTTATTGTAATCACCCCTGCTTGCCATTGTCTATGGGGTCCCGTGACCTTCACATATCAATTCTGATGACTTTCATCCGCTCCAATTTCAAGAGTAACAAGCTTCATGTAGTAATAAATTCTCCAGTTGTAAAATAAATCCTTCATTTATAGCTCAGAAGCTTCTCCCTAAAAATAAATGCTGCGGCAAGCCCTCAACTCCACGAACGCCCGATCGTGACATGCATACGATATATCACTCCTCGGGATAGTCACCAGGATGTAGGGAGGCCTGTTCGATGAATATTCAACTCACGGCATTACACTATGTCTATCTGGCATATATCATCTTGATTATTGCGGTAATGATCCGGCGCAGGGACACCACGATCATCTGTGTTGCGGGTATTATGACCATTGGACTTCTGGCAACCGAAACCTTAAGCGGGTCAGTTGCTGGGATCTTCAGCAGTTTTATCTATGCAACAAAAGAATTGTTAAGTACGATCTTCATCATCTCGATTATTGTGGCGATGAGCCGTGTTTTGATCAGAACAGGCATCAATGAGGTCATGGTGACACCCGTCACCCGGTTTATCCGTTCTCCTCAGGTCGCGTATTGGGGTATCGGATTGATCATGATGGTCGTATCGCTATTTTTCTGGCCATCCCCAGCAGTAGCTTTGGTCGGTGCTGTACTGCTTCCTGTAGCCGTGCGTGTAGGCCTTCCTCCGATTGGAGCTGCTATTGCCATGAACCTGTTTGGACATGGGATTGCACTGTCGGGAGATTACATTATTCAGGGGGCTCCCAAACTTACAGCCGATGCAGCCGGTCTGCCCGTTACTTCCGTCATGACGGCCAGCATACCTCTGGTCATTGTCATGGGCACCGTATCTACCCTTACAGCCTTCTGGTTGCTGCGCAAAGAGATGAAATCAGGCTCACCTGTTCATTCCCCAAACGTTATATCAGGTACCGTGAGCACGGAACCTTCTTTTTCATCAGAACCTGTGTCCACCTCCCTACCCACTAATCAGCCTGTTCAACGTCAAGTCATGTCGCCCCGTTTGCAAAAGGCGTTCGCTATGCTTATCCCTCTGTTATTCGCAGTTGATGTGATTCTGATGTTTGTATTGAAGTTGCAGGGCGGCGATGCAACAGCTCTGATTGGCGGAACTGCTGTAGTTATACTGATCGCCGTTACCCTTGCCGCACATCGACATGCGGGACCGGAGGAAACGACTAACTATTTAATTGAAGGATTTCAGTTTGGTTTCAAGGTGTTTGGACCGGTTATTCCCATAGCTGCATTTTTTTATCTGGGAGATGCTGCGATTACGGAGTTGTTCATCAACCCTCTTCCTGAAGGTTCACACGGGATTGTGAATGATCTTGGGGTCGCACTTGCTGGACTAGTGCCATTGAATGATACGGTGGGCGCAATTACAATGACGGTGACCGGAGCAGTTACTGGTATGGATGGTTCGGGGTTCTCGGGGATATCCCTGGTTGGCTCGATTGCGTCCATGTTTGCAGGATCGGCAGATTCCGCACCTGTGCTGACAGCACTCGGTCAGGTTGCAGCCATATGGGTAGGTGGCGGAACCTTGATTCCATGGGCATTGATTCCTGCTGCTGCAATCTGCGGAGTCAATCCTTTTGAACTTGCAAGACGCAACCTGAAGCCTGTACTGCTGGGACTTACGGTAACAACAATTGTAGCCATCTTTCTAATCTGACCAAAGATTATACTAAACCGTTCAAAAAAACGTGCGTGAACGCGCCCAGTTCCAGAGATCTTCACGTTTCATCTCTGCCAGATGCAACATGTCCAAATATGGATCTCCCTGTAATCCAAGTACAGAAGCAAATGCAGGCTCCGTCTTCCACCCTGCCTGTTTCAGTCTGCGGATCTCACGGTGCCCCGCGTCTCCCCAAAGTTGTAACAATCTCCACTCCACAATCATATGTAGGTATGCATTCTGCCTATTAACCGGCACGGATTGGGCAAAAATCTCCACAGGCCAATGTCCCACTTGCAAATGACAAGTCACATAAGGACGTTGGTCTGGAAGATCCCCACCACGTACACATTGAAATTCAGCAACGGCTCCGATTCGATTGTACATCTCGGCTTCAAACACATCCAGATCCTCTGCATAACACAGCAGATCCAGATCACTGCCCGGAATATCAATATCAATTGGTACCGTTCCTGCTGGATACGGATGATAGTCAGCTAATATTTCGAGCAATCCACTACTCTGTAACACATAATAGGCGTCCTGCTGACGTGTATTGCCCGAAGCCAGATGTGCCATTACTTCTGCGGTAGTACTCATCTCCCCATTTTGGGCCACAGTTAGTTCGAGCCTCCTGTAATGACCTGTTTCACACGTCCCACTTGACCACTCGTCAGTCGTACTTTGATTCCGTGTGGATGCGTAGGTGACTTGGTTAACAGATCCTTCACAATGCCACGTGTCAGCTTACCTGTAGCTTGATCCTGCTTCAGCACAATGTCCACTTCCAGACCTGGCTTAATATTTACACGTTGTTGTCCATTCAATACGTTCACTCTCCTCTATGTCGTAATTCATATCTTGTATACTATATAACCCTTAAACACAAAGCTCCATCTATTGTAGACGTTTTGGTTTCAAAACAAAAGGGACACGGCAATAACCTCCTACGCCTGATTCCATGTTTGATATGAAGACCAAGATAAAGAAACCGAAGGTCTCTTCAACTGAGACCTTCGGTTTCTAATTGGATTACCATGTTCAGGGCTGCACATGCTTTAAAATAGACGAAGGCGAAGTTCCATCCTTCGCGGCTTCGCGTGCCTTCACAGCAAGCAGCTCAGACACCGTAACGAATTGGTACCCCTGCTGCTGTAACTTCGGCAGGATTGTTTTGAGTGCAGCTACCGTATGGGACTTGCCTTCCACCTTATCATGGAAGAGTACAATATCCCCATTACGTGCATTCTTCAACACTTTGTTAACGATAGCCGATACACCTGGAGAAGCCCAGTCCCGTGTATCCTGATGCCAAGACCAGAGTACAATGGTATACCCTTTTTGTTTGGCAGCCTGGATGACCATGTCATTGTAATAGCCGCCCGGTGGCCTGAACAACAGGGGACGCTCCGCACCAGCTTTAATAATGGAACTTTCCGCTTCGTTCATATCATTCATGTACTTGTCCGCACGTGTTGATCGAACTGCATACGTATGCGCATACGTATGGTTGGCGATTTCATGCCCTTCGAGCTGTTCCTGCTTAATCAGTTCAGGAAATTTATCTGCCCATTTGCCAAGTACAAAAAAAGTTCCTTTGGCATGATACTGCTGAAGCAAAGCCAGAATCTGCGGAGTCTGAATCGGATCTGGTCCATCATCAAAGGTAAGGGCGATGAGTTTATCCTGTGTGGGAACTTCCCACACTATCTCTCCTCGTTCCTCATAATACTGACGGTTCTTCTGTACAGGCTTCGCATAGGCAGAACTGCTACCCAGCAAAATAATTAGCGTGAACATTCCGATGACTCGGGCTGCCTTCAGGTTCATGTGGTGTCCTCACTTTGTCTTCATACGTAAACTCCCTGTTAGCATTTCCCGATTCACCCGAACTCATTAACGAAAGATCTGATCCACGACTGCAATTTCCTCAGCAGTTAATTCCACATTTAATGTTTGCATATTGTTAATGACCTGTTCCGGTCGCTTGGCACCCGGAATCAATGCATCAATGGAAGGCTGTGTCAGGTACCAGGCCAGAACCAGATGAGCGACCTCAACATCCTTGGATTGTGCCATGCTGCGCAATTGCTCAACTTTATCCAAATTTTCAATGAAAGCTTCACCTGTAAACAGCGGGTTCTTCGCCCGTCCATCCTGAAAGGTTGTATTGCGATTATATTTACCGCCCAGCAGTCCCGCAGCCAGTGGGAAATAGGGCACAAAAGAAATGTTATGCTCAGCCGTATACGGCAACAGCTCTTTCTCCGCATCTCTTTTGAACAGATTATATTCAGATTGCAGTACGTCTACATGCCCGTCCTTGTTGGCTTCACGCAACTGATCAATGGAGAAATTAGATACGCCAATGGCGCGGATTTTACCAGCGTCTTTTAATTGTTTTAACGCATCTACCGCTTCATCCTTAGGCGTATGTTCATCCGGAAAGTGGATGTAGAACAGATCAATGTAATCGGTTTGCAGACGTTTCAACGCCTCATCCACGGCTGTTTTCAGAAAAGCAGGTGAGTTATCCATGACAATCTTGCCATCCACCAATTTATGAGCTGCCTTGGTCGCAATGATGATATTCTGCCGCTGACCGGTTTCCTTCAATACTTCGCCGATCAGTCGTTCGGAATGCTCAGGTCCATAGATGTATGCCGTATCCACAAAGTTAATACCTTGTTTCAAAGCTGTACGAACCACTTCCTTACCCGTCTCATCATTCAGCATGTCCGGATAGATATTATGTCCGCCTACTGCATTCGCACCCAGTCCAATGGGATTCACGACCAGATCCGTTTTACCCAACCGAATTTGTTGTTCTGCCATGTCTCATCTCTCCTTCACTGATCGAATAAGTACAATTTAGTTGTGATGTCTTTCTTGTCCATATTATATCAAACCGTTTAGCATATTTAAAATATCGGATTTATCGGATTAGGTGTTTTTCAGCGCAGTCGCTTCAACGTCGTTAATAAACCGACGAAGTTTCGCAGCCACATCACGGGTGATTTCGCCGTTTTCATACAGCTGTTGAACCGTATTACGCTGTTCCTGAATGGCCACCATCTGCAACTCCAATTTCTCCTGATTAAACGGATCTTCCGTTTTACCCTGGTTCCAGGTGCGCAATTTGGCAATTACACGCTCATACTTGGCAATGACCGACAGTGCGACGACTCGATTCCCATCATTCATATGGGCACGAATGGCCTTAATTGCCGATTCAGAGGTACGTAACTTCACCTGACGGAACAGTTCTGCATTTTCTAGCATGAATGGTTGATTCGGCTTCTGGGACCGGTTGGTGAACAGATGTCCTAACACACGCCCGATCTCGCTGATCGAAGTCATGAACTGAGTGTTTGCGCGATTCGCCAGCATCATTTCCTTGCGATCCAACCAGCTGTCACATTTGAAGGCCGCATCAGAAGCAATTGCATTTTCGTCCAACATTACTTCAACTTCTTTACGTTCCGCACGGGTGGCAATCAGGTTAATAGCCGTTTCTTGTTTCTGAATATCTTTGCGTTTATCGGCGGTAAGCTGACCTGCGGCCTGTCTGATGTACTTGGACAAGTCGGAGACAACCGCGAGAGCGGCAGCTTTGTTCTCATCGTTCATTTCGGATTTGACAGCTCGTATTGCCGCATTCAGCATAATGTCATGTGCCTTTCGTTCTGACTTCTGCGGTGTTTCTTCTGTGGATTTCCCATCGTCCTTGGCCAGAACCGGAAGAAACACGCTTGCCGCAATCAGGGAGAAGAGGATAACTCCTGCCGCGAGGAAAATAATCAGATCCCGTTCAGGGAAAGGTGATCCATCCTGAAGCACATAAGGAATGGAGAACGCACCCGCCAATGTTACAGCCCCCCGCACCCCAGAGAGGGAAATGATCGTAATATCCTTGAATCTGGGACTGCCTATAGAGGATTGGGTACGCAACCATTCATTCCCTTGCCAGAACAGATAGATCCAGAGAAAGCGCAGAACCAGCAGTAGCACCGAGATCAAGCCTACATATCCCAACACCTGCAGATTATTAAACGAAACATTTTCAAATATGGTACTCAACACATCCGGGACCTGTACACCCAGAATAACAAACACCAGACCATTTAGTATAAATAAAATGACTGACCATGTGCTCGCAGATACCACCTGCATTTTCAACTGAACCGATTCAGCACGGTCACGCTCAATGGCGTGGATAATACCGCCTGCCACTACCGCAAGAATACCTGATACCCCAATTTCTTCACTCACCAGATAGATGATAAATGGCGTCAGGATTTGCAGCAGCATGTGAATTGTCACATCTTCCATGCCCAGTCTACGGATCCATACCCCTAGCCTGATTAACAGAAAAGATAACAAGGCCCCGACAAGAAGCCCGCCAATCGCAATCAGAATAAAACTAAAAGTTGCATTCGCCAGGGAAAATACACCTGTAACTGTGGCTGCAATTGCGAATTTGAAGGCGACCAGGCCGGATGCATCATTCATTAATGCTTCACCTTCAAGAAGTCTATGTATGCCTTTGGGCAAATGTACTCGCCCTGCCATGGCGCCAACGGCCACTGCATCTGTCGGGGACAATATGGCTGCAAGAGCAAAAGCAGCAGGTAACGGAATCGAAGGAATCAGCCAGTGAATGGCATATCCCGCCACGACTACTGTCACGAATACAAGCCCTAGTGCAAGCAGAAGTATCGGTGCACGCAGATTCCATAATTCATTCCTTGGAGTTCGCTTACCATCGTTGTATAACAAAGGTGCGATGAACAGTACAAAGAATAATTCCGGATTCAACGGCAGGTGAACACCTGCAGGAAGCAAAGCTATAGCTACACCAAGCACGATTTGAATGAGCGGAATGGGAATAAAGGGTACAAACCGGTTTAAAATATTGGATAAACCGATCAGGACCAGTAACACAAGTACGGCAATAAATATTTCCATGATGACAATCCCTTTCCGCTATAGAAGTGGTGAAACCTTTGTTGTATAGGTTTATTTTAACATAATCCAACCTTTATTATAAAAATGTTGTCATATTCATATACCCATTCAACTCGTCTCAGACCAGTCTGAATGAAAGAATTCTGATGGATTCTGTATATAAGATGTTACAATATGCTCAGGACAATACCCTTCGGAAAGGAACTTACATCTATGGCATTTGGAATTAAACGACAAGAGCTTGCTGCGTGGAAGGAACAAGTGGCTCGTGGTGAGATTGCGTACCTCACTCATTTCTGGATTGACAACCGATTCCCCGACATCACCAGTGTCACCAAAGTTGGCTGTGCAGATCTGGAACGTCTCGAGCGTTGGTGCAACGATCATGGGCTGGACCCGCGATACATTCATCGGCGGCAGCCCTTTCCCCACTTTGACCTGATGGGCAGCAAGCAAAAAGAAATTTTGATCCAAGAAGGCATGACGGATCATGTGGTTCGCTTTCATTTATGAACAAACTCAAAAACGCCAGTCTTCAAGGCTCACCCCTCCGCAATTAGGGACGAACTCATGAGGACTGACGTCTTCAAGGATCAAGTCATATATGGACTACCGATGAATCTGTTCAAACGATTTCATGTTCTCCAGCAGTTTCAGCTCAATTTTCTTCAGCATGCCAAACATCTGCTGTTGCTCCTCTTCGGAAAGTGCTTGCAACAATTCCCACGTCATTCGGCCGCGATTCGCATTAAGTGTCTTGGCAAGCTGCGCGCCTTCATCCGTTAAGGACAGCCACACAATTCTCCGATCTTCTTCACTGCGCACCCGCTGGATCAACCCTTCCGTCTCCAGTTGATTCAGTACAATGGTGGTTGCGCCGGAAGACAAACTGAGTTGTCTGGCCACATCAACCGCCATGCAGCGTTTTTCACGTAAAATCATGCCCAATATATGACTTTTTGTCGGATTCAGTTTACAGTTGGTTTCGGTCTTCTGCTGCTGATCCAATACTTTGTTTTTATATCTGAAGAAGGCCTCCAACAATTGATCTACATTTGCCAATTGAGAGTTTCGCTCCGTATCCGGGCTCATAAACGTTCCTCCTGCCTTTCATCATAACCTACCTTATATTGTAACATATTTACACTATGATGTTTGTGAAAAATGCGCTTGTATCCGACACTCTATCGTTGACTGCCACACTCTTGTTTTATTTCGGGTTTCACCTATTGCATTATGGCAACGAGTTTGTTTATAATAACCTATATCTTTAAAGTTACTTTTAGTTACTTAATGATTTTAATAAATCTGTTGTTATAAAGTAAATAAAGCGTCACCATTATAATGCAAGGGACTTATGCACATGAATCAGAATATACAATCTCAACTCAAAACAGATGTTTGCATCGTCGGCGCAGGTCCTGGCGGTGCTTTGCTTTCTTATTTACTGAATCAACAAGGAATCTCCACGATGCTCATTGAGCGGCAGCCCCACCTGCACAAGTCTTTTCGCGGGGAGTTGCTCAATGTGGATGGCGAAGCCATTTTGAATAAACACGGCCTCTATTCCCTCATTCAGGAACGCGGAGCGCTGCTCTTGGAACAGATTCAGTATTGGGAAAATGGGCAGATTATTCATACGGTATCACCGGGCAATGGAGAATCTCATGTTGGTATTCATGTACCCCAAGATCATCTCCTGGAAGCCATCGTGTCGCATGCTCAGCAGCACAGTTCATATAAACAAGTACTATTCAATACGATTATGACCGGTTTGTTACGAGACAAGAACGGCCAGGTCGTGGGTATTAACATTCGGCAGAACGGCGTTCCTGCCTCCATTGAAGCATCTGTAATTGTTGGCGCTGATGGCAGATACTCTGCGGTACGCAAACATTCCGGTATGACCCCGGAGATTCGCAAGCACGGGTATGATTTGCTCTGGGCACGCATTCCGGCACCCGTAGGTTGGGAACCCGCTGTTCGGATGGCCAGCATGGATGGTCAACAGCTCGCACTGTTCTCACAGTTCGGCGGTTATGTTCAGATTGGGTGGAACATTCCCGAGGGAGCTTACTCCAAGCTGCGAGAGCAGCCGATTGCTCCTTTTGTAGATAAACTTGTATCTGCTTTTCCTTGCCTGTCTGATTCTGTAGCTGCCAATATTCAGAGCTGGAGTGATTTTGTTCTGTTATCTGTCGAAAGCAGCTATTGCCAGTCGTGGGCACAGGACAATGTTGTACTCATCGGTGATGCCGCTCATACCATGACCCCAACCGGTGCGTTTGGACTTAATGCCGCGCTCGAAGATGCGGATGTGCTCTCCGAATTACTTGTCCAAATGGCTGCAGATCAATTCAGTTCCACTACACAACTTCAGGAACTTCAGACGATTCGCGGTGCAAAGGTACAGCAGCAACTTGCTCGACAAGTGGAGATGGAATCCTCTTTCCAACAGCGTTATGAATCCTTTCTCTAAACCCAGTTAATACGGATAAAATGCCTATATGCCCAAACAGCCGATCACTTCCTCATTAGAGAAGAATCGGCTGTTTGGTTTGTTGGTTTATCTTTTTTATGTAATTCCGTGTCCTTCTTCATTTTCGTTTGCGTGGAGCAAACGTGTCTTCTCTGGGTGCTTCTTGTACAGTATCAACGTCCTTCGGATATATACAATACCAATAATCAGCAGGATCAACATCAGAATGAATATAACCATCTCCGGGTAAAAGACAAATGACATGAATCCACCTCCTTTGAAAACGATTTCTCTATATCATTCTAACCTTAACGATTCAAGATGTGAACCCGATTGGAAGTTTCGCTTGTGGAATAAGGCCAAGGTCACCTGACACAACGACAGGAACTCACCCTGCTGCAAAAGTAAAAAAGGTGGCATCCCTGCTCAGGATTACCACCTTGAACCTCGAATAATTCGAAGTATATTTATTTTATCCTTCTCTGCCGTTCATGGCACTGACCCGAAGTTCTGTCAGTGGCAGAGATGTTTGCTCTGGATGACGAAGTCTTACTGTTCGGCTCTCACCGGGGAGCAGATCAAAATAATTGTCACTGAATCGGACACGCCCAAGGGGAAGCTCCAGCTTCACCAATCGTGCAATCGCACCACTGGCCGTAACCGTTACAGACTGTTCCTCTTCATTCACATGTACACTCAATTGTGACTCTGGCAATGTCACATCCTTAGGATCACGCAAGAAGTACCGATTGCTCGGCGCTGCAAATCCTTCGGATACCAACTCAACCATTACTTCCTCCGCACGTCTGCCCTGTAACACCTCTACTTCAGTTAATTCGGCAATACACAGTGAGGATTGGGATGTTACTTCAACAGCATGTGAGCTGGAGTAGATCTTCCCTCCACTCAATGCATAGACATTAAGTCGAAGCTCCCCTTTTAAGACGTCACGTGTATCGTTCACAACCCACAACGCAAGCGGTTCACCCGGCTCATGCTCCAGTGACAACAGGACAGGATGAAAGAATATTTTCCCGTAATAAAAGGATGCCTTCGGCAGCAGTTCATAGTCGATCATGGACCAGCTTGTACCCGGCCAGCTATCATTCAGTTGCCACACGAGCGCACCGCTGTTACGGTGATTGATGCGCCGGAAATGTTCGATCCCGTAACGCAAACCTTCTGCCTGTGTCAGCATGGAATAGTTCATGTACTCTTCTATATTTTGCGGAATGCCTGTATAACCCTCCATCAGCAGAATACCTTTCTGGTGATTGGTATCCTTGTTACGGTAGGCCATCTCCGGACTGCCCCAGTAAAACTGCCCTGCGGGCATATTTTTCTCCAGCGTGTAACGATTGGCCGAGGCATGCATACCAAATTCACTGCTGAAAAGCGCATGATCCTTTTTGTAATTTTTGAACGTCACACCTTCAATACTATAGTCCAGCAACGGCGGCTCTCCATGCTTCCTTGGATAGACCGAGCCATGCCATACCTGCCAGTTGTGACGATCCCCGACATCGGGATCATTCTCGTCCTGACCATTACTATCCCCGAACGGCGAAGAAGGCCAGTACGGACGGGACAGATCCAAGCGATCCAGCACTTCAGGGATCAGTTCATGATAGATAAGTTCGCCGTAGAACGGACTGGTAATATCTCCACTTGCAGACTTCATATCATAGAGCCAATCTATTTCATTATTCCCACACCAGAGGGCAAGCGAGGCACGGTTACGCAGGCGCAGGACATTGTTTTCTACCTCTTGCCGTACATTGTCCATGAAATCACGATTGAAATCCGGGAACAGTGCGTTCGCGAATGCAAAATCCTGCCACACCAACACTCCTTGCCGATCACACTCATCGTAGAAGACATCCTTCTCATATATACCACCAGCCCAGACACGCAACATGTTCATATGCCCTTCCACCGACAGCTCGACAAGCTCACGATACCGGGAATTTGGGATGGCACCAATCAGATGATCAGCCGGAATCCAGTTGGCACCCTTGGCATATACTTTGACTCCGTTCAGAATAAACGTAAATGTATCTTCACCCCGTTCATTGTGAAGAGCCAGCTCAATCGTTCGTAACCCATAGGGCTCGCTATAACGATCCACCTCAACGCCATCTGCGTATAATGTAACCTCCAGTGTATACAGATACGGCTCACCCAGATCATGAGTCCACCATAACTGAGGTGACGTAACGTTTAATGTGGTATCTGCCTTATAACCTTCTAGAGGTAGTTCAGTGGCACATGCCACCTCGTGTCCGCTTCGATCCAACAGACGAACATTACAGGTCGCAACCACAGCCTGCTCACGTTTCTGTCTGCTACGGTAAGACAAGACCGACTTCACATCCGCCGTGACATGTAAGACAGCCAGCTCTGTACTGACTGATTCCGTACGAGCATAAACATTCTCCAGCTTGGCGATTGTTCGTTTATCCAGCCTTACCGCTCCCCAGATCCCCACTGTAACCATACGTGGACCCCAGTCCCAGCCAAAGTTCATCGCTGCTTTGCGCAGCCATGGCCGTTCCTTCGTATACGAGGACCAGTCGAAGGTTTCTTTGTCCCGGTGATGCAGATGAAGCGGATCAAACTTGACCGCAATCGCATTCCAGCCGCTCCGTACCAGTGACGTTACATTAAACGTATGTGACATGAGCATATTGGCCGTTTTCCCGACCTCATGGCCGTTCACGTAAACCGTTGCAAACGTATCCAATCCTTCGAACACCAATTCAAAGTGCTCCTCGCTCTCTGTATCTCTCATCAGATTGAAGGTTGTGCGGTACCACCATTCCTTTTGTTCAATCCAGCGACTTTTGGCATCATTATGTCCGTAATAGGGCGGATCAATGATACTGCGCTCAATAAGTGCAGCATGTACATCCCCAGGCACTTCAGCCCCGATCCAAAAACGGTCATCCAGCGCAGCAGCTGCCACATCCATTGCCCGTTTCTCTCCAACTTCAAAATGCTGTATTTTCCATTGTCCCGATAAATCCTGACTTGAACTATGGATCTTCATTAATACACCCTCACTCTCCAATAACCCTGAGTAATACCCTATCGAAAACGTTTGGCAGAAATGCAAGACATGCTGCCTGGTCTGCTCATTTCTAACTTCCCGAAGGTTTGAACGACAGCGCCTCTTCTCGATATTCACTCGGGGTCTTGCCGGTATGTTTTTTGAACAGCCTGCTAAAATATTTCACGTCTTCGTAGCCGCTGATAGCAGCGACTTCACTGATCTTCGCTGGAGACACCGCGAGCATATCCATCGCTCTTCGGATACGCATATCGGTGACAAAATCTCCAAAGGTCACACCCATTTCTTTTTTAAACAGTTCACTGAGATGACCCGGATGCAAATGAACATGTCCAGCTACCTGCTGTAGATTAATATCCTGCGCCAATGAAGATTCAATATAACCAATAGCCTTTTGCACATGGGCAGCCTGTCCCTGACCCATTCGGCTATGATAGACATGCATCAGACCATACAGATGGTGGAACAACATATCCCCAAGATCTACAGCTTCGGCATCCGGTTCCGGCAACCAGGGTTCGAGCCTTGCGGTTTCTTCACGCCCTGTCGCTCGCATTGTGCGGGTAAGCCAGCGATGACCTGCAATGACCGCAGAGTGCAGACAAGCACTGAACGATTCTGGCGTGACCTCCGGTTCTGTAATCAAATTAGCCACCAGTTCTCGCGTCCATGTCGTTAACCTCACTGAATCATTATCCAGCAATATTGAACCAAGTGTGGTCTCTTCTTCATGCGTAAGTACAGTTTTACCACCTTTGCGCTCCTGAACGTGCTCATAATGCCATACTTTATCATCCATCAAACCTCGATATCGGAAAGCAGTTGAAGCCGTTCGGTAGCTTTCGTGCAGATCTGCATATCCACGCACAGGCAGACCTACTGCTGCACGCAGAGTACACTTCAGTAATTGCTCCACCCGACGTAATGCACTCTCCAGCTTGAACGGATATTCCTGTTCCACAGGCGGCCATGAAACTACACATATAATTTGCTGTTTCTCTATATGCGCAATGGCACCCGGTAGCATATCCTCCAGGGTATTCTGCACCGCAAATCGTAATAGTGCATCCGAGGATCGATCCCAACCCTCTGCTCGAAGTACAATGACTTGTCTGCGAATCTGTTCATCATCAAGACCATCATTCGCTGCCTCTATTCCAGCATCAGAACGCAAAAACGAAGGAAATTGGCCCCAAGCGGTGTCACCGTCAATGATCCAACCAGCAAATAACCGCTCCCGATTCTCCCGCATAAGCTGTCCCTCTCTGGACTTCTCTGCCCAACGTTCCGTGATCCGTTGTTTGGCCTGTAATACGGTCTTGATGATCTCTTCCGGCTTGCTTGTTTTGAGCAGATAATCTGTAACCCCTTGGCGTATCGCCTGCTGCGCATAAGAAAAGTCATCGTATCCGGACAGAATAATGACCTCCAGCTCAGGTAACAATCGCAGTCCCTCTTCTGCCAGTTCCAGCCCCGATCTGCCTGTCATCCGAATATCCGTCATCAGGATATGCGGACGTTCCTCTGCCATGCGTGTTAACGCCTCCTCTGCCGAGGCAGCAGGTTGAAGAAGTTCAATTCCGAGTTCATGCCAAGCGATAACGCTGGCAAGCCCTGTACGGATAATCACTTCATCATCAACAATTAATAGTCTCATGGCGAACCCTCCAAGATTGGAATGGAAAACGAAATCCGGGTACCTCCCCCAACCCTGCTGTCTACTTCAAGCTGTGCATTCACTCCATAATGGAGCAGCAGCCTCTCATTTACATTGCAGAGCCCATAACCGCCTTGGTTTAGCTGTTTTCCCGGCTGTTTTCCCTTCCATTCCCTAATGCTTATTCTTAATTGCTCCAGTCTGTCCGGCTCCATGCCAACACCATTATCCAGCACCAGCACATTCATCTGTTCATTATCCGGGTCCTTGCGAATCATTATGGTGATGGTGCCCACGCCTGCTTTGGGCTGAATGCCATGAATCATGGCGTTCTCAACAAGCGGTTGCAGCAATAGCTTCAGCATCATTCGTTTCTCAAGCGCTGGATCTACGATATAATGCAACACAAATTGATCAGGGAAACGAATCGACTGCACACGCACATAATGGCGAATATGAGCGATCTCCTGTTCCACAGGGCAGTAATCCTGACCATTGTTCAAGCTGATACGCAGAAAATCACTCAGGCCCTCAACCATATCTGCAATCCGCTTCTCTTCAGACATCAAGGCAATCCAATGAATTGAAGAGAGCGTGTTATACAGAAAGTGCGGGTTAATCTGCGCCTGAAGCACACGAAGATCCGCTTCTTTTTTGCGAGCTTCACCTCGAATAATCTCTTCCTTCAATAACTGAATATGTGCACCGAGCAGATTGTAACTCTCCCCAAGCCTGCCAATCTCGTCATCACTTTCAGATCGAAACAAAGGAAGCGGACGTTCCGGATCAATTCGGGACAGATGCCGGGTAAGCACACGAAGCGGCCTCGTCACACGCCGCACCGTAAACCAGACCAAGGCAGCACTGATCGCAGCAGACATCGCAACGGCGCAGCCGGTTAGAATAAGAATGTACCGATTCTCCGACTTGTACTGGTCATAAGGAACCGTTCCAACCAACGTCCACCCCGTCAATTCTTCCGGATAATAGAGCAACGTCCGTTTATCGTCACCACTTCCATACGTGGTGGTTCCGCTACCGCCATCCTGAATTAACGTCGAAATCCCTGGTTCGACACCTTCCAGCTTAAGTCCAAGCCGGGATTTGTCCATCGAAGACAGAATTTCTCCAGAACTGCCGATGAGCTCCAGTCTGCCTTGCCCTCTGCCTAATCCCAGAGCGGCCCATCCCTTGGATATGGCCTTCTCATCCAGACTAATGGCTAACCAGCCAATGGGTCGATAATCATGGATACTGCGAATCGGCCGAACCAATGTGATCACATTTTGTATACCCGCATAATTCTGGACCGGATATACCCCCGTCCATTTTTTCACTGCTTCTCCGCTCGGCACTGGTGGATAAGATAAGCTTGAATTATTGGATTCATACCAGGTAGCCGTAGACAATGTGGCATTGAATCGGCTTGGATATATGGCGATGTTCGCAATATATTTCTTGGAAGCTGCCAGATTGGTCATCCTGCCCAAAATATCCACCCGGTCCAGCTCATGATCTTCATTATGGCTAAGGTACTGCTGGATGTCCCGTTCTCCAATCAGGAAAATGGAGAGATTCTCGGCATCCTGCAACATATAACGAAGATTGGCCTCTACCTGTTTCAGCGTATCCATGCCGGACAGCTTTGTTTTTTGCTCTGTGATGCGGGAAGAGATTAGAAAGGCAAACAGGCCCAAGGCCAGCAAAGGCACAATCATTGAAGCCGTCACAACGACGGATAGCTTCCTTTGTAACGAAGATGTGAGCCAGCGTGCCAAACGTTTCTCCTCCTCTGGATGCGCTTTCGCTTACCCCTTGACAGCTCCGGCTGTCATACCTTTCATAACCTGTTCCTGGAATACGAGATACAAGATAATGGTTGGAATGACCGACAGGGTCATGGCAGCAAGCGTTAATCCGTAATCGGTTTGATACCCATCCGCAAAGTTCGCAATGGCCAGCGGTAACGTTTTCAATCCGGTTTTGTTGATGAATACAAGCGCAAATGAAAAGTCATTCCACGCATGCAAGAAACTCAGGATCGTAACCGTTGACAACGCAGGTACGGACATGGGTAACATGATCCGGGTAAACAGCCCCCAAAGTCCTGTTCCATCAATAAAAGCTGCTTCTTCAATATCACGTGGAACACTTGTCAGATAAGCAGTAAGCACAAAAATTGCCGTAGGCAATGCAAAAGCCGTATAAGGTAATATTAAGGCCCAGTACGTATTTAGCAGGGACATCTGTTTCATTAAAATAAATAAGGGGACAAGTGTACTATGGATCGGAATGAGCATGCCAACAACAAAGAAGGTCATGATTAACCCTTTCCAGCGAAACTGGAAACGGGCCAGGATGAATGAAGCCAGCGCTGCAATAAACAGCGTCAGAATAAGTGATCCAACCGATACAATTAGTGAATTGCCAAAAGCGGTCCCCAGCCTGGAGCTTTCCCATGCATTGCTGAAATTGGCAACATTCCAGTTTTCCGGCAGTCCAAAGGGCCTGCTATAGAAATCTTCATTTGTTTTGAATGCACTAATCACGAGCCAGTAGAACGGATACAATGTTAAAATACCATAGACCGTTAGCAGCGTCCAAACAATTCCGCTACGTAGGCGGCGAATCGGATGGCCCGAGCTGCTTCGTGGTGATGGCATGGATACAGGTGTCACTTGCATGATAACTCCTCCTCTCTATTGATTCTCTTTTCGTTTGCGACTGGTTAGCCACTGGCTTGTTCCGATCAGCAGCAGGGAGATCAGTACGATGGTTGTTGAGATTGCACTACCAAAACCATATCGGTATGTTGTAAAGGTTGAATTGTACATATACGTTGCAAGCAGTTCTGTCGCATGTGCCGGACCACCCTTGGTCATGATGTAGACCAGATCGAAGGATTTCAGACTACCCGAAATACATAGAATGATCGCTACCTGAACCGTACCCCAGATCATGGGCAAAGAGACGGATACCAGCTTCCGGATTCCTGAAGCCCCGTCTATTTTGGCAGCATCATGAATCTCGCCGGGAATATTCTGTAGCGCCGAGATGAAGATAATTAGATACAACCCGACAAAGCTCCAGAGCAGCGGCGGTACCAATGAGAAAATTGCAATCTTGTCATCGGACAGCCATTGCAGCTTCCAACTTTCAAGCCCCAGTGCGTCCAGCAGAAAGTTCAATATCCCGATCTGCGGATGATAGATATACTGCCAGATCATACCGATAACGACAGTGGATAACACCATCGGTAGAAATACGGCTGAACGCAGGAACCGCTGTAACGGATTGCTTTTGTGTAATATGACCGCCAGCATCAGCGCTAACGGAATTTGTCCAAATACCGATGCCAACACAAAAATAACGTTATTTTTCAGTGCCCGCCAGAACACAGGATCATGCCAGATCTCAATGTAATTATCCACACCAATATATTTGGATGCGCCAATGCCGGACCAGTTGAAGAAACCGTAGTATGCCGACCACACGACCGGTACAAATACAAACAATGCATAAATGATGACTGCCGGGGCCAGCCCCAGCATAATAAAACGCCGACTGCGCAGTGCGTTCATCTGTTCACTTCCCTTCCATAAATGCCTTTACCGACTTGCAACTGACTATCCCATTCATACTTAAAACCCCTCCCCTGCCGGGAAGGGGTTTTAACGAATGGTTACTGACTAACTGCATTGGCTTGAGCCGCCTGAATTTTGGCCGCAATGTCTTCAGCCTTGCCACCCATAAGCAACTCTTGCAATGCATTATTAATAACCTCAACCGTTGCTGATCCCAGCTTGGAATCGTATACTGGCGTGATCTTCACTTCCTGCATCAAATCATATAATTCTACGAACAATGGATGTGCTTTGGTTTTGTCCAGATCAATCTTGTAACTCACCAATGTGCTGCTATCCAATGTGGCCTTCTGACCATCTGGTCCTGCCAGCGCGTAGAACAGCTCCATCGCTGCCTCTTTTTGTGCACCGCTCAGCTTTTTACTTACACCCAACCCGGTTCCTACTACACCGGATGTTGTTCTTGGTTCACCCTGACCTCCGTCCACTGGAGGAAGAATCGTAATATGTGTGTTGTTCAACACCTCTTCAGGTGCATTGTTCACCAGATTTGCCAAGGCCCATCCGCCGTTCATGACCATCGCTGCCTTACCTTGGAAATAAAGCTGCATCATCTGTGTCTCATCGATACTGTTGAATCCATCCTGGAATGCCTTGGTGTTGCCAAGCTCCTGCATCTTGTTCAAGGCTTCAATAAATTGCGGATCGGTAAAGCTTGCACCCTCTTGTGCTGTCGCTTTCAGGAACCAGTCTGTGCCGGTAATCCGATCAGCCAGTGTACTGAATATCGTTGATTGAGCTACCCAGTTGGCCTTGTTGCCAAGTGCCATGGGAATGACTTTATTTTGATTAAAAGTAGCAATCGCTTGTTCCAGTTCCGCCCATGTCTCAGGCACTTTTACGTTGTACTGTTTGAACAAAGCTTCATTGTAATAAATGAAGGAACTTGGCGCCAGATTCATCGGCACGGAGTAGATATTCCCGTCTACGGTGTATCCGTCCAATGCATTCGGGATGAAGTTGTCTTTCCACTCCGGCTTTGCGTCCAGCTCTGCATTAATGGGCTGTAACAGATCCCCTTTCACAAATTCCTTTGTCATGGCATCCGGCCACATCACGAACAGGTCTGGCATCTCGTTGGCAGCTGCCACCGTACGAAGCCGGGTTTTGAGACCATCTGTTGGCAGGCCTTCATCCACAACTTCAATATCTGGATGCGCCGCACGAAAATCTTCAATTATTTTGCGCATCGCAACCGCCTTTGCATCCTGTCCGGTCCAGTTGTGCCAGAGAGTGACGGTTACTTTGTCATTGCCACTGCCTCCTTCTGAAGTGTCCCCGCCCGCACAGCCAGCCAGAATAATGGAGAACAACGTTATTGCCAGGAAACCCGAAAGCCATTTTTTCAACATCTCTATAATCCCCCTCGGCGATTTGAATACACTTATTGTAAATGTTAACGCTATCATACCGTAAGGTGACGATCCACGGATGCAGGGGTGAAAAATATCGGTTCCCCTGTTTGGAACTTACTTTGCTGACTTATTGTTCATAACAACTAAAAAGAGCCCTCACAATGAGAGCTCTTTCTTGTTGCAGCCGTCGGTAGCTTCAACCCAGGCTATATATAATGAATAAGTGCTAAATCGTATTAAATATGGATTGCGTATTATTGGATACTGTTTTTCACCAGATCTGCAAAAGCTTCGGACCCTTGCGTAGTGAGATGTACGCCGTCTTTTTCAAAATATTCGTCATGTCCCTCACTTGCACTGTTCCAGTCAATCAACGAGACATTGCTGTATTTGGATGCTGCCTCATTCAAAGCCCTGTTCACCGTTCGTTCCCACGGACGAGGTACACGCACAGTAACCAGATATACGTGATCCTCATCCTTCAGATAATCAAGCACAGCATTCAAGTTTTTGGAGTTAAAGGAACCATTCGTCCCGAGCTCCAGCACCACTTTGCTGCCCATTTGGTTGTTTTGCTTCAGACCTTCCAATACATCACCTGCCTGCCACATCTGACGACCGACATGTCCGTCCACATACACTCCCGATATACTTTGCTCCAGAAACGGTTTTGCATCCAAAATCACCGAATCTCCAATGACGGTATAATGAACCTTGCCATCCTGGGCAGGAGGAGCCGTTTCTTCATTGTCCTGAGATGTATCAGGTGCATCATCTGTATGATCCGTATTATCGGATTGATTCGCTCCAGCGTCATCTGGTGTATCATTCTCGTTAGTCACGGAGTCATCAGCCGGCTTATCTTCAGACTGACCGTCCTTGCCAGCATTCACTGCATTGTCTTGGTCGTCAGGTTTTGAGTCTGGAGCAGACTCTCCTGTTGGCTTCTCGTTTTTCCCCGGATCATCTTTCGTCCCTGCTTCCGGTTTATGGGTATGAGCATCGTTCTTTTGACCAGAGCCTGACGTCGCTGTAATAGCTGGCAACACATCCTGTCCCTGTTCCTCCACCACGGAATTCTCTCCATTCAATGTGTTGGACATCGATACCGAATGGGAGTCAGAGTTCGCTGCATGTGAGACCATCATCTGAGATACCGTATAGGACAATAACAGAATCGTCATCAACAGGCCTGCCCGCTTCCACCATACGTTACGTATACCGATCGTTGACCGCCCTCTTCCCCATAATCGGGACCAAGAATCACGGAATCCGTTGTACCGAATCGGATTTTCAATATATTTAAGGGACAATGAGGCCAGTACAACGGTTGCAGCAACCTGTAAAATGATTCGTACAGGATGTGCTCCTCCCGTATCCACCGCGGGATTGGTTAACAGAATGACAGGATAATGCCACAGATATAATCCGTAGGATCGCTCTCCGATCCAGCGTAATGGCTTCGCGCCAATGATACGTGCCAGGAAAGACGATGGGTGAGCCAACACCGCTACCAGCAACGTTGTTGCGATAGCCTGAAGCACCATGCCCCCTTGATACAGAAACGCATCATATTCACTGCTGTTCAGCATCATGTAGATTAACAAAGCAAGCGCAGCAAGTCCCGACACATCGAGCACAAGCCGGTTCATGCCAGACAGAGAGTTCGACAGCTTGCGACTAGGCCACACCACGGCAAGAGCAGCACCGGCAAGTAGTGCGAATGCCCGCGTGTCTGTTCCATAATATACACGGCTCGGGTCCAGATCCGGATTATACATGATGGCCATTGCGCCAGCAGACAATTCAGCTGCGACGACAATGAAGACGACCAGCCATCCCTTTCTTTTGAACACTACGATTGCTGCGATCAGTAGAAGAGGCCATATAAGATAAAATTGCTCTTCCACAGCCAGTGACCAGAAATGTCCAAACGGTGATGGAGGGCCAAAACTTTCGAAATAGGAAACGTTGTGAAAGATATACCACCAATTGCTTATGTATAATACACCCGAAACGATATCACCACGAAGCGCAGCAAGCCGGGACGGGTCTGTACAAGCCAACCAGATCATCACCACAGCTGTCATGGTCAGCATGCCTGGAAGCAAACGCCTTACCCGTCTTACCCAGAAATCACCGAGTGAAATGCGTCCATGTTCCTGCCACTGTGACACGAGAATATCTGTAATCAAATATCCCGAGAGAACAAAGAATATACCTACACCGAGCAGTCCGCCCGGAATAAAGTCCAAATTCAGATGATACGCGATTACCGCAAGTACAGCGATGGCTCGCAAGCCGTCAAGTCCGTTCATATGTCTCTTACGATTTAACGATTGTGACATGCATGCCCCTCCTTGTTACTGTGAGTCAACAACATCGGTGTTGGGGGCATAAAGGAACTCCTGATCGTTCTGGTTGTCATTAACATACGTATTGCACCTTCCATCTTTCATTTACAACATAAGAAAAGCTTCTGTTTGAAGCACGATCCGATGATGCGACATTCTGTGTGAATTCTATAATCTTAAAGAAGACGAGTTGCCTGTCCATTAAGTTTAATTATTAAAGTATTCTTTATATTCATTCGTGAGTTCACGTTTAGCATTATACGCCCGAAATAAGCCTCATACTTTACAGGAATAGTTACAAACGTTTAAACCGATGTAACCTTTCCTGCCAGCTCATATAGCTGTAAAATCATACTCTAATTTTGTCGTTAAATATAGTACTTTTCATCGAGTGGCTAAAATTACCTGTCCCGCTTGCGCAAACCAGCATACCCACGCACACATCGATTGAAACAATTGAATCCATAACAAAAGGCTGCCGACTTGCTCAGCAGCCAATATCCATTATAAACCTATGTCAGACCGGATTGAAAGTTTTGCTCATAATTGCTTCTTCTTGCCTAGGACCCTAGAGGTGGAACGGGTGAATCTTTTCTTCTGTCCTCGCATCCATGATCCGGTATGCTGAACGCCCTGTGTACATTGGGATTTGCAACTTCTCCAGATCAACCATTCCATTCTCCAGAAAGTACTTCTGATCCTGATATCGCTGCAATACTTCGCCTGTAATCCATTCATGGTCACCATATGTCGTAATCTCCATAACCTTGCATTCATAAGCAAAATAAGCATCTGTCAAAATGGGTACACTTACCTTGATTCCTTCCTCATACGGAATGCCGAATCTTGTGAATTTGTCCGTATCTCTCCCACTGAACGTTCCTGCAGCTTGAATCCACTCCGATCGATGACCTGGCAGGAAATGAACACCGAATACGCCGCTCTTCTCAATGAGTTCATAGGAGTATGTTTCCTTACGAAGGGAGATGCCATATACGCCTGGTGATGATCCGATGTATGTATGCCATCCGGACGCCATCACATTCTGAACTCCCTCATGACGTGAAGTCACCACCGCTACCATTCCAGGATAAGAATAAAATATGGGTTCTTCTATCGGCTGATGCATCTAATCCCCTCTCTTCTTCGTTATAAACACAACTTTAATTATAAAGTAAAAAATCTGGTTGAAAAAGCGTTTTGCAGAGGATTTCGCTATAAGCGACACATTCAGTATCATGTTATACTGAGATGGTCAATTTCTAAAAATACGATACTGGGAATGTGATAGGATATGGTCAAATCAGTCAAATATACCTCCTAAATGAAGGCAATATTCAAATTTAGGAGGTTATAACTTATGTTTAATTCAATCGTGTTAGATCAGTGGGATCGAAAGCCATACTTTGACCACTACTTGAATCAGGTCAGATGTACTTACAGCATAACTGCTAATCTGGATATCACTCTATTGATCAACGAACTGAAGCTTAAAGGATTGAAGTTCTATCCCGCTCTTATTCATATGATCTCTACGGTCGTCAATGCACACAGGGAATTCCGAACCTGTTTTGATGCCGGGGGGAGATTGGGCTACTGGGAGGAAATGTCTCCGAGTTATACGATTTTTCATGAGGACGACAAGAGTTTCTCAACGATCTGGACGACATTCCATGAAGATTTCGAGACATTCCACATTCGTTATCTGGAAGATATGAAGAATTACAAAGATCACAAACAATTTGTTGCCAAACCCAATGAACCGCCAAATACATTTCCCGTTTCCAGCATTCCCTGGGTGAACTTTACTGGATTTAATCTGAATATTTACAATGAGGGAACCTACTTGTTGCCTATTTTCACGATGGGGAAATATGTTCAACAAAACGATCAAGTATATCTTCCCTTATCCGTTCAGTTACATCACGCCGTGTGCGACGGCTACCATGCTGGCGTTTTATTTAATGAACTGCAATCACTTGCAGATCGATGCCAGGATTGGTGTTAGTTAGCTAAATGACGAAAAGGCATTCCTGACTTCGTAATGGAGTCAGGAGTGCCTTTCTTTTTCTCTTTTTTCGAAGGTATTTAATTGCACTTACTGTACCCACAGTTGCTGCATGTTTTGCAACCTTCCACATTCATCAGGGATGCGGAGCCACATGAAGGGCATAAATCTCTCGATTCGGCAAAGGTTTTCTGATCTTCCACTTTTGGATACGTGCTCTCCACTTGATTCTGTTCTTGTAATGCTCTAGTTTCGTTCTCCTGCACATCGCTCTGTACATGACTTTCCAATGCTTTGGCGACGGCATCAGCAATCGATTCCACCCGGTTGGCTCCGAAGCCAATCGCTCCCGAACCACCAATTCCCTTGAGATGTTTGATCAACAGTTCAACCTTGTGCCCATGATCTCCGTATCGCAGGAACAGAGAGCATACTCGACCGAGTGCCTCAGCCATGGCAAACACGTCCGATCCCGCTTTGCCCACGTTCAGGAAGATCTCACCCGGCGTTCCCTCCAGATCGTTGATCGTAATGTAAGCCATCCCGAATGGCGTATTGATTTTGTATGTCGCACCGCGCAGTACTTGAGGACGGCTTCTGTATTGTTTATCCAACACTGTAGCAGAAGAAGGGACTTCAACTGAAGTATGGGTTTCAACATCAACCTCGCTATTGGAAGCTCCATCACTTGCCTGCCCTTCAGCATTATTCGTCAATTCACTAACTGACACATCATGAAGTGTCTTTAAGTTAGTATTTAATGTCCAATCTACATCTTCGGTCTTGTTCTCTTCCTTCTTCGACGTGGACAACACCTGCACATCCCTGCTGCCGTCGCGATATATCGTTACTCCCTTACAGCCAAGGTCGAAGGCCAGTTCGTACAGCTCAGCTGTATCCTCCACCGTAAAATCAGCCGGACAGTTGGCCGTCTTCGAGATAGAGCTATCCACC
This sequence comes from Paenibacillus sp. 37, assembly GCF_008386395.1. NCBI lineage: Bacteria > Bacillati > Bacillota > Bacilli > Caryophanales > Paenibacillaceae > Paenibacillus > Paenibacillus sp. 37. The sequence goes on along the minus strand of NZ_CP043761.1, from coordinate 2,320,318 downwards.
CATTGCTGGATCGCAGCCTGCACCCGGATGTGATTCTCAGCCGACAGATCCATCGCAGTCACATAATAGTCTGGTAAAGCTTCACCCGGATGTTCATCCAGCCACTCTTGCGCAATCGGTACGAACTGTTCATCATAACCTAGACGGCTTTGACGGAAATACTTGAAGGCGAAATACGGTTCAATCCCTGTTGATGTGCCCACCATCGTACCTGTACTTCCCGTTGGCGCCTGTGTGATCAGTGTGACATTTCGAATGCCCTGTTTCCGAATGGCCTCTCCTACTTCAGGGTATCTCGCAACCATGTTTTTCATGAATCCACTCTGTAAGTACGGTTCAGCTTCGAAAGCCGGGAAAGCTCCCTTCTCTGCTGCAATCTCTGCCGATGCCAGATAGGCCTCCTTCGCCATGAACCCATACAGTTTATCGAGAAATTCAAGGGATTCAGGACTGCCGTACCTTATACGCAGCTTAATCATCAGCTCTGCCAGTCCCATCGTGCCAAGCCCCACCCGGCGTTCACGCTGCTGATTCAGTCTGTTTTCCTCAAAATGATATGGTGTTGCATCAATGACATTGTCCAAAAATCTAGCCGAGATGCGAGTGGTTTCCGCCAGTTCATCCCATGCCACATCATGATTTGTTTCATCATAGAATTTGGACAGATTGATCGCTGACAGATTACATACACCCCAGCCAGGCAGGCCTTGTTCACCGCAAGGATTAGTACAAATGATCGGATTAAAGTACCAGCTGTTGGACATCTGGTTATAGTACTCCATGAATACCACACCAGGCTCTGCCGATTTCCAGGCTGATTCAATAATGGTATGCCAGATTTCGCGCGCCTTAAGCGTACGATAGTGCACCACCGAATGACCTGCGGCTTTCCATTGCTGCATATCCCCGTTCCATACAGTGTCATAGTCAGGATCGTTCGTATCGGGGAAAACCAAATCCCAATCTCCGTCCTGCTTGACAGCCTCCATAAAGGCGTTGCTCACACATACAGACAGATTGGCATTGGTCACCTGCCCCATCGTTTGTTTCACGGTAATAAAATCAAGCACATCCGGATGCCAGTCATTCATCATCAGCATGAGCGCACCCCGCCGGCTTCCGCCCTGTTCAATCAGTCCTGTCGTATAACTGAACAATCCGCCCCACGATACGGAACCACTGGATGATCCGTTAACACCTTTCACCACCGCTCGGCGAGGACGCAACGAGGACAGATTAATACCCACGCCTCCCCCACGTGCCATAATCTCCGTCATCTCGGTCAAGGTCTTCATGATGCCACCCCGACTGTCCTGCGGAGACGGTATGACATAACAATTAAAGAGTGTCAGCTCATCGCTTGCCCCCGCTCCCGCAGCAATACGCCCTCCGGGTACTAACTTCCAATCCTCCAAAACGGAACGGAACTTGGACTCCCACGTTGCCCGCTGATCTGCTGTGGATTCAACAGAGGCCATGGCTTTGGCAAGCCGGCTCCACATCTCTTCCGGTGTTTTTTCAATGTTGAGTGTCAGTTTCTCCACGCTGGTCTCGATGATCTCTCCGCTTCGAGTCCTTACTTGTACGAGCTGACCCTGACGTTCTATAATTTCGCCCACTTCCTTGGTTGGGAACTTGGGATCATCCTTTGTTAATACCAGTACCACATCTCCGACCTTGGCATGATTCGAGTCAGCATCCTTCCAGGCGTATCGGTCCAGAAATATTTTTTCGCTGAGTCCTTCTAATTGGTACGATCGTTGGTTCGATTTCATCGCTACATTCAACCTCCCCGGTATAAAGCTCCATTTTCACTATAAAAGCAAATTATGATGAAACACCACATATAGTGATATAAAACCAGTATATTACACCATATATTGATTTTCTATATGACTTTTATCACAGACCTTATTTTTTAGACTCTCCTGCTCGGACAAGCTTCTTCACACACCCTTAGACTCACGCATACAAAACCTGTGAATTTTTTGGGACAAAAAAACATGTGCCTTTACTAAATTTCTGGGTTCAATATAAGTTAAACTAATCATTTGCACATCAACGGAGAGGACAGAAAAAACCTGAAAAAGCGAAGCGTTCGCCTTTATCACCGGATTTCCCCTCCAGAAAAGGGAATCAAAGAAATCTGGGGATAACAGCGATTGGAAGGTTGTTCTGTCATCGTAGTGTTCGTGCAAATAAACTGTAGTTCAACTTGTATAGTTATGAACTACCTCTCATTCGTCCATACTATTACCTACGAATAAAACGTCATCACGTATGGCAGGGGAGGAAGCACCATGAACCGGAAAAACCCGCACCACACCAATCAACCTGTAGCCGAGCTGCCCGTTCCGTTGGAATTTGATCGAAGCTGGATTAATCAATTGGAATCACGACTGGATAAAGGAGGTCCTTGGGGGGATTATCGACTCTTCCAACTGGGCATTCAAGCCGAAGAAACCAATCTGATTCCCAATTTTGACGAGATCCAATGTCTCAAGCATCTGCAAGGCCTCACTCCACTCCCTCACCAGATGGACACTGCACGCAGAGTATTATTTGAAATGTCAGGCCGGGCCATTCTCGCCGATGAGGTGGGTCTTGGCAAAACCATTGAAGCTGGTCTCATTCTGAAAGAATATATGGTTCGGGGTCTCGTATCCAAGGTACTCATTCTCGTGCCAGCGTCTCTTGTGCTGCAATGGGTACGGGAGTTGAATTCGAAATTTGGCATCCCTGCCATTGCCCAGAAAAAGGCCTATTCCTGGCAGAATGAAGTGGTTGTTGCTTCCATGGATACAGCCAAACGTGACCCGCATAAAGATATGCTGCTGAATACCGATTACGACATGATCATTATTGACGAGGCCCATAAGCTCAAAAACAAGAAAACAACCAACTATCAGTTCATGCTGAAATTGCGCAAAAAGTATTGTCTGCTGCTCACAGCTACACCTGTGCAGAACGATATGAGCGAGTTGTTCAATCTGATCAACCTGCTGAAGCCCGGTCAGCTGGGCCGTCAGGGTGACTTTGCGGCCAACTTTGTTGTAGACAAACGGGTTCCGAAAAATCAGGAACAGCTTAAGAACGAGTTATCCAAAGTCATGATTCGTAACCGCCGCGGCGAAGGCCCCGTTCAATTTACCAAACGGAACGTCTCCAACGTGAATCTGCAACTATCGTCTGAAGAACAAGCGCTTTATGATGGCGTGACTTCCTTTGTTAAAGACCAGTACCAGGAAGCTGGCGGCAATCTGAGCAGCATGCTCTCCCTTGTTACATTGCAGCGTGAAGTGTGCAGCAGTCGAGATGCTGTATTCGTGACGCTGGTGAATCTGTCGAAGAAACTTCCGCTGGACTCGCCCCTTCGGGACAAGATTTGGGAACTCGTTGCCCATATTAAAGCGATCAAGGAGAATACCAAAGCGGAGAAAACGATGGAGCTGGTTCGGAACATGAATGAAAAAGTAATTATCTTCACCGAATACCGGGCCACGCAGGAGTATCTGCTAAACTATTTCCGCAACAATGGGCTTACGGCTGTACCCTACCGGGGTGGCATGAATCGAGGCAAAAAAGACTGGATGATGGATCTCTTCCGCGGGCGTGTGCAGGCCATGATTGCAACCGAAGCGGGTGGCGAAGGCATTAATCTGCAATTTTGCCATCATATGGTCAACTTTGATCTGCCTTGGAACCCTATGCGGGTAGAGCAGCGGATCGGTCGGGTACACCGGCTGGGACAGCAAAATGACGTGAACATCTTCAATTTATCCACGACCGGAACCATAGAGGAACATATTCTGAATCTGCTGCATGAGAAGATCAATATGTTTGAGATGGTGATCGGCGGGCTGGATGTCATTCTGGAACGGCTGGAGAAGAAGGAGTCTATTGAGAAAAGTTTGTACAAAATCATGCTGGAATCACAAACTGATGAGGATATTCGCCGCAAAATGGATTCACTTGGACAATCGCTGAACTCTATTCAACGTGAGGTTTCCGATGAAGGGCCTGCCGTATCCGGGTTGTTAGATCTTCGCAAAGGAGGTAGCTAACTCATGACCATGTCCCCCCATGAAGTGCAGGCTTATGTTCTCACCTATCTGGAAGCACTGGATTGTCAGATTATGGAGCGTTCCCCTGCCCATGTTACAGTCAAACTCTCGCCTGAGGCGGACAAAGCGTTGACCAATCGCCCCTATTATTGGGGGTTCGTGGAACGAACCGGAGCACCCGCTGAGACCATGTCTTTCACATTTATATTCGATCCTGACAGTTATCAGCAGGCCATTGAAGCAGCAGAAGCCAAAGCAGCGCAAACATCACCTCCGGTTGTAACTGACCCTGCGGGTACGAATGGCGTAACCAATGGGAATACCCCAGGTGAGCCACCGAAAGATACCATTCTGGGTCGTTACTTCGGTATTACGCCATCGCTGCCACAGCTGGGGCCAGGTCGAATATTGCGTGAAGAAGTGGTGTATGGCAGTCGCAGGCTCCAACAGATTTTCGGCGCAGCCCGTGAAGGCGGTGCCTTCGTGAACCTGTTCGAACAGGCTCCCAAACGGCAATTACGCGCTACAGCGCCAGCCGTATATGAACCTTGGCTTGGTGTCTGTTTCAAGGTAGAATTCGCCTGTGATTTGAAACGGGAGGAATTGCATTTTCTCGGCATCTCCCTTCGCTCGGGTGAGATTATAGAAAAATTCGGCACTAAGCTTAATCGACGTGATCTCAGTCCAAGGCTCGCAGAGAACATGCATGTGCAGACAGCTAAAGTTTCGTTATCCGATGCCGGAGCTGCTCTGGAATCTCATTTGACGAACCGCTTGTTGGAACTCGATTATAGCTGGGCTGAGAAAGCCCAAGAGCGGCTTGATCTGGAGCTGGACGTGTTGGACACCTACTATGAGGCGGTACTCCGGGAAGATACGCCTGAGGTAGAATTACTAGGTAACATAACCTCAGACATGGAGAAAGTCACTTCTGACCGCACGCCACCTGTACCCCTGAGAAAAGTTCTGGATATACCTAACGCTAAACCCATTGGAGCAGATGTAGAGCTGGCGGCAGAGGCCGCAGTACCGATCGACTCCGAGACAGATGCCGAAGAAGAGAAAGCAAAACAGGCGGTAATCGATCGTGAGGCTATGAAACTGCAGTATGAGACACGCCGGACCGAGATGATCTGGCAATATGAACCCAAAGTGAAAGTGACTGCCATTAGCAGCGGTATGTTTCACTTAAGATAAACGAAAGATAGACGAAGACACTACTTTTCCTGCAAATGCTGGCAAAAGTAGTGTTTATTCATGATCAGCTGCCCGACAGGTTGCAGCATCCTTTGCATAGCCTGTCCCCTAGAATGAAACTAGAACCCGCTCAGGTAACGGATAAATGAAAAGTAGGTGTAAATTTGAAACGATTCTTTCATACATGTTGGAACAACGCTCGGAAAACAACCTGTATAACCTTGGGCTTGCTCAGTTGTCTTGCCCTATTCTCTTTTTGGTCGATAGCCAATGCAGAGGAACAAAAAGCGTCTTCGCTGTCCCCCGAATCATCCACAGAATATAGTCCCGAACATCATGCATTCCAGAATGACAAGCTAGCTCCCGCTGCTGTGCAACGATTTGCAGAGCAACAAGCAGTTACACTCGGTACGGCTAACGCCGAAGCAAATTGGAAGAACGCCGACCTGGACTTCTATCCTCTGGGGCCGGGTACACATAGCTGGCTGGTGCAAGCTGCATTTGAGGGTAAACCTATCGGATACATGATTATTACCGCCACAGAACAGGGACAGATGATGCTTAGTGAATATGGTCAAGGAGAACAGTCACCATACAACAATGAACTTCTTGGACAAGCCTTAGATCGACAACATGTGAACCTTGAGGCATTACTTGCTGCCGGAGGAGAGCTTCATCTTGGTTATGCTCTTCCCCTGCTGGCATATTGGAAAGTGGAACAACCTAGTCAACCTGCACTTTATATTGATGCTACGAACGGAGATGTACTACCGTCAGAGTTCCTGAACCTGCTGGAGGCTGATTCCAAACAGATCTCTGCCAGCATAACTGATTTGTCCACAACGCCATCTTTATCAGTCGATCCATTTTATCTCAGACCCGTCTTTAATCCGGCTGACAATCTGTTGTGGATTACCGCCAAGCCTGTTGCTGCCGACCGGGCAAAAGATGTAATACAACACGGGGAGAATCAAGGGATTGTTTTCTCAGCGGGTGATCGTAATATCGTATACGGCGGTCCTTTACCCGTTAGCGGTTATCAGCTGTGGCATACAGATCAGGAAGCAGAGTCCATTCTATATGTAGCGCTAGGTGGAAAATCATCCATTCAACGCTTTATCCCTTTGAGTACATTGCAGCAAGATGGCCATTTTTACCTCTTAAATCCTTGATCATCAGCAAATTCTTAACATACAGTCAGATAACGTGTAAAACTATAAACATCGACAACAAATAAGACGCCTTCCCATATTTATTAAGGGATTGCGTCTTTTTGCTTTACATTAGTGAAATAGGTAAGCGATAGTCACCCTTTACCCGAAGAACTTCGTTTATGAGACTGTGTATCGAATTCTTTTTCCTTTTTCCCCACCCACAGGGAAACAGCGAAAGGGATCATACCAAACCATTTCATCGCCCACGGCTCTTTCTTTTTGGTGCGGCCTTTCCGCTCATCCTTCGGCGTATCGATATAATGAACAACCCGCTGCGTAATGTATTTTACCAATTCATCACTTTTGGCCATGATCTGCCTCCTTCGCTCCTGCACATTCGCGGAGCTTACGATAGTTCTATTATGTGCAGGATGTGTACTGGTTAAACATTTTTTTTATTGAAAGAAGTATGAAAACCCTCAGAATGCACAGTCTAATGCCAAAGGTATCCATCGAGTCGTTAATCTGCATTCGATACCTATTTCATGAAGGAGTGTGTATTCCCATGCATAAGCTGCTGACCGCTTCGGTAGCCTTGTTAATCAGCTTCCATTGCCTTCCCATGCTGCCCCATGTCGCTTATGGAAAAGCAGCCCCGTCCCAGAACAGTCCATCCATGTTGCCAGTGACCGATGGAGATGCTTATCGCTCAAGTCATCATGCCTTTGCAGCACCCGTTATCCTGCTTGATGTAGGCCATGGCGGTATTGACGGTGGTACGTCAGCCCAAGGTGTGCTGGAAAAAGATATCAATCTGGCTATTAGCCAAAAGGTCTATCTCCTGCTTCGCAGCAAAGGTTATGCCGTTATCATCAATCGACTGGGTGATTATGCACTTAGTGATGAGAACCGCTGGCTGAACAGCCGCTCCCGTCATACCAGAGATCTTGCCCAACGTAAAAGCCTTAGCGAAGAAGTAAGTACAGATATCGTGGTCAGCATTCATGCGAACTGGAGTCCCCGATCGACAGCACACGGCCCGGTGGTACTGCACCAGAAAGAAGGCAGGAGTTATTTGCTGGCCCAATCCATTCAGGATGCCATGAACAAGTTGTACGGAACGGAGCACGGGGTCGTATGGGGCAAGCCCTTTTATATATTGAATTACGTGAAGCAACCTGCCGTCATCGTTGAAACCGGATTTTTGAGCAATGCGGCAGATCGAGCCAGAATGAGTGACCCCGCTGAGCAAAAACGAATCGCCCAATCCATTGCCAATGGTATTATTTATTATCTGTCGGTAGTGTAGGAGCAGATTGCCATTGCCACACATCTCGAACCAGATCACCGATTCCAACAAATTGAACCTGATTTTGCAGACGGGAGACGGATTCACGAATTACTGCGGATGTGTTCATCCCTGAATGACCGACATGACCAATGACAACACAGATATTCTTGTCGATCGCACGCTGAGCAGCCAGGTCCAGTTGCTTGCGAATGTGTTGCTTGGAGTTTTGATCATCCAGGAAAATGTCATTACCTACAGGTGGCATATTTTTGGATATGGCCAGTTCCCCCACCACGGAGCGAAAGTTCGTACGACTGTCTACAAAGAAGAGGCCCCGCTCCTTGCATACATCGAGCACAATGGACATGATGCGTTTATCCGAAGTAATTTTGGAACCCATATGATTGTTCATGCCAATGGCGTGGGGCACATCATCAATCGCTTTCTCCACGCGTGAGCGGACTTCTTCATCTGTTAGATTGGATGTGATTGCACCGGGGCCCAGCCATTCAGGTCTTCCTTTCTTGGGTTCCATGGGCATGTGCACAATCACATCCATCCCCTTTTCATGTGCAGCTATCGCATCTTTCTTTGTTGTTGGCAAAAAGGGCATAACCGCTACCGTTAGTTTAACTGGCATCGCAAGAATCTCTGCCGTTCCCTTCATGTCATTTCCGACGTCATCGATGATAATTGCTAACCGTTTATGATTCGATGGGGACTCTGAAGCTGCCGCTGTAGGCCCTCCCGCCGATAAGCCTGCGTAAAACACAATCAATAATGCCATGATACCTGCAATGAATCGATAATTCTTTCTCTGTACCTTCATCATGATTCCCTCCCCTGTAACTTCTGTGATCTCATTGTTTGATAATGAAGGGAGGAATATGTAAGCCAAAGCCTTCCTTAATGATAATATCCCCGCCCTTGAAGACCTCTATCTCAAGTGAAGATCTCCATCATTCCCGTTTCCTCCTTAGCATTCAGACAAGAACTGTCATTGAACAGTTAGAAAATAGAGATTAATTAGAAAAAATACTGTAATTTGTCAGGTTTTCAGTTTAGGAATTATTTAGTAGAATCAACAAATGAAAGAGCTTATGTGCTGCATTTCTTTCCTATGATTTATGGAAGGAGGTTTTGAAAGGGTTTACATAAAATAAATGCCAGACAATCCGCTATTCTTGTTTGTTTTTTTGGTCACGGTTTCTCTATGTAACCATTTCCCACTATCAAGGAGGATGAAAGTAGTGAAATTCAAACTAAAAAAGACGATTAATGTTCTTTTGGCCTGTTTAACAGCCCTGCCTTTGATGTTAACCCCGACAAATGTGTCAGCAGCCAGCGATGCCAACATTAATTTGTCCTCGGAAAAACAGCTGATCAAGGGCTTTGGGGGCATTAACCTTCCTGCCTGGATTGGTGATCTGACTCCCGCTCAACGTGAAACTGCTTTTGGTAATGACCAGAATCAGTTAGGCTTCTCAATTCTCAGGATCTACGTTGATCCAGATTCCAATAACTGGTATCGTGAAGTTGCCACTGCCAAACGGGCTATTGAAAAAGGAGCTATCGTATTCGCATCCCCGTGGAATCCTCCAAGCAGCATGGTTGAAACGTTCAACCGCAATGGGGACACCAATGCCAAACGTCTGAAATACGACAAATATACTGCATATGCGCAACATCTGAACGACTTTGTAACCTACATGAAAAATAACGGCGTAGATCTGTATGCCATTTCGGTACAAAACGAACCGGATTATGCTCATGACTGGACCTGGTGGACTCCACAAGAGATCCTTCGATTCATGAAAGAAAATGCCGGGTCCATCCAAGGTACCAAAGTCATGGCGCCTGAATCCTTCCAGTACTTAAAGAATATATCCGACCCCATCCTGAATGATCCGCAGGCACTTGCCAACATGGACATTCTGGGAGCACATACGTATGGAACCCAGATTTCGAATTTTGCCTACCCTCTTTTTAAGCAAAAAGGAGCCGGCAAAGAACTGTGGATGACTGAGGTGTATGTTCCGAACAGTGACAACAACTCAGCAGACCGCTGGCCTGAAGCATTAGACGTTTCCTATCACATGCACAATGCCATGGTAGAAGGTGATTTCCAGGCCTATGTGTGGTGGTACATCCGCAGACAGTATGGTCCGATGAAAGAGGACGGTACCATAAGCAAACGCGGATATAATATGGCCCATTTCTCCAAATTTGTACGTCCTGGCTATCTCAGAGTGGATGCAACCAAAAACCCGGATACGAACACATTTGTTTCTGCCTACAAAGGGGATAACAAGGTCGTTGTCGTAGCAATTAACCGTGGAACTTCGGCCACAAGCCAAAAATTCGTTCTGCAAAATGGTAATGCCTCCACGGTGTCCTCATGGATTACGGACAGCAGTCGCAACCTGGCAAGCGGGGCCTCGCTTAACGTATCCAATGGGGCCTTCACGGCACAGCTCCCGGCTCAGAGCGTAACAACGTTTGTTGCCAACATTACTGGCGGGAATAACGGCGGAAATACAGGTAGTGGCACTACTTATGAAGCCGAGACCGGAACAACTCTTACGGATGCTACCATTGAAACGATCTACCCTGGTTACACTGGCTCCGGGTATGTTAACTTCAATGCGATGACTGGTTCAGCCATTCAATGGAACGGTATTAATAACACAATTACAGGTACTAAAAACGTAAAGTTTCGTTATGCGCTGGAAAGCGGAACCCGTAACCTCGACATTTTTGTGAACGGAACCAAAGTCATTAGCAACGACCCCTTTCCGGCAACGGGAAGCTGGTCCACTTGGGTTGAAAAAACAATACAGGTCCCCATGAACATGGGGACCAATACATTGAAAGTGGTTACCACTGGATCGGAAGGACCAAATATTGACAGCGTTAATGTTACCGCAGCACAATAAACGTTCCGTATGGCTGATGGAAGACATTTGCTGTACGTGCAGCTAAACACTAACCTGTTGGATACTAAATCTAGTGTTATATCAAAAAATGCAAAAAAAGACTCCTTAAGCTAACGCTTAAGGAGTCTTTTTATTAGATGCGGTCGAGAGGACTCGAACCTCCACGGGGGTTAGCCCACACGGACCTGAACCGTGCGCGTCTGCCAATTCCGCCACGACCGCATATTGTATCTCCGTGATCAATATCGGCGACAAGAAATAATATATCATGTGGAATCTATCATGTCAACACTGAAAATAATAACAATAAAGCCCGAACCAGACGTCCATGTCGATTCAGGCTTTACCTTTAACTACTAAGAGTTTGGTTCATTAAAACGGAAGCATACTACAAATTACAGCTTGGAAGGCCAGTTGCCATACCATGCATACCCGCCTCTTCTTTCTTTATCAATATCACTTAATTTGTATTTAACTACCCCGTCACGACCAATAAAGATTGGTTTATCTGTTCCTATCTCATAGAAGCGTGCCCAAATTGGTGCTGCTTTGGAATCAGCGATAATTTTACTATCTCCATTAGCTCTTTCATATTTGTACCCCGTAATTTTCACCTTGTTAAACCAAGCCTCCGCTCCTTTAATGGATGCGGTAATTTTAGCGTTAGCAGGTCTGGTTTTCAGAAATTTAACAATCGTTACACTCTCTCCAGCTGTCAGCGATGGCACTTCGTAGATTCTTGCGCTCGCTGGTTTAAGGGAACTGGAATCATGTTGTTGTCCCCAAGCTGTCAGCTTACCACCTGAAACGACCTGTGTATTCAAAATCGCCTCCACACCTTTGGCAACTGAATTTTTACTACGGTTAGCAAGTGTGCTGTCTATAAACGAGAAATCACCTTTGCGTGCTGCTACTTCATCCAGCATGATCATTACGTTAATCATGGCATCATCATTGTAAGTGATATGCTTGTGATATCCGGAGCTTTGGTAAACTTGTGGCCATCCGCCGTTTGAATACTGCATGTTGATCAAAAAGTTAATCCCTTTGATTGCAGCTGTGGAGTATCGGGGATCATTCGTCTTTTTAAATTCCTTCGCCAATCTTCTAATTTCTGAGTATGTAGCCTTGTTGTCTATCGTGGACTTCGCCCACTCTCCACTTGTCTGTTTATAATCTTTTCTCCAACCTCCATCCGGCAGCTGGTTCTTCAAAATATCAGAAATACTCGCTGTAGTACCTGAAGCATCCGCAGCAGATACCGTCCCTACAGGGAGAACTGCCATTCCAACTGCTGAGAACACCATCGTACATGCCAGGACAAAAGTAATTATTTTCTTCGCTTTCAAATGTAACACTCTCCTATGTTCGTTTTTATAAATCTTCCACTTCTACTTTACTTATGAAACGCGTCCTTAAACCTCCTTTATTTGTAATTATCGCATAATAAAATCAATTTTAATCCAATATGTGGATTGGATAATCAGATAATATGCAAAAAATCGATTTTTGTCAATATATGCAACTTAATGAATATAATCTCTCTAATTCTACATAACGGGATAGTTCTTTTAACTCATGACAAACCTATTTATTTATCCAAATTCGTCTTAAACGAACCAATAATGACGTTTTTGTCATGAATGGTACCCAAACTTGATCCCTTCTTTCATATAAAAACCTTAATTCCGCTAACATTGAGGTATTACGAAGGGTTTTAAATAGGTTTGACAATTACGCATTTATGCAATATAGTTTCAAATAGTTACAAAAACTTAATTATTCATTGCCGAGTTTCATGTTTGAAAACGGGGGAACCAATTTGGGTGAATTATTCTTATACATAGGAAATATAGGGAACCTTCTACCGAACCCTTAGCTAACTCCGTAGGCATCGAAGGGAGAACATTGATTTTGAAAAAACTGATTATCTCCATTTTTGGAGCAGCTGTATTATTTACATCCGGGGCAACAAGCACAGAGGCAAGCAGTATCAACTCCGTAGTGAACAACATGACAGGTATTCCTTACAAATGGGGTGGCACGACTGTAGCCGGCTTCGACTGTTCTGGTTTTATGAGATATCTTTTCAACAAATACAGCATTGAATTGCCACGTACTTCTCAGCAACAAGCCAAAGCAGGTACGCCAGTATCCAAGAGCAATGTTCGGACAGGTGATCTGGTGTTCTTTAATACAACAGGCAAAGGTATTTCACATACAGGTGTATATATCGGCGGCGGACAATTCGCTCATGCCTCCAGCAGTAAAGGTGTAAGCGTCACGAAGTTATCGAATCCATACTTCAATGATCGTTACGTAACAGCACGTCGGGTAACTGGACAGTTTATGTATGATAAAATGTTAGGTAAAATGTAATTCACATACAAAAAGGCATCGGTTATTAACCGGATGCCTTTTTTGTACTTAGAAAAATGTATGTTGCATCGCTTACTAATTCAGCGCCTTCTGCACTCGCATCGCACCCTGAGAGAGGGCATGTCCTCCTCCAACAGCTCCGGCCACCGCAACGGTCTCCATAATCTCCTGATCTGTTGCTCCCTTGGCACGGGCTTCTTCTACATGGTAGAAGGTACATACCTCATTGTTGGCGAATAATCCAATCCCAAGCGCAATTAGCTGTTTTGTCTTGGCATCAATCACGCCAGGTTGGAAACATTCTCCGGTAAACTCATGATACGACTTCACCACACCTGGCAGTACATCGCTTAATGCTCCAATCTGATCCTTGTAGGCATGAACTTTATCATTCATCAATGTCATGGCTTGTAGCACACCCTCTCGGCTTATAGTTACAGATCTTCCTCACTGTACCTATCTTCTCTCCCGAGTGAGCCAATTATGCCAAGATATCATGGTAATTCCAAACATTTAAACGCTCATGGCTCTGCCATAATCATAAGCTATTACTCACTAAGTGGACTCTGGCGCGGCTCGCTGAACAGCTGATATTTGTAACTGCGATCCAGCTTAACTACACGTCGATTCTGACGTCGGATAAGTACCTGCTCGCCATCCCAGGCAACAACAATCCCGGTTACATCGTTCGATTCCAGCTCGTCCCGTACTACTCTAACTTTCTCACCTGACAGACGCAGGGCGTCCAATTCTGTATCACTAATCATTCGCATGGCTCCTATTTTCCAAATTTATTTACAAAAAGAGACCTAAATGAAATGTCATTTAGGTCTCACGTGACTGTATTAGACTGTCATGTCATTCGAAATTATGTCCCGACTGAAAGTTACCGCTGTGCGTGCTCTTTGCTGTCGTTCTTCTCGAACCAAAAATCAAGCACTTTGGCGGACATCACACGTTCTTCAAGGTACTCCACTTGATGCGATGTAAATTGTTCTTTCCAAGAGAAGGACAACTCTTCGCACAAGCCTACAATCGTCAGTAATTCTGACCAGGCAACATAGCGTTTGTACCAGAAAAATTGAGGATGTTCAATCATATAGGGATAAAGGTCATCGAATTCCGTATGTTTACAATCTAGGGCACGTTCAAAATGAACTTTCGATTCCGCCAGCTTATCATTAAAAAATTGTTCTGTTGCCGGTTGGTTCCCCATGGTGTTGCCTCCTCTCCCTAACATAACCCCATTATAAATGAAATCGGCGGTCATGCAAAGGCATAGTTCAAAAAATAGGCCCTATTCCTTTAAAATGTCACATTTCGTTATCGTCAAATTGTACTGTTCCATCGTTCAGGGAACGAATGCGTACCAAGGCTTCCACCGGAATACCCTGTTCACGAATCGTGCGTGCCCCTGCCTGGAAACTTTTCTCGACCACAACGCCGAATCCGACGAGTTCCGCGCCAGAACGCTCAATAATTTTGATGACGCCACGAGCCGCATCTCCATTGGCAATAATATCATCAATGAACAAAATGCGGTCATTCTCATGAATGAACTCGCGGGATACCATAATGTCAGTTACAATTCCTTTGGTAAAGGACGGTACACGTTCACAGTAAGCATCAGGATCAGCTAGAAGTGTTTTTTTACGACGGGCGAATACAAGGGGCACCCCAAGTTCATAGGCTGCGGCAAACGCAACCGGAATCCCTGAGGATTCTACCGTGATTACCCGAGTTACTCCACTTTCACGAAAACGGGCAGCAAACTCACGTCCCATCTCCATCGTTAATGCAGGATCAATCTGGTGGTTCAACAAACCATCCAGCTTTAATACTTGATCCGAGATAACAACACCCTCTTGTAAAATTCGTTGTTTCAATAATTCCATGATTTGACCTCCCAAGCCTATCCTATGAGGTAAAAGTATCATATATCTATCTATAAGTTCAAGCGAAATTGCCTGGGGGCTGTCATTGAGACACAATTCAAGCCAAAGCACATTATCGATTGTCATGACTTTCGTGGGTCAAGCATACCTTGTACCATGGTACCCGCATGTCCAAACTATACAGGGGCCTGAGAGGGGAAACACATGAAACAGGCATTTCGGGTGCTGCAGATCGCATTTACATACATCGGAACGGTTGTCGGAGCCGGCTTCGCTACAGGGCAGGAAATTTTGCAGTTTTTTACCCAGTATGGCAAATGGGCCACCGTCACCATAGGCTTATCCACCATGCTCTTTGTCTGGTTAGGTACCAAAATGATGCTGATCGCTCACGATACCGGGTCCCGCTCTTATGAGGACCTGAACAAACATTTATTCGGGCCCAAGGCGGGCAAATGGATCACCTGGGTGACCCTTCTCATTCTCATTGGCGTGAACAGCGTCATGCTTGCCGGAGCAGGTTCCGTCTTTGTCGAACATCTAGGTTTGCATTATCAGACCGGTCTGATCGTCACACTTGTAGGGACATATCTGCTTCTCGGTCGGGGCATCCAGGCTATCCTTCAAATGAATAGCATCGTCGTGCCCATGATGCTGCTGTTATCTCTGCTCATGATCACTAGTACCATCCATCATCCAGGAGCTTCCCGATTCATCACATTGACGACAGACTCAAACCCTATTCAAGTATGGCTGTCTCCATTGTTGTATAGTTCGTTCAATCTGGCGTTAGCTCAAGCTGTTCTTGTGCCCGTTGGCAACCAGATTCGCAGTCGGAATGTGCTGAAGTGGGGCGGAGTATTGGGTGGAATTGGCGTAGGTTTCATGCTGATGGCAGCTCATTTTGCCATGTCAGCACAGATGCCCGGCATCATCCAATTCGAAATTCCGATGGGCAGCATTGCCTTTCAACTTGGATGGGCAGTACAATCTGTATATGTATCCCTTATTTTCATGGAAATATTCAGTACATTTGTTGCCGATATCTACGGCATGACCTTGCAACTCAGACAACATATACGCATTCATCCCCGTTTCATTACATTAACCATTATGCTGCTGTGTTACTCACTCAGTCAGTTTGGATTCAGTTCTCTACTATCCATCCTTTATCCTATCTTCGGAAGTTTGGCACTGTTCTGGGCAGCCAAATTGGTATTAAACCGCTGGGGTGCCTTCCGTGGACGCAAAAATATATAAATGGTGATGTACTTCATGAATATGAGCATCCGTTTGCTTCATACCATAATTCATCACTCATGCGCCTTCCTTTTGCATGAAAAAAAAGCCGCTGTTTAGCACAGCGGCTCGCACTTTTTGCTCTCTCTTTTAGGCCTTGCTGGGAAACTGTAAATACATCTTCTTCAACTCATTGACCGATCTGCCGAGCGAGTAATGTGTTTTGGCTTTTTCACACGCTGAACGGGCAAGTTCATAACGATAAGCCGGGTCCAGCATCACCTTTTCAAGCGCTTCAGCCAATGCAGAAGGATCTTCTGCCGGTACAAGCAACCCATTGCTACCGTTCTCGATCTGTTCCGGTATACCACCTACATCCGTACCCACAAGGGCAAGACAACTCAGCGCCGCTTCAGCGAAGACGGAACCAAATGCTTCTGCCCGTGAAGGAAGTACAAAAATATCAAAGAATGGCATGAATTCCTCAGGGTGCAGTGTGTAACCATAAAAGATGGTCTCATTATAGATCCCCAATCGCTGTGCCAATTCTTCCAGATCAGGACGAATCGGTCCATCTCCAATAATATGTAACACATAATCATGACCTCGGCCCTTCAGTTCCGCACAGGCTTTGAAAAGAATATCCAACCCTTTCGCCGGAACAAGCCGACATACCGTGACCAGTTGTGGTATCGCATTATCATGAGGAATCGGCTTAAACCGCTTCTCATCAAATCCATTGGGAATCACACCGATGACATCAGGTTCCTTCACGTAGGGCGCCAGATAACGACGGAACGAATCCGACACCGTTAAGAGACGCTCTGCCTGGTGTTCCAGCTCACCATATATCGCAAGCAGGAATCGATGCTCCGGTCCATCCGTTTCAATGCGTCCATTAAGTATTAATTCTCGTTCATAACTGGAGTGAATCGTCTGAATGAGGGGTGTATCCGGGAAAACCGTTCTCATCGCAAGTCCTGCAATTGGGTGGTGGGCATGGATCAGATCATAAGGCTTCTGAATACGCAGTTTGGTCCACCAAAGATAATCACGATAGGTTTGAATATATTTTTGGACAACAGGACTATCCTGATATTCCGTCCAGTCAAACGTTTCGAAATGAACTTCCTCTCTGCCCTTGTTGCGGATTCGCTTTGGCAACGAGAACAGATCCATTTCCCACCTCGGGGCTGTAAATCTCTCTTGCATATACGGAATCATAGAGGATACACCTCCGGGCTGCTCCGGAGGAAAGAAAAGCGCCTGCAGCAATTTCACCGTTAGTTTCCCCCTTTTTAACTTACGTTCTTTCAATGCATCTTCATTCATGATCCATTTATATCTGGATACGGCTATAGTATCCATTATGACATAGTGAAGCCGGAACATCTATATTACGAAAGATACTGCAAACTTTTGGCTATTTAAACCGCTCATTCAAAGCAAAACTGACTAAGCTTTTTTTCACCAACTCGTATATACAACATATTCATGAAACGTGCCACTCAGAAGCAAAATCTTTAAACCAGCAGTCAACTCCTCGCGATTGTCGTCAATCTTTCCATTGGACAGTCCGAATTCTCAGCTCAGTGGCTGCACGGGCTTCTCATATGTACTGTAACCATCGGTCTCTCCCAAAAAAGTATACCCGTTCCGCGCGTAAAAGGCGTTCAACGTAGCATTGCCCGCTCCGCAATCTAACCGAACAGTATGTTTGCCTTCAAAATGTATCCCGCTGCTGGACCATTGCAAAATGGACCGTCCCAGACCGCTCTGAGCATATTTTCTTCGAATCGCTAGCCGATGCAGATAAATTGCGCCATCTTCGGCATAAGCTTTTGAACCCCAAAGATGAATATCCCAAGGACTTGGCTGAACCAAAAGAATGACCATCCCCGCTACGTCCGCCCCCTTTTTAAATACAAACACATCCCCACGGCGAATCGCCCCTGCCGTATCATGTGAATCTTCACCTTTAAGCAAAGCGTTCCATTGGGAAGAACCTTGACTCTGTAACCATTCGGCTGTCTCCACCAGAAGCGACATCACATCCTCCCTATCTTCAGGATTCGCCTGAACCGCTTGAAAACCATCGTTAATATATTCGCTATTGATCCTGAATGAGTGCATCATTGTTCTCCTCCGCTTCCTGATCTCTTTTAAACTAATGGTACTATACCGGGAAATGGATTTTTCGTCAAAATGAGAACAAAAAAAAAGGTAAAAGGCGGTTGCCCTTTACCCATCTATTCTGGCTTCATCAATAATCTGATTTCGATACAACATCGTCAGGTGCAAGGTGTCAAACTTCATTTCCTTGTCCAACTCCTGCATCAACACTTCGACCAGATTCTTTCGTTGCATGCTGGTACCAGTAACCTCGTAATCAATGTATCCCGTAAGATCCGAATGAGAAGTGTCTATAGTTGCTGTTCCCACAGGCAATCCACCTCGCTCCTGAAGAAACAGCTCATATACCCGGAACTCCCGATCCTTACGCTTTAGCATGACATAACATGTTTCTTCAGCAGCTTCCAACTCATCCAGATCCGATTCATCGGTATCCTCAAATTCCTCGGAGAAATCGCGATGTACCCACTCTAGCGTTTCGAGTTCGTTGCCCTGATGCCACATGCGGATTGTAATCGTATCGATGATATCTTCATCCAGCTCTCTGACCAGCAACTCTGCCGCAGCTTCCAATTGATTCTCTTCCGGCTCGTCATACCAGTGTATTTCACCTTGTACATCAGCGCCATATTGTTTTAAGGAAGCTTCTGCAAGTTCCTGCCCTTCGACATCATTGAATATATACGTCGATATGCTGCGTCCTGCGCTTACCATTTCCATCTCCAGAACCTGATCCCGATCTTCATATGTAAACGATTCGGTTTGTGACACAGGTATTACCTTACTTCCACTGCTGTCTATATCGTCATAGCTGCCTTCGTCATGATTCATCTCTTCAGACGGCCACATTGTCTCTGACTCAGGCTTATGCAACACCGAATGTAATGAGCCACAACTAACCAGCACTTCATAATACGCAGCTTCCAACGCATCTGCAAGAGATTGGACATAGGCATGCACTTTTTCCACGATACGTTGCTCTGTATCATCTGGCAGAGACTCCTGCTCGATCTGTAGACTACCAGATAAACGATCTCCTTCTCTGAACACAAGGAACAGTGAGCCTGCATATTGACCATTGACCATCACGTCCTGTACTTCTCCACCTGATGTCCGCAGGTCGGCAACCAATTCCACATCATATTTCATCACGTGTCCTCCTCCATTCCTAACGTTATTCTCTTAGGATGTCCCTAAGGACGGTAGATTATGAGGAAAGCGCGCATTTCAGATATAAGATGTAAGGTTAGACGGATAACACATATTTTTGAATTGCGTGTGCCACACCCTGCTCATTATTGGAGAGTGTAACCTCGTCCGCAGCAGCTTTCACCTCGTCCGGTGAGTTATCCATGGCAATGCCTTTGCCCGCAAAAGTCAGCATCGTAATATCATTGAAGTAGTTGCCAATCGCCATAATCTCCGAAGGCATGATTCCTTTGGATTCGGCAAGTCTTTTAAGTGCAGCGCCTTTGGACGCTTCGGGATGCATTAGGTCAATAAAAAAATCACCACTGCGTGTCATATAATAAGGCAGATTCCAGGTAGACCACTCCTGAAGCACGGCATCCATCTGTTCAATCGGTCCAAATGCAGTGAACTTCGCCAGCGGTTCTGTCATGTCAACCCACTTGGGTAACTTCATTGGCTCTGCCATAAAGTTGTAATACATCTCACGCACCTGCAACCCGAGACCTTCTGGTTGATCCACATACAGACCAAATGCCGTATTGATGTCAAAATGTACTCCATTGGTTCGACAGTAGGATATGATCGGCTCCAGTCCCTGTCCATCTAATGCAAAGTGATGAACCACCTCACGAGTATCTACCTGTGCAGTTACAGCACCATTATGTGTAATCACATATCCATCCAGTCCCATCTGCTCCATAAAAGGAATCGTGTTGGCAGGACCTCTACCTGAACACAGGACAATCTCTGCTCCCTGACGGGAAGCTTGGATCAAGGTCTCCTGAGTCCATTCGGTAAGTTCATGATGATCATTCAGCAATGTTCCATCTACATCAAGTGCAATTAATTTATAAGTCATCTGGCTTCATCCTCATCTCTGTAGTAATCGCACCCACCCAAACCCTCCCTTCCGAGGGAGGGCCCCAGAGAGCTCTGCCCTCTGGACTCCCGTCTTGCTCATCGGTGGTAGGTCGGGTCTTGCTATGTAACGGTTGGCGTAGGAACGCTTGTTGCCGGGAACACCGCTTTTCAGCGGCGATCCCGCCCAAGCTTAACCGGGACCATTTCGGGCAGGGCTTCGCTTTCTGCCCGGCTCCCTGCTTCGCTTCGCGAAGGACGGGAGCTTTCTCGCCTTCGGCGTTCGTATCGGGCTTCGCCTCCCTCCACGACTCCCTGCTCCGCTTCGCGCAGGACGGGAGCTTTCTCGCCTTCGGCGTTCGTATCGGAGCTTCGCTTCCCTCCACGACTCCCTGCTTCACTTCGTGAAGAACGGGAGCTTTCTCGCCTTCGGCGTTCGTATCGGAGCTTCGCTTTCCTCCTCGACTCCCTGCTTCACTTCGTGAAGAACGGGAGCTTTACTTCCGCAGAAGGTTTAACTCTTCTGCTGTTAGTTCACGATAACTTCCGATGGCAAGATCGGAAGCTAGTTCCAGTCCACCCATCGCAACGCGTTTCAGATAGATCACTCGCTTGCCTACCGCCTGAAACATACGTTTCACCTGATGAAATTTCCCTTCGTGAATAATAAGCGAGATCGACGAGATCGTGCCTTCTTCGGTCTCTTCCCGGCCAAGTATAGTCAGCTCAGCAGGCAATGTCTCGTATCCGTCATCCAATTGAATGCCCGCATTGAAACGTTGCACATCCGCTTCATCCACGTTTCCCAGAACACGGGCTTCATAGGTTTTGGGCACATGCTTGCGTGGAGATAACAGATCATGGGCAAGTGGACCGTCATTCGTAAGAATGAGCAGTCCCTCCGTATCCTTATCCAGTCGTCCCACAGGAAAAGGATTGAACACCCGATCCTCTTTTCGCAGCAAATCCAGTACCGTCTTATCTCTGTTGTCCTCGGTAGCAGACACAACACCCGGAGGTTTATGCAGCATCAGATAGATCATCTCCCGATACATAATCCGCTCGCCATCGGCTTCAATGACGTTGACCTCGGGATTCACCTGTACACCGCTGTCTTTCACCGCTTTGCCGTCCACATGGATTCTGCCTTGTTTCACCATCCTTTTGAGTTCACTTCGTGTTCCCACACCCATATGGCTTAATATTTTGTCCAGACGCAGCGTTTGTTTCCCTTTTCCACTCATACCGATGTCCACCTCCACCCTGCCGGATATTCATTCTTCAGTACACCATCCAGCCATTTTCCCCAGCCAGCGGCATAACCATCTACACATACAAGAACGTACCCTTTGGCAACCGTATCCGCCTTGAGCACCACTCGTTCTTCTTCAATATTTAACGTTTCACCCTTGAGGTATCTCACGGCTTCGCCATCAGCGGATGACAGATTTACGCTTCGCCGTGCTTCAAATGCATTCAGAGCACAGGCAAGCGGATGGGACGGAACAAATCGTCCATTCTTGATCGTTCCCATAAACCAGCCTGGACGAATGACTTTCAGTCCCTCCAACCGAGCTGCACCAACCGATGATTGATACACCCGATCTCCATAACATACCGTCTCTCCAGTTAACTCAATCTCCAATTGTTCTTTCATAAACTGACTGTAGATCGCAACCGGATCAATACTTGCCGGATCAGCTCCGCGTCCCTGACCCCGTTCCGATTTACGTCCACCGTGATCTTTACCTTTTTTGCCCTGTTTACCCGAATTCTTGCCCCCGCCAGCCTGTCTGTCATGGGACTCTCGGGATTCGATTCGCAATAAACGTTCCTTTTTTCGATCAGCCTTGGTCATAGCAATTGAAGAAGCAGCAATAGAGTGATCCTTGTTCCCCTCTACTTCAATCCTGGACACATCCACGACCTGTCCATACTCCATTGCTCCTTCTTTAACTACTCCAGGTTGATCTGTTTGTAATCCTTGCCCTGCACGATGCTGCAATACAGCGACATAATGTCCCTCTCCTTCCAAAAGGTGAGGCCACAATCTTGCCGTACCACGCGTTAGATCCAACACATCTTTTGTCTCTTCTGCCTTCTCCGGCATCATCTGACGTACCCATTCCGGACGTCCTGTTGCGAACCCTGTCTCTTCAGGAATGTCCATTACCACGAAATCACGGTTTACATTCAGGAACTCCGCAATCATCGCTTCATTTTCCTCCGGCGCAAAGGTACATGTCGAATATACGATGGTTCCTCCCGGGGCCAGCAATCGTGCCGCAGTCTCCAAGATATCCCGCTGCATGAGCACACATTTTTCCACCGAATGATGTTCCCACGATTTCACCATGTCTTCATCCTTGCGGAACATGCCTTCACCTGAGCAAGGCGCATCAATTAATACTTTGTCAAAATAATGAGGAAATGCATTCGCGATCCGCTCTGGTGACTCATTCAAAACAACCGCGTTACGCACCCCGTACAATTCCACGTTCTTGGCTAGCGCTTTCGTGCGTTCAGCATGGATATCGTTCGTCACAAGTACACCCTTGCCTTGCAGCTTTGCAGCAATCTGTGTTGTTTTCCCTCCCGGAGCAGCACACAGATCAAGCACACGATCTCCAGGCTCAACCTGCAATAATTCAACTGGAGCCATTGCACTTGGTTCCTGTATATAATACAGGCCTGCATGATAATAAGGGTGCAGCCCCGGTTTAACACCATGAGGTACATAGAACCCTGTCTCACACCAAGGAATAGGTCTTAGATCAAACGGAGCAATCTCATCGAATTGTTCCATCGATATTTTTAGCGTATTCACTCTCAGTCCCGCATGAGGAGACTGTTCATAAGATTTCATAAATTGTTCAAACTCATCACCCAGCAAACTTTTCATTCGCTCAGCAAATATCAAAGGTAACTTTACACCCATATTCCCACTCATCCTGTCTTCGTAAGATTGCAATATCGTTTCATTTTATCATATCCAAGCTTTGCTTTCCTATCATATCGTATCTATTCCACTACAGCGTGTAATGTAGTATAATGGCAAGTAGATTGATTCCTGAGCAAAAATTCGGGTGTTTATGCATATTATCCCAACCTTTATTTTTGCCCAAACTATATTTCGATATGATCGATGGGGGATGTCCAATGAAATCCAAGAAGAAAAAGAAAAGTGCTGCGATCCTTATTTTCCTGGGTATTTTAATCATTATGATTGCAGCACTGGTTGTCGTAGACCAGCAATCCAAGAAACAGATGGATTCAGTGGAAAATGCTTATGGCATTGCTGCTTCCAAGCTTAATCCAGCTACAAGGGAGCTACTGAGTGATCCCAACTATCAACAAATTATTGTACCCACTGATCTCAAAGCCAAAATCGATAACAAAGACAGCTTTTTTGTTTATTTCTTTGCTTCCGACTGCTCGCACTGCCGTGCCACAACACCTCAGTTGATGCCACTCGTTGACAGTGAAGGTATTGAGCTTCCACAGTTCAATCTGCGTGAATTCGAAGCAGGATGGACCGATTACAATATCGAGTTCACACCTACACTCGTCTATTATGAGGCTGGTGTCGAGAAAGACCGTATGGTTGGCGGACTGCAAGAGAATGGCAGTGACCAGGGCTACACGCTGGATGATTACAAACAATTTTTCCAAAAATATAAAGGCAGCGCCGCTCCTTCGGCAAGCTAACTGATAGTTCCGTTTTCACAAGTATCTACAATCAGGCACTTGTATCACCAGAAACGTTCTGTTGAAGGACAGGCTGTGCCACTTGCAATCATCTGAATATAACGCAACATTCAAAAACACCCCGATCGTTCCCTTTACAGGAATCGTCGGGGTGTTTCATAACCATGGAACTTCATATCCATGGGATGCTCATTTGAATGTTAATGCTGATTACGGTTCAACTGTTACTCTGATCCATCGCCTTCATCTTCTCTTCGTATATTCGCCCTCTGGTAGGACTCCGGCGCTGCGGAATATTAGGTTTTAGCTCAAGCGATCTTCTAGATATCTCTTGTTCTAAGACCTCATCAACAATTCGTATGGACAAATCCCTGTAAGTCACAGACTGAACATCTGATTGGGACAGTTGCTTCACGATTTCCTGTACATCCCGTACCAAAGCCCCAAGGTCAATGCCCAGAATCGTAGCAGGATAAGGTTCCAGAAGATCAAGTGAGCTCTGTAACATCATCGTTCCTCCGCGGAGATTGCTATTCCTGAAGTGGTATAAACCAACTGCAATTTGTAACAACCCTTTATAGAGAGAATCCCGGTTCCGTTCAAGCCACAATTCTTCCAGCACCTCATGGCACTCGAAATAATCCTGATCCCGATTGAAGTAGATTAAGTAGTCCACGTACAGTGGCTCATAGATGCTCATCCGGGTTTTCGCCCTTTCTGGCGTTGTTCAGAAGTTTCTTCACGTCATCCAGCAAGTCTTTGAGTCCTTCCATATCATGACGTTCCCAGTAATCGTTAAATCGCTTCTGTGCTTCAATTGCTTCACTGACAAGGTGGTAGAAGTATAATTGATGAATGATATTCAATGTTCTTGACACGATATTGGAGTCATCCTCAAACGCCTTCTGCGCCTCCAAAATCTGTAGACGAATTGCAGACATCTCGTTGTCCAGTATAAACGCGGCCTCAGCCGTTTTTTTCAGCCTGGTTCTCATCTCATCAGGTAACCCTTCCCGAAACTTGTAACTCAGCGAATGTTCAATGGTAGCCCAGAAATTCATGGCAAGTGTCCGGATCTGTATCTCGGCCAAAACTTTCTTTTGTCCGAGAGCCGTCTGAACGGGATACTCAATAATCATATGAAAGCTACGATAGCCGCTCTCTTTGAAATTCGTAATGTAATCTTTCTCAATGAGTACCGTGAGATCCTTACGGCCTCGAATATACTCGGCAACCCGGCGGATATCATCCACGAACTGGCACATAATGCGGATACCTGCAATATCCTCAATGCCTGTTTCCACGTCATCAAGCGACACATTCAGTCGTCTGGATTTCTCCAGAATACTGGATATTTTTTTGACACGACCGGTAACGAATTCAATCGGGGCATACTCTTCCCGTTTCTTCAGTTCCGCTCGCATTGTCTTAAACTTGACTTTCAATTCCTCTACCGCTTGTTCATAAGGAAGTAAAAATGTACCCCAGTCTCTACCGTCCATGCTTATGCCTCCTGTCTCTATAGCGTCCCCTGTTCTATTCCATTATACATGATGTTTGGTGGGGGGAAGAGTCCCGAACCATTTTACGCTCTTCCCATGCTTCTATATTTTCATTCCGGGGATTCACATTCCTTCTTAACGATGCTCCGCACCAACCGCTTCAGAGATATGACGATAACCGTCCTTGCGCAGCAACTCACGCAGTCCCGCATGAATGCGCCGATTCACCTCAGGTCCTTCATAGATCAATGCTGTATATATTTCGACCAAGCTTGCTCCGGCTTTAATTTTCTCGTATGCATCCTCACTTGTGAAAATGCCACCTGAACCGATAATCGGAAGTT
Source organism: Paenibacillus sp. 37 (assembly GCF_008386395.1). Lineage (NCBI taxonomy): Bacteria > Bacillati > Bacillota > Bacilli > Caryophanales > Paenibacillaceae > Paenibacillus > Paenibacillus sp. 37. Next base: position 2,294,427 of record NZ_CP043761.1, on the reverse strand, counting down.
TGCCTTCGGTCTGGCGATAGATCTGGCGAATAATCTCCGTTGAACGGTCACGTAGAGGTTTACCACTCAGACCGCCAGTCTCTTTTGCATGTTGGTGGGAAAGTCCTGTACGACTGATGGTTGTGTTTGTAGCAATAATGCCAGCAACACCGCTGTCTGCAATGGTGCGAACCATATATTCAAGTTCCTGATCATTCACATCCGGTGCGATCTTCACCAGAACGGATTTGGTCGCTCCGCCCGCTCGTGCATGCTGCACGTTCATCTCATTCATAACCGCAGCGAGCAGTTCCTTCAATTCATTCCCATGTTGCAGATTACGCAAATCCGGTGTATTTGGTGAACTGATATTAACCACGAACAGATCAGCATAATCGTATAGTGCCCGAATGCACTTCGAATAGTCCAAGTGAGCTTCCTCATTAGACGTTGCCTTATTTTTGCCGATGTTAACAGCCACTGGAATACGCCGATCCTGTAGACGTGCCAATTCACCTGCCATGGCTTCCGCACCAAGATTGTTGAAGCCCATTCGGTTCACCAACGCCTCATCTGGAGGCAAACGGAACAGCCGTGGTTGATCGTTACCTGGTTGTGCAAGTGGTGTCACGGTTCCCACTTCCATGAATCCAAATCCGATGGAAGAAAAGCCCGTTACGGCCTGCCCGTTTTTGTCCAGCCCCGCAGCCAGACCAACAGGTGTAGGGAAATGACACCCAAACATGTCAACAGCCAGATCAGACGTTTCCCGAACGCCGTACATCACACGCAGTCCGGAAGGAACCGGACGGATGCTACCCACGCCACTAAGGCCGCCAATTATCAGATGATGGGCCTGTTCAGGGTCCATTTTGAACAACAAAGGTTTAGCAAGACTTCTGTATAACAAATCACTCACTCCGTTCTGGTCCGGTACGCCAAAAAGCCGTTGTCCGTCTTTTCATATGTAAAAAAACACTCTACACACAAGTCTATCTGTTTCTTATTAAAAAGGAAAGTAGTTTGCGCATAGACAGCACAAATCGAATAATACAAAATGCTCACAAGAAATCCACCCGCCCACTGGTAATGACGAGTTGAATTCTTTACAATGAGAGCATGGTTACTCTACACCAGTTCTATTCCAAATAAGGAGGAATAACTCATGGCTCCCAAACGTAAACCACCTGCATTACAGCAAAAGAAAGAAGAAGTGAATCGCAAAGCCATTGCATGGACAGCAGCCAGTGTAGGTGGCTTGATCATCATCATTGGTGCTCTTATCATTATTGCCAACATGTAGATGATTCAGGCTGAATCCATCTGATTCTACATATCTAACAGATCAATTCAGCCAGTGATACGTTTTGTTCGGATTATTCTGCTTTGGAACAAGCGTATGCTGATAACGCTGCTTTGCTTCTGGAACAAGCGTCAGATCTGGCAGTACATCTTCTCCAATGCGTACCGGAGTACCTTGCGGAGCAAGAGCGAATAACTCTTCTACATCTCCTGTACGCATTCTCACGCATCCAAGGGACTCATCCAGTCCGATACTGTCTGGCTCGTTGGTCCCGTGGATGGCATAATTCGTATTCGAGAGCTGCATACCTCTGCTTCCAAACTCACCGTTCGAGCGTCCATTCGGATTGACCACTTTATCTGTAATGACAAATGACCCCTCCGGTGTGCGATCACCGCCAAGTCCCACATCATACATCCGAACAATCGTATCCCCACTGATTAATGCAAGTTTATGTTTATCCTTATCAATGACAATCTCCAGCGGCTCCTGCAAAAAAGGCTGACCTCCCAGCGTATCTGCAAAAGCGGCATTGTTGCCTTGAGACGAATTCGAGGTCGTTGAACCATTCTCTTTACCACTCGAATCGCTCTTCCCTTCCTGTGCCTTTCCTTGATGCAAAGCTAACAGCTTCGGAAACATCTCGGTCATCCCTGACGCAGTCTCTCCCAGAATATTGTTCGGAAATGGCTGAGCCATTTGCGTTACACTCTTGGGCCAAGCGTCATTTTTTTTGCGATAGGCAACGATTGCACTTGATAATGATGCAGCTGCTTCCTGCTTGGCGGTCCACGCCAAGGACATCTTTTTGATTTTCGGTGTAATTTCAGGAGGTTCACAGTTACATTGCTTGGCATCATAACTCTGTGCAGTTAATTTCCCGCTTGTATTGGTTTGTACTATGTATTTCACAGGCATATTTCGCTTCCATAAAGACCAGTCATCCGAGGTTTGCATACCCAGTACAGCAGAGGTCTCTACTTTTGGACCAGACCCAGACCAGGCAGCTGCGAGCGCAGCCTCGCCATGATTACCTCCACCAAATGCCGCAGCAGTGAACACATTGCTTGGCGCAATGGATACAGTTCCAACCTGTTTATTCGCTTCTACAGGCGCTGCGATGTCATCTGTGGATTCCAGTGCTGCTGACAGTGCGTCGGTCGCTTCACGACTGAAACCCGGAGCGTCCGCAGGTGGCAGACCTGCCAGCACAAGCAGCATGAACAACGTAAGCCACATTTTGCGTCTACGTTGTTTTTTCTCTTTTTGCACAGACATCTCCACTAGTTTCTCCTGATAGTCTACCCAGATGTCCGCAGGAGCTTTACTGCGTTCAAATGCCTCATAAACCTCGCCCGCTTGCTGAAAGCAATAGTTAGCTTTGGCCTCCTGTCCTTCGCCCAAATACTCCTTTCCGAGCAAGTACCAAGCCATTTTATTGTCGGGATGTTTCTTAACATATGTCCTTAGATGAGTATTTTGCATCCGATCCTCCACTATTTCGCCTTTTTCCGTATATCATTATATATCGGCATAACCAGGCGTTGAATCCATAGGACTTGAGTACCCGGTGGAAAAAAGGGGGTTCGACAATGTTCGTCCTTGATCCATAGTCGGATAATCACATTTAAATGAATGCAAAAAAGCACCTTCCCTTGTCGTTAAGACAAAAGAAAGTGCTGTATGTTTAGTGAGAAAACCTTAGCCTTCTTTATTGAAAGGCTCATCCGCTACTTTGATTGAATCTGTAGGGCAGCCATCGCATGCATCCTGCATATCGTCAAACAAGTCGTCTGGAATAGCTTTGACACCATGGTTAGCATCGCCGTCAAAGATAACTTCAGCCAAACCTTCATCATCATAATCGTAGATGTCTGGAGCCGTTGCTCCACAAGCGCCACATGCGATGCATGTGTCTTTTTCAACCCAAGTATATTTACTCATTTACATTCTCTCCTCCTAAAATTCAAAACGTACAGTGTTTTTATCTAGAAACATATTAAACCAAAGTAAGGATAATTACAAATCATTTTGCAACCACAAGTCTCTATTATCCCTTATTTAATCAAGACTTTGCAAGTTATCTTTTTGCAGGGATGTACCGCGCACTTTATGATTCCGAAGCAGCACGGAAGGATCGTCTCCAAGCATGCCGGCGGTCACAACAGCATTCTCACCAAATTTATCACGTAACTGATCCATAATCCGAATCAGATTGTCCTTCTTGGGCTTCTGCTCATATTCAAACAAGTCCATCTGCACAGCGGATTCTTCTCTCGGAATCAGGTTCTGAAGTGTCACACCCAGCATGCGTACAGGCTTGCCACTACCCCAATGCTTCTCAAATAGTTTACAGGCCTCACGGTAAATGACCGTTGCATCCTCCGTAGGAACTTCCATTAAACGTGATCGGGTGATTGTCTTCATATCCGGTGTGCGGATCGTAATCTGAATACCCTGGCTGAACATTTCGTGCTTACGCAATCTTCTGGCTACCTGGTCACTTATATTGAGGAACACACGATGAATCTCATTCATATCCGATACATCCGCCGGTAAAGTGGTTGTATGTCCAATGGATTTATTGGCTTCCCGTTCCGCGTGAACTGCGGAATGGTTAATGCCATTCGCAGAATTTTTGAGCCATGCTCCATTAACTCCGAATAGTTCGGTCAACATGTTCTCATCCGACTTGGCCAATTGACCAATCGTTTCAATGCCCAGTTTTTTCAGCTTTTCAGCCGTTTTTTTGCCAATGCCAAACATCTCGTTACATGGCCTGTGCCAAAGAATCCGGGGTACGTCCCTCATACGTAGAATGGAGATACCGTTTGGTTTTTTCAGATCCGAAGCCATTTTTGCCAATAATTTATTGGGGGCAATGCCAATGGAACATGGCAGCCCCAATTCATCCTTGATTCTACGCTGAATGCTCTCCGCAATCTCCATTGGATTCCCGAATTGCCTTGACCCTGTAATATCAAGATAACATTCATCAATGGACGTTGCCTCAAGTTGAGGGGTATAACTATACGCAATCTGCATGAAAGCTCTTGAATATTGACGATATAAATGAAAATCAGGACGAATCACAATGAGATCAGGGCACTTTTTCAAGGCTTGGTGGACAACCATTCCTGTTGAGATGCCTCGATTACGAGCGGCATATGAGCAGGTTACAATTACACCCTTTCGCAGTTCACTGCTGCCCGCAACGGCCGTTGCTTTTCCTCTATATAAATCTGGTTCCTCGGCTTCATGTACAGAGCAGTAGAAAGCATTCATATCGACATGCAGAATCACCCGTCCGGCTGTAGGATAGTATTGATCCACATTCGCTGGAGGATTGCCGTCTGAAGACATCATGAACCCCCGCCCTTTCTTGCACACTAATTAATGAAACGAATTTCTTTCTTCTATAGTATATCAAACCCGTTATGTTAATTCAGTCACGAACATTTATTTTCTGCGAGATCTGATCAGAGACCGAATAATCAACCAGCCTACACTCACAAAAAATATCAAAGTGACCAGGGCAATAACCGTATTTTCCCATACAAAACTCAAAATAAGCCCTCCTTTTCTTCCATATATTCCAATTAAAACTCAATAATAGATTATAACATACATCCGGATTATGATTAACATCCTTCTTTTTTCTCTAAAATCCGTTAATTGTTACATGATACTGCGATTTCGATGTAGCATTTGGCTATAATGGTGATATAATAATTAATTATACAAATTGACGATTTTAGGACAAATCAGCGCACCCAGTTTAACACAGTGTAGCGTTGCCGAATCGAAGGATTCGTCCACTAACGTACTTAACAGCTTTTCCCAACTTACAATCCATACTTTTAAAAGAGCGCTTTATCTCAAAGGAGGATCTTCATGTCAAAGGCCATTTCCATCTTCGATACGACTTTACGTGACGGCACACAAGGGGAGGGTGTCAGCTTATCGGCAGACGACAAACTCAAAATTGCCAAGAAGCTTGATGACCTGGGTGTACATTATATTGAAGGCGGAATTCCCGGCAGCAATACCAAGGACATTGAGTTTTTCAAAAGAGTCAAGGAATTAAACCTGAACGCAAAGGTTGTTGCTTTTGGCAGTACCCGCCGTAAAGGCAGCGTTGCTAGTGAAGACGCCAACCTGAAGCGCATGATCGAATCTGGTGCTCAGGCTGCAACCCTGGTCGGTAAATCATGGGACTTCCATGTGCATACCGCTTTGCAAACTACATTGGAAGAAAACTTGTCCATGATCTATGATTCCATCGCCTATCTGAAACAGAATGGTATGGAAGTCATCTTTGATGCAGAACACTTCTTTGACGGATTCAAACATAACCCGGAGTATGCTCAAGCGGTCTTGACCAAGGCCCACGAGGCAGGAGCGGACTGGCTCGTCATGTGTGATACCAACGGGGGGACGATGCCAAACGAGGTGCACGAGATCGTATCCACACTGCATAGAAGCCTGCCTCATGCCCATCTCGGCATCCATACACATAATGATTGTGAACTGGCTGTGGCCAACACACTCAGCGCTGTACAAGCCGGAGCCCGTCAGGTGCAAGGAACGATGAACGGTTATGGAGAGCGTTGCGGTAACGCCAATCTCGCATCCATTATCCCGAACCTGCAACTGAAACTTGGCTATGAATGTGTTACTGAAGATTCCATGAGACAACTTACAAACGTGGCTCGTTATGTTAGCGAGATTGCCAATGTGAATATGCCGATTAATCAGCCTTATGTCGGCAATGCTGCTTTTGCTCACAAAGGTGGAATTCACGTCTCTGCCATCCTGCGGGATTCACGTACCTATGAACACATCGTGCCTGAACTGGTTGGTAACAAACAACGTGTGCTGGTCTCTGAACTTGCCGGACAAAGTAACATTGTATCCAAAGCACAGGAACTGGGGCTTGAGTTCGATCCAAGCAATGCCAATTCACGTCAGATTATTGAGAAGATCAAAGACCTGGAGCATCAGGGTTACCAGTTCGAAGGTGCAGATGCTTCGCTTGAATTGTTAATTCGTGAAGCAAACGGTGACATGAAAGAATTGTTCACGTTTGAATCATTCAAAATGCTTGTGGAGAAAACAGCGGGCAAATCCGTTGTTTCTGAAGCTTTTGTCAAAGTGAATATCGCTGGAACAAGCGCTTATACCGCTGCTGAGGGCAATGGTCCGGTTAACGCACTCGATAACGCCCTTCGGAAAGCGCTGGTGCAATACTTCCCTTCGCTTGCCAACATGCATCTGTCGGACTACAAAGTGCGTGTTCTGGATGAGAAGGATGCCACAGCTGCCAAAGTTCGTGTATTGATCGAATCCAAAAATACGGAAAACACATGGAACACTGTCGGTGTATCCGAGAACGTAATTGAAGCAAGTTGGGAAGCGCTCGTACACAGTTTCCGCTATGCGTTGCTTCAAGAAAAATTACAGGATGAGCCGGGCACACTCCCTATTCCTGCTCATGGGATAAGCAACCACTAAAGTATATATTCAAAAGAGCATTTTTTGAACAAACTCTTAACGCTTATTTCCCGGAAAATATAAAGAAGCCTCTGTACCCATGATTCATGGATGCAGAGGCTTCTTTGTTTACATGAAAATTAATTCGCAATTAACTTTTTAATCTTACGTTCCAACTCTTTCTCAGGTAATATGCCCAGAACAATCTCCTGTATAACGCCTCTGGAATCAATCAGAACGTTCGTTGGAAAAGCGACTCCATTGTATTGAGCATACACAGTCCCCTTCTCATCCAAGGGAATAGGGAAATTCAGTTGGTACTCATCCACAAAAGCTTTGGCATCTTTGAGTTTATCGTATGACGTTACATTAACCCCATACATGTCAAGCTTATCCTTGTATTTTGCAGCCATTTTGTTCAGCTCAGGAGCTTCCTGTTTACACGGCTCACACCAGGATGCCCAGAAACTGACGAACGTGCCCTTATCTTTGGCACCACCCACACTGTACGTCTTCCCATCCATTGCTGTCAGAGAAAAAGCGGGCGCCAGAAGACCCGCACGAGGCCCCGTCTCTGTAGGCATGGGTTCTTCCTGCTTAAAGACGGCTGTAATGCCGTCACCCGCATTCTGGGCCAGTGCAATACCAACCAGCAAGACAACACCAAGGAGTATGTATATGTTTCGTTTCATAACCCGCCACCCTTTTATATAATTAGCACATTGAAACTGAAACCGTAATTTCTGCACATGCTAAGTGTTTATCACGCTCTATTACAGTTCACCAGAACATGATTCCCAAATGTTCTCTTTATTATTGTACCCTTTTCCTTTAAAATTTTACAATCCGCATTACAGAAAATAAAATGAAAAAGGACTCCTGCCATAGCAGGAGCCAAAGAGAGAGGGGTGAATACAAATGGCAGCACTTCACGGGCAGCAAAACGCCATCTACATCCCTTCTTCCGTAGAACAAGAGATGTCAAAGCACATGTTCCTTTCGCTGCCGCAAGAAGCCTGCGGGGTTATGCTGGGTGAAACCGCAGCGGGCGGTATACGAATCAGTCGGTTTCAGCCCATTCGTAACGTAGCACCTGACCCGCTGCACCATTTTACTCTGGACGATGCCGAATGGATTCGGTGCGTATTCTCCGAGCCCAAGCTCATTGGTATCTTCCATTCTCATCCGCAGACAAGGCCTGTTCCATCCGTAGAGGACATGCAAGCTCTTCCGGCCTTCGCCGGTTTACTTCAGATGTACCTCATCGGCTCACCCGACCTAACAAGCGGGTTGCGATCTCATATGCATCTGAACGGTTATCTGATTGAATCCTCGAAGGAATCGCAGGATCAGGCACAACGTGTTGTGCCTTCATACAATCTGTTTCCCGTTCCGTTATGCGTGACTTAGCTGGGTATACAGATCACCCAAGGTCTCCACATTTTTACGAGTCATGTCCTCCAAGTAGCAGGACCATAACTGTGCAGTCATTTTTGAATCTTCCAGTGCATGGTGCCGCCCATAGATCGGAATCCCTCTGGATTCCAGCAATTCATCCAGACCATACCCCGGCCTGCTTGGTTCAAGCCAGCGGGCCAACATCATCGTATCGATTAAACGATGTGTCAACCTTACCTTTGAAGTCCGCCACAGAGCGGCATTCAGAAAAGCTCGGTCATGCGCACTTGCGTGTGCAATCAGAACATTTCCACCTACAAAAGACATGAAATCATGCAGCCCTTCCAGCAAAGTCGGTGCGTCCAGCGTCATCTCCTGCGTAATACCTGTAAGTTCAGTAATATGTTCCGGAACCGCAGTCTTGGACTGCACCACCGTATAGAACTGCTCCCCTTCCAGTACCACACCACCATGTATACGGACCGCACCAAATGAGATAATCTCATCCCCATGCTGGGGCGAAAATCCCGTCGTTTCCAGATCAAATACAACTGCGTCCAGCTCATTTAGAGGTGTATGCAGAACCTCAGGTCTGCGCTGATCTCTCATCATCGAACGGATAAACGCCATGTGTTGCGCCGTAGGGGCTCCCATAATGGAAGCGATGGCGGAAGGAACCCCTCCCTGACGCAGCGAATTCCAGAATCCTGTATTGCCCCTTGCCGGCTCTCTCATGGACGTCTCCTTTCTGCAAAACGCAACTGTCTTTGCAAAGCACGATGCACTCGTCGTACCAACCCGAGCGTATCCCTGAGCTCATAATGAATTTGCTTTTGTTTCATCTGTTTCTCATCCAGGAACCCACTGCTATGTTGCAAATCCCCTTGTATGACAACCGGTGTACTTCGGCGAAATTTCAAAGCAGCCAAGAAGGCCCGCTGACATGCATCCAGTAATGTAAATGGAACAGCTTCAAGCGAAGTCAGTCTCTCCATTCTTTTTAACGTAGATGACTCCTTGATCCCATGTTGCAAAGCCAAATAACGAGCACTGTTCACCAGCGGAATGTACAAACCATACTTAACATCAAATCCGCCTGCATGTTCACCAAATCGTTCTGTGACCACACGTCCAAGTACATTTAATGTAGCTTTATGTTTAACCGTATTGCGAAGAACTGCATCCGAAAGTTCAGGAATCAGTCTGAACTTTTCATAAAAACTCGTGATCCATTCCTCCGCCAGACTTTGCTCACCTGCAACAAAACGCATGTCTGAAGCAATAATCAGATTACGAACAGGCTCCCAATTCAGATCCGAGCTCCAATCTGCTAATTGTTGTTTCCATGAGGCCAGTGTTTTTCTCCAGAGTGGCTCAGAGCACATGACTTTACCTTCGCACTTGGCGTAACCAAGCTCTTCTAACATATCCGTCATTCGCTGTCCGAGCTGAGCAAAATATTCCTCTTTACCTTCATGCGGAGTATCGCTAATGATCATGCCATTATCCTGATCACTCCATAACGTTGCTTCTTCCCTGCCGGAACTGCCAAATACGATAAAGGCATAGGGGACGGGAGGTTGGCCGAAGCCTTCCTCAACCATCCCCTGAATGCATAACTCTACTGCTTTCCGTGCAATCCGGTCATGCAGTTCATTTACCGTTTGGTACCACTCGATCGGCGACAAGGAAGCGGACAACAATTCCTGGAGCTCGTTCTGTAATATTACACGTTCCTGGCGCAGTTCTTGAGAAGACACCGCACCATCGATTCCCTGATAAGACCAGGAATAGTTTGTATACGAGATGGGTTCCATCATGTCCAGCCTCCTTGAAGCATGATTCAGCATCATTCACCTCAGGAGCTGAACGTACCACCATTGGATTTAGAATCTACATTTTTCATTTGTTCAGGGTATCCGTAAGTACCGTGCTCACTGATATCCAGACCCATTGTTTCTTCTTCTTCAGTAACACGGATGCCCATGATCGCTTTCATTCCACCCAGAATAATGAAGGACATGACCAGTACGAAGGCAAAAGCACCTGCCAGACCGAGAAGCTGTACGCCCAATTGGTGGAATCCACCGCCATAGAACAGACCCGCTTGACCTACACCAGCATTCTCGGCAAGTTCAGGAGTAGCGAACAAGCCCGTGGAGATCGCACCCCACATACCAGCAATACCATGCACGGAGAAAGCGTAGATTGGATCGTCAATTCCTTTACGATCGAAGTACTGTGCTGTGAAGAATGTGATGATACCCGCCAGAGCACCGATAACCAGCGCTGCCCAAGGTTCAACGAATGCACATGCTCCTGTAATCGCAACGAGTGCCGCAAGCACACCGTTTAACATGCTAGGAATATCAGACTTACCAAGTACTGCCCATGAGATCAACAGCGCAGCAACACCACCAGCTGCAGCAGCTACGTTAGTAGTTAATGCAACATAACCGAAGAACCCATCCCCCATGGCAGATAATGTACTACCTGGGTTGAATCCGAACCAACCGATCCAGAGGATAATAACCCCGAGTACGGAATACACTTGGTTGTGACCTGGAATGATGTTAGGTTTTCCGTCTTTGTTATATTTACCAATACGTGGTTTCAACAAGATGGTAGCTACCAATGCTGCAGTCGCACCAGTCAAGTGAACAACCGTCGATCCTGCAAAGTCTTGCATACCCAGCTCAGCCAACCAGCCGCCGCCCCATACCCAGTGAGCAACAACCGGATACATGATAATGGTATAAAGAGTACCGAAAACAATATATACGCTCATCTTTGCACGTTCAGCCATACCACCGCAGGCAATGGCCAGAGATACCGCCGCAAAGGCGAGGTGAAATACGAATTTAATAGTCAGTGGAACATCGGAGAAAGCCAGTGATTCGAAGGAAGCAGCCATCTTGTCACCACTCAGGAAGAATCCTGTTGTTCCAAAGAAGCTGTTACCATTACCGAAACCAAGACCAAAACCCAAAGCCCAGAAGGCAATAACTGAAATTCCCAGTGTCAGGATGGTCTTACCCGCAATGTGTCCTGCATTCTTCATTCGTGTTGAACCCGCTTCGAGTAAAGCAAATCCCCCTTGCATCAAGAACACGAGTACAACAGCCAAAAACGTAAAGGCTGAGTTCAAACCACTTTGAAGTTCAATGTTAGTCGGACCCTCCGCAGCCGCAAATGCGCTGACCGGAAAAGCGAACAAAGTAAGCATTACTAACACGGAAACCAACCATTTCTTTCTCATATACCCCACTCCCTCTTATGTTAAGTTTCTTCACATAACGTGAAACTCTTAATGTCATTATAAGCAGAAGAGAGGAAAGTTGACAAGAGTATTTTCATCAAAACTGAAAAATATTTCTGGGAATAAAGTCATACGTCTTTTTCTTGCACTTAAGTACATAATCACATTCTATGAGTACATAGATATAGAAATGCAGTATGCTGATTGCCAAAGCATAACGTTTGACTGTACGGTTAAAGATCATGTATCATACTTATTAGTAAGAAAATTGGGCGTAGTCTAGAAATTCACAAGTGGAAACTACAATTCCCTACATTTGAACTTGCAAGCGAGGTGAATATCATTGGGGATATGAAACTTTTTCGGATTGGCGAACTTGCCAAGACCGCTGGTGTTAGTGAACGGACGATTGATTATTACACGAAGCTTGGACTAATCGCTCCCGAAGAACGTACACAAAAAAATTATCGTCTCTATAGTAATGAAACTTTAACGAGGCTTGAACGTATTGTACAGATGAAACAAGAGAAGTATAGTCTCGACGAGATTAAGCAATCTCTTGAAAAGTGGCGTCTGGTTAGTACAGAAGAACAAGTTGCCAGCAAATTGACAACACTGGAGCTTCATGTACAACAACTTGAGCGAGAGGTTAACGAACTCAAACCGCTACTTGGAGAGATGAAACCTGTACAAGCACGTAAAATGATGGCAGGACTCCTCACCAAAAGTGCCGGTACAATGGAGGCACTAAAAATCTTGCTTGAGAACACCATGATGTAGCTTATTCTTAGAAAGCGGAGGAATGAATATGAGTTTTAATAACGGTATGTTCGTATTGATCATTATCGCCTTTTTGCTCTCTTTATGGGCGCAATTTCGCGTTAAAGGTACGTTTAGACGTTGGTCGGAGGTACCGAACCAGAACGGAATGACTGGTTACGATGCCGCTCGCCAGATGCTTGATGCTAACGGCCTGCACGATGTTCCAATTGAACCTGTACGCGGTACGCTCTCTGATCACTATGATCCGATCAATCGGGTTGTACGTTTATCAGAACCAGTATATTATGAAAACTCAATCTCAGCTGTTTCGGTAGCGTGTCATGAAGTTGGCCACGCCATTCAGCATAAAGAAAGTTATCCGATGCTGGCACTACGTCACCGGATCTTCCCAATTGTGAACTTTGCATCCGGATTAGCTCCATTCCTGTTGATTGCAGGATTCATCTTCAATGCCATGAACCTTGTAGGTATCGGTATCATCTTCTTCTCCGTAACTGTAGCATTCCAACTCATCACTTTACCGGTTGAGTTCAATGCAAGTAATCGCGCTAGAGAGATTATGGTATCCGAAGGGTACATCCGTAACGAAGAAGAAAAAGGTGTTGCAAAGGTTCTGAATGCCGCAGCCTTGACTTACGTTGCTGCAGCGTTGATCTCACTGCTTGAGTTGATTCGTTATATCGGAATCTTCAACAGCCGCGATTAATTGGATACCTAATACAACAAAAACAATACCCCACCGTCAATCGGATGGGGTATTGTTTTGTTGTAAACCGAAATAATGAAGCAAAAATGAACGAAAGGACTGGGCAACCAGCGGCAGTTTGTCATCCGCACGGTGAATTAACCCGATGGTCCGTGTTACTTTGGGATGGGAGATGGCCACATGTGCCGGTTGCAAAGGATTGGTCTGGAATAGCGCCATCTCAGGTAGCAGACTGACCCCCATGCCCGCAGCAACCAATCCGCGGATGGTGTCGGTCTCTTCCCCTTCAAAAGCGATCTTGGGTGTAAAACCAGCTTCCAGACAGGCATGCCACACAATAGGACGAAGAGAATAACCTTTGCTAAACAATACAAATTTATCATCCTTGAGTTGTTCAAGCGCAATGGTCTCTTCACCAGCTAACGGGTGATTGGGAGGAAGGATCGCATGCAATTCTTCTGTGAGTACAATATCACCATCTACTTGATCATGCTTCTCTGGAAAAGGAGAAATAAATGCCAAGTCTACTTCTCCAGATAACACATCACGAATCAGTGTAGGGAACATCCCCTGCTTGAATCTGAATTTCACGTTAGGGTAACGCTGACGGAAAGCAGCCACAACGGAAGGAATGAGATGAATCCCCAGGCTATGAGGGAATCCAATTCGAATCTCCCCATGCTCCGGATCAAGAAACTCATGAACTTCCCCGACTGCCTTGTCCAAATCTTTTAATATACCTTCAATTCGTTTGCAAAAAAGCTGTCCCACTGCAGTCAACTGCAGGTTCCGCCCCTTTTGCATAAAAAGGTCCACGCCCAGCTCTTCTTCCAGCTGATGAATCTGACGACTCACCGCCGACTGTGCCACATGCAACTCTTCAGCAGCCTGTGTTACATGTTCCTTCTGTGCCACTTTCAAAAAGTAATGCAACTGTCTTAATTCCACTCGTCCTGATCGCTCCAATCTGTTATACCCTACTTATCCTGGATTGCATTCCATCTTGAGAACGTTCTGACTACCTCTTTAAGCTGCGGGGTTTCCACAATCTGATCAACAGTCCGTAAATAAAGAATCCACCCAACAATCCGCCAAGGTGAGCCATCCAGTTGATGCCTGACATGGCGAAAGAGAATATGATCCCGAACAAAAGCAACGTGTACATCGTTTTGCGCGAAGCCTCGTCCATCATCGTTCGCTGAAACAGCGCTACATACAGGAATGCACCATAGACGGCATAGATCGCTCCTGAAGCCCCTACCGATATGGTAATACTCCCAACCGAGTTGTACCACGCAACAGCAAGAATATTACCCAATACACCGCCACCCAGGTACAATACACCATACCTTACCGACCCGAGCAACCGCTCCATTGGTGGTGCAAATACGATTAACGCAAAGCTGTTAAACAATAAATGACTGAAGCCCGCATGCAGGAACATGGATGTAATGTAACGCCACCATTCATGCGCGAACAGTTCATGATTCGTAAGTGCCCCGAATTTCAGCAGCACCATATTGTTTGTTGATCCACCGTTCACCGTTAACACAATAAACATGACTACATTGGCAATTAAAAAAAGCGACGTCAAAGGGAAATACTTCAAATAACCTTTCCAGTTCTCATAGCGAATAAATATCATAAATTTCTTCTTTCACTCCACCCTGTTCAGATCGGACTTACATCTCTGATCCATCGTAATGGTACATGTCCGAATTGGACAATGCCTTTCATAAAAGATTATAATGGATTTTGGCACGGATCACCAATTTATAAGGAGGAACATTATTATGACACAAGAACGTACAGGCGCAGCCACATTTAAAGGCAACCCTATTACATTGATCGGACCCGAACTGAAAGTGGGCGATCAAGCACCTGATTTTACACTGAGCAAGAACCTGGTTGAGGATGCTTCCCTGAAAGACTTCGCAGGCAAAATCAAATTAATCAGCGTTGTTCCTTCCCTGGATACTGGCGTATGCGATGCGCAAACTCGTCGTTTCAACGTGGAAGCTGGAGATCTCGGAGACAATGTTGTTGTCTTGACAGTAAGCGTTGACCTTCCGTTCGCTCAAGCCCGTTGGTGTGGAGCAGCTGGTGTTGACCGCGTAGTTACATTGTCAGACTACAAAACACGTTCTTTCGGTGAAGACTACGGCGTTCTGATCAAAGAATTCCAACTCGACATGCGCTCCATTTTTGTTTTGGATGCCCAAGACCGGATTACATATGTGGAGTATTTGCCTGAAATGACAGACTCCCCTAACTTCGAACAAGCAATTGCTGCTGTAAAAGCTTTGCTGTAGAAGTTATCATACGTTCAGAACAAAAGCGAGGAAGGTTAACCTTCACTCGCTTTTGTTATTTATCATCTATTTCAATCATTTGCTTTATACTTGCTTAGCTTTTTATCCAGTACAGAGAATAAGTTCATAATCGTGCGATAATTGGAACCCAAGTCTCCAAGTGAACCACGAGAAGCTGAATACATATCCACCGCACTGCGAACAGGACTTACCGAGATAATGGAAACTGTAATATCCATCGTCCGTCCAAAGGTAGTCCGCTTCTCCAGAATAACTTCTCCAACAGAAGGCACTTCATGCAGCACTTTATAACCCGGAATCTTTTTGAGTGTCGAAGAGACCTCTTCCCAGGCTCTGTCTTTGGATAAGTTATAATACCGTGTTTTTAATTTGGGATCCTTGGCTCGATCGCTGGTCCCCTCCATGCTGCGGATGATACCGACGAGCGTTCTCTTTAAGGTCAAGACCCTTCCTCCTTTGAATGTAACCGTTCCATTTATGTATCTTAGTGTAACATTGTTCAAGTAGTAACAAAAGGGCAAGCATCATATTTATCGTAAAACCAATCAAAAACATTCATCACAACTTAAAAACACCCTGAAATTCCTTCTAAAGAGGAAAAGTCAGGGTGCTGTACATGAAGATTTAGGAACCCGCCTATGCCGTCCGGCTACATTGTCTTATGAACCTGCTTGGCAGGTGGGTGACCGCAAAAATGCTTTTTGAAGTCCCCATGTCGTATAGACAGGGCTTTTCAGCAACATTCTGTGTTGATCTCCCGAAGACATCATCATTGGTTCAAAACAACGAATAACCGAAACGTACATCGCAGGATGTACAATTATTATATCCCTAACTGTGTAAAAAGTAAATGGCGATCCATCATGTTTTATTTTTGCAATGTAATGTTTTTGTCGTCTGATGGCTCAGATGTTTCACCATTCTCTGCTGATTGTTCAGCCAGCGCAGCAGCTTCCTCTTCTTCCTTCTTGAGTTGCATCTTCTCCATCTGCTCCTGCATCTTGTTGAAGGTTGCGTAGAAGTTAAAGAAAGCAAACCAAGCAATGATACTGATAATGAAGAAAACAAACAAGACCGGATAACGGAAACCGATGTAGAACAGCAATCCACTTCCCAGCAATGTGGAAAATACACGGAATGGTCTGATCAGCGTAAGCAATACCGCGTTTTTGATAATAAGTCCGATGGACATATGATAGTGTACAACCATCGAGAAAAAGTTAAAGAGTGATACGAATAACAAGAGAAGCAGTACTAACATGATGATTCCCACGAGCTGCATATTGCGGAACTGCGTCATGTACACGGTGTAATCCAGATACATAATCGCGAACAGCAGTGTGTAAAAAATGCCCCCAATTAAACTTTGCTTGTAGTTTTCCTTGTAACCTACAAAGAAAGTACGGAAGATCGGAACATCCGTATCGCCCATATTCCATTTACGAACAACCGTAAACAGCGCCGAAGTCGCCGGGAACAGTGTAAGCGGTGCCACAATAGCTATAGCCCAGTTCATTTGCAATGATTCGTTTGCGAGGTTCTGCTGCATCACGAGCAGTTTCATAATCAAGAAAAACAAGAACGGAGACGAACAAATAGCCCACAACAGATTGGTTGCGGCCAGTCTCGTAATCCACTCTGTAAGCCGGTAGATCCCACCCATAGCTCCTTTAAATTCCAAACATTTCTCCTCCTCTGCAGCCTTGCGAATTACCTTAAGTCTAATATTAATATACCTTATTATAGATAGGAAAAGCCAGTACTTCCCGAAAAGAGATCGTCATTGTCCTTAGCTAGCGCTTCTGGCCACTTCTGACAGTGAAATAAAATGATTGCAGGCGCTTTGAAAATAAAAAAATGGAGCAGTTGCCCGCTCCATTTATCAGATCATACGTTTATATTACTCGAAAGAAGAATCTTTCGCTGGACGACGTCCTTCGTTACTGCTTGGACGCGGTTTGCGGTCACGGTTGTAACCACCTTCTCTGCTTCCACCGCCAGTGCTGCTGCCGCTGTTACGATCACGGTTGTAACCGCCACGTCCGCCGCCACTGCTGTTGCGATCGCGGTTGTAACCACCACCACTGCCGCCGCTACCACTTGTGCGGTTACCGCTGTAACCCGATGGTTTACGTCCGCCAGATCGAACATCCGGTTTACGACGTTTTGCACGGATTGGGTCTTCAGGAGTCAGATCAACTTGAGCATCTTTCTTGTCACCTGTCAGGAGCTTCAGTGCAGCCGACAACAGTTGAACAGAATCATATTGCTCAAGCATTTGAATCGCAATACCTTTGTATTCGTTCAGTTCGCCTGATTGTACGATTTCCAGCAAGCGCTCTGCTGTCAAACGTTGTTTACCTTCAACCGCCTCTGCCATTGTTGGCAGTGGTTTACGTGGAATACGGTGACGTGTTACACGCTCGATGAAGTGCAAGTGATCAATCTCACGCGGTGTAACGAAGGACCAAGCAGCACCCTCTTTACCCGCACGACCTGTACGACCGATACGGTGAACATAGCTCTCCGGATCTTGCGGAAGGTCAAAGTTAACAACGTGAGTTACACCAGATACGTCGAGACCACGTGCAGCCACGTCTGTTGCAACGAGTACGTCAATGCTGCCGTCACGGAACTTACGCATTACCGCATCACGTTGATTCTGGGACAAGTCACCATGAAGACCGTCTGCAGAATATCCACGTTTTTGCAAAGCTTCAGCCAATTCGTCAACACGACGTTTTGTACGTCCGAATACGATCGCCAGTTCAGGAGATTCCATATCCAACAAACGGCTCAATGCTTCGAATTTTTGACGCTCAGGTACTTCGATATAGGATTGGTCAATCAATGGTGCACTAACATGTTTCGGAATCACAGAAATGTGTTCAGGATTGTTCAAGAATTGTTGTGCCAATTTTTGAATGTTAGGAGGCATTGTTGCTGAGAACAGCATCGTTTGGCGCTCGTCTGGAACTTGTTTCAGGATGGATTGGATATCCTCCATGAAACCCATGTCGAGCATTTCATCTGCTTCATCCAGTACAACAGTTTGTACATCATCTAGTTTGATTGTTTTGCGGTTGATGTGGTCAAGGAGACGTCCAGGTGTACCAATGATGATTTGTGGTTTTCTTTTCAGTGCACGGATTTGACGCACGATATCTTGTCCGCCGTAGATTGGCAGGGAGCGAAGACCTTTGAAGCGAGTAAGTTTTTCGATCTCTTCAGCAACTTGAATTGCAAGTTCACGTGTAGGTGCCATAATAAGGGCGCGGATTTTCTCGTCACTTTTTGTGATTTTGCTGATCAACGGAATACCGAATGCAGCTGTTTTACCCGTACCTGTTTGAGCTTGACCAATCAAATCTCTGCCTTCGAGTGCCAAAGGAATCGCTTTGGATTGGATCGGTGTTGCTTCTTCAAACCCGAGCTCAGTGATGGCTTGCAGCACCAGTGGTTCAAGATTGAAATCTGTAAAGTTTAAATTTGTCAAAATTATTCATGCTCCTTTTATATGGTGGACATGGTGGACAATCCACTTTGTTGTCTGTATTCTTAAGTAGCGTTAATATTTATAGGGTATCCCAACGGGACAAATTATTTTCACTAACGAATATAATTCCATGAATGGGTCCCCAACATAAGACTAAAACTACATACATGTGTTTGAAACATTTCAAAATTTTATTGCTCCATTTAGGAAAAGTTTCCTACTCAAGAATATCCACAAATTATTATATCACAAAACAATTCAAGATTACCAGCAATCTGGTTTTAAATATAAATGAGGTGATTAAATTGCCCAAAATAATTTGGCACTCTTTAGTGATCATTTTGGGTGCTGCAGCTATTGCCTGCGGCTTTAACTGGTTTTTGGTCCCCCATCAGCTTTTAAGCGGCGGGGTGTCCGGTATTTCAATGCTTCTGGGTTATTTTACAACGTTGAATCTTAGTATAATGTATTTTGTTCTTAACATTCCCCTGCTCATTGCAGGTTGGTTTATTCTTGGACGACGCTTCATTACATTAAGTATTCTTTCGGTAGCAGCCACTTCCTGGTTCATTGCGCTTCTGCCTGTTTTTGCTGTGGCAACAGACCCTTTACTTAGTTCTGTTTTTGGCGGTGTGCTTATTGGAATGGGCACTGGCGTTTCCTTCCGAGTCGGTGGCTCCACAGGAGGACTCGACATTGTTGGGTCCATTTTCACGCGTAAACGAGACTTTCCGATTGGTACGGTAATGGCTGGCATGAACGGTTCGATTATTATGCTTGCAGGATACCTGAGTGACAATTGGAATACAGCCTTGGCCTCCATGGTATCCATTTACATTACAGGCAAAGTGCTTGATCTGATTCATATCAGTCACGTCAAAGTAACGCTGTACATTATTACAAACGAAACCGAAGCCATGTTAAAAAAATTACTTGTTCGGCCTCGTGGAGTTACCAAAATTAAGACTCAGGGAGCATACACGGATATTGAGAAGGACATGCTCATGACCGTTACCACCCGCTACGAGTTGGTTGAAATTAAACGTATTATCAAGGATACAGATCCAAACGCTTTTGTTAACATTGTGGAAACGGTTGGTGTTATGGGTTCATTTCGCAGAAGTTGAGACACCTGTACGGTTAACAATTCACAACATTGTGGTATAATAACGGTGTACGGCTCCTAAATATGTTGTATAGCAGGTTCAACCCTTCAATTTCACAGGCCATATGCTTTCCCGAATCGCGCCGAATGACTTACCATTTTGGAATTCGAGTAGGAAAGGGTGATTATTGTGGATATGGAAACGGTAAAACTGTTTGAGATTGTCAACAGATGGTGCCCGGAAATGCTCCCTTTCTTGAAACCGAATGAACTCGACTCACTGATAGTCCTCCGGGATGGGCTGGGCATCCTGGAACAGGGAGACGCAATGGAAATCATTCAGTACAGTATTTGTGAGCATCAAAATGAGATTTACATTCAATAATTTTTTTCAGATTGATCACGCCGCTTCTTGCAGAGGATTTCCTCAGCAGGAAGCGGTTTTCATTTTTTCCATGTGTTTCATTACTTGCTTAATATGGTTAAAAGCCCAGAGGCTTTAATGTATAATTCATACATGGAATGCACACATAAGGGAGTGGAAATGAATGAACATGTTTTGGGCTTTACTGGCTATGGCCTTTGGAAGCTTTGGTGGTGCCCCCGCAGTGGCGGATCAGGGAAATCCCCAGTTCCAATCGTTAACCAACAGTTTTAACACTGCAATCATCCAATCTCAAAAAGATCAGGTCGTTATTGATGCCGATAACCCACCTGCCAAAATGGATCCTCAACCTGACGCACCTGTGGTCAAAGGTATTTATGTCACAGCCTACAGCGCTGGCGGCGAACGTATGAAAGAATTGTTGGAACTGACAGACAGTACAGAACTGAATGCCATGGTCATTGATATCAAAGACGATCTCGGATACATAACTTATCCCACAGAAAACAAAGCGCTTCAGAAAATGGGTAAATCCCAACCTTTTATTCGGGATATCGATGCCTTGATGAAACGATTGCAAAAACATGAGGTCTACCCGATTGCACGTGTCGTTGTATTCAAAGATACGATTCTTGCCAAGAAAAATCCGGAGCTCTCCTTCCGCAACAAGGATGGATCTGTCTGGGCCAATGGCAAAGGCGACAGCTTTGTGAATCCGTACAGCAAGGAAGTATGGGACTATAACATTGAGATTGCCAAGGAAGCTGCCAAGCTTGGATTTAAAGAGATTCAATTTGACTACGTTCGTTTCCCGGAAGGATTCGAAACTCGAGCCGATGTCCTGAAATATACCAAATCCGACAAGTCACGAGTGGATGTTGTAGCTGAATTCGTGCAATATGCACGCAAGGAGTTGGCCCCGCTAGGTGTTCGGGTCTCGGTTGATATTTTCGGTTACGCCGCTTCTGTACCTGCGGCTGAGGGCATTGGACAGGATTTTGTTAAAATATCCGAAAACGTGGACGTGATCTCACCGATGGTATACCCTAGTCACTATTCTACTGGCTGGTATGGAGTCAAGGACCCTGACAAAGATCCTTACACAACCATCAAGGGTTCAATGGAAGATACACACAAGAAACTAGACCCTACCAAAGAACTCAAACCCGTCATTCGTCCGTGGATTCAGGACTTCACAGCAAGCTGGCTGGGCAGTGGGCATTATATCAAGTATGGCAAGAAACAAGTGGAAGACCAGATTAGAGCGATGAAGGACATGGATGTGCATGAATATCTGCTCTGGAATGCGTCCAACCGTTATACATCAGGTGTACAATATAAGTAATCCGCACTCTTTCATACTTCTCATTTCATCCAACCTCGTTCTGCTTGAAGCGGAGCGAGGTTTTTTGGTGTTCATTTTTCTCTGACTGCCCCACTCTGCTTCTGTCCCTATTCAAATTGAACAAAATCCACTACAATAAATAGCTGTCCAGATATGACACTTGGATGACATCTCTTTAGAATAGCGAGGCACTGCCAGTGAACATGAACACAACAAGTTTTTCCCAAAAAGTGAAGCAATTCCTGATTATATTTTTGCCCATCTTTACCACTCAAATCGCCCTCTCTTCCATGTCGTTCTTCGACACCAATATGTCAGGCAAGTTTTCTCCGGCCGACCTTGCAGGCGTCGCAATCGGCACAAGTCTGTGGATGCCAGTTCAAACCGGACTAAGCGGGATTCTGATCGGTATTACACCTGTCGTTTCCCATCTGTTAGGTTCCAAACGTAATGATCAGATCGGGTATAACGTCATCCAGGCGTTGTATCTAGGGATTGCAGTCAGTCTAGTCGTTATCGGAGCCGGGGCGTTGTTACTTGGCCCTATACTGAACGGAATGCCTCTAGAGCCCCGGGTTGCCCAAGTTGCCTTCTATTTTTTGTGTGCACTCGCTTTTGGCATTATCCCGCTCTTCGGATATACGGTGCTGCGCAGCTTCATGGATGCACTTGGCCAGACACGGACTACGATGTTCATTACGTTGGTTTCCCTGCCCGTTAACATCATTCTAAATTATCTGCTGATATTCGGCCGCTGGGGCTTTCCACAATTGGGCGGTGTTGGCGCTGGAGTTGCTACAGCATGTACATACTGGCTGATCTTTCTTATTAGTCTCTTTTTTGTCCATCGGGTCGAACCTTTCGCCCAATATGGCATTTTCCGTCGATGGACCCGTGTATCATTGTCCAAATGGAAAGAGTTACTCCAGATTGGAGTGCCCATCGGATTCGCGACTTTTTTCGAAACGTCCATCTTCGCTGCTGTGACTTTAATGATGAGCCGTTTCGATACCACAACAATTGCTGCCCACCAGGCGGCGCTGAATTTCGCTTCTACGCTCTACATGTTGCCTGTGAGCATATGTATGGCTCTTACGATCCTTGTGGGTTATGAGGCAGGTGCGGGGCGTCTGAGAGATGCCAGACAATACAGTCTGCTTGGAATTGGTGGAGCCATCGGGCTCTCACTGCTGACAGCGATCGTGTTGATTGTGTTCGGCGAACAGATTGCAGGCGTGTATTCAAACGATCGAGAGGTCATTGCACTTACGCAGCATTTCCTCATCTACGCCATTTTCTTTCAGATCTCGGATGCGATTGCCACACCGACCCAAGGAGCATTGCGTGGCTACAAAGATGTTAATCCGGCACTGATCATTACGTTCATAGCGTATTGGATTATTGGCCTGCCTGTAGGTTACCTAACAGCTACGTATACTTCACTCGGTGCCTTCGGATACTGGATTGGACTCATTGCCGGCCTTGCTGTAGGAGCAACAGCGCTTCTCTGGAGACTCTTCTTGGTACAAAAACAAGCGGCACTCCGTAAGGCGTAACATCGATATACTCACTCCGTGAAACAACAAAAAGAGCACAATCCACGGGACTGTGCTCTTTTTGCTTATGAATCGAATTATTGGGACAAACGTTGTGCAAGCTCGTAAGTCACCATATCGAAATCTTTTTTTGTGTTAACCACTTTATCAATATCCGTCAGGGTAAGCTCACCCTTGATAATGCC
This sequence comes from Paenibacillus sp. 37, assembly GCF_008386395.1. Taxonomy (NCBI): domain Bacteria; kingdom Bacillati; phylum Bacillota; class Bacilli; order Caryophanales; family Paenibacillaceae; genus Paenibacillus; species Paenibacillus sp. 37. The sequence goes on along the minus strand of NZ_CP043761.1, from coordinate 2,271,101 downwards.
ACAACCTTTGTCTGTCTCGCCTGCGATCAGACTGCGAACAGCGAAGTCACCTAAACGGCTTGCCAGGTTACGGTCGAATGGAGTTGGCGTACCCCCACGCTGAATGTGACCCAGAACGGTTACACGCGGCTCATACGTTGGGCAACGTTCCATCAGTTCTTTTGCTACATCCTCACCTTTGCCTACGCCTTCTGCAACGATGATAATACTGTGACGTTTGCCATGTGCAAAGTTAGCTTTCATCCGATCTGCTACTTCGTCCATATCAAATGGAACTTCTGGGACAAGAATCGTTTCAGCACCCGAAGCAAGTCCGGCATGCAGCGCGATATCTCCACAGTGGCGACCCATAACTTCAACGATGGAAGAACGTTCGTGTGAAGACATCGTATCACGTAATTTGTTTACTGCATCAACTACTATGCTTACAGCTGTATCAAATCCGATGGTATAGTCGGTGAATGAAACATCGTTATCAATCGTTCCTGGCAGACCCATGGTATTAATGCCCAGTTTGCTCAGTTTATTCGCTCCGTTGTAGGAACCATCTCCACCGATAACAACCAGACCGTCAATGCCACGCGCACGCAAAATGTCCGCACCTTTTTGCTGACCTTCAGCGGTATAGAACTCCTTGCAACGTGCCGATTGAAGAACCGTTCCCCCACGTTGGATGATATCCCCTACACTCCGCAAATCCATTGGGAAAATGTCATTATTCAAAAGACCCTGGTATCCACGTTGAACTCCAAATACTTCGAGACCGTGAAACAGTCCGCTGCGAACAACCGCACGAACAGCCGCGTTCATCCCCTGTGAATCACCACCGCTCGTTAATACTGCGATTTTCTTTACTGCTGTCATGATGTTTCTTCCTCCTCTAGTTTCACTTCAGGCTCCGCAATATCACACCTGACTTACATATTTTTCCGTATCCAGCGACTGAAAATGAAGAAAAATATTCTTGTGATCGGACTATTTTTCAGCAGACGTTTGGATACGACGCGAACTTCCTGTTGTTCGCTGACTTTGGGATCAGACAGGTAAATGGCAATCAGTCCTTCGATGATCATCCGGTGAAAGGAGCTTCCCGGAATCTTCTGTACATCACTGCGTGCCATCTCCACAATAAAAGCAATTCGGTCCAGCATGGTCTCCACATTCTCATAATAATTGCAGAAGTTGAGATCTCCCCCGATGCGGTCCTCATCCTGATCAATTAAATAATCGAGCATAATGTGCAATGCGCATACATGTGGGAAATAGGCCGTGTGGATCGAGGCCGCTTGCTCTTCAGTCAACTGATCGTCACTCGCAGCCAGAAACAGCATGAAAACGCCCAGTGTAGAGCCAGTTGCAGCAGCAAATTCGTTCCAACGAAACTGAGGTGTGCGATGACGATGCTCCGACCACCATTCGAGCAGTGCCGTTTCTCTCAGTTCCGGCTTGATATGCTTATATACCTGCAGGTCCGTGTATAGGCCTGCCAGATCCTGAATTTGGGGCTTGGCGGACGTATAGCCTGGTAACTGACGGGTCAGTTCCTGACATGTGGTCACCAGATTCCGCAGATATCCGCCGTCATCCTGCTCCTCACGGAGGGCATAATAATTGACGGGAATTGCTTCGGGATCTACCGCATCAAGCATGGATTGATGGAGAAGACGAAAGTCATCCGGGTCCATCGACGTGCTGCGGTCGCACAGATTGTCCAAATAATCACTAATAGTTTGATATGAAACGATCAGCGGAATCAGAATGTGCCTGTTGGGCAAATCAGCTAATGCGTAGACGGTTCCGCCTTCACAGTGAAACTGTTTATCCTTCAGACTGGCAAGTGCCTGTGTACGCAATTCCTCATTCGGAATCGCCTCAGCTTGAGCACGCCATCCATTCAGTGCCTTCCGTGTTTCCGGAATGGTGTATTTGTACACCCCTCTCATCAATGCCAGCGGTCCACGCGGATATTGATGACGTTTTCGATTTGATTGGCTCAAAATAAATGTGCCTCCACTTGGTTGAATACGTATTAGAGCGATTTTTAACCATTCCTATTATAATATGATCCCCTTAATTGTACAAATGATCTGCCGCATATTCCGCATAAAAAATCGCATCCGCGCCCAAAACTTTGTGATATACTAGGCATATTTCATCCATCAAAGGAGTCGTTGACATGTCGTCAAGTGAATCACTTTCGTGGAGACGGTTATTTTCTTTTTTTGTGCCACTTGGCATTTCCGCCTCTCTCGTCACCATTTCTCACGTCATCATAAACAGCACATTAGCACGTTCCGCTCATCCCGAGACGGTTATTGCCAGCTATGCCATCGCCGGTAGCTTGTTAACCCTCACGGAACGCCCCTCCACCCTGCTGCGGCAAACCTGTTCCGCACTGGTTCGCGATCGCCTTTCCTTTCAGGCCCTCACGTTTGTGACCAAAATATTTCTTGCCTGTGTGCTTCTCATTGGGTTTCTCATCGTATACTCTCCCGTTGGTACCGGGGTGTTCAAATACCTGTTTGGTGTAAGTCCGGATCTGCTGACCAAAGTCATCGACGTATATGAAATTCTCATGTATGTGAGTATCTTTTCAGTGATCCGCAACATCTATCAGGGGATCATCATTACGAATAACCGCACCAAGTGGTTAACCATCGGTATGGTATTCCGTTTAGCCGGCATGTACGGCCTTTCCCTCTATTTCATATACACAGACAGCATTGACAGTGGACGTGTAGGCGCTATCATTTTTGCTGCGGGCATGATGATTGAAGCGCTCGTCAGCTTTCTGGAAGGAAACAGCATCAAGCGCAAGATGCCAGCCAAGCTTGAGGATCATCCCGTCGAGAGCAAGGGAGACGTATTTCGCTTTTATAAGCCACTGCTGTTATCCAGCTTTGTAGCGCTGTTCATAGGACCGGTTATTAACATTGTACTGGGCAAAACGACCGGGATCGCACTAGCCATTTCGTCCTTTGCCATAGCAAGCAGTCTGATGCAGTTGATGCTAAGCTTCTTTACATACATCCATCAGATCGTGCTGAATTTCTACCTTGTGAACGCCAAACTGGTACGAAAATTCGCACTTGTCACCGGATTTATTCCGTTTGCGATGATGGTGTCGATTGCCTATACCCCCTTGGGACCATGGGTACTCGAAAATGTCATGAGCGTTCAGGGCGAACTTTTGCAACAAAGTCTGTGGACACTGCGTGCGTTCGTCTTATTTCCGCTGATCTTCCCTTTTCTGGATTTCAGCAATGGCCTCATTCTGCTTCGCGGTCAGACAAAAACGATGTTTCGTTCGCAAACTGCGAATGCAATCTGCACAGTAATTGTGCTGCTTATACTGGTTAGTATCTTTCCTGCGTGGAACGGCATGATTGGCGCTGTTGCCCAATCCCTTGGCCTGCTCGCCGAACTCATCATTGTCTGGCTTGTCATCCGGCGCACGAAGCAAGAACCTACGATGTCCGTGCCGAAAGCCCGTAAATCAACATCCCTGAAAGGGTAATAAAATCATTGAATTGTTATCAGGATTGGAGTCTCTCATCATGAAATTAAGTCACAACGCCCGCCCGGATCAGAACTGGCTCCGGGCTCTCATGTTCACCATCTTTGGTTCCACCGTTCTGGTGGTATCCTACTTCCAGCTTTACTTCAGTCATCTGGGCTTCAGTCGGGCTGAGATTGGATATCTCTACGGAATTGGCCCCCTCATCTCTGTGTTCTCCAATATGTTCTGGAGCATGGCCAGCGACCGATACCAAACGGTACGTAAAGTGATGATCATTCTGCTTGGTGGTCAATTGATCACAGGGATCATGCTCGCCAATGCAACAACTTTCGGTCAGGTATTTGTACTCGTGACCCTGTTTTACTTTTTCTATTATCCGGTCTATCCTCTCTCCGATACGATGGCCATTACAACGGCCAGCAAGTACGGCCGAAATTTCACTTCCATTCGAGTCTTCGGATCGATCGGTTATGCCTTCTTTGCATTAAGTATCGGGTATTTCCTTGGATCTTTTGGTCCAGCATGGACAATTTGGGTCTGCGTTGGTCTTGCTGCAACTACACTATTGATCAGTTTTCAATTGAAGGATCAACCTTCGGGGAGCAGTAGCAAAATGGATCTATCGGGGTTATGGGCTATTCTGAAACGCAGAGATGTGCTTACTTTTTTTGGCTGTGTATTTTTGCTTGCCATGGGACATCGCATGAACGAAGCATTTCTTACCATCACGCTAAAAGATTTGGGTGCCAGCGAGGGGCTGATCGGCTGGTCTTTGCTGATCTCTTCCGTAAGTGAAATCCCCATATTTCTACTTCTCAGCAAGTATGGAAACCGTTATAAAGAACTGCCGCTAATCGCTTTTGCTGCACTGATGTATACGGTTCGTTTGCTTCTCATGTCCATATCCGATACACCAGCAGCTGTCGTTGCAATTCAGACGATGCACAGTGTGACCTTTGGTATTTTCTACGTTACGGCGGTCCGCTATATCATTCGCCTAGTTCCGGACGGCTACAGAGCTACGGGTATGGCTTTGTTCACCATTGTCTGGTCCAGTGCTTCGGGACTTCTTAGCGGAACGTTAGGCGGACTGCTGCTGGAACATGCAGGCAGACAAACCTTCTATCTCACCGCTATGGCTTTCTCCCTGGCTGCACTGATCGGTTTCGGATTGAAGTTATGGTCCAGCATGACCAATCGCGTCTCCTGAACACACAGGGAACATACACCGTATTCAACCGTTATTTACACTGAAAATTTTAGAATCAAAAAAAGCACAGCCTCCCTTGGGGGACTGTGCTTAGGTTCTTAATATTCAGCTATAAATTTATCATATATAAGAAGTCCGTTGACCGGAAAAATTCTTACAGTTTGTTTACGTTAGCTGCTTGAGGACCACGGTTTCCATCAGTGATTTCGAATTCTACCGCTTGACCTTCTTCCAATGTTTTGAAGCCATCTCCTTGGATTGCGGAGAAATGTACGAATACGTCCTCGCCGCCTTCAACTGAAATAAAGCCATAGCCTTTTTCTGCGTTAAACCATTTAACTGTACCTTTCAAATGAAAAACCTCCTAAAAATATCGCCATCTATGGCGAATACCTTTATTATACTGTATGGGCTTCCATTTTGCAATTTATCTTTCCATAAATGTCGAAAAAATTTGCTTTGAATCGTAGGGTACGGTATCATTTTACCAAAACCGTTAGTTTGGAGACTACCTATGATAAAAAAACATGAAATATACAAAACAGACAAGTGGAATATGATGACCGTAGAAGTTCAAGGCAAATATCTCGTACTGCGAGAAATTTCGGAAGAGTGGGGCGAAGAATGCCATACTTTCCTAAGCCGTCCTGCATTAATGCACTGGGCTGAACGCCGTTTCCCAAAAGCAGACTTTGAGAACCGTGAGGATGAATGGCGTCAATTGATGGCTGCCTTCAAAGGGGTCTAACCCATGCAGCTTGACTCTAGCAATGTCGTCATCTTTATTATCCTTGCCTTCTCCCTTGGTATTGTGCTTATTCTGGGACGCAATTCCATCCCGGATCGACTGAGACGCGGAATGGCGCTTATTGCTACCCTGCTCATTTGTTTCGCCTTTTTCCTGATCGTTTATTTTCTGTATAACATGGGAGCCTAATCAAGGGGACCCAAATATTCAAATATTTCAACGTGCCTAAGGTCATACTATACGAGATTATTCGTATCGTAAGGAGGAAGGCCGTTGAAATACCAGAAATCGCTATCTGTTATCCTGGTACTTAGTCTGATTCCTTCGTCTCTCTCCGCACAGGCAAGCGAGACGAAGGCAGCTTCGTCCAACCATTCATCAGATCATCAAAGGAGGATTTCCATGAGTCAATTATTGAAACGTTCCGAGGTGCCAGCTGAACATAGCTGGAAACTGGAAGATTTATTTGCCGATCAGAAAGCCTGGGATCAAGAATATGAAGAAGTATCGTCTTTGACCAAGAAGGCCTCCGAATTCCAAGGCAAACTGAATCAACCTGATGTACTCAAATCTTGCTTCGAATTCGAAGATGAGATCAGCCTCAAAATAGAACGCCTCTTTGTGTACGCACGCATGCATCAAGATGAAGACACAGCTAATCCTACATATCAAAACCTGTCCCAAAAAGCCCAGAAATTAGGCGTACGGGTTGGTGAAGCACTTTCTTTTGTCACACCGGAGATTCTTTCCCTGCCTGATGATCAGTTGGACGCATTTATTGCGAACGAAAAACTCTCTGCTTATACATTTACGCTGGAAGAGATGAAACGCGAAAAAGCCCATGTTCTTAGCCAAGCTGAAGAGGCTTTGCTTGCACAGGTAGGCAACCTTTCACAAGCACCACAGACCATCTTCAGCATGCTGAATAACGCCGATCTCAAGTTTCCAAGAATCAAGGATGAACATGGTAAGGAAGTCGAGCTGACACACGGCAGCTACATTCAGTTCCTGGAGAACCCTAACCGTGAAGTTCGCGAACGTGCCTTCAAAGCGGTATACGAAACCTATGCTAAACAGAAGAACACAATTGCCGCTGCCTTGAACGCAAATGTAACCAAAAATATGTTCTATGCTAATGTTCGGAAGTACCCTTCCGTGATGGAAATGTCCCTATATGGAGATAACATCCCAACGGATGTGTATACCAATCTGGTAGACACCATTCACGAGAGCCTTCCGTTATTGCATCGTTATATGGACCTGCGCAAAAAGTTGCTGGGTGTGGATCAATTGCACATGTACGATCTGTTCGCTCCACTCGTAGACGAATACAAAATGGATATTACCTATGAGGAAGCGAAACAAACGGTCAAAGATGGTCTGAAACCACTCGGCAAGGACTATGCTGACGCATTGCAGACTGGATATGATAACCGCTGGATCGATATATATGAGAATGAAAATAAACGTTCTGGCGCATATGCCTGGGGCGCTTATGGCACTCACCCGTATGTCTTGTTGAATCACAAAGATAACCTGAACAGCATGTTCACACTCGCACATGAAATGGGTCACGCTTTGCATTCACATTACTCGGATACAACACTTCCGTATCGTGATGCCCAGTACACCATCTTCCTGGCAGAGGTTGCATCCACGACCAACGAAGCGTTGCTCATGGATTACCTGCTTAACAAATCAACAGATCCAAAGGAAAAATTGTATCTGTTAACCTATTATGCCGACCAATTCCGTACAACGGTATTCCGTCAGACCATGTTTGCTGAATTCGAGAAAATCATTCATGAACGTGCGGAACAAGGTGACGCATTAACACCACAATTGTTATCCGAGATCTATTATGATCTGAACGTTAAATATCACGGAGAAGGCATGGCTGTCGACAAAGAAATTGAAATGGAATGGGCTCGTATTCCCCACTTCTATAACAGCTTCTACGTTTACAAATATGCTACAGGCTTCTCCGCAGCGACAAGCTTTTCCAAGCAAATCCTGGAAGAGGGCCAACCGGCGGTTGACCGATATCTTGGCTTCCTGAAGAGCGGTGGCAGTGATTACTCCATCAACATTCTGAAAAAAGCTGGTGTGGATATGTCTACACCACAGCCAATTCGTGAAGCTATGAGTGTGTTCAAGGAATTGATTGAACAGATGGAGCAGCTAACCAAATAAGGTTGTCTTTCCATGTGACCTGCATCCCTTGCCCGTTTGGGCAGGGGATTTTATCATCATTGCAAGATGCAACATACCCGAATATTGGGTAATGCATATCTAGTTCTCAATTGTTCAACAAGGAGGCAACACCATGAAAATGCAATGGGCACTCATAGCAGGTCTTGTTTTTGCACTGCTCACGGGAATCTTTGCGGTCATTAATGTGGATTCCGTACAAGTCAACCTGTTATTTAACACGGTACAAATCCCGCTGATTTTGCTCATTCTCGGCTGTACCCTGATCGGTGGAATTATTGTAGGGTCATATGGCATTTATCGCCAATACAGACTGCAACGTGAAAATAAACAACTGAAATTGCGTGTATCTGAATTGGAAAGTTCCGCGACAAGCCAATCTTCACTCGATTCTTTCAAAACGATGGATTCGCTTGACTCAAATGAACCCAACAGCCTATTGGAGAATGATTCGATCCAGAGTCAGCGCAAAGGAAACCCTACGGGAACACTGTAACCAATCAGAGACAGCCTGCTGGCGAGTCAGGAATGTTAGTATCACATTCTCTCCCCCAGACAGGCTGTATTTTGTTTCACACCATACCCACGATCCGAGGAGGAAATTACACAATGAGTTTTACAATTGATGAATCATACGTTCTGTCTTTCCTGAAAAAATTGCTGGATACACCAAGCCCAAGTGGTTACACACATCATATTATCGAGATGATCCGGAAGGAAGCAGCAGCACTGGGCATCGCCTGTGAGCTGAATAACAAGGGCGGTGCGGTGCTTACATTGCCCGGACAGGACTCTTCCAAGACAATTGCTTTAAGCGCTCACGTAGATACGCTAGGGGCCATGGTTCGCTCGGTTACATCCTATGGCACATTGAAGCTTACCTCTGTCGGTGGGTTTTCGATGCAAAGTATCGAAAACGAATATTGCACCATCCATACACGGGATGGAAAGACATACACAGGCACCATTCTCTCCCTTCATCCGTCTGTACACGTCTATCCGGATGCACGCACATTTGAACGGACCGAGAGCCATATGGAAGTTCGAATCGATGAAGTTGTCTCCTCCAAGGAAGATGTGTTGAAACTCGGGATCTCTGTCGGTGACTTTATCTCCTTTGATGCTCGCGCAGTCATCACGCCGAGTGGTTATATCAAATCACGTCATCTGGACGACAAAGCCAGCGTGGCAGCCCTCTTCGGCATCCTTGAGTCTGCACATCGAGAAGGCTGGAAACCATTACATAACGTCTCTCTGCTTATCTCGAACTATGAAGAAGTTGGACATGGCGCATCGTATATCCCTGCGGAAATCAGTGAAATGATCGCTGTAGACATGGGAGCCATGGGTGATGACCTGAGCTGTAAAGAAACTGACGTTTCCATATGTGCCAAAGATTCTTCTGGCCCTTATGACTACGATATGACCAGTCGTCTCATTGAACTGGCCAAACAAGATGGAATGGATTACGTCGTGGACATTTATCCCCACTATGGCTCAGATGGCAGCGCAGCATTGCGCGGAGGAAACAATATCCGTGCAGCACTGATCGGTCCTGGAGTTCACGCATCTCATTCCATGGAGCGTACACATAAGGATGCTGTCCTGAATACAGCACGATTGCTCACAGCCTACATTACAACCAAATAAAAAAGAATCATTGATCGACGAAATTATCATGGCATGTTCGTCTAAGCAGAAGGCCCCTTCCAAGCACACAATTCGGTGTGCTTGGAAGGGGCCTTTGTTGTCATTTCTTTTAATCTGCCTGTTCGACATATGCATGATACTTACGATCCAATATCTCTAACTCTGCCTTATGGTCACGCATTTCATTTCTTAACACATGCATGGTTTTCCGAACGGCACTCAGTCCATCCTTCACCTGACGTTCGGCTTTGCGAATTTTGTCCTGAACCATCCAGTCCACGAAGAGGTTATCGAAGAAATAGTCTGCGAATGAAAGCAGACCTCCCAGATGCAGATCCGCGTGTACAGCCATCTCTACATCCTCCAACTCCTTCTGGAAACGTCGTAGACGCTTACCTGCATCCATGATGGCGACCTGAGCGTCATCCATTCGTCCTCGCTTGATATGTGTGGAGATCACTCCACCACCCATCATGTCATATACACCCCAATTACCTGCCGAAGACAAAGCCTTCTCGGCACGTTCAAGGGCATAGACCAGGTATTCCCCCTCCCGGAAAGCTTCATCCAGTTCCTGAAGCTCACTTGCCAGATGTTCCCGATTCTCAGCCATCTGTTGCAATTCCGCATCCTGGTCCAGCAGTCGACCTTCCTTCTTCCCCCACAGCGCGTTGTAATCGCTTTGCCAGTATTGATAATGCCGCCCGCCCTCCAACTCCTGCTCCACATGAATTCGTTGCTCCTGTACGTCTTGTAACATGCGACAAGCAGTGTCGTATGCAGCCTTGCTCTCCATGAGTTCCAGCTCTTCCTTCTCCAGCCGTTCTGTCTTCTTGCCAATCAGTTGATAGAAAAATGCCGACAATGTCATACTGTTCAGTCGATCAACATCCTTCTGCTCCTTCTGGAGATGCTCCAGACGACGCTTTACCTTTGCTTCCCATTCGCTTTCCTCCGTTTGCAGCTTCTCCAGACGTTTGGTCCATTTCTCGTAAATTCTCCCCTTTTCCTTGAGCACTGCCAACTGTTCATTAATTTCCTTATACATGAGTGTGGTGTTCTCTCCCTTCTATGGAATTCTTTACTTATACAACGTAATGAACATACAGAACGTTTCACATAAAATCGCAAATTCGCAGACAAAAAAATCGCCCTTTTCTCCAATGCGACATAAAGTCACTATAGAAAGAAAGGGCGATGTTTAGTTATAAATTAAGACTTGCTCTGCTCAATCTGCTCTGCAAGTTCATTCAGAACGGTCCAGCGTTCCATCAATTCATCCAGATGACGTTCAGCCTCAACCTGCTCCGCCATCAACTCCTGCAGACGGGCAGAATCACTAAATGACTCTTCCATCTCTTTGTTAATCCGGACAAGATTGGCTTCAGCCTTCTCAATATTTTCATCAATCTGGTCGTATTCACGTTGCTCCTTGAAGCTAAATTTCAACTTCGGTTTGGCCGCTGACACAGCAGGCGTCGCTTTCTCCGATGACTGCTTCACCTTCGCCGCTCCTGTGTCACTCTCTTGATTAGCTCCAGGCGCATTTTTCAGCATCCATTCCGCATATTCACTGTAGTCGCCGACGTGTACACGTACAGCACCGTTGCCCTCAAAAGACAGCACTTTATCCACAGTACGATCAAGGAAATAGCGATCATGGGATACGACAAAGACAACACCGGGGAAATCATCCAGGTAGTCTTCCAGTACAGCGAGTGTCTGGATGTCCAGATCATTCGTCGGCTCATCCAGCAGCAATACATTCGGCGCAGCCATCAGCACACGCAGCAGATACAGGCGACGCTTCTCTCCACCAGAAAGACGCGAGATTGGCGTCCACTGGGATGCCGGGGTAAACAGGAACCGCTCCAGCATCTGGGATGCTGTAATCAGAGAGCCATCGGCCGTTTTCACATTCTCGGCCACTTCTTTAATATACTCTATGACACGAAGAGATTCGTCCATCTCCTGATGTTCCTGTGTGAAATAACCCAGATTGACCGTAGGACCAACGTCAACCACACCTGCATCAGGTTCCAGCTTGCCAGATATCATCTGAAGCAACGTGGACTTACCACTACCGTTCGGTCCGACAATCCCTACCCGATCTCCAGGTACGGCAATATAACTCAGATCTTCGATGAGCGTGCGGCCACCCACGGATTTGGAAAGATGCTCGATCTCCAGAATCTTTTTACCCAAACGAGTGGAGCCAACCGATACTTCCAATGAACCCGAGCGCTGGACTCCTTGTTGGTCTTTGAGTTGTTCGAAGCGATCAATTCTCGCTTTTTGTTTCGTCGTCCGTGCCTTGGCACCACGACGAATCCATGCAAGCTCTGTCCGAAGCAAGTTCTTACGCTTCTGTTCGGAAGAGGCTTCCCGTTCTTCACGCTCCGCTTTCAGTTCCAGAAAGCGTGTATAGTTGGCTTCATACCGGAACAAACGTCCATGATCCAATTCCAGCATGACATTCGCCACACGATCCAGGAAATACCGATCATGCGTAATCATAAGCAGTGCACCGCGGCGCTTCTGCAAGTACTGCTCGAGCCATACGACCGAATCATTATCAATATGGTTCGTCGGCTCATCCAGAATGAGCAGTTCACAAGGATGAATTAGTGCAGCAGCAAGTGCTACCCTTTTGCGTTGTCCGCCAGACAATGTGCCCATCAGTGCATCGAATTGACGAATACCCAGCTTGGACAAAATGCTCTTCGCTTCACTCTCCATCTGCCAGAGCTGAAGCTGCTCCATTTGCTGATTCAAACGTAATAACCGCTCTTGCAACGCTGGATCGGACGAATTCAGTTCCAATAATTCCATCGTTTCCGTATATTCTCGCACGGTCTTCATTTCCAGGCTGTCACCTTCGAATACTTGTTGCAGTACTGTATTATCCGGATTGAAGTCTGGATTTTGCGCCAGGAACTGAATTCGTACATCATTACCGATCGAGATCTGTCCCGCATCTGCAGGTTCCATGCCAGATATCACACGCAAAAACGTGGATTTACCGGTTCCATTTACCCCAACGACACCAATCTTGTCCTGATCAGCCATGCCAAATGAAGCGTCCTTGAACAATATTTTTTCGCCATAACTTTTTGCAATTTGCTCTACCGTCATTATGTTCATTGCTCGTACCCACTTCTCTGTAAATTAATATTCAACATTACGTACATCCGCGCACTAACTTTAAACTTGTAAAAAAGAGCGGCATCCGTCCAGAAACAATGCTGCTGCAAAAGCAATTCGTTTGTTCAGATGTTCCTCATTAAACTCCGGATTTAACATGATATCCATCTTCAGCCGGTCCAGAATTCCAATGTAGGCTTCAGCGAGCAATACAGGCTCAGGTACACTTGCACTTTCCAATACCTCACACACCATACTCATGTATTGATTCATGAATGCCTTCATGAATTTCATCAGGTCCGGATCATTATTGGGTGCCATAAAAAAGAGCTTGGTATGATTGCGGCGCTCATAATAATACGTAAGGTGAGTCTTGGCTATTGCTCCAAGTTTATCACCTGTGTTCTCATGTGAGTTCAAAGCATATTCCAGGCGGCTAATAAAGCTGTTACAGTCCCGCTTGGATACTGCGATAAATAATTGTTCCTTGCTTTTGAAATATAAATAAATGGTGCCTTTTGCGATGCCGGCTTCGTCTGCTATATCAGACATTTTCGTCTCATAAAAACCTTTCGAGCCAAAAATACCATAGGCCGCATCCAAAATAGCCTCCGATTTGTCTCCCTGTACCGTGCTCAAATGTACTCCCCCTTACAACGCCAAAATGTTACCTAAACCAATCGCCACACATCCGCCGATCACTGAGCTAAGCACGTTCACCAGGTCGTTACTCATCCATGCCCAGCCACGAGCCCGAACCGTTGGATGCCCACAATGTTCATGTACCTCAACTTCACGGCCACACACCGTACAACGATACATCATCTGCAACGTTGCACCCAGATAGGAATCAGCAAAAGCCCCTGCCAACCCGCCTACAAGACCGACAAAAGTCCAACTAAACAGACCAAACCCTTCGATCCCGGCGATCCAGGAAAACAAGAATGCTCCCGCACCAATCAAAGCCCCGCCTACGGCTGCAGCCACGGTGCCAAGAAGTGAAACACCTCCTGAAGCACCTGGCGTAAGTACCTTCCACGTGAACACAGAGCGCGGCGGCTTGCGACTGAGACTCCCAATTTCGGTTGCCCATGTATCCGATGTAACGGTAGCCATTACACCAATGAAAGCATACACCCATGCCGGATGTGGAAATATCCAGTATCCCAGACATAGGAACATACCCATTCCACCATTAGCCATCACTTGTCCTGCATCCCGATTTCCTGACTTGGCATAGGATTTCTCCAGCTCCTGCTTCCGATCTTTACGAAACCTGGAGAGCAACGTTGAAGTAATGAAAAACAACAATAACGTGCCAAACCAGAACAGGTTACCCGCTCCGTAATATATCGTTCCCATCATGATGGCTGCCAGGCAGCCAGACAAGGTTAGCGACTTTTTCGCATAGGCAGCACCTGCCACCATAGAAGCGCATACGGCGCCAATAATCCAATCCATAATGTCTCCTGCATGCAGCGTATGTACAGCCCGCATGACGTTTATTGTATTTTTGAAATTCAATTATACCACGGTTTGATCCCAATGCCGAAACTCCTTACGACAGCACACAAAAAACCTGTTTTGGCCTCGTGTAGAAGTACCAAAACAGGTTATTGATCAAACGTTAAAACAGGATAACTCCCCTCTTCAAGTAACGTCTGGAATTCAATGTTCCTATGTCCTAATTTAGACCCTCTTCGCTCCGCCAATGACCCCATATCGGTAGAGTACTCTGCGACCAAACCAGTTGAACAATCGATCCGTCAGGAATCCCATAAAACCCAGGGAAATCAGTCCGACAAAGATCCAATCTGTTCGGAAAAAGAGTCTGGAATTCCAGATTAAGTAACCCACTCCCTCATTCGAGGCAATCATCTCAGCACCGATGATGGCCATATACGAAGTTCCCATCGCCAGTCGCACACCCGTGAAGATATACGGGGTTGTCGCCGGAACAATCACATGCAGCAGAATCTGCCGTTCATTGGCTCCCATACTGCGGGCCGACCGGATTTTGTCCTCTTCGACGGAGAGCACACCTGTCAGTGTATTCAACACAACTATGAAGAAGGTTGCGTACATAATGAGTGCGATCTTGGATTGCTCTCCAATACCAAACCACACCAGGAATAAGGTAATAAAGGCGATCGGCGGGATAAAACGTATAAAGTTAAGGAATGGCTCGGCGAACAGCCGGATGATATGCACCTTGCCAATAATCAGCCCTACCGGAATAGCAATGATGCTTCCGAGTACCCAGCCCGCCAGTACACGAGTGAAGCTGATTCCGATATACTCCATCAGCGTACCGTCAGCTATCAGTTCTCGTGCTCCCAGGATCGTGTGCCACGGACCAGGGATTACGTCAGGCCCATAGATTAGGGCGCCAAGTTGCCAAATTAAGATGACCGTTACCCATAGAAGCGGGATAGACACCCATTTTTTCTCCAACCATTTCATCTTACATATCACCTCAGTTATTCTTCAAAGTGGCCTTGAATTCGGTCATACAGGGTGTTGAACTCAGACGAGGCGATGTTCCTCGGGTAAGGTAACGTATTGTGGTAAATATCCGTTATATTCGAAGACGGACCTACGGACATAATGCCTATGCGCTCACCAAGCAATAACGCCTCCTGAATATCGTGGGTGACAAAGATAACGGTCTTATGAGTTTCTTTCCAAATATTCACCAGTTCCTTCTGCATCGTCCGCCGTGTCATCGCGTCCAGCGCACCGAATGGCTCATCCATCAGCAAGATCGCCGAGTCATTCGCAAGTACCCGAGCCAATTGAACCCGCTGCTTCATGCCACCCGAGAGCTCTTTCGGAAATTTCCCCTCATGAGCACTCAGTCCCACAAGCTGGATGTATCGATCAGAGATCTCACGTCGTTGTGTCTTAGGGACCTTGGACATTCGAAGTCCGAATTCAACATTTTCCCTCACAGTTAGCCATGGAAAGAGAGAAGAATCCGCCTGCTGGAATACCATTGCCCGATCCCTGCCCGGTCTGTCGATCTCCTTGTTGTCCACCTTGAGCTGTCCACCTGACTTGGAGATGAAACCCGCGATCATATTCAGCAGCGTTGACTTCCCGCACCCACTGGGACCAAGCAGGACAAAGAACTCCCCTCCCTTGATAACCAGATCGACATCCTTAATGATATAATGTACATCCCCATTGGTCGGGGCATGATACGTTTTCCGAAGCTGTTCAATATGAATGGTATGCTGAGTTGCAGGTAAGGACATAACGGACACCTCCCATTTCAATAAGAATTATTTACTATATGTCACTTTTTTCGGAAACGCCTGCTGGAGAGAAGTCAGATTGAGTTTGGTGTCGAGATCAAAATCCTGTTCGATGATTCCAATGTCCACCATATATTGCTTCTGACCCGCCAAACTATCATAAGCAGCCTGCGTAAATCCAACTTCCCATGGATTGATCGGAAGATCTTTCAACGTGGCATCTTTAGGCTGTTTGGTCTCTTGATACATCAGATCGGCAACCTCTTCAGGATGCGCTTGGGCATACGTGGATGCTTCATCCAGCGCAGCAAGGAAGTCACTTATCTTTTCAGGGTTTGCCTGGATGAATTCATTACTTGATACCAGTCCCATACCAAGGCGTATAGGCGTCTGAGACATATCCGTCAGCTGATGTACTCCTTCGAGTGCATCGAATTTATCGGTTAACGCGGAACCTATGACCCAAGCGGCATCAAGGTCTCCCTGTTTCAGTGCGATGTAGGCTTCATCAAAAGCCCCCTGACCAATTTGCGTCACATCACTCAGCGCCACCCCCTGATCTTTCAAATATTCATCCCATAGATATGGAATAAATGTGCCTCGAATGAAACTCACTTTCTTGCCTTTCAAATCTGCTCCACTCTGAATATCATCCCTTGCATACAGCTTCCAGGCGGCTGCCGCTTCATCCGTAGTCTGGCCTGCAGAAGCGATGACTGAATATTCCCCTTTAGCCAGAGCATTCAATACAGGGAAGTCCGCCCCGTACGCAATATCAACCTGTTTGATAAATAGTGCATTTACACCTTCAGCCGGTGAGCCAAACGTAATACTCTCTGCATCTATGCCCCGGTTTTCAAAAAAACCTTTTGCAATGGCTACCCTGAACGTTGGGTTCGTACTTGTATCTGCAATTCGAATTTTTACATTATCGGTATTCTTGCCGGTAGCGTCTTTTGCTCCAGATCCTGCTGCGTTTGAACTGCATCCGGATAATATGAGTGCCGTAGCCAGGAATAATATCAATACGCCGGTAATTATGGATGGTACTCTCACAATATACACCCCATTCGATCTAGTCATGATTCTTGACGCTTAACCACCCGACTTGCCTTCATCCGACGTTGCCACACAGGCTGCACCCTCCACAAATGGAAGAGTTGTCTCTACGCTCACGATGGATGCAGAACCTTTGGGTGCTGCTCCCGGTACCCTGTAGGTGGAGACATCAATGGCTTCGATGGCAACTTCCTGCGGTTTCTCCAACTGTGGAACCCACTGATAAGGAACTCGATACGAGCGATAGACCATATTGGTATTCCGCCCATCCGTGTACGGGGAGACATACTCCCAGACCAGCTCATGCTCCGCTGTCACTTCGAACAATCTGCCATTGGAACCTTCGGTTATCAAGGTGTTGCCGTTAGGTAAACGCTGGGCGGAACTGATGTATGGGCTATAAAATTTATAAGAATCCGTCGGAACCGAGAAACCTGCTTCTGCCGAGGTATACTGCCAGACAATCTCCAGAGTGACCGGGTTAATCTCCAGCACACGAGAGTGATCCCGAATCGCATGTTTTAATCCAAATGGGGAAGCCGGATTCGGAAGGCCGTAACCTGCCCAGCCGCCATTGTCGAATACAAGCAAGTTCCCTTCTCCAGGAAGGCCCTGAGGAATGATATGTGCATGATGCTGCCCGATAATTGTGCCAATGTGCTTCGCTTCAGTTGAAGTATAGTCGGGGCCCAGTCTCCATACGATTTTTCCGCTCTGCCTGTCTGTAATAGCGATTATATTGGCCTCTCTTGCATCCCAGATAATATTGTCGGGGTGGAACCGTTCGTCTCCGTCTTCATAGAAGCGGTTGGGTCCAACATAAGAAGCAGAATTAATATGTAACCAGTCACCCACACCACCACCCAAATGACCGAAAGAACGTGTATTCGGATCACGGAACAGAACATTTCGAGCCGCTTCATCAAAACCTAATTCTTCAAAGTGCTCGTTAGGCAGCCATTCCCAAAGTACCTTCCCCTCCCAATCCACTTCAATAATGGCGTCATCAAGCAATGGCTTATCTGAAATTTGCGGGTTACTCACATTTTTGTGAGCCAGGATAAGTGTTTTACCACTCTTCGTCTTCGGTGCAAGCCCAGGTGCATAATAACCTACCGGATTACCCTCACGCTGATAATCATGATGCTGGCGGGCATACCATAGTGGCTCATACCCCGGATCTTCGATGTGTTCGTAGCTATTGTATTTCCATACAATGTTGCCGTCCCAATCCACCTGAACCAGATCGACATTATCCTGAATACCGAACTTCGGATCTCTCCGACCTGTACTGCCCAGCACGTAGCCGCCAGGTAATATTTTGGCCGGAAAACCTAATAATCCTTTCCACAGGTGAACCTCCTTGCCATTCATATCGATCAACACTACGCCTTCCTCACCTGCCTGATAAACGGTATAACCGCCCCAAGCTTTGTCCGGATTGTATAACGTCGCTCCAGTTGGATATATTGTTGAGTGTCCCATTGACCATCTCTCCCCTAGAATGTTTGTGGTATATCAAATGTCGTTACTGTGACCCAACCTCAATAACTGAGATAGTTACTCTTCCCGGTATTGTCCCGCTGCTTCTGCTCAAGGTTAATTGTGGAGGACCGATCATGTTCTTGTATCCCGTTGTTCTCCGCCAATTCCAGCACCGTGTCCGAGAATCCCTCCAGATTCGCTACTACCCGCTCGTAGAATCGACTTTGCTGCTCCAGTTCCTCACTCGTAAACCCCTCAAACAGAAGCGTGATACATCGGGCACCGATATTGCTGTTTCTCGC
This sequence comes from Paenibacillus sp. 37, assembly GCF_008386395.1. Taxonomy (NCBI): domain Bacteria; kingdom Bacillati; phylum Bacillota; class Bacilli; order Caryophanales; family Paenibacillaceae; genus Paenibacillus; species Paenibacillus sp. 37. Next base: position 2,252,515 of record NZ_CP043761.1, on the reverse strand, counting down.
ATACATCTCCCGCCCGCTGGATGTGATGTCCAGCAAAACCGTCCGGCGGTCGTCTTCCTTTCGTCTGCGGATGGTGAGTCCCTTTTTCTCCAACTTATCGGTCAGAGCTGTAATGGCACCCGATGTGAAGTCCAACTGTTCTGCCAGATCTCCAAGCCGCTGTTCTCCCTCACGAATGATCTTGTGCAGGATAAGCATACCCGGCAGGCTGATGCCTTCTACAGAGATGCGATCCCGCTCCTTGACGAATCGTCTGACCATTTTGCGAAATAACCAATCCGTCCGCTCCAACGCTTCCCAGTCCCTATCACTCATTCCATAACCTCCTTGATCGTTTGAAACTTCAACAGCGAACAAAAAAAGGCCCCCGCGGACATTCCATAGTGGAGTAGTCCCGGGAGCCTTTGGTGGTCCAATCAGCTCGATTTATTTTTCAATTCAAATTAGTTCACTGTTCATTTAATAAGTATTAAAATAATTGAGATCATCATATAACCAACTAACCCAACCTGTCAAGTGCGAATTATATTAGTGATCTTCTTTTACGGTCGTTCTCTGTCGGGCTAAATTACTTATCCTGTTTTAAGTTTCACTTCAGGTTTCCCGTTTACACTATTCTCAGATCGAAACATCTACAACTACATCAACGACAAGCTACGATTCAGTTCGTACTCAACTACAGAAATGAGGATTATCCATATGAACATGAAAAGAGTCATTATTATAGGCACAATGATTGTCACCATGTCCTTCGCTGGAACAGCATGGGGCCAATCCGCCATCTCCCCCATACCTACTGCTAAATGGTCCATCGTTGACCTGGATACTCATGAGGGAAGCAGTGACGAGCTACTCAGCGCTCTGAATCAGCCTTCAGAAGAGCATCTGTATCAGGAGCTGTATAACGGCAAATCACTGAGGACGATTACGGAAGAAAACAACGGGAATTTGGATGAGGTCATTGCTATACAAGTAAGGCAGCTCAGGGAGCAGTTGGATGAGCGACTCGCAAATGGAAGTATCAGCTCGGAGCAACATGCTGCACAACAAACCGAACTGGAAGAGTTGGTCACACAGAGCGCAAATACAACATACAGCTTGGCGTAACTTAGTAGCGTATCCGTACGATGAAGGTATAGACCATATATCCGCGATAACACAGCAAAAAGGAGCGTATGCACGCCCCTTTCTTGTACCCTATTCTTCTCAAGCAGGTATGATGTGTAATCCTTACTGCGCTGCCCCAATCGTGCATGTACCCAAGGATTCGCCGTCCCATGCCAGTTCGAGCACATCTCCTGCTTGAGTTGGTCCAACACCTTCCGGTGTTCCTGTAAAAATGACATCGCCCGGCCCCAGGCCGTAATGGTGACCTACATAATCCACAATATCTTGTAAACTGAAGATCATGTTACGAATGTTACCACGCTGGACTTCCTCACCATTTTTGGTCAATGTAAAGTCTTTCTCAAGTAAAGCTGCCGCCCCCGGGAACGCCTGAAATGCAGTAACCGGAGCCGAATTTTTGAATCCTTTGGCCGCTGTCCAAGGGTGGCCCTTTTTCTTAATCACGGACTGTACGTCACGTAACGTAAAATCAATACCAAACGCATACGCATCCACCAGCTCATCTACCGCCATACCTGGCTCATAACCCCGGCCGATCTGCACGACAAGCTCAGCTTCATAGTGAACTTCACCCTTGGTAGCAGGCAATTCAAGCGTTTCACCACTCAGGGGCACGACTGCATGAGAAGGTTTCATAAAGATCATTGGTTCATCCGGAACCGCGTTGCCCAATTCTTCCGCATGAAGTTTATAATTGCGTCCTACACAGTATACGTTGCGAATGTTAGTCAACATGGGTATATTACCACCTTTATTGGATTCAATAGTGCATTTAGGGTAATTACGGTCTGAAGAATCGGCTGCTCGTCTCCTGAAATGCCAGCTCCCATACGTCAGGACGGTTCGTACATAACATGAGTTCTGGATCAACTGCGGCCAGTTTCTTCATAATGGTCTTGTCATCTACTGTCCAAGCCATCACCCGAATGCCTGCACTCCGCATATCGTTCATTAAGGATTTGTCTACATTGGTGTATCCAATCGAGAGAAATGTACAATTCATCTGCTGCAGGGCAGTTAACAGATCACCTGGTCGTGCATCGATAATCAGCCCCGTCTGGATCTCCGGTGCAAGTTTCTTCACTTCGATCAGAGCGGCTGGTTCAAATGAGGTGATTACAACATCATTTTGCATATGTCTTTTTCTCACTTCATGTATAACAGCCGCAGGCAGACCCGGGTACATGTCTCCCTGCGTTTTCAGTTCAATGTTCAAACGTACTCTGCCGCACGAGCGATCTAACAATTCACTTAGCGCCGGAATGCGTTCGCCTTTGTAAGACTTGTTTTTCCATGCTCCGGCATCCAAACGTTGCAGATCTGCCCAATCGGTTTCCCGAACCAGACCCTTTCCATTCGTGGTGCGATCCACTGTAAAATCATGAATGATTACTGGCACACCATCACGCGACAACTGCACATCCAGCTCCATCCACTGAACTTCAGGCCGTTCCATGGCCATTAGAAACGCAGCCATCGTATTCTCTGGTGCAATAGAAGAAAATCCACGGTGCGCTACACAAAGGTTGTTCATTCGATTCCCTCCTCAAAAAGGTTATTAATTTGGCGAAGCGACTCCATTTCCATCATATCGAATGCCTGGCGAGAGCTTTGCCATCTGTTGCAGCAGCAGTTTGTTTGCCTCATCAATCATTGGAATGGCCTGACCAAGCCCGGCCTCATAAGGGATGACTTTCATGCTGCAAGCTGCATCAGCACTACAGCGTGCCTGAAATACCGCCGTTTTCCATGTCTCTTCGGTTGTTGATCTGGAGAAAATGAAATTCCCCGTACTGTATGCAATCCATTTCCCCTTATAATACTCCAACCCTTGCAACACATGAGGATGACCACCTATGACCAGATCTGCGCCGGCATCGACAAACTCATGAGCCAATCGGGTCTGGTCACTGTTCGGAGTACTTACACGTTCCTCGCCCCAGTGAGCAACCACGATTACCAGATCAGCCTTCTTACGGGCCTCCTGGATCGCTTTGACCGCTCCTGTGGAATCATAGGCTTCAGCCACGCCAGCCCGATTGCCCTCAGCCTTCCAACTCGTTTCCGGTACAACTCGGGAGAACCCAAGCAATGCAATCTTCATGCCTTTGCGTTCCAGATACGCTGGTGCATAGGCTTCATCCCTGTTCATACCGGCCCCAGTGTGAGCTATGCCATATTCCTTGAGATAGGTTAACGTATCTACCAAACCCTCTACACCCTGATCCAGAATATGATTGTTAGCCAAATTGACAGCATCAAAACCCGCAGAGGCCATTGCCGCCAATGCTTTGGGCGAAGATTTGTATACATACGTTTTGTCAGCTGCACCAGTACCACCTTGGGTTATCGGAGTCTCCAAGTTGCCGATGGTAAGATCATCATCCTTGAATAATCTGCCGAGTTTGACAAAGGGATAGTCATAACCGTTCTTATCCAGCAATTCAGCAACTTTGCCCGAGAATTGAATATCGCCAACAAAGTTAATCGTGACATCCTTCGCTGAATTGGTAGGTTTCGATGCCCCTGTTTCCTTATCCGCACCTGCATTTCCCTTGGTGCCGGACGGAGTCGAAGTTGCCGCAGGTTTTTTCGTTCCGGATTCTGATTTCTCACTATTGGTATTGCCTGAAGTGTCTGGGGTCGCTACGCCAGATGGCTCACCTGCATCTGCTGTTGTTTCTTCATTCGTTGCTTCGGCGTCTTCTTCCGGAGTCTCATCAGACTCCTCCGAGTCTGGAGAACTTACTTGATCCCCGCCTTTGGCATCGTCTCCAATGGAAGGCTGATCCTGATCAACAATTTGCTGCTTCACCGGCTGGTCTGCCTGTTGCTGACGTGTGTTAATCACATAAAAAATGCCCACCAGACCAATTGTCATGATCAATAAAAGATTAATTGTCCAGATGATTCTATCACGGGTGCGCTTTCTTTTTTTTCTCTCTACACTTCGATCTGATCTTGGGGGATACATAAGCAACTCCTCTTCTTCACAGCCATACATACCATTATATCAGGCATATTCTGGATTTCCATCTTTCCTTGGAACTGCATCGATTGAAAGGGGATTAACTCGCTTAGCTTCTAGATCTTCATATGAAAAAAGCCATCTCTCCAGTAGATAATTCTACGGTGAGACAGCTCTCTTGCTGTACTTAATCTGCTACAAGCGCCTGTGTTGCCAAAATAGACATTTCCTTCGCTTGTTTGATGCAATCCGGCAAGCCTACGCCCTCATAACCTGCACCTGCAATGTACACACCCGGTAACTTGCTGCCAAGTTCCTCACGCAGGGAAGCAATATGTTGGAGGTGTCCCACCGGATACTGAGGCATGGATTTACGAAGCCTTGTAATCTCGGAGAAGATCGGCACCGCTTCGATACCCATCGTCTCTCTCAAATCTTTGAGAACCAGATCCGTCAACGCTTCGTCTGGAAGCTCTACGTTCTGTTCGTCACCCGAGCGACCGACATAACAGCGGAGCAGTACTTTATCGTCCGGGCTGGTATGCAGCCATTTGGTCGATGTCCACGTACAAGCCGTAATATTCCGACCCTCTTTCCGCGGAACGAGGAAACCCGATCCGTCGAATACATGCTCCACCTCTTTTTTCTCAAAAGCGAGCACTACATTGGCCACAGATACATAGTTAATCGCATCCAGTGCCGCTGTATCCACATGAGGCTTCAACAGATCTGACGCGACATATGTCGGCACAGTAACCACTACATCATCCGCTTCAAGCATTTCACCATTTTCCAGCTCAACATGATATCTGGTCTGCGTGCCATCAAGACGTTGCAGTGACTTCACCGCGGTGTTCAGACGTTGATCCACATCCTGCAACTCATGGACGAGTGCATGAACAAGACTCTGCAGTCCCTGACGAAAGTTCAGAAAAGCGCTCCGTTTGGTTCCGGTATGCGTCTCAGCCGGTTTCCGGCCAGTCATCATGCCCCGAATCAAGCTGCCGTAATCGCGCTCTACTTCGCCGAACTGCGGGAAGGTAGCCTGGAGGCTCAATCGCCGCATATCACCTGCATAGATTCCTGCGAGCAGTGGTTCCGTCAAGTTCTCCAGCACTTCTGCTCCAAGACGACGTTCAATCATATAACCGAGCGATTCATCCTCTGTTGTACGACGTGGCGGGATGACAAAATCCATCAACGCCCGCAGTTTGCCTGCCGGAGAGACCAGACCACTTCTCAGGAATGGTCTTAGTTCTGTCGGGATACCGAGAACAAGTCCTGCTGGCATAGGATGAAGCTTGCCACGTTGCATGATATACGTTTTCTTCGACTCCGGATTCTGACTGACCAGCTCATGATCGATCTCCAATTCTTTGGCAAGATCAATCATTGCTGTTTTGCGAGCCAGGAAGGAATCGGGCCCTTTTTCAATCACAAATCCATCCCGGTGCAGTGTCTCAATCATGCCTCCCATGGACGAACTTTTCTCAACCAAAGTAATCACGGGTTCAACGCCCGCTTCCCGGTAATGCTTGCGGATATAAAATGCCGCGCTGAGGCCGGTAAGGCCACCGCCGACGACAACAACACGGCGTTTCTTATCACCCATTACTCATCCGACCCTTGCTGCCATTGGCTTATAATAACGTCGCTTAATGTCTCCATGTATAGAGGATCGCTATTGAGAGAATCAATACGCATCAGGCGCATATCAATTTCTTTGGCAATCGATTTGGCCTCAATATCGAGATCATAGAGTACTTCGAGATGATCCGAGACAAACCCGATTGGTGCCACAAGTACATCCTCTACCTGTTCACGAGAAAGCTCCTGTAACGTATCCAGAATATCCGGTCCAAGCCAAGGCTCAGCTGTTCGTCCGGCACTCTGCCACGTAAATTGCCAATTGGTTATGCCTACACGTGAGGCAATCACTTCCGAAGTTTCCAGCAATTGTTGCGGGTATGGATCACCCATCTCCACAATACGTGCCGGCAGACTGTGCGCACTAAACAACACCTTCACATCTCCGCGTTTTGCTCCAGCTTCTTCGAACGCATCCAACTTGGCACTGACACGTGTGGACAACGCCTGGATTAACTTCGGATGCAGATGATAACTCTCAATAAAGGACATATGAACGCCCAGCTCTTCTGCTTTTTCACGCGCACGTTTGATATAACTGCCTACACTCATCGTGGAAAAGTGAGGAGCCAGTACAATACCAATCGCTGTCTGAATTCCATCCTTCGCCATCTGCTCCACGCCATCCTCAATAAACGGATAAGCATGCTTCAGTCCTTGATAACAACGGAATTCCACATCAGTGCCACGCTCATCGCGGTTTAATGTCTCTTGAAGGGCCTTGACCTGATTGTCTGTGTTCTCCCGAAGGGGGAACACACCGCCAACAATCGCTTCATAACGATCCGTCAGTTCCTTCAATTGCTCCGGTTCAGGCGGACGTCCTCTGCGGATATGTGTGTAATACGCTTCAACACTCTCCATATTTTCTGGTGTGCCATACGACATCACCAGTACACCTACAGTATTAGTCATTGGTTACCGTCACTCCAGTCTTCATTGCTTCGGCAGAATATTCATGAATATACGCCGTTAGTTCTCTGAGCTTCTCTAGCGATGCTTCAGGAAATAATCCGTGTCCGAGGTTGAAAATATATCCCGGCTCCTTGATTCCTTCGTCAATAATCACTTTGGCTTGCTCTTTAATCAGTTCCATTGGGGCAGTCAGCAAATATGGGTCCAGGTTACCCTGTACTGCAAACTTGCCACCAAGACGTTGACGCCCTTCCGAAATGGATACTCTCCAGTCCAGTCCAATCACATCGGCTTGCAGATTATGCAGTGCTGGCAACAACTCACCGGATGCAACACCAGGGAAATAAATCTTCGGTACATTCAAATCCGATAATTCGGTAAAGATACGGGTAATCGTAGGCAACACATATGTTCTGAAGTCTTTGGGAGAAAGTGCTCCAACCCAGCTGTCAAACAACTGAAATGCCTTACCGCCATTCGCAATATGCGCACGGACATATGTAATAACCATATCACCAAGCTTCTGCATCAGCTTGTGCCACACCTCAGGCTCGCTGTACATCATCGTTTTGGTGCGGATATAACCTTTCGAAGGTCGGCCTTCAATCAGATAACTCGCAATCGTGAATGGTGCGCCCGCAAACGTAATAAGAGGCACATCAAGCTCCTTATCCAGAATTCGAATGGTTTCCAGAATATGTGACAGATCTCCTTCTACGTCGATGGGACGTAGCCGATCCACATCTGCAGCAGACCGAATAGGATTATCAATAACTGGACCAATATTTTTTACAATGTCAAAATCAATGCCCAGAGAGGCAACCGGATTCATAATATCGGAATACAAAATAGCCGCATCTACACCAAGTTTGCGTACCGGCATAAGTGTAACTTCAGCCGCCAGCTCGGGTTGTTTGCAGATTTCTAGCAAGGAGTACTTTTCTTTAATTTTGCGATATTCAGGATCGTAACGTCCAGCTTGACGCATGTACCATACCGGGACACGGTCTACCTGTTGTTTGAAACTTGCCCGAATCAGTCGATCATTATAGCTCATGTAAGAAGCCTCCAATAGTTTTTGGACTCATAATTACCATTATGCCCTTTTTAAACAGCCGTAACAACCACATGCAGATGCGTTCTACGTGACAATACTATGACATTCCTTACACCCATCCCTCATATGCCAATTATGTTATAATGAAAGAATGGTGTTTTTTTGAGAATTACAGAAATATCTTTGAAAGGAAGTGAAAGCACTTTGAAAACGTGGAAAGTAAACCTCATTGTGCTTTGGTTCGGACAATTTTTGGTCAATTCGGGCATGACCATGATTACCCCATTTTTGTCTCTTTATCTCGCAAGAGATCTTGGCGTTGTTGGCGAACATGAAATTGGCATTTGGGCGGGATTTATTTTTGCAGCCAATTTCCTCACCTCATTTTTGTTTCAACCGCTGTGGGGTAAGTTATCGGACAAGTATGGTCGTAAAGTTATGCTGCTTCGTTCGGGATTCGGGATGGCCATCGTAATTGCCCTTATGGGTCTGGCACAGAATCCCTGGCAGCTTCTCTTATTGCGTTTGCTTAACGGTACAATCTCCGGGTTCAATCCTGCGGCTGTTGCACTGATATCGGGTACCACGCCGAAAGACCGCATGGGTTTCGCTATGGGAATCAGTCAGTCCGGGCAGGTTGCCGGCACAATTCTGGGTCCACTCATTGGTGGCTTGTTAGCGGATGCGGTAGGCTTCCGCCCCATTTTCTACATTACAGGTGGACTGATCTTTGTTGCTTCCATGCTCGCCATGTTCCTGGTGAGAGAGAAGTTTGACCGTCAAGAAGCAGCCAAACTGCCGGCACAATCCGTATTGTCCGGTCTGAAGGAATTGAACAAGTCACCTCAACTGCCCGCACTGTTTGCTGTGACGTTCCTGTTGCAGTTTGCAATGATCAGCCCCATGTCACTCTTGCCGCTGTATGTGCAAAAATTGCATGCTTCGGATGTAAATGTGGCCTTCTGGGCAGGAATGGTCGGTGCAGTTACGGGACTATCCAATATGGCTATGTCTCCGATTCTCGGGAAGCTGAGTGACCGGATTGGTCCTCACAAGGTACTTACGTTCTCACTCATTGGAACAGGACTCATGCTTATTCCGCAGGCATTTGTTCAGACCGTGTGGCAGCTCATTGTTGTTCGTTTCATGATGGGTGTATTCATGGGTGGCCTGCTTCCGAGCGTTAATGCCTTGATCCGTTCCTATACATCCGATAGCATGATCAGCCGTGCATTCAGTTTTAATACGAGTACCCTTGCGTTAGGCAACATGCTTGGAGCGATCATTGGAGGTTTTATGGCAGGATTCATCGGGATCGAAGGTCTGTTTATCGTCTCTGGCGGACTGCTGCTGCTTAATATGGTTTGGGTCCGATTCAAATTGTATAACAAACCTGCTTCTATTCGGGAATCCTGATTCCCTATCCATTTTAGTCCATCTTACTTTTCCATTTGAAAAAGCCGCTTCCAGCGCCTAATTGGCCTGAGAGCGGCTTTTGTCATTCATGCGCCATTCATCATTTATTTATTAGATTGAATTGTATCGGATAATGTTTCACACCAAATACAAAAGCACTTTGTATCGGTTCCAGAGCCGTTCCCGGCACAAGTTGAATGTTTCCCATGTGCTGAAGCAATGTATGAAGAACTACCCTTGCCTCCAATCGAGCGAGTGGTGCACCCAAACAAAAATGAATGCCAAAACCAAAGCCCATATGTCTGTTCGGCTTGCGATCAGAGATGAAATCTTCCGGGTGTTCAAATTGGGCACTGTCCCGATTAGCAGCTCCAACCCAGGAAATCACCTGCTCTCCAGCTTGAATCGTCTGACCATTCAACTCTACAGTTTCCTTGGCGACCCGCCCAATCGCGACAATTGGCGGATAATATCGCAGCGTCTCTTCAATCGCAGAAGTAATCCGTTCAGGATGTTCGCGCAACTCCTGTTGTAGCTCAGGTTGTTCGGATAGGATACGAACCGCATTGGTAATCAGGTTGGTTGTTGTTTCATTACCGGCAGCAAGTAGAAGAATACAGAAGCCTACCACTTCATCTGCAGTCAATTTCTGACCATCAATCTCCGCAGCAAGCAGTAATGAGATCAGATCATCCTCTGGCTGCAACCGACGTTCTTCCATAATGCCAGTGAAATAGATATGCAACTCCTGCATATTTCTTTTTTTCTCCTCCAATAACTCCTGGAAGGCCTGCTCACTATCGTCACGTGCGCCTTTCACCAATACATCAGACCAGTCTTTGAACTTTTGACGATCCGCCGCAGGGACTCCGATCAATTCCGCAATGACAATGACGGGCAATGGTGTTGCAAGGTCATCAATAAGTTCCATATGTCCTTCTGACAGGTGTGGAGCAATTAACTCATCTGTGATTTCCTGAATACGCGGAGCCAATGCTTCAATTGCCTTGGGTGTAAACGCCTGGTTCACCAGATCACGCAGCTGTTTGTGTTTGGGAGGGTCTGTCGTCAACATGCTCGTATTGGCACGATCACGTGCAGAAGAGAACAGTTTGGGATTTTTCAGAACGTACTTCACATCTTCATACCCGAAAACATCCCAACATTCTCGATGCTCATCATATCGGACTGGAGTGTTATCACGAAGTTCTGCATACACCTTGAAGGGAAGTAACCTCTCTTCCAAAGTCTCCAGTTCCCGAATCGGAATGTAATTTGCATACTTTCTCGGTGCCTGTTTCATCGTTTCTCCTCCAATCAATATTATATATTTATTTACATATGTTAATCACCCCTATTATAAACATAACTCTATAACGAAACCACTCTTTAGACCGTAATTGATCCCCATTACCTAATATGCGTTACTATCATCCTCTTATTCTGTTACCTACTTCTGATATGCGTCCCAATTCGACATTCTTTTATTAAAATGCTTCATTTTATCAGGACAAAAGACTCAATATGTAATATTAAATAACACAACGAAGGCATATTTCTCTTCAAAACTCCTAAAACCAGCTCTTATATATCTCTATCAGAATGAATATTCTTTCGTAATTCCTCATAAATAATCATTTTACTCTCATTATCTACGAATGTAACCGATTACTCTACCATTATCTAAGTTTGTCATATTACTTAACATGAAATACAATCAATTTGAAATGGTATACATATTCTTCTTAACAAACTTAACATCACACTTACTTGAAGGAGAGTGCTATTCATGAGTAAAACATCCAATCTTCGTCCCTGGGCTGTATGGAGTACCGCAGCTTTAACAGCATTAACCATCTCGTTGTCCCCCATTGGAACCTACGCCGCGCACGCAGCTACGGTAGAGGTGAAAGGCACAACAGGTGCTGTTCAGACAGCAACCACTACCCCAGCTCGCAATACTTCCATTCCCGCAATACCAGACTCTTCCAAGCAATCTGCACTACCTAATGTATTGGTAATCGGAACTGGCGGAACGATTGCCGGACAATCCGAGGATGCCACCAGCTTCCAGAATTACAAGGCAGGCACACTTCCGATTGGAGAGATGGTAGACGCCTTACCGGATAAACAGAAGATTGCTGATGTTAGCACACTCCAGTTCGGAAATTCAGGTTCAGGTTCCTATAGCATGACCGACCTCTATGACTTGTCGCAGACGGTAGACAAAGCTCTGGCAATGTATGACAGTGTTGTCGTTACCACGGGTACAGATACAATGGAAGAAATCGCTTATTTCCTCGATATGACGGTTCAGAGTGACAAACCAGTCGTCATCACAGGCTCCATGCGTCCATGGACTGTCATCGGTTCTGACGCTCAAGCCAATCTGTACAACGCAATCAAACTTGCAGGCAGTGGTCGTACCACTTCATTCGGCACTGTACTCATGTTGAATGACACAATCCAGCTTGCTCGTGGTGTAACCAAGACAAATGATTATCGGACAGATACGTTTGAAACGCCGATGCTCGGTGCTGTAGGATATATTGATGAAGAAAACATTCGAATCTACCGCGCTCCTGCACGTGCGTTGAAACCTGAAGGCACAGCAAAGCCCGTATTTGATCTAAGTAAAATTACAAAGGCAGATCTGGCCAAAGTAGAAATTGCGATCTCATATCAAGAAGCTGGCGGCGGAGCCATTGAAGGATTCGTGAGCAGCGGTGCCAAAGGAATCGTGACTTCCGGTACCGGAGCTGGCGGTATCTCCAGAGCTATGGGACAAGCTCGTACCAAAGCCATTGAAGAAGGTGTTATCTTTGTCACCACCACTCGGACGGGTTCGGGAAGTGTATACGGCGGCGGCAAAGGCATCATTGCAGGTGACAACCTGAGTCCACAACAAGCTCGTGTATTATTGATGCTGGGCTTGTCCTTCAGTGATGATTTTGACACCATCAAAAAATGGTTCGAAACGTACGGAACACCTGAAGTATAAATAGAACTACTACAAAGATATCTGTAAACACAAAGAAAGAGACGACACATTTTCTGTCCTTCAAAATGTTGTCATCTCTTTCTTTGTGTGTTTTTAGAAAACTCCGAACAGAATCACGATCCCCCTCACAAACATAAAAGCGTGAGATCGTGTTCCATCGGAGTTTTATCTTTAGGAAATATCCACTTTCACTTCACCCAGGCAAGTACGAGCCCATCGTAGTCCGGCAACATGGTCGTCACCAAGCGCGGGTCACTCGCCATCTGTTCATTGAAGCGACGAACAGCAAGCACAGCCGGTCCCTGCTTGTCCGGATTCAGCGTACGACCACGCAGGAAACAATTATCACCTACAATGACCGCACCTGGCCGGGCCAGCTTAATGGCATAGTCAAGATATACCGGATAATTCTCCTTATCTGCGTCAATAAAGAAGAAATCGAATGTGCGACCCTCCTGCTCCAATTGTTCCAGGCTATCTGCGGCCGGACCAATGCGGTACTCTACCTTTTCGCCAAAACCGCCTTCTTCCAGATGACCACGCGCCATTGCCGCATATTCCTCTCTCAGTTCCAGCGAAGTCAGGGTTCCATTCTCACGCAACCCGCGTGCAATGCATATCCCACTGTAACCGCCTAATACGCCGATTTCGAGCGCAGCTTCTGCTTTGGATGTCTTCGCTAGAAACGTGAGCAGTCGTCCATACGCCGCAGCCACCGAAACTTCCGGCATACCATTCGAACGGATAGCCTCTTTCACTTTCAGCAAAAGCTCATCCTCTTGAAATAATTGATTTACATATTCATCAGGGGTCAGATTCACCACTAAAATCCTCCTTGGACACTTGGACTGCTTTCCATATGGATGCCAATGTTCTATAATAAATGTTTGTTATCAACACAGGCGGTTGACTGGTGCATCACCTCGAAAGAGGAATGCATACGTTCACCGCATTTCTCATTGTAAGTTTTTTCACGGAAAGCGGCAAGGCCGCACCGTTACTATACAGCAGAGAGAAGGATTTCCCTTCTCCAGCTTGAAATGGAGTTGAAATGAATCACATGGCTCAATTGCAATTGATTGCAACCTCGGCGATGGGACTCGAGGCTGTTGTTGCCCGGGAACTGAAGCAACTGGGGTATGAAGATGTTACGATCGACAACGGCCGGGTTTTCTTCACAGGAGATTATATTGATATATGCCGTTGTAATCTGTGGCTGAGAAGTTCGGATCGCGTATTGGTGAAAATGGGTGAATTCCCTGCTACGACATTTGACGAATTGTTTGAAGGCACCAAAGCACTGCCTTGGGAAGAGTGGATTCCAGCCGACGGCGAATTCCCTGTAGAAGGTCGCTCTCAAAAATCTCAGTTAAGCAGTGTGCCTGCATCACAAGGGATCGTGAAAAAAGCAATCGTAGAGAAACTGAAACTGACTTATGACACAGAGTGGTTCCCAGAGGACGGGTCTCGTTATGTAATTGAGGTCATTCTGCTGAACGATCGCGCCCTGCTTACTTTAGATACAACGGGACCGGGTCTTCATAAACGGGGTTATCGTAAACTCGTTACCGAAGCGCCACTCAAAGAAACACTTGCTGCAGCTCTTATTCAGCTCAGCCGCTGGAATGTATCCCGTCCATTCTATGACCCATGCTGTGGATCAGGCACAATGCTGATCGAAGCCGCCATGATCGGCTGGAACATTGCACCAGGACTTCGTCGGACCTTCAACTCTGAGGACTGGGCTGTCATTCCTGAAGAATTATGGGAACAGGCGCGTGAAGAAGCATTCGATGCTGTACGTGACGATATCCCGTTACAAATCTCGGGCAGCGACATTGATCCGGAAGCGATTGAAGTAGCTCAGGCTGCAATCAAGAGCGCAGGCTTTGCTAAAGACATTGAAGTCAGCGTTCTGCCCGCGCATCGCGCAAGACCACAGGGTGAATATGGTGTTATCATTACCAATCCCCCATATGGTGAACGTTTGAGTGAAGAAAAAGAAGTTCAGAAGTTGCTCCGCTCATTAGGGCGCAGTTACCTCGACATGCCAACATGGTCCTTTTTTGCAATCACGTCGACCAAAGCTTTTGAGGAGTATTTTGGTCATAAGGCAGACAAACGTCGCAAGTTGTTCAACGGACGCATTGAAACCCAATACTATCAGTATTTGGGCCCACTGCCTCCACGAAATAAAACACCACAATCTTCATAATTGTTCCAAATATAAAGTGCTCCAGCCACCCATGGCCGGGGCGCTTTTTTTGTGCGCTTTTCTGGTCATATGAATTCTCCTTCATCGACCTTCACTTCCGCAGAAATCAATTCTTCTGAGGCATAGTTGAAAACACATGAGGCCACGCTATAATGGATGGAGCCCTATTTTACATTCCGATAACAAAACAACAAAAGCAAGGGGGACATACATATGGTTGTCACTCGGCCTACGCGCAGCTCCATGCCACGCGGGCTTCTATATCATCCATTAACGTTATATCTTATTTTTCTTGTGCTCATGCTGCTCAAACTCATGTGGCTCCATCACAATCTTCACGCTTATAACATTACGATGGGACTGCTGGATAAAGTCATTGCCATTGGATCTTTACTACTCTTGTCCTTCTGGACCTGGTTGCTGCCACGTAGAGGCATGATCGTGTCTCTCGCGGTCCTTAACCTGCTGCTTACCGCACTAATCTACGCCGATATGGTGTATTATCGCTATTTCCAGGATTTCTTGACCATTCCGGTATTGTTGCAGGCGAGACAAGTTGACGCATTGGGTGACAGCATCGCTACATTGATTTACACAAGTGATCTCTGGTTCTTTGCCGATTGGCTTGTCGTCATTCCGTTCGCAACTATCGTAATGTTCAGTAGACGTTACCGTTCGAAGCACTCCAGTACATCTGTTACTGGTTACGGGAGTTATTCGTATAACGATGGCAAGGCACGGTTGCGCCGCCGTCTCACGGCTGGCAGCATCGCCCTTGTGCTGGGACTTGGCCTCGCTGTCGGCCCGATTTATTTTTACAGCAAAACATGGGCCAAAGGCCTGTTCGATAACAACTGGTGGAATGTATCCATGTATAATGTGACCGGACTGCTCGCTTTTCACGGTTATGATCTGTACAACTATGCCAAAGACCACATCGGCTCCGGGCCGCAGGCTGATCCCGCTGATGTTGAGCAAGCAAAAGCGTTCTTCGCTGAAAGGCAAGAAACTGCCCCGCAGAATGATGCCTTGTTTGGCAAATATAAAGACAGCAACGTGATCATTGTCCAGGGTGAGGCTTTTATGAACTTCATGATTGGCCAGAGCATTGGGGGTCAGGAGATCACACCCCATTTTAATGAACTGATGAAGGAAAGTCAGTATTACAGTCACTTTTATCACCAGACCGGTCAGGGTAGAACGTCCGATGCCGATTTTGGAGCAAACATTTCCCTACATCCACTTCCGGTTGGTTCGGCCTTTGTACGGTATGCAGACCATACGTATGATTCCCTCCCTTCTATCCTGAAGGACAACGGGTACAGCACCAACGTATTTCACGCTTATGAGAGCGGCTTCTGGAATCGGTATACGATGTATCAGAACATGAAGTACGACAAGTTTTATAGCAAAAATGATTTTGCACAGGATGACCCGCTTGGCTGGTCCCTGTCTGATGAATCCTTTTTCCGCCAATCCGTTGAGAAAATGAGTAGTGAGGTGACCGAACCGTTCTATTCCTTCCTCATTACACTCAGCAGTCACCATCCGTATGCATTGCCGAAAGAAAAACAACAACTGGATGTAGGCGAGTTTCAGGGAACCATGTTTGGTAACTATCTGCAATCCGTACATTACGTGGATTCGGCGCTCGGCAAAATGGTGGAGGATCTGAAAAATCGGGGATTATGGGAAAATACCATCTTTATGTTCTACGGGGACCACGACAACTCGATCAAGGAACAATCACAATACGAGCAGTTCCTGGGACGCTCATTGAATGAACTGGATATGGCACAGATCATGAACGAGGTTCCCCTGCTGGTGCATTTACCGGATGGAGCAGCGGCTGGAACCTTCGACGAACCTTCGGGACAACTGGACATCACCCCATCCGTGCTGCATCTGCTCGGGGTGTCCGACCAGTCCTATTATCATATGGGTAACGATGTATATGACGGGTCTGCACGTACGGTTGTGCTACGTAATGGCGCATTCTCGGATGGTTCTGTATTCTATATTCCATCGGATGATTATATCTACGAGAGCGGCGCTTGTTATGACCTGTCCACACGTGACAAAACAGATATCAACGCTTGTCGTCCCGCTCATGATGAAGCAACCAAGCGATTGCATGTCTCGGACACGGTCATTACCTATGATTTGATTCAGCGCTTTCGAGAGGAAGACAGTTCAGCCGTAACATCGCAATAAGCAATATCGTAATGACAAGCTAAACAAATACACTAAATGAAGTGAATTACATTTCAAAAAGGGGAATTCTCATTACATGACATCACATACTGAACCAATCCATATTGAACAGCAATTGTTCAATGCAGCCGCAAAATTTGTGAAGCAACGTTATCCTCAGGGATGGGGCGGTGCGGGTGCCGTCTATACCGAAGCTGGCTCCCTGCTGATTAGTGTAGCGCCAGAGGTTATCAATGATGCCACGCATCTATGTATGGAAACAGGGGCTTATCTGGAAGCCCACAAATTGAACGAACGTGTCACCCACTCCCTCTGTATCGCTCGTGATGATGAGCATTCAGAATTTAAGGTCCTTACACCTTGCGGTGTATGCCAGGAACGATTGTTTTACTGGGGCGAAGAAGTCAAAGCTGCCGTATACGATCCTTCTGGTCAACTGGTCTTCAAGAGACTGAGTGAGATCCAGCCTTATCATTGGTCCAAGGCATATCGGGATAAATAGCAATCTCCTTGCGAATTATAGAAAGTGGCTTTATAATTGTAACTATATTAGTTTCAACTAAAAGGATAATGGAGGTTTAACATAATGAATATTGAGATATGGTCTGATTTTCTCTGCCCTTTCTGTTATATCGGCAAACGCCGCTTGGAGAATGTATTGGAACAGTTTCCACACCGTGATGAAGTGAAGCTGCAATTCAAAAGCTTTGAGCTTGATCCAAATGCTGCATTGAACCCAGGTAAAACCAATTCGGAATATCTGGCTGACAAATATAATATGAGCGTGGAACAGGCCAAAGGTATGAATGCCCAGATGAATGCCAATGCTCGCACGGCAGGACTGGAATACAATATCGATGCCATGATCCCTACGAACTCCTTCTCAGCTCACCGATTGACACACTGGGCGGATACACAAGGCAAAGCGCTTGAACTGAGTGAACGGATCTTCCAAGCTGTGTTTATTGAAGGTAAACACTCCGGCGACACTGAAGTGTTGGCTCAGTTAGCAGAAGAAGTAGGCCTCGATCGTGACGCAGCTACGGCAGTGCTCTCCAGTGATCAATTCACCGACAATGTCCGTGCTGACCAAGCAGAAGGCGAGCAACTCGGCATCCGCGGCGTACCGTTCTTTGTATTCGACCGCAAGTTCGCCGTGTCAGGCGCTCAGCCGGACGAGGTGTTCCTGGACGCTATTCAGAAAGCTTGGGACGAGCGTTCCCCGTTCACCATGGTTGAGTCCAATACAACCGAAGCTGACGGCAGCGGCGTCTGCACAGATGACGGCTGCGCAGTTCCGAAAAAAAATTAAGCCAATTCACACACACAAAGCAGCAGGATCAGGGGATACTCCCTGATCCTGCCGCTTTTGTATATTACTTACTATATACCTATCCACTAAAGATGGATTCATAATTTTCACGATAACGAAGTGGGCAGAACAAAGCCGGAGAAGCGGAGCGCTCGCATTTATCACCGGATTTCTCCCATGATAAAGGGACTTTCAAAAAAATCCGGGGATAACGGCGATCGAAATATTGTTCTGCACACGCAGTGTCTTAGCGTGACCGATTATGCTTACATCTTAAACTCACGAAGAACGATTCCGTAACCGGAACCTCCACTAACTTATGATCAAACACTTGTATTCAATTAGCGCCACCCACTTAATCCCAGAACAGTTGATCCGGATGTGGCCCCGTCCGCTTATCTGAATCCAGTGCATCAATTTGTCTCAACTCATCCGGTGTCAATTCAAAGTCAAAGATGTCAGCATTCTCACGAATACGCTCCGGGGTAACGGACTTCGGAATCGTCACAATCTGATTCTGAATGTCCCAGCGCAGAATGATCTGTGCTGGCGTTTTCCCATATTTCTGGGCCAGCGCTTTGAGGGTGGACTCTTGGTTAAGCTTGCCTTTCATAATAGGACTCCATGCCTCCAGCTGAATTCCCTGGGCCCCGCAGAAATCCTGAAGTTCCTGCTGGATCAGACCCGGATGCAGCTCTACCTGATTTACCGCAGGCACCGTTCCACCCTCATTTATGATATCTTGCAAATGGTGAACTTGAAAGTTACTCACACCAATCGCACGGATGCTTCCTTCGCTATATAGACGTTCGAATGCTCTCCACGTCTCCTTATACTGGTCTCTGCCAGGCCAGTGAATTAAGTAAAGATCAATCACATTCAGTCCCAGTGCCTTCTGACTGGCTTCAAATGCTCTCAACGTTGAATCAAATCCCTGATCCTCGTTCCAGAGCTTGGTCGTCACAAACAGTTCGTTACGGGCAACACCACTGCTTGCAATAGCTTGTCCCACTTCTTCTTCATTGCCATAGATGGACGCGGTATCAATACTGCGATATCCAACCTCCAAAGCGGTCTCAACCGCCTGTTGTACTTCCTTACCTTTTGCTTTATATGTTCCAAATCCTAGCCATGGCATCGTTACTCCGTTGTTCAGAATCGTACAATCTGTAATATGTTTTGTCATTCTGTACCTCCCGTATGGAATTTTGCCTGCTCTTGTTCTATTAACCTTCTCACAGAATTTTAAGCGACCATTCGACATACTGTCGGAGTAAACCCATGGATCGAGAGTCGTTGCAAAAGATATGAAAAACCCGCAAAGCATTGCTGCCCTGCGGGTTCTGATGTGACAGGAACGTTATAAATTCCCTTGACCGTGCTGACTCTGGATTGAATTCAATCTTCTCTTCTCCTCGATGAACATTTCC
The DNA here is from genome assembly GCF_008386395.1 of Paenibacillus sp. 37. Classification (NCBI taxonomy): domain Bacteria; kingdom Bacillati; phylum Bacillota; class Bacilli; order Caryophanales; family Paenibacillaceae; genus Paenibacillus; species Paenibacillus sp. 37. The sequence continues at coordinate 2,233,212 of NZ_CP043761.1, read as the reverse complement.
TCTGCCAACTCAACACCTTGCCCTCCGAGTGAAAGCTCTGCTTGTCGCATCGCTTGCTCCGTATGTGCCAGACGACGTTCCGCCTGTATAATGGTCTGTGCCGTCGGATGAGACAGGGCCTGAGATACAGCATAATGAAGCTTGTTCACCGCATTTTGCGCCTGAGATACGGTGGTATCGGCTTGCAAACTGGAATCATAACGCTTCGGCATGAGTATTCCTCCTTGGGATTATCATGTTCCTGTTACCCCTTTAGGATGGATAGCACAAGCCTTCCTTATTCTTCTTTTGTGATTTTATCGTAACTTTAATTGATTCCGCTACGTTTATTAGGTAAACATGCTGAGTCGGGAGGAATTCATTTGAAGAAAATATTACTGACACTCTGCATGTTGCCCTTGCTCATTTGGGTACAAGGCTGCGCTCCTGCAACATACGAGATAGACGGATATAAAGCATCATCCATGAACCCAGACATCCCGGTTCCAACCAATGCAAAACTCATTGAAAACATAGCTTATTCCGATCATCCCACTCTTAAAGAAGGTGTTAAGTATGAACTGAAACATATTGGGGGTGAGCAAGGACTATACCCACCAATGGATTATTTTCAGAAGTTAGCGGATACAGGATGGGTGGAATTAGAGGAAGAACGGCTGGGACATGTACATTTTCTGAAAAAGGATACTACCGTCATTGCCATTGAAATTCGAGAAGATACCTTCCAAATTACTGAAATGATAGATGATGCCGCATTTTGAAGCAGCCTTTCACTGCTACCCAAACGCAAAAAAAGGAGAAGCACGTAGCCCCTCCTTTGTGATGTGTGGACAGTTTTCTCCACTCACCTTGTTATATCATATCCTATTACTTCACGAACTTTGCAACTTTGGCGAGCACTTCTTCTTCTGTCGGCGCACTGATGTACCGACCGTTGATAAAGACAAACGCACGTTTCGCGCAAGGACCGCAATAGGATTTGCACCCAATCTTGATCTCCGTGTCTGGAGCCATTTTTTGCAACTTGGGCACAATCGATTTCAGTCGAACATGATTACACTTTTCGCATACGCGGATATCGTTAGCCATGAGTTCCCCTTCTTCGCGCCCTTAGTGGTCGCCGTGATTGCCTTGGGACGGATTCGTAATAACAAATCCCTCTTCCGGGAAGTAGAGATAATCAATTTTTACACCGTTCAACAAAGGCTGATCATTCGCGAGAATGACATCAATCTCTTTATCGGTAGATACAACTGTATCATTTTCTTTTGGTGTGTCGAGATCAAGTCCGTAGTGAGCATGGTCACCATGTGCATGTGTGATAACAACGCGCAGTTTTTTTCCTTCGTTCTCCGGCTTGTCCAATTCAAGCTTCAATACTTTAGCAGCATTACGCGTAATTTTGCAGTTCATTCTCTTCATCTCCTATATTGTAATTGCAGGTTTCAACAATTTCAGCATTCTTAAACTACAGCATCTATTGTAAAGAAAGTTACCGCTCTTCGCAATAACATTGATGCGAATTCATTGTTAAAACGATCCATTGGGCCGCAAATTAAGAAGGTGTCCCCTCCTGAAGCACAGGATATTTACGTTCTGCCCGGCTTACAAACCAGTTCATCAGAATCAAAGTGACCCCGATATCATCGATGGGCATAAACGGCATGACGTCAGGAAGTACCCAGTATAACAGCGCCGGAATAATAAACAACAACTTTTCTCCCAAAGGAATCTGCGGAGCCCGGAGCAGCCGGGGGAGCCTTTTGAAAACTTGTGTCCATCGTTTGAACGACAGCAGTCTTCTCCACTTCATTTGAATCCCTCCGTATAATTGTATATGTCGCCGAAACGGCACATCCATCATTACCCGTTCGAAAACCATTCAGAACGAATGACGTGACATGCCATTATCAAAAATAATAAAAACGGAACGTCGCTCATAGCGTCCGTTCCTGTTATACGAATGATCTACTGTTAAGTTTCACACCTTCGTCATTCGGGGTCTTGCCTCATTGTCCATTGGATAACAGTTCAGCCAACAACATTCCCACTTCTATACAAATATCATCAAACTGCTCTACGGGAAGGGGATTAACACCCAATCCAACTTCTACCGTGAAGCCCGGTCTACCGAAATCTTGAATAAACCAGTCCTTGTATCCGGCATCACTGCCACCAAGCTTCACCGCCTTGTAACCTGAAGCTTTGGCAAGTCTACGCGACAGCGGTCCACTCTCTCTAGGTTCCAGATCACGGTAGTTCCAATAGATCTCCTGTCCCTGACTATGCAGGGATACAACCACATCAAATGTATGTTGCTGCGTCCACTGCGCAAGCGCCTGTGCCTCCGGTTCTGTCAATGGCGCTGTCCCCGCATAATCCCTGGGGCCAGGTGAGGTTATACCTCTTCTCGCTGCCTCTTCATCCCAATGGGCTGGAAATTGATCATTCAGATCCACCCCTCTGATGTTGGCCTTCCAATGGGTAAAATGTGATCTGTCCGCATTCCAGGTTAACAACTGCTGTGCATGTGGATGCTGATTGACCACACCTTCCTGAACCAGTTCGACCCCGTCCGGATTAACCATCGGCACGGCCCAGAGTGTCGTCTCTTGCATCCAGCGTTCTGTCTGGTATTGATGCCATGCCCTATGCGCACCATACGCCTCGGCATACTCTTCAATAAACTTCATCAGAACTGCTGTTGTCAACCACTCATTCGCATGAACGGAAGCATTAACATGGATATGTCTCGACCCTTGCCCAATACGCAAATAAGGCAGCGACTTCCCCATGACACTTGTTCCAATGGACCCTGTTTCGATAAAAGGGTATTGATTCTCCAGCTTGTCTATATCCCTGATTAATTCTCGATAACCATACTCTCCCTGAATCTTTACAATAGTTTTTCCATTCGAAGCCGGAATATGAATACAGCGACCAACCCAGTCGGTTATATTGGTGATTTCGGGATTGGCCTGGCGCAACACCTCTTCGTCCAGACCAAATCTCTCTGCAATCTCCCCTACACTTTCTCCAGGCGGTACAGCGTATCTGCGACCTGTCCCGGGGACAATACGCAGCATCTGACCTGCCAGCAAGTAAGGCTGGGAAGCCACTTCCGGGTTCAGTGCAGCAAGTAACTCTTTGGTCATATGGTGTGCTGACGCAATTCGCGGCAACGTATCTCCCCGCTGAACGATAATCCACTGTAGATCCATGTTGTTCTCCTTTCCACAGGAAAAGACAGGTCTCCTGTCCAGTTCTGACCAATTTCGTGTCTGTAACATATGTATGCAGGTCAGGTTGTCCGTCATGTGACAAGAATCATGTTTATCTCCTGTTAATGCATAATGACGACAAAAAATCCCGGAACTTCACAGTTCCGAGATAGTCCACAACCAAAATACATTAATTAAAAGTCTTATTCATGCATAATTTGAGTATAACTATGATAATTGCGTTACCTGCCAGACAACAGGGGTCTTGGAGATCTGCTCCCCCAACCATCGACGGGTGATATTCTGGAACATTCGCGGGTCACCCGTGCAGAAAAATTGATGCACCGGGGTCTCATCCCCACTGGCCAGCTTTCGTTTATCATATAAAATCGTACTGATTTCACGTGCCGTTTCATCTGCTGAACTGATTAACTTCACTTCCTGCCCCATAACTTCCTGAATCGTGTCCATGAGAAAGGGATAATGCGTACAACCCAGAATAAGACAATCGATTGGCTGTTGTTTGATCTCGCCCAATGATTGTTCCACCGTATGTGTCGTGTGCTCGGAACGAAATTCACCTTGTTCCACCAACGGCACCAGCGCCGGACAAGCCTGACTGACCACATCAATATAGGGGGACAACTGTTTGAGTGCCGATGTATAAGCCCCACTACCTATGGTACCCGTGGTACCAATCACACCAATACGTCCTGTACGTGTCGCTGTGATTGCGGCCCGCGCACCCGGATGTATAACACCAATGACAGGCACATTCACCTTGGCACGGATATACTCCAGCGCGGCTGCTGTTGCTGTGTTACAGGCGATAACGATAACCTTCGGATCGAATTGGATCAAGAAATCAACGATTTGTTCCGTAAATTGTTTTACTTGTTCGGACGAACGGGGTCCGTACGGTGTCCGGGCAGTATCCCCAAAATAAATGATCTTTTCCCGCGGGAGCTGACGCATCACTTCCTTGGCGACGGTCAATCCCCCCACACCGGAGTCTAATATAGCGATTGCTTGCTGCACGAACACACCGCTTCCTTCTTCATTGAATTAATTCTCAAAACGTTTGTTTCCCAGAGCTTTCTTCCTACCGTATGAACATTCCGGCAAAAAGGTACCTACATCTTACCCGATTTCATCGCAGGGTTCAAATTAAATCCCCGCGCTACGTCACCTATGTGTGGACACGCAACAAAGCAGGCTCTCCTCTAAATAGAGGAAAGCCTGCTTATCAAGCTTTGCTTAGTTGTCGTCCTTGGACTCATCCGCAGGAAGCTTCGCTACAATGTCAATTCCGGGTTCATCAGCTGCTTTATCAATCTCGTTATCAACAATGGCTGCCGATATGCGAATTTCTTTTCCTTCAGCGCAATTGCGCCAGGATTGAATATCCTGAATCACAACATCTGCGGTCTCTTTAACTTTGGATACAATCTGTGAACTTTGTTCTCCCACGATACCAGCCAGTTCCTGACCTTTTTCCGATACCTGACGAGCACCTTCTGTAATATCCTGACGAAGTTCACGTCCCGATTTTGGTGCCAGCAATAATGCCGTTACTGAACCAACCACGGAGCCAATAAGAGCTCCCCACAACAAACTTTTGTTAGAATCCTTCACGTCACATCTCTCCCTTTACTATTGTTTAAGTACCGGATCAGAAGCAACGGTCTGTCGCTCAGCCATCCGGGCGAATGCCTACTCTGTTGATGCATTATAAGCAGCACAGGCTTGGCTTGACACTCCAGATGTTAAAAATAATCTGAACGCCATTTTTGAATGGATGCAGATGACTTGACTTAAACTCAGTTCTGACGAGCCGGCTCGAGATCAGCCGCAGCATGCTCATCCCCCGGGTCCAAATCAATCACATAACGTCCCGGTGCAATCAATGCCGCCTGATGTTCACACCGCCAGCGACGTCCACCTGAAGAACCCAGCGTCTGTCCATCTTGCAGAACATCCCCCTGATCAAATATGTAATACGCTGCACCCAGTAAGGTCTGAGCCACCGTATCCGGATCAAGACCGACGAAGTGACACTGGACATCAGGTACACCCAGCGCAGATAATCCCACGGTATCCATGACCAACCCGCGCTGTTCCTCTGTACCTCCGGCTTGATACATTCGAACGTTCATGGCTGCATACAGATGTTCCTCACGTTCCTGAGCTTGCGTATATGCTTCCGGTTCAACGAGCTTGTCACTGCCATACCAATACAGCGCGTCACAGGTCATACTTTCCATGATTGCCAGTACAGTCTTTTGAAACAGCTCCAGGCGCTGCTTACGAGGCATGGCAGCCGTGAACATATCATGTATCCGGATGGAGTACTGCGAAGCTTCTACAACCTGTCCCACTTCAGGCCAATGCCATGCTTGTTGCAGAGCACCGCCAAAGCGAGCACGATCTGCGATTTCATTCACAGGAAGCATGCAAGTCTGAGCAGGGATATCCCCTTCCTGGAAGGATACCTTATGGTCCAGATGATAGAAGACAAGCATCTCATGCTTTTGCCCTCCGCTCTCTTGTTTCACATCCAGTCGGACTTGTCCTGTATGGCGAATCATTGCTTCCTGCAAACGCAGGCGATTCACCTCTGGACGTTCCCGGAACAAAAGTTCAACCATATACACCGGATGGAATCCGGACGGTGATTCATTTGTTTCTTTACTTTCAGTATTTGCTTCATTGAATTCTTTTGATTCATTTGTCATGCGATTTCCCTCATTCCTTACGCTGTCCCTCGGCCTGTGCCGTATTGAAAGGACCAAGTTCTTTTTCCACGTAGGCGCTAACCTGAGTAGTAAAATGTTCAAGTATACTCGGCAACTCTACGCTAAGCGGATGGAGCCCAGACCGCTCCCAAGTGTAATAATCCTGCACCAGTGGCTTGCGTAACGTGACAAGCTGACGCAATATCTCATAGGTCGGATTATCAAAAACCTTTTCTTCATAATTAATCTGAATAATATCATCATAGCTGCTCGCATCTCTCATGATGAAACCGTCAATTAGATAACTTCCCACATCGGTAACAATCTCGATCGCCAGGTGAAGACACCGTTCCTGTACCATCCCCAGCATGAGACTGCCGTCCCAAGCTTCTGCTGCCCCGCGAAGCCCTTCAGCTACTTCCGGTACAGCAGCAAGCCGGCGGGCAATCTGTTCTCTGTTCACATAATACATTCGTTCACTTCCCGTTCAGTGAGTTATCGGTTCCGTTTCCCTCTTCGCTTAAGCCAGAATATCATCACAGGACAAGCGATTAGAAACACAACAAAAATATATAGAAATTCCATAACGTCTCTTAAATCGCTCATGCAGAGTCCCCTTTATCTCAACGTAGTTTGAATGACAGATCAGATTTCGTAGTCCACTGCAATTGACTGTTCTCTGACTTCGTTCATGTACTTGATAACTTCCTGATGAAGCGGGTGTACCTGATACGCCTGGAGATCCTCCAGTGAAGCAAACTCCGCTGTGAGTGAAATGTCGAACGATCTCTCCGAGCGAAGCACATCAATCCCGATTTCAAGTGAAACCAGGACATCAATTTTACCTTCCAGATTGCGAAGCACCTGAGCTGCAGCTTCAATACTTTCTGCTGAGCGATCTTTCATTTTGAACAGGACAATATGTTTTATCATCTGGGCAAACACCTCGTTTAATATAATAGTAGAAATGAATGAATTTTCATGTATCCAAAATATATCATAACGTTCTCTATTACGAAAGGATACTTGGAAACGTTCTCTTGATAAGAAAAACTAATCCGAACCGTTTCCCTTCGATTCGGATTTCTTTTGCAATCCATCCATCGTCTGTTTCGCGGAGTCATCCTGCAAAGTTTGTCCTGTTTCAGCCTGCTGCTTGATGTTGTCCGGGGTTGGCTGCGGTTTGGACCATTCACGATTCGCCAGATACTCCTGATCCTCCTGTTTCTTCAACACTGCAATGGCCTGTCTGAGCTTTGCAGGCAATGGAAGACCGATTTTGGCATAATTCTCGGTAATCGAAATGAGTTCATTCACCAGATAGAAATAAATAGCTCCGCCTTTGATAAAATCGGTTCCCATGATCAGATCAATTCGATGAGCAAGCAAAACAACCGTCAGCATGAGCCCTTTGCGAGCAATCCCCCAGAATCCAATGTTGCTATTCAACCCGGCACCTGTTCTTACCGCCGCTGCCAAACCTGTTACATAATCCACAGCCATCGCGACCGCGAGCAGGCTCAGCAATTGATCCCATCCGCCAAAAGCAAACGTAACAAATGCTCCCGAGATGACAGCAAAGGTATTCACAGATAGATGCACGTTCCTCACCTCTCCCTTACACTTGAGTATCATACAATATATGTAAAAGTAAGAGATTTGACAGGTCACATGTCATGCTGAACATGCGGATTTATCATTTCAGATTTGTGCACATCCTCTTCGCAACAGGAGAACGAAAATCACATGCTTTTGGGGAATTCAGGGAAATAAACCGCATCATATCAACAAAAAACAGATAAAAGTTCTTTAGACCTAGTAATAAGTAATTAGAACTATATTATTTTTATTCCTGTTCAATTTCTCCCTTCATTTTTAGTGAAACATTGTAATCTAGGAATATACTAGGATGTGAATTGCGCATGGTCTAGTTCGTAGTTCCCTCTTTATCGTGAATTCACGCATTGACGCATTTGTAACCGGTAGTCCCGGCACTTGAAAGTACCCCGTTGTTTATTGTAGTATTTGGTTAAAAAAAATCGGAGGAAATATGCCTAATCAACCAGAACAACATTCCATCCAGGCGTGGTCTCTGATCAACCGTAAATACTTGGGAAAAGGCGTCCGTGTTAAACGATTCCGAAAACCGACACGCTGTCAAATCCGCAATCGTGTTCTTCTTGCCGTGCTGATGGCCAATGATATCAAGTTGTCCCAGCTTGCTGAAGACCTCTCCATCTCTTCACGCAGTGTCAGTGCGTGGGTATATGAAGGACGGATACCCGGCAGTACCAATCTGGACAAGACTTGCCAATTACTCGGCTACCCGCGTCATATTCTCTTCAATGAAGAAGTTGTGCGTAATAGCCCTGTCATATGTCAACCCGAGTCATCTCGCTTCATGAAGCGTACGGTGACCCGTTCTCCGGTTAGTAACCGTATTTTGACAGGCTTGTGTATGGTCCATGATCTGTCGGTGACAGATGTCAGCCACTGGATCGGGGTTCATCCCGGCACTTTCCGCAAATGGCTGCATCAGGGAACACTGCCTTCTGCTGCGTTTCAGGAACAAGCGGAGCAATTTTTCCGTATACCGAAAACTATTTTGTTCGCAGATGTCATCTTGAAAGATCGTCGCAACAACTAAATAAGCGAACAGCCAAAAGGCTCTGATCTCCCCATAGGGAGGCCAGAGCCTTTTTTAAAATAAAATGCATGCCTTCTCTCTCGGACTTGAAGCACTGTTCTGGCTATTCCATCAGAAATGTCAGATAACCTACCCTTTTTCGTTTTTTGCTCCCAAAAAGAGCCATCACAGCCGGCTACAAGCTAAGTTTATGCATTTCGTCATGACCATCTTCTCTAAAAGGTCATCCTAACCTCGTGTTCAACACTTCATTGATATATCTCAATCCGGTATATCGAGGACGAAGCGTATGCGCTGTGTTGAATGCATGTTCCACCATCTCCGGGGTTACACCGAGTTGCTCAGTAGTCACAGGTCCACCTACTTGTTCCAACCATGCAATGAGCTGAGAGGCCTCCGGCAATTGGTCATATATCCCAAACACCGGTTCACCCGATGTCTGTGCAAGTTCTTTATATTTCACCGTAAGCAATGCACAAGCTACGCCAACTTTGGCACCATGCAGAACCGGTCTTTCTCCCGCTTGCATCAGATCCATCTCCAAGATGTGAGATAGATGATGCTCACCTCCGGATGCCGGACGGGAATGGTCAATGATCAGCATGGAGATACCGGAAACAATTAATGCGTCCATTAACACAGCTACTCCCTCTGCTCGCCCCTCCGCAATAGCTTGTACATGATCTATGCAGGTATTCAGCGCTTCTTCTGTCATCCGATAAGCAACTGGACAGAACGGTTCTCCGCCCAGTTCACGAGAAACAATCCAGTCTGCAAGTGAAGTATATTTACCAAGCATATCTCCGAATCCGGCAGCTGTCATCACTTGCGGGGCTTGCTCCAGAATATCCAGATCGGCAAAGATAGCCTCTGGCGGAACAGCCTGAAATGTTTGTTTGACGCCGCTTACAATTAAGGGTGCACCCGCAGAGGTAAACCCATCCACTGAAGCCGCTGTCGGTATGGACAGAAAGGGCTTGTTCATTTTGGAACAAACAAATCTCACCAGATCATGAATGGTACCTGAACCCACCGCAATTACAGCCTGACTTTCCAGTTTCACACCCAACATGACCTGTACAATAGCTGCTTCATCCGCAATGATATCACCCGCACGATTTTCCGGCAGAGCGATCTCATCCACATGTATTCCCGCTTCGCGAACACTGCTCAGCACATCAGATCCGGCCGCCTGAAACGTATGTCGATCATAAACAACCGTCACCTGACGATATCCTTGCTCAGACAAATAACCCGGTAACCTCTGAATGGCCCCAGCTTCCAGATGAATCAGCATATCCACCACCCGGTGTTGATGACCGCAAGCACACTGCTGTGCTTCCTCATTCCATGCTGCAATTCGTTCGTTCATATTCATTCGCTCTTACCCTCCCATATGAGATATCATGCATAATTAACGGGTTAAAACCACAAGATAAAAAAGGAAATAAAATGTGATGATTTTCCTGATCACACTTTACTGCCTATACCCAATATTTGCAAATCCATATCTCACATTTCCAAGTAGGTGAAGCAATGAAATTAACGAAAGAATTAGGAATTTCGCTCGGATTTCTGGCCGGAACCACTTTTGGCAGTGGTATCGCTTTTTTGTTTCGTCTCCAGTCGGTTGAAGTGGTTGCCAGTGTTACGCTATTTGGTATTGCAGGAGCCATTGCCGGGATCATCACGGCAGTCATTCTGCGCCAGCGGCAACATTAGCATTAGCATGCTGATAGCAAAATGCAGGCTTCACACGAATGATCCACAAAACCAAAAAAGGTTCGTGAGTTGCCCTAGAGCAACTCACGAACCTTTTTTGGTTAGATGCGGTCGAGAGGACTCGAACCTCCACGGGGGGTTAGCCCACACGGACCTGAACCGTGCGCGTCTGCCAATTCCGCCACGACCGCATAATATGTATCTCCTCATCCATCGATGAAAAGCATTCCGGTGAAGCAATTCCTTGTTTTACCGTAATTCAGAGTATACATGCTCCAAAATAAAAATGCAACTTCTTTTTTATTCATTCAAGAATAGGACATATGTCCTTTTTTCTCAACTTCAAACACCCTATCGTAGCATTAAACAAATATACCATCCATACAAATGCAAAAATGAAGGAGAGATCCACCTTGAAAACAACCCATCTGTGCTTTATCGGTGCCGGGTTACATGCATCCACGAATATTTACCCTTCTGTTGTTGAAGCCGGAGCGCAGATCCAGGCCATTGCCACACGCAGTATGGAACGCTCTGAAGCAGCTCTGCTGCGATTTGGCAGCAACGGAAAAGCGTATGATAACGCTGGGCTTATGTTACAACAGGAAACTTGTGACGGAGTCGTGGTGGTCGCCCAGCCTGTTGATCAGACCGCTCTTGTCCTTGAATGCATTCGAGCTGGTAAGAATGTATACGTGGATAAGCCACTCGGATGGAATGCAGCGGAAGCCGCAGCTGTAGCAGAGGCTGCCGAGCAAGGCGGCGTCGTTGTCATGGTCGGTTTTATGAAACGTTATGCTCCCGTATACATGAAGCTGAAGGAGCTCATTGATAGTGGTTCGCTAGGTAAGGTACGTTCATTCCAGATGAAATTCGCTGTAGACAGCACCCCATTTTGCAAGGATGAGGAACAGTTCATGAAGCTCGCTGCCATACATATGGTCGATCTGATGCGTTACTTATTCGGAGAAGTAATACAGGTTACAGGCACAACCGTGAAGGATGGGGAACACATTAATCAAAGCATTTCCCTTGTTTTTGAGAATAACGTAGTAGGCAGCGCTTATTTTACCGGCATGAGCGCTTGGTCACGGGAGAGTGAAAGTGTACTCGTCACCTTTGACAACGGATTTGCGTCAGCTGAAGATATCAACACACTTACTGTCCATCAATCCCGAAGATCGACCAGCCTTCCCTGGAAATCTCTCGAGGAGCAAGATACTGTATATACACCTTCCGGATCTCCTATGTCAGGAGCTTCTCGCGACCTTTATCTACGCGGGTTTGTTGGTGAAATGGTGCACTTTATCGCGTGTTGCCAGAATCAGACTGTCCCACATTCCAGCGCCAAGGATAATATTGCAACGATGGCTCTATGTGACTCCATTCTATCGTCACTGAAGTAGCGTATATACGCTCATCCTCATATTTTATACATCCAGAGAAGAGCCTGAAACCGGGGCTCTTTTTTATCTTATAGACATCAACACATCTGCCTTCGACTACAATTAGGGTTTATAATCTGCATCATAAGTGATATGCTCTTTCATGAACTATACGTACTTTATGAAATATAACCACCCAAATAGATACCATAGAAAATCACCCTAAAGTGGAGGTGTACTTATAATGAAAAAGGACGCTACCAAGCTATGTCCCGCGCCATACGGCTGTTCCGTGGAAGTTACCCTCAGTGTGATCGGAGGCAAATGGAAAGGTGCCATTTTGTATCATTTATTCTCCGGGCCTTTGAGATTTAACGAGATCCGAAAATTGTTTCCTGAAATCACCCAGCGTATGCTCACCCTGCAACTTCGAGAGTTGGAAAGCAGCGGAATTGTTCATCGTGAAATATACCCCCAGATTCCACCTAAAGTGGAGTATTCCCTCACACCATTTGGTGAAACGTTACGGCCGATTATCTTCAGCATGCGAGATTGGGGAGAAACGTATACAAATGAGGTTCTGGCCAGATCCTCACAAGAGGTATAAAACACAAAAGAAGCTGTCCCTAGTTTTTAGGGAACAGCTTCTTTGCTTGCTTATTTAATAACCGTCTGGATCGTAACCGTACGGTTACGTCCGTCTTCCTTCGCTTGATACAATGCATTATCCGCCAAGTGAAATAGTTCTGTGGAAGTTGTGGAGTGCTTCGGATATTCAGCAATTCCAGCCGAGATGGTGACGGAACGATCTATAGGCAATATGCTTTCTTCGACCGTTATTCGGATACGTTCAGCAATCTCAAAAGCCACGTTAGACTCGGAATTTCTTAACAAGACTACAAATTCCTCTCCACCAAACCGGGCGCAGACATCTTCTGGTCGAACAGACAATTGAATGATATTGGCAATGTGTTTCAATACTTCATCCCCAGCATGATGCCCGAATGTATCATTAATGGACTTGAAGCGGTCGATATCCAGAACAATAATGGAGAATGGCACCTCATCCTGAATCCATTCCTGGATGACTTCTTCGAAGGTTCTGCGATTGTTCATGCCTGTTAAAACATCGGTTCTGGCATCATAGACAAGCTGGTTTGTCTGTTTCCTAAAGTTCGCCAATGCGCCAACAACTGCTCTCGTTAGAAGGTCTGCCTCTCTATTCCAATGAGGCTTCATCACAGGTAGATCCACTTGTCCCTTATCGACCTGATTCACCAAATCAGCGAGCATAGCAAAAGGACTGGCCAGCTTGCGTGCAACCCGAACCACAATAAGGGTCAGGATCAGGAAAGGCACTGAAGTGTACAGTAACAACATACGGATATGATGATTCAACTGATCGTACACCGTTTGGGTTGGAGACACGATTACGACGCCCCAGTCTGTTGATGGAACTTTGTAATAACCTGCAAGCGAATCCACACCTGCCAGGTTTTTGTATTGTTCTTTACCGTTCTCGTTTGCCAACAGCTTTTGCACCACTTCATTTTTACTGACATTTTCACCAATTCGGTTGGTGTTTGGATGAAATAACAAAGTGCCCTTCTTATCCACAATAAAAAAGTAGGAACCATTACTTGTCTTGAGCTGACTACCAAAAGACAGACTCAATATATTATTTTCCTGCAAAAAGATATTTCCACCGATTGTTCCTTGATACTCCCCTGCCGAATCAAAGATCGGTTCACTGACAAATACAATTCTGCGTTTGGTTCTGGGTGTCTGGTACGCTTCGGAGATATACGAAGCCCTCAATTTAACCGCTTCTTTTGCTGCATTGGAACTAACATGGTGACCTACACTAGCCTGTGAGTAAGGTGAGGTAGACCTGACTACCCCCGCTTTATTTACCAAAGAAACGGAATTAAAAAAATTACTACTATTGCGAACCAAATCCAATGTGGAATTCAACTCTTTTGTATTGGCGTGATCCATATCCGGGAAATATTGAGCTGCATATTTCAAGCTCTCCTGCATGGAATAAAAAAGCGAATCCAGCGTTTGGCTCATTTGCACAGCGCTTGCATAGTTTAGCGAAAGGGTGTTATCAATGAGTGACTGTTTCTGAGATGTATAAGATGAGATGACCATGAGGGTCAATGTCATTATAACTGATATAGTGACCAACCCGCCGAGTAAAGCCGTGAGGCTGATCTTCTTGATGTTTTTTATTTTTTTTCGTAACCTAGATCTCTTGATCTGTGCAATCATCGTTTACTTCCCCCGGATTTTCATGAAAAGGCATATTCCTTCTATCTTATACAAAAGTTGTTAAGATCAAATAAAGAGTTTGAGAAATCTTAACAATTACATCGTAAGATTGACGATTTAATGACATTTTACTTTCCCTGGAAGAATCACTGCTCAGGATCGCCCTAATCGACAATGATATATCCTTCTTCTGGTTCTTGTTCAACAAACCCTGCCATGTGACAAACCTGAAATTCGATTGGGTGATGACTGCCCATTAAAATTCGATTCTGGACTTCATCCGCTGTTTCTGTAGGTAATGCAAATGCACGTGTATAGGCAAACTGTGCCTGAAGTGTCGTATAGATCGCATTGACAAGCCGATCGTTGCCCGCACGCCCAAACACATTAAGGATCACAGCTCCGTCCGAGTCCAGCTTGTCCTTGACCATGGCAAAAAAATCACTGGATATAAACTGCTCGGGTGTACCCGTTGCCGTAAAGGCATCAATAATAATATAATCATATGTCGCAGCGGGTTCTTGGCCTAATAATTCACGACCATCCCCGATGAGCACAGGACTTCCCTCATATCCAAAAAAAGTTTGACTCAACTCCACGACCTCTGCGTCAAGCTCAGCTACTTTTACCTGACGATCAGACAAGTAGGTTGGCAATGTGCCAATACCATGTCCCACCACAAATACGGTATCAAACTTAGGATCATTCCGTTCCATTAGATGCACCATCGCTCTCGGATACTCCAACACCATCCGGTTAGGCTCATCCAGATCCATGGCTCCCTGCACAGCTGCGTTGGAGAATTCTAATACACGAAACTGGCCCTTCTCTCCATAAAGCTTTTTGGTATCATATACCGTCAGCTCATGCTGTTCACTTTTATTCCGATACAGAACTCTCACTAACCGTTCTCCCTTCAATCTCTTAAGCCTTTTCGACATATACCTTCATTCTATTACACGGGATGACAACATTCCACCCTATATACTTGAAAGGTCATAGTACAACAAAAAAACCGTTCCGACTCATACGGAAACGGCCTTTTGATGAACCATCTAACACTTCTAAGACCCTATGGCCTCATGCAGAGCCTGGACATATTCCACGCCCAGATTGGAGAGAGAAGTGCTCTTGTGGCTTATCCAGCCCACATTAATGGTCTCCTCGCATTCCAACGGTACAGGAATAATCTCGTTTCCGTTCAGATCAGCGCTAAGTACGCCCGTAGAGATCGTATAACCATTCAGACCAATCAACAGGTTAAACAATGTTGCGCGGTCATTGACCTGTATGCTTTTGGGGTGAGATAACGTACTCAGGATCTCTTCGGAAAAATGAAACGAATTGTACTCTCCCTGGTCAAATGACAGGTACGGATAATCTTGCAATTGCTCAATCGCGACCGACTCCTGCTTCGCCAGCGGGTTCTTCACACTGATAAAGATATGGGGCTTGGCTGTGAACAAGCTGGTGAAAACCAGACCTGCATCTTTTAACAATTTGTTAATCACCTTGGCATTGAATTCATTCAAATACAGGATGCCAATTTCACTACGCAGGCTTTTCACATCCTGAATAATTTCGTAGGTCTTCGTCTCCCGAAGTGCCAACTCATATTCATCCTGCCCATACTGCTGGACCAGACGAACAAAGGCATTCACCGCAAACGCATAATGCTGTGTCGATACAGAGAAATGCTGCGGAGATGGCTTGGCGTTCAGATAACGATTCTCCAGCAACTCAGCTTGTTCTACCACCTGACGTGCGTAGCTTAGAAACTCAACGCCTTCTTTAGACAAAGATATTCCCTTATTGGTACGTTCAAAAATGGTAATTCGCAACTCCTGCTCCAGATCCCGGATGGCATTGGACAGGCTGGGTTGCGAGATAAACAGGCGTTTGGCTGCTTCATTCATGGAACCGCGTGTGGCAACTTCAATTACATATTTTAATTGTTGTAGGGTCAAGGTCTTATCCCTCTCTTTCTGGTTCAACAGGCAGACCAACAGTTGCTTCTTCCCACGGAAGTACATTCCATGGACTGTCTGCCCGTTCGAACAAATGCTCTACAAGCGAAAAGTGCTCCAGGGCTGACTCTGTCTCCAATTCTTCATACCCATACTGACGTCCTATGAGATAGGCAAGTCCGAATTCCGTCCAACTTGAATACGCTTTTTGAATCCGCTGCGCCATTTCATACATAAAAGTCCATGCTGTCTTCTCATCTACATAACCGACCTGCATCGCCATGCGTGTAATTGATATGGCTCTTCCCCAGTCCCAGGCGCTGATGCTTGCCGCATTCAGGCGGCTGTCATAGAGTTGGATGGCCTTCAATTGGGTTCTGATCGTCTCATCCTCCAAACCAAGGATGTAGTTTTCCTGCTCCTGATGAGTCATTACAGACAATAACGCCCTGCGTTGATCAAATTTATCATGGTGCCCGCTTCCTTCTCGAAAACTTTCCATTTGCTGATGAAATGACTGCTCGTCCCGAATACTCCATGCTCGACCAAACATTTCAATGATGCCTTCCCTTTTCCCATCCAATCGTTCAATATCATACCCTGTGGCGAATTCCAAAGCATTTGCCTCAAGTAAAATAGCTCCCGCTGCCAGTGTCCACTGTTGTCTTGCATCAAGCAAAGAATACATCGTTGAATACCTCCACGTTATAATACGGTCTGAGCTCTTCATCATTCAAAAGATCAGGGAATTGAAGTGGTACCGTTTGTTTCAATCCCATCTGGAATATATTGAACTTCAGCTTATTAAACCAGGCTCCCCGTTGACTCAGACGCTCTTCCATATCCTGCAGACGTGCAAGGTAATCCGGATGATCAGGCCGGTCTGCCACAGCCTCTCTGGCATACACAAGTGCCAACTCTCCTTGACCAAGATGCATATAGGATAAACTCAGTAAACTGCATGTATCCCCCCGCAAACCAAACTCGTAAGCTCGGGTCAACATTTTGCGAGCGACATCGTATTTACGTGCCTGATATAGATGTAAGCCCCCATAATAATAGCTGTAACCATCAATCTTGGCAGGTTCTACTGTTTTATAATAATGCACCATAGCGCTGTCCAACTCATCCCACTGCTTGAGTTCGGCAAAGATGCGAATCATCTGTAAAAGCGCCCACGGATTATTAGGCTCGTGATCCTGAATCTTCAGAATCCATTTTGCTGCCTCCTCAAACTTACGATCCGCAAGGAGGCAAACAGCAATCATTTTTGTTAATAAAGAAACCTCCGGTATCTTTTTGTGAAGAGCTAAGAAGAAATCATGAGCAGTGGTCCAGTTCTTTCTATCAAAATGGAGATCCGCTGCTGCACCAAGAGCTTCATTTTGATACGCAGTGTCCCCAGTCTCCAAATATTGTTCAATGGTAGACAATGCAAGATCAATCTTGGCTTGTCCTCTGTAGGCTGTAAATAGATGATAAAGTGTGCTCGGATAACTCTCGATACGTAAACAAGCTTGGAAACACTGAACAGCATCCTCGAATCGCTCTACATTCATATACGAGATGCCAAGGTAGTGATAGAGATCAGCACTTTCATTACCTTCATTCATATAAGTCTCAAAGCACGTTATAGCCTTATCATACTTTTCTAAATTATAGTAACTGAAAGCTAATCCAAATTCGTAGCCTGCGCCCCCATTTAATGTTTTTGCCTGCAAATAGTTCAAGATCGCCTGTTCATATTCTTCAAGCATACGATAGGATTCCCCGAGATAAAAATAAACTCCCGGCTCTTCTGCCATGTGTTCTTTCAGAATAAGACCGTCTGAGATTACTGCCTCATAATGATCTAGATTATAATTGACCTTTATGCGTATGTACAAAGCCTCTTGGTGAACAAAGACCTCTTCTTTAGCCCTTTTGACAGACTGATTAATGTAGTGTAAAGCAAGTTTTAGATCAACATCGTATGCCATTTGAGCAGCCAAAAACCAAGCATTACTGCTTAACAGTACTTCTGATCCAAATCCTTCAACCATGGATATTACCTTGTCTGATTGTTTCCTTATACGGTAAAGCCCAATCAGTTCCTCGATCTGTTCCGTTCCAGGAGGGTTGTCATTTTGAAGCTCCTCTTCCAAAATCGTCATGCGTTCTTGCTCATATTCATGCCGTACATGCCATAGACGAGTTCGTAGTTCCAAGTCCGCTGGGAATCGTTCTAACGCTGCCTCATATACGGCTATGGCTTCATTATTTCTACCCAACTGGATTAGACACTGCGCTGCAGATGATAAAGCAGGACTATAGATCATCGCTTCAGTTGCCTCCGACAACTGCATGTTGATGGATAACGCTTCTTCCACATGTCCACACTTCAGTAACATGTCTGCCAAGTGACGGAGAATTTGAGGCTCATTCGATAGTATAACTGCAAGCCTGGAGTACATGTGGAGCGCAGTCTCCCAATCCTCAACGTTCATCGAATATAACGCAATCAAGCGCAGTAACACAGGGTCTTGTTCATACATGGCGTAAGCTTTGCCCAACATCTCGTGCGCTGTGTCCAAGTCTTGATGAATGAGTGCACGTCTTGCGAATTCACGAAAATATAAATAATCGTCGATCTCCAAACCAGCTGCTGCCGCTTGGTGTAAATATTCAAGCTGCAAATCATATAAACTTTGACTTTGGTAACGAATGTGATTTAGAAACGAGGAAGAAAATCGCTCGCTTAACTCCAGTTCATTGTCCATCCAGCCAAACGTATCATCTAATAATTTCCAAACCATACCAGGCAGCCAGCTTCGTTCTGCCAAAACATCTAACAATTCGCTGTGTAGTCTTTCCCGAACCTGAATGCTCCAGAATTGCTCATCCTCTACAAGGTTCACCCATAGATCGTAACGAATGCGTGAGTCAAAATCTTCATAAAGTCTAATCGTTCTCTCCAGAAAATGATTTACAGCTTCACGCAGCGGGTCTTCCCGCTGTGGAGGAGTTATATGTAAGTCTTCGATATGTATACCTTGAGCTAAATCCTGCGTATCTTCCGTGAAGTGGTGAGTAGGATCATCATCAGACTCAACATGTATCGGTTGAATTGAACCTGTTGACGCAATCTCTCTAGCTTGCTCGTAAGCTGCTCTAAGTTCCTGGAAACCTTCAGGATTCTCTTCTGGATGATTTTGTTTTAACCGTAATGAATAAGCCCGTCTAATCGCATTTAAATCTTCAGTAGGCTCTATACCAAGTATTCCCCAGTAATCCATGCTGTCGTTCCTCTCTTATCTGGAATTCTTCTCAATCTGCAGATGTGGTTGCTATCAAAAAAATGTAACATTGCTCTTTAATATATCATATCCCTGCTTCATTAAGCTTCTTTTCAGACAACCCTCTCCGTAAAAAGTGATATCTAATAACCTGGCCATACACTCGATATTAAATGCTAGAAACAGCAAAAAGACCCGCGTCATCATGACGTGGGTTTTCGGATTCAAATAGGCAGCTGCGCCATCAAGAGAATATGTTCTGTTTTTCAAAAACAGACATCTGGTTCTCCCCGGTAATAGGACATTCATCAGGGTACATACTTCGTTTTTCCAACTTCTCATCGATAAAATCAACGACTTGTTGTAGCGAAGCAATCTGTGCTTCAACTTTCTTCCGGTGATTCACCAGCATCTCCCGTTCATCCGGGAAATCGGCGAGATCGGAATCCATGGACATTTGTAAATAAGGCTTCATTTCCTCCAGAGACATCCCTGTTTTTTTCAGGCAAGTGATCAACTTCATCGTATGGATATCCTCAGAGCGATATACCCGATGGCGATTGGCTTTGCGTTCCGCTCGAGGAAGCAGCCCAATCTTCTCATAATAACGAATTGTATCTTCCGATAATCCGGCCTGTTCTGACGTTTCTTTAATGGAGAATACTTCTTTCTCTCTCATCATATGGGCCTCCTCCACATTCATTTCTCTCCATATTACAACTTGGAGCTGACTCCAAGTCAAGCATGATCCCTTCCACCCTAACACCCCTTGACTTGGAGTCGACTCCAAGTTATAGAATGAGCGCAGCATACAGATTCGTTCTGTAATCCCATTCTATCTGGAGGTATATATGAATATACAAAATCAGCTTCGCACCGCTCTCATCACAGGTTCAACATCAGGAATTGGTCTTGAACTGACACGCAAGTTACTGGCTGAAGAATGGCAGGTAATCGGTCTCAACCGTTCTGCTTTCCCATCCGAGGATACCGATATTCAGAACGCCTTACGTTCAGACCAGCTCCGTTGGGTTCAGGCTAATCTGACCAACTACGACAGTCTGAGGACTGCACTGGATCAGATTAAATCCGATACCGATTCAATTGATGTCTTGTTTAACAATGCGGGTGGCAGCGCTTCGGAGCTTCGTTTCTCTGATCAGGGGCATGAACTGCACTTTGAACTTCAAACTGTAGTCCCTTACATCATCTACATGGAATTAGTGGAGCTATTGCTCAAAGGACAGATGAAAACAGTCGTCAATACTTCCACCACCGCGTTCAGTATGGTCAAACAATTTGATCTAAACATCCTGGAACGTCCAACTGAATTCAAAAAGCTGTTTGGTCCCTATGCCACTTCGAAGCTCGGTCTATCTCTATGGACACGTGAGGTTGCCAAGTCTGCCAAAGCGAATGGCATACAACTGCTAAGCGTAGATCCCGGTGGAAATAATACGCTAAGGGGCAACAAAACATCCGGCCTGCCCTTCTATATCAAACCTATTATGAAATGGTTCTTTCCTCATCCAAGTCATGGTGCTTCATTGCTCTACAGCGCGGCTTTATCACCCACCAGACATGAATCCGGTACATTTCTGGTGAAAAATAAAGCGACAGCACTTCGTTTCACAGAGCAAGGTCCTGCCGTTCTCCATCGGGTAAACGAGATCTACGAGCAGCATTTTCGTACAACGCAGTCTGGGAAGACCACAACCAGCCCATCTTAATCATGAGAGGTTGAGCACTATATCATCAGTGCCCCTTCCTCATAGAAGAGCATCATCAGATTTGTGAAGCGATCAAGGCACATGTCGGGCAGACTGCCGAACGACTGATGAAAGAGCATCTTCAATCCGATCTGGAATTCTGCCTTCATCTGATTCGATAACCGGATTCATGGATTATTCAACCTTCTCACTACGTGTAAAGACGTGACCGCATGCGGTCATGTCTTTTTTGTCGTTTGTCCCTCATATTATCCAGGCCCTGATTCATAGGTGTAGACATAACGATACCATGTCGCGTGTGACATGCCACTGAATCTGGAGGGATCACTCAATGACCAAAGGACAGCAACCTAACGAAAAACCATTTATTATCCCGCAACCCATTCGCAGTGATGGCGCTGGAGGACCTGATCTGGGACCCAGAGACGTCATGAGAGATATACAGAACCCCGATATGCTGGTACCTCCGGTAACCGATAACGGGTTATTGCCCAATCTAAAAATGTCTTTTTCCGATACGCATATGCAATTGAACCATGGGGGTTGGTCACGTGAAATCACCGTACGGGATCTCCCTATTGCCACTACACTGGCTGGTGTGAACATGAGCCTGACACCGGGAGGTGTACGAGAATTGCACTGGCACCAACAATCTGAGTGGGCTTATATGATCTGGGGAACGGCAAGAATCACTTCGGTAGATCAGAACGGACGTAATTTTATTGCGGATGTCGGACCTGGCGATCTCTGGTTTTTCCCAAAAGGTCTACCCCATTCCATTCAGGGACTGGAGGATGGTTGTGAATTTCTGCTTGTGTTTGATGACGGGTCCTTCTCCGATCTGAATACATTATCCATATCGGATTGGTTTGCCCATACCCCACCAGAGGTATTGTCTGTCAATTTCGGCGTGCCCGAATCCGCTTTTCAGTCGATGCCGAAGGAACAGGTCTACATTTTCCAAGATACCGTCCCGGGTTCCATCGAGAGCCAGGAAGTTCAGTCGCCATATGGTACCGTTCCTCTCACATTCAAACACCGGTTGCTGGCTCAAGAACCGCTCATCACACCCGGCGGAAGCGTGCGGATCGTAGACTCCACTAACTTCCCCATCTCAACTACCGTTGCAGCAGCACTCGTTGAGATCCGACCTGGCGCCATGCGTGAGCTGCACTGGCATCCCAATGCGGATGAATGGCAATATTATCTGACAGGACAAGGAAGAATGACAGTGTTTGGAGGCAATGGCATTGCTCGTACATTTGACTATCGGGCTGGGGATGTCGGATATGTTCCTGTCGCCATGGGACACTATATACAAAATACCGGCACAGACACTTTATGGTTTTTGGAGATATTCCGAAGTGATCGATTTGAGGATGTATCACTGAATCAGTGGATGGCGTTAACCCCGCGGGATCTGGTCCGTGACAATCTGAATGCGCCGCCTGAGTTGCTCAATGCCTTGCGTAAAGTAAAATGGCCTGTCGTTTAATTTAGTATGTATATCTATCATTTATGCTGAAATGGGGTAATTGTCAGAGAATCCCACTATATAAGGAGGAATATGAAAGATGAGAGCCGTTACGTTTCAGGGAATCAAGGACATTCAAGTCAAAGAGGTTGAAGATCCCAAACTGCAACAGAAGGATGACATTATCGTTCGTATTACTTCTACAGCTATATGTGGATCGGATCTGCATATTTATCAGGGAGCCTTGCCTGCTGCCAAAGATTACGTTATCGGTCATGAACCGATGGGCATTGTGGAAGAAGTAGGTCCTGAAGTGACACGTGTGAAGAAGGGGGACCGTGTGGTCCTGCCTTTTAACATCGCTTGTGGTGAATGCTTCTATTGCAATCATGACATGGAGAGCCAATGCGATAATTCCAATGGCAATCCCGATATTCATACAGGTGGTTATTTTGGGTTCACTGAGCGTTACGGAAACCACCCTGGAGGTCAGGCGGAATTATTGCGTGTTCCCTACGGGAACTTCACTCCGTTTGTGATTCCGGAATCCTGTGAACTGGAAGATGAAGCCTTATTGTTCCTGTCCGATGTTCTTCCAACCGCTTACTGGAGCGTCGAGAATGCCGGGGTTAAACCGGGAGATACGGTCACCGTACTCGGTAGCGGACCCATTGGGTTGATGACGCAGAAGTTCGCCTGGATGAAAGGTGCCAAACGCGTTATTGCTGTGGATCGTCTGCCCTATCGACTGGAGAAAGCCAAACGTTTGAACGATGCAGAGATCTTTAATTTCGAAGATTACGATGATATGGGTGAGCACATTCGCGAGATTACACAAGGCGGAACCGACGTTGTTATCGACTGTGTAGGTATGGATGGTAAAAAAACCACGCTGGAGGAGATCGGACAGAAGCTGAAACTTCATGGCGGTTCACTGAGTGCGATTGAAATCGGCATGAAAGCAATCCGCAAATTCGGTACACTCCAACTTACGGGTGTATATGGCTCTTCCTACAACATGTTTCCGTTAGGCAATCTGTTTGAACGCAATATCAATCTTAAAATGGGACAAGCTCCTGTTATACATTACATGCCTGAATTGTTCCGCAAAATCACTGCTGGTGAATTTGATCCAACCGAGATCATCTCCCATCGGATTTCACTAGAGAATGCAAGCGATGCGTATCGCATTTTCAACGATCATGAAGACGAATGTACCAAAGTTATACTAAAACCCTGAACCGTCGTTTTGATTATAAATATGCAAAATAAAACAAGTAGAACTACCTGTTCAAGGTACTCTGCTTGCTTTATTTTATCGACATTCATCCTGTTACTGTTGCATAAACTGCTCAGCCAGCTAAATGGTCTGTACCTAATCAGACATGAGTCGGCTTAGTCGCTTGAATATATACACTTTCTCCTTGGAAGCTATCGAGCTTCCCGTTCGCTGTCACTTCAAAATCGAAAAATTTTCTGATGATGGACGGTGCACTCAACATACTTGCTTCAAGTTCCCTCCTCTCCCGTTCCGGCAGTGCCGCACGATTACACCACTCTTCAAACTTAAAGCGTTTCTGGAAGGAAACCATCGTTTCCATTCGGAAGCCCGCATACTCCAGCATATGAATCCATTCCGTCTTGCGCCATGCTCGAACATGGCTTGCATCTCGGCACTTCTCTACTTCATTGTAAAACTGGTCATTCTCATCCCGTTCAGGCGCCACGTTGTCAATGAATAACAACCTTCCACCGGGCTTCATGACGCGTAATGCCTCATGAACAAACAAAGAAACGTCCGGAAAATGGTGAGCAGCGATTCGGCAGGTTACCAGGTCAAAGACATCATCATCGAATGGCAGCTTCTCTGCATCTCCGGCAACAAAATCTACATTACGGTGTCCATTGCCCTGGATAAATGCTTCAGCTACCCGAAGCATTTCTTCCGTTAGATCGAGGGCTGTCACCCGCTGAACAAGTGGAGCCAATGCATTAGCGACATGCCCTCCTCCAGTGGCGATATCCAGCACGTTCATATCCGGAGTGGCTTGAGATGAAGCCACGAGCAACGCGAGATCCTCACCTCTGGCATGCCCCGAACTCGTCACATATTTACCTGCATTTTTCGCAAACTGCTTCTGCACCTGACTTTTGATTACATCAGACATTCCAATTCCTCCTGCACAAGTTTCATTAGACGAAACATAGTTTCAAAATATAATTATATTTATTTTACCACACATGAATGTAAAAGCTAAATAAGCATTTTACACAAATCCGGAGGCAACTTTCCACTACCTAACAAAAAAGCTCAAATAAAAAACATCCCCCAAGTGAATTTCACCCAGGAGATGTTTTTTTATATTTATTACTTCACGAGCGTTGGTGACTTCTTCCACAGTCCCAGAATCAGACCGGAGATCACAGAACCAATCGCAACAGCGAGCAGGAACAATAATGCGTGGTTCGCCAGTGCTGCAACAAAGATCCCGCCATGCGGAGCTGGTACATTAATGCTCCACAGTTGTGTCAATCCGCCAGCAACAGCGGAACCCAGAATACAAGAAGTCAATACACGCAATGGATCAGCCGCAGCAAATGGAATTGCACCTTCTGTAATGAAAGAGAATCCAAGTACATAGTTAGTCAGGCCTGATTTGCGTTCTTGCTCCGTAAATTTGGATTTGAAGAACGTTGTTGCAAGTGCAATCGCCAGAGGAGGTACCATACCGCCTGCCATAACCGCTGCCATCCATGCACCGTCTGTGTTACCACTGGATGTGAATACGCCGATAGCGAACGTGTAAGCCGCTTTGTTGAACGGTCCACCCATATCGATGGACATCATACCGCCAAGCAACAAGCCCAACAATACCGCATTACCTGTACCCAAGTTACCAAGTGCATCTACAAGCCATGTGTTCAGTGAACCAAAGATTGGATCAAAGACATAGAAACTGATTGCACCCACGATCAACAAGCCAAATACCGGATACAGCAAGATTGGTTTCAAGCCATCAATCGCTTTTGGCAATCCTTTGAACAACTTACGGAGACCAATAACGACATAACCCGCCAGGAAACCGGCAGCCAAACCACCAAGGAAACCGGCGTTTGAGTTAACCGCCATCAATCCACCGACCATACCAGGCATCAGGGCCGGGCGATCACCAATACTCATCGCGATAAATCCGGCAAGTACCGGAATCAGGAAGTGGAACGCACCTGTTCCGCCACCGATCGTTTGAAGCAATTGTACAATCGGATTCTCAGGGCTAGCGAGCTGTTCGAACAAGAAGGAAATTGCTAGCAGAATACCGCCACCTACAACAAACGGCAGCATATGCGAGATACCATTCATCAGATCTTTATAGATTTTGCTACCTACACTAACCTTACCAGTACTTGCGCCCTCTTCCTTGGCGTTTCCACCTTGGCTACGATAGATCGGTGCATCACCGTTAACGGCCTTGCGAATCAGCTCTTCGGATTTACGGATTCCATCACTCACCGGTCTTTGCAATACCGGTTTGCCATCGAAACGTGCCATCTCCACATTTTTGTCTGCGGCAACGATAACCCCTTTAGCACGAGCGATCTCATCAGCAGTGAGAACATTCTGTGCTCCTTCGGAACCGTTGGTCTCTACGCGAATATTAATGCCCATTTCCTGAGCTTTCTTTTTAAGTGCATCCTCAGCCATAAACGTATGCGCTATACCGGTTGGACAGGCTGTAACTGCAACAACAAAATCTTCCGAATTGGCATTACCTACAATCACACCAGAAGTATTCTGTTGCTGACCAGTAGTAGAAGTGGATGCGGCATTTACTGCTTTTTCAGCTTTTGCTTTTTCTTTGGCTGCTTCCTTCTCAGCTGCTTCTGCCTGTTTGGCATCAAACAATGCACTAACTTCGGCAGGTGTATCTGTACTCATCAATTGTGAGATGAAATCGCTATCAATCAACAACCTGGAAAGAGCTGCAAGCGTACGCAGATGGGTATTACCTGCGCCTTCTGGAGCCGCAATCATGAAGAACACATGAGCTGGCTGATCGTCCAACGCTTCAAAATCAAGCCCTTTTCTACTCTTGGCAAATACAACTGTTGGTTCGTTCACTGCTGTTGTTTTGGCATGTGGCATTGCAATTCCGCCACCGATACCCGTGCTGGATTCAGCTTCTCTTTTATAGATCATTTCCTTGAACAGGACCGGATCATTGATTCGTCCGCTTCGGTTCAGGCTTGCAATTAGTTCATCAATAGCCTCATCTTTGGTTGAGGCTTGCAGGTCCATGATCATCGTTTCCTGGATCATCAAGTCTGTTATTCTCATCTTGGTACACTCCCTTAAGTTCAGTCGGCCTGCCTAGGCAGGCCTCACTACATTACAATTACAGTAAAAACCTTTTTATATGGCCGTTAGGCTAAATCGTCGTAATGGTTACTTGATTACGCAATTCATCAATCAATTCACGTGTTGCCAGATCATCTGAGAACGCAGTTGCGCTTCCAGATGCAACCCCTGTGCGGAAAGCTTCCAGCAAATCTCCGCTCTGTACATAGGTGCCTACGAATCCGCCAATCATGGAGTCACCGGCACCAACTGAGTTTTTCACAATGCCTTTTGGCACATTTGCATGATGAACTTCCGCTTTGGTAATAAATAGCGCACCCTCACCTGCCATGGAGATCAACACATGTTTAGCACCGGCTTCCAGCAACTTACGCCCGTATAACACCAGTTCCTCGCGAGTATCAATCGTTACACCGAACAGTTCAGCCAATTCATGATGATTTGGCTTCACCAGCAATGGTGCATGTTCAAGAGCTTCCATTAACGCAGGGCCAGTTGTATCAATTACAAATTCAGCACCTGTTTGCTTGCATACTTTAATGAGACGATCATAAAAATCCGTTCCAAGTGAAGGCGGTACACTTCCGGAGAGAATGACAATATCTCCTTTTTCCAACGAAGACAATTTGTGAAGCAACTGCTCGGCCTCTTCGGCACTTATTGCAGGTCCAAGACCATTAATCTCTGTCTCTTCTCCATGCTTCAACTTGATGTTAATGCGAGTATCGTCTGCAATCGTAACAAAGTCTGTCCGAATGTTATCTTCTTGCAACTTGTCATTAATGAAACGTCCAGTAAATCCACCAAGGAAACCAATGGCCGTGTTATCTGCTCCAAGTTGATTCAGTATGCGAGAGACATTAATGCCTTTGCCGCCAGGGAGCTTCAAATCCCGATTCATTCGATTCAATCCGCCAAGCTTCAGCTCATCCACTTCCACGATGTAATCAATGGACGGGTTAAGAGTTATCGTATATATCATCGTTATCCCTCAATTATTTTAGTTTTCTGGGCGATTCCAGGCCGCCAATGTTCTGGCATCTGCTCAGTAATCAAATCGGCCTCCTCCAAATCAAACAATTTGGCAAAAGTAATTTCCCCTATTTTGCTGGAATCAGCCAGCACATAAGATTTTCCCGACAATTGATGTGCACGCCTTTTAATCAAGGCTTCCTCCGGATCCGGTGTTGTATACCCCATTTCGGGATCAACTCCGTTGCTTCCAAGAAAACATTTATCAAAACGGAAATTATCCATGTTCTGTAATGCGATACTGCCAATGACTGCTTTTGTATGAATTTTCATCATACCTCCGAGCAAATAACTGCGAATACGCTTGCTTACCAAAGCCTCAACATGTGAAAGTCCGTTGGTAACAACCGTTACGTCTTTAGCTTCAATAAAAGGAATCATGGCTAACGTTGTCGTTCCTGCATCCAGATAAATGCATTCGCCATTTTCGATCTCCTGTGCAGCCAAACGGGCAATCGTCGTTTTTTGTTGAATGTTTTTGAACGTTTTTTCTTCCATGCCCGGTTCCAGCGTTTTTTCATTCACCAGTGCGGCACCGCCGTGGATGCGTTTGAGCATCTGACGACTCTCCAGATCGATCAAGTCACGCCTAATCGTTGATTCAGAAGCACCCAACACATCAACAAGCTCTTGCAATTTCACAATTCCCTGTAAATGTAAGCGCTCTATAATTGCAGCATATCGTTCTTCAGTCAGCATCTTCATTCCTCCAACTGCTTCTATAGTATCATAATTCACTCAAAAAACAACCACTTTCATTCAAAATAATTTAAAAACATTCAAAAAAACCGCATCTTTCGACTTATTTTCTTGTCCGATTGTCCCTTTCCCTGACTCCTGAACGCGCATCTGATAATCTAGTCCCGATTTTATCGAAGGTGGTGACCTGATGACAGACCACCCACACAAACGTCGCAAACCTTGCGCCCTGCATCAGAAAAAGAAAGTTTCCTCTCCTCGTTTTGGATGGATCTCCTCCAATTGCAGCGGTTATGCTCGCACAGGAACACAGAACCAATACCGTCGCATTTCAGCGGAATGGACTGTCCCCTACGTTCTACCTAGTACCCGTAACACATATTCATCCGCATGGATTGGAATTGATGGTTTCGAGAACAGCAGTCTCATTCAGACCGGAACAGGTCACGACTGGTTTCAAGGCAAGCCCAGCTATTATGCCTGGTGGGAGATCCTTCCTGACGCAGAGATCATCATTCCACATCCCGTTTCCTCTGGTCATCGCATTCGGGCAGTCATCGCCAAACTAACACGCAAAACCTGGTGCATTACTCTCTCTAATCTAACGCTAGGCTGGACTTTCCGTACCATTCAGTATTATTCGGGTCCGCAGTCCTCTGCGGAGTGGATTGTTGAAGCCCCCACTGTAGGGAGCTCCATTGCCTCCATGGCGCGGCTTACCCCCGTAACCTTCAACATGTGCCGATTGAATGGACAGTCTCCTGCTTTTTGTCCCTCTCAAAAAGGGATTATGGTCCAAGGACGAGGTATCGTCTCAATCCCTGGCGCCCCTAATCGGTGCAAAGATGGATTTACAGTTCGTCGCAACACTTGAGTATTCAACGATTGAATGAAGTTATTTACTTCATGTTCTTGTAGTTGGTATTTCGCGGCCCTCGTATCTCCATCAAAAATCCTGCAGCCTCCAGCGCTAGATGCGTGGCGTTGCAGGATTTTGCTTTTCATGGGAAATGTATGGCGTTTATGACTCTACAACCATTTCATCTGGTTTTGGTTTAAGCCATTTGCCATCCTCATTAATAAAAGCCCCTTTGAAGCGGCCCATCTCCAATTGTTCAATAAGCCTCTCCTCATCCATGACCAGAATCTCAGCGAGCTGCCCCGAGGTGTAATAATGAGCGGGATTGTAATCGAGCAGCACAGGAACAGACGTATCATATAGTTCTTTGATCAGATTCTCAAAGGAATGCCGACCCAGGTTCTGCATATCTCTATAAAATTGCAAATGTTGGGACACAATATTACGGAAAGATTTATTCTCCAGATGCATCCATAACGTATTGCAGGCCTGAACACTCATATGATTTTGTTCCACATCGTAAAACTGAACTTCTTCAATCTTCATGTATTTCTCTTGAAATGCAACGATCTTAATCAAAGGTACATTTCGTTTACGTGACGCTTTCTTCAAATGGGCTCTAAATTGTTCATAGTTCATTTTTATTTCATTCATCTATTATCCCTGCCTTTAACATGTTCCAACCGACATTTTACAACAAATTAAAGGCAAGTGTAACCTTCATCATATGAAAAACAAAAAAACGTGCAGCATCAGATGCCACACGTTCGCAATATTATGGAGTGCAATTACTCAGCGAGGGCACCACTTTTCACCCATGTAGCCGTAAATTCCTGTTCTTCATACGCATAGAATTGCTGCAAAATAATCTCCCGATCATCGAGGAACAATTGATCCGCTATGGCAGTGACCAGTTTGGGCACCGCACTCTTGGTCCCCGATATTGCCGATGCCGACAGACCGCAGCTGGCAAGTGCAGAGTAATTAAATACAAACAGTCCGTGCAACGGTTTCTCACCTTGTTCACTCCTGCTAGTCATCGCAAACCCGGAACTCAGATACGGATGTGCGTCCAGCAATGCATTGCGATGCTCTGGCGGAGCCTGGTAACAGTCCTCCCAGCGCGCGATGTATGGCTCCACAAGCTTCAGTTCAGGACGGAGTGCCGGATCACTAAGCAAACCTGTGCTAATAATTAGAAAATCAAACGTAAATGCTCCCTTTGCCGTGTGAACAATCGCTCCTTGCTCTGTTGCTTCTACACTCAGCCAAGGCGAATTCAAATGCAACTCGAAACCAGGCCAGGCTGCCGCACGATTAAACGTATCATTGGTTGGGGGTTGATTGAATTTGAAGAAATGAGAGATCACTTCATATTTATCAGCAACCGGAAGAGCATGGTATCGCTCGATCATACCGGATTGTTCCATTTGACGAATGGGATTAATACTTGGCAGTTGTTCCCGCCGTACAAATACATGAGCCTCCGCCACACCGGTGGCAAGGGCATAACTGGCATTATCGAATGCAGAAGCACCGCCGCCAAGTACAGCAATTCTTTTACCTTTTAACCGATCAAAATCAATCGCTTCAGACGTATGGGCATACCGATCCCGAGGTAATCTATCGGCAATCATGGATGGCACATGCCACTCTCCACCACCTTGTATTCCCGTAGCAAACACGACTTTGCGAGCAAGTATAACATCCATCTGATTTCCTGCCTTGTTCACATGAAGTCGATGTATTCCGTTCTCCATAGGCTCAACCAGCGTCAATTTCACCTCATTAAGCACAGGCAGCTTCAATACTTCCCGATACCAGCGCAAATAATTCATCCAGTCTCCACGCGGGATCTTGTCTACCTCTTCCCAACCTTCGGGCCCAACCTGTGCTTCCCACCATGAGCGAAAGGTTAACGAGGGTATACCCAAATCGATGGAAGTCAGATGCTTGGGTGTGCGCAAAGTTACCATACGTGCATAAGTCTCCCAAGGTCCCTCAAGCCCTGATGCATTCTCGTCAATGACGACAATATTGGAGATCCGTTCACGAAGAAGTCCAAATGCCGCCCCTAATCCACTCTGGCCTCCACCCACAATGACGACATCATAAACACGACCATCTGCATGTTCTCTTGGACGTACCCAGTTCGCGCTACCAAATGACAAATAAGTCAGATCATTCTTCACACGTTCATTCAAAGCTTCCAGGCTCATGATTCATCAACCCTTTCGAGATACATATATGAACTATTCTTTCTTTGATTATTGGATGTGATATTGTTGTGAGTTATATTGAGGAGAATTGTGATTTCATCTTGTATTCCTAAAATATATTAGCGTTATTATATGAGTTATCAGAGATGATTTGAAGTTCGCGGCAGCTTTATTGTCACCAACACTAAAAATAACTGACATGCTTGTTAATTCGCACGAAATACCTAACGGATGGTACCTTCCTCTTTTGATGTGCTTCCTTTTAGACGGAAGATTTGCAGAATATAAAAAAAGACAGACCAAGATGTAATCTTGGTCTGTCTTATTAAAGGAATGCTATTGGCCGGCCTGTTCACGGCGCTGCATTTTTTCATTGGTTAATTTCTCGGGGGTCACATCATGACCAAGTGGGTCCACAACGGATACTGCCAACATGGTTGTCAGTACCTGACCTCGAATAGCCTGTAAATATTGTTTTCTAAGCTCTTGCTGCTCGCCTTTTTCTGCTTTCGTCAGTCCGACGCTGCTGCGTTGTTTTCGACTTAATTCATTAATGCGTCCCAAAATAGGAATCATGTAATCCACCTCACTTGTTAGTCCACTTTCCAAAAGATATTTCGAATATCTTCAAACTAACTTATTACAATTTTACGAATTTGTCCATAGGCTCCACCCGTTGAGAATTTTTTAGGTGATCTCATGCACAGACCACACAATGCCATTGGTGGAGCCACTGCCCAGGTTCAATGTAATCGTCAACCCGTTTGCAGCATAGAACAGTCCAATCACATCTCCCGCATTCAATGCCACCTCAACTGCCAATGTAACTGAACTGCTCCCCAAGACTGCCCGTATTGTAAGCAATGTAACAGCTAAATTCAAGATCGGCAACAAACCACTAACGAGTGTTGTAACCGTAGGTGAGGTTCTCTGGACAAGAAAGGCTGGGTTAACCCCAGCACCCAGGGATAGGGCAATCGCTGCAGTCGTTGCATAATTGATCGTGGCCACAATCGAGTATCTTCCTGTCACTGGCACCGTATAATTACCTGTCGTTGCGTTGAAGTTGGCGTTACCATAATAAGGACTCGTTGTCGTCCAGTTGGTTAACTGTGTGCTCGTTGCTGTAGAAAGTGTAGCCAAGAAGGCCGAGAACCCTTGTGTTGCAAAGTTGGGCCCTGTTGGCCCAGTGGCCCCCGTTTCCCCGGTTGCACCTGTAGCCCCTGTGATACCTGTTGCACCCGTAGTGCCAGTTGCTCCCGTTGCTCCTGTTGCACTCGTTACACCAGTAGCACCCGTAATTCCGTTAGCTCCAGTTGGTCCTGTCGGGCCTGTTGGACCTGTAATACCTGCTGTTCCAGTTATCCCCGTAGTACCTGCTGTTCCGG
Organism: Paenibacillus sp. 37; assembly: GCF_008386395.1. Lineage (NCBI taxonomy): Bacteria > Bacillati > Bacillota > Bacilli > Caryophanales > Paenibacillaceae > Paenibacillus > Paenibacillus sp. 37. The sequence goes on along the minus strand of NZ_CP043761.1, from coordinate 2,200,228 downwards.
TTACTCCTGTAACTCCGGTTGCACCCGTGCTTCCTGTGGCCCCTGCAACTCCCGTTATTCCCGTGGTGCCCGTTGCACCTGTAGTGCCAGTTACTCCTGTTGCTCCTGTTGCACTCGTTACGCCGGTTGCCCCAGTGATTCCGTTAGCCCCTGTTGGTCCTGTCGGGCCAGTTGCTCCTGTAATACCTGCTGTTCCAGTTACTCCTGTAACTCCGGTTGCACCCGTGCTTCCTGTCGTTCCGGCTATGCCGGTGACCCCCGTTATTCCCGTGGTGCCCGTTACACCTGTAGTACCAGTTCCTCCCGTTGGTCCTGTTTCTCCAGTAGCCCCAGTGGCTCCCGTAATTCCAGTCGTGCCTGTAACTCCTGTAACTCCGGTCACACCCGTGTTTCCTGTCGTTCCGGCTATGCCGGTGACCCCCGTAGTTCCTGTGACACCTGTTGCTCCGGTAGACCCCGTGAATCCAGTTACACCTGTAAATCCAGTAATTCCTGTTTCGCCAGTTGCACCTGTTGGCCCTGTCACACCTGTCGTACCTGTGACCCCGGTTATCCCTGTCTCTCCTGTAATACCCGTGGCACCAGTTGCACCGGTTGAACCAGTCACACCCGTCGTACCCGTGATGCCGGTGCTACCTGTTTCTCCAGTAATTCCAGTTTCTCCAGTGGTTCCTGTCGCACCTGTAACTCCTGTAGTTCCCGTAACGCCAGTTATGCCTGTAGTTCCTGTTTCACCGGTAACTCCTGTGGTACCTGTTGGTCCTGTAACACCAGTTACCCCAGTCTCACCTGTGATACCTGTATTCCCTGTAACACCCGTTGCTCCTGTGATTCCCGTTACGCCAGTGGCACCCGTAAATCCAGTAATTCCTGTTTCGCCAGTTGCACCTGTTGGCCCTGTCACACCCGTCGTACCTGTGACTCCGGTTATCCCTGTCTCTCCTGTAATACCCGTGGCACCGGTTATGCCTGTCGTTCCCTGTTCACCAGTCGCGCCAGTGGCACCTGTTGCTCCCGTATTTCCAGTTCCCCCTGTGACTCCCGTAAATCCAGTAATTCCTGTTTCGCCAGTTGCACCTGTTGGCCCCGTCACACCCGTCGTACCTGTGACTCCGGTCGTGCCGGTAGCCCCGGTCGATCCCGATTCTCCAGTAGATCCAGTGAGTCCTGTAACACCAGTTGTACCTGTGACTCCGGTTACGCCGGTAACTCCTGTGGTACCTGTGACTCCCGTAAAACCCGTCTCTCCAGTGACACCGGTTATCCCTGTTGCTCCTGTTAGACCCGTCTCCCCTGTGATGCCCGTGGTTCCTGTTTCTCCAGTAAATCCAGTTACTCCGGTCGCACCAGTAGTACCGGTAAATCCTGTAGCACCTGTAACTCCGGTGAAACCTGTGGTACCGGTTATACCAGTAATTCCAGTCGGACCTGTGCCCCCAGTTAGACCCGTCTCTCCAGTGACGCCTGTGGCTCCGGTCACACCAGTTGTACCCGTAACGCCAGTTAAGCCAGTTGCACCGGTGACTCCCGTTAGACCCGTTTCCCCCGTTATACCGGTCATACCTGTTATGCCCGTAACTCCGGTAATCCCCGTGATCCCAGTAAGTCCAGTTGCACCTGTCATTCCTATGGTTCCTGAATCTCCCGTAAATCCAGTTACCCCAGTAGCACCAGTGGGACCCGTGACACCAGTTGGACCAATGTCCCCTGTTATGCCCGTTTCTCCAGTAGCACCCGTAATTCCAGTAAATCCAGTAATACCTGTCGTGCCGGTTGTTCCTGTTTCTCCAGTAGCCCCAGTGACACCCGTTACTCCTGCTACACCTGTAAATCCTGTCGTTCCGGTTGCACCAGTGATTCCGGTTACCCCAGTCCCTCCAATGGCTCCGGTTACACCCGTGAGACCAGTTAGACCTGTCGCTCCAGTCGTCCCGGTTGCGCCAGTAAGTCCTATTGCACCTGTTGGACCCGTCGTTCCTGTATCTCCAGTTGAGCCGGTAGGGCCTGTAATTCCTAAAGCACCAGTACTTCCCGTTGCTCCTGTGCTACCTGTTTCTCCAGTAATTCCTGTTTCACCAGTTATGCCAGTAATTCCAGATGCACCCGTCGGGCCCGTGATTCCTGTAGTTCCGGTTACACCTGTGATGCCCGTGGTTCCGGTAATGCCAGTTGAACCTGTAACACCAGTAATCCCAGTAACTCCTGTGAGTCCCGTCACACCAGTCGGACCGGTGACCCCAGTTAACCCCGTTTCTCCAGTGACACCTGTTACTCCAGCCGCACCCATAATACCAGTTGTACCCGTTATGCCTGTAGTCCCGGTGACGCCTGTAATTCCTGAAGCACCAGTACTTCCAGTAGCTCCCGTGGGTCCCGTGGCACCATCCGTACCTGCAACCCCGGTCACCCCCGTCTCTCCAGTGGCTCCGGTCGCCCCCATAATACCTGTCGTTCCAGTTACGCCAGTTACTCCTGTGGTACCCGTACTTCCCGATGCCCCAGCAGGACCAGTCGAACCGGTTGAGCCCGTAAAACCAGTTACTCCCGTCACACCTGTCGTACCTGTGATACCGCTGGTGCCTGTAACACCCGTTAGACCAATAGCTCCTCTGATACCGGTGCTTCCTGTGGCTCCAGTTATGCCAGTTACTCCCGTTTCACCCGTAACACCAGTTATACCGGTCAAACCTGTCGGTCCTATTGCGCCAGTTTCCCCTGTAGCACCTGTAGTTCCGGTAATGCCAGTTGAGCCGGTCAATCCGGTTAGTCCTGTTTCACCAGTTGGTCCAGTTAGTCCCATCACACCAATTCCAGTTGGACCAGTTGCTCCTGTAAATCCGGTGCTGCCCGTAAAGCCAGTTATACCAGTATTTCCTGTAGCACCGGTCACGCCTGTAATACCAAATCCAGTTATTCCAGTTTCGCCGGTTGTTCCTGTGATTCCAGTCGATCCGATGCCAGTTGCACCTGTAGCTCCGGTGCTTCCTGTAGATCCTGTTGCTCCCGCCTCACCCGTTGGACCGGTCTTACCTGTGCTTCCTGTAGATCCAGTCACACCTGTAATCCCCATTAGTCCGGTAGCTCCTGTTGCACCTGTTGTAGCTGTGGCTCCAGTGGCTCCAGTTATTCCGGTACTTCCCGTGGTTCCAGTTACTCTGGTCCGTCCTATTAAACTGGTTGCTCCCCATATGCCGGGATACCCAGGGTCTCCGGTTAACCCAGTAGCGCCTGTTGCTCCAGTGAATCCTCTCATTCCTTGATAACCCCGTGGGCCGCGAAGGAAAGGAATCCTGTGACTTTTCTTTTTTTTGCATTTATGTCTGCTTTTCTTACAAGACTTACTCTTCTTCTTTGGGATAGAGTGCTTTTTTGATTTTTTTGCTTTCCGTTTACCTGTACTGATTGAGGAAATTTTGTGTCTCCTTTTGGACATACCGCTCACAAGAGAATCCCCCCTCCTTGTACACCACATCAAATCCCCGCATTTTACAATAGTACACTCTATGCCCTGGACTAGCTTTGTGCGCCCCTATTAAATATACCTATAACACCTTAGCAGTTAGTGATCAATCAATTACTTTTCTCTAAAAAATATATTCCCCTCTACTCCCCCTGCAACTCCTTAATCGTCAACGCAATTCCTTCTTCAAAAGATGTTGCCACAACCGGGCCAATCCGTTCCTCATATTTCTGTCTACTCAAGATCAGGGGTTCCTCGGTCAGATATAACATTTCTACAATTTCTTTCATAACGGGTACACCTAGTCCAATCAACGACAACCCTATTTTTCCTAACGCCATCACAGGTTTGCTTCTTCCCGCAGCCTTCTGTGCCAATCGCACGATGTCATGACCCGAGATGATCCCCGATCCAGGAATGTTCCAATTCTGTCCATACGTCATCTCTCTGCTAGCCAGCTCCACCACCATGACTGCAGCATCCGGTAAATAGATGTACTCTCTGGGTACCTTCATATTTCCGATAAAAAAAGCCATCTTACTTTTTGCTATCGCTTCAAGGGTTGAACCCAGATAGGAAGCTTGATTAGCCGATGGGCCATAATAGTCTGGCAAGCGAACAATCATCACCTGAGCTCTGCTCCATCTTGTGCTGAATAACATCTGTTCATAGGCAAGTCGTGTCTTGCCTTTTCGGGTATGTGGCTGCTTCGGATGTTCTTCCGTTACCTCGCTCATTTGTCTTCTACCATAAGGGTAAATTCCGTCTATTACAACCACGTTAAGACCCAAGTGTTCTGCCGCCGCCATCACGGATTCGCCCAGCGGAATTAGCCTGCTTTCCATCTCGTTATACGGGACATTCGCACAATGAAACATGACATCCGTTTCTAGGGAAGCAGCGATAATATCATCCGACCGAAATGCATCTCCCACTGCGATTTGCAGGTGATCTGGAGATCCCAACTTTACCGCAAGTTGCTCCAGTTTTTGACGGGATCGCCCAAATGCAATTGTAAAAATACCCCGTCTAATCAATTCTTCCGTAATTGCTGCACCTGTTCCACCTGTGGCTCCGATCACAATAGCTCTTTTCATCATACATCGACCTCTTTCATCCATTTAGTTATTGATCAATTACTTACCTGAAAACAATATAAACCATATTTAGTGATTGATCAATAACTAAAATTCAAAAAGGGATTTTTCCTCCCTCTCTATCGCTCCTTCAGCTCCGGCATATCCAGTGCATTAGATACATTACACAACATCCCGATTGCCAGAAAAATCATGGTTCTTTTTAGCGGTTCAGCAATTCCTGCAACGGTGAAAGCTTCCAATACCATGCTTCGTACATCACTAATGCCTTTTTGCATGGCCTGACGAATGACTTCCTCCCGGATCGTTTGCGCCTGCATCTGAAGCAAGATTTCGCTCTTGTGCGATTCCAGAATCTTATCGTAGGCTTCAATTAGATCATGTTCCAACTGATCTGGCGTCGCCGTCTCAACCACAATTCGAAACGAATCAATCACCCGTGTCCATGAGACCTCAATTGCAGTTAATAATAAAGCTTCTTTTGTTTTGAAAAAACGAAATATATACGGCTGTGAGATCTGTGCCCGTTCAGCCACCTGAGCTGTAGTCGCACGATAATAGCCAATTTCCGCGAAGACGTCAATTGCTGCAGAGATAATATCATTTCGCCGGTTAACCGACGCTGCTGTATCTTTAGCCATGGTAATTCGTCCTCCAATAGTTAGTGATTAATTGATCAATAGCTTGTAGTATAACGAATACTATCCCTCAATGCAAAGGTATCGTGACCCTGTACAAAGCCAACAAACCCGCAGACGCTGGCTCAAGCCGCTGCAGGTTGTGTAGCTTGTTGATCCTAGATTCTACCCATTGGAAACCGAAGAGAACATGGATTGTCTGAAACAGATTCGTACCATACGGTACAAGAGTGTCTGTTCACTGCTGGAGAAGTTTGCTCAATCGGGAATCCGAATCCAGCTTCGGACAACTGTTGCAATAACCATGTGTATGACTGCCGTCTCCAACTTGATAAGCCAAACAACAATATCGACGTATCAAGAACGGCGGTCCTTGCCACTCGGGGTGATCAAAGCGATTCAGCTTCATGGCAAATGTAAATGCATTTTCATTTTGTTCGTCAAACCATAGGCTTTGATCTTCCTTGATCTGTTCAAGCCGCTGATCCGTCTTCCATATGCTCTGATCATTGATCATTCGTTCATACAATTGTTGCACATTATGGGCAACTAGAGACCACATTACCTTATCGCTCGCTCCTGTACTAACGGCTACTGCTCGCAGAACGGGTTCCAGATGTAACAGCATTCTCTTCTTGAGCAAGCCGCTCTCTGATCTGCGCTGAACAGGATCTCCACCCTCCAGAAAGGAGCTCTTCAACCGAGTCTCATATCGCATGCCACCTGCTCCATTCAATTCAAACCGCACATCATCGTCTGCAATGCTAAGTATCGTATCGTATAGACTGAATGCTGAGATTACGGACATAACAAATACGGAGTAACGCTTAGCAAAAAGTGTACCAACGGCCACACTTCCTTTGCCTCCCAGTTGAAGCCCTTGCTGCATAGCCTGTTCACGCAATATCAAGTTTCGTTTCTCTTCATTCAGCAGATCCTTCACACGGAAAGGATACTTGGAATCATCGCAGTCCACTCGGATCGTCGTCACAAAAAATTGCTGTAACGCTTCCGACATCTCTAAATAGTCATGTCTTGGATAACGTCTCATCTATTGAATCATCTCTTCAACTTCGTTGATAATCTCGCTTCGCCCAATCGCTCCCCAGCCCTTAAACAACCAGAACGAGTCTGTCGTATAGACCTGATCTGCACCAACAGCCGGTACTCCCTTCCAGAGTGAGCTTGCATTGATGTTGTTTAAATACTCATCGGCATTCGGGTCAATCTCCAGAATTACAAAATCAGCATCCACATCTGCTATTTTCTCCATGGATAAATCCTCACGTTGTTCGGCAGGTGTCACACTCGTTGGCACAAATCCAAGATCATCATATAAAAGTGTGTTGGTTGGATGCCCTTTTGCCGCGTATATTTGCAAGGTCTTCTCTCTTACACGCAGATAAGCCAACTTTTTTTGATCCAGTTGTTCGATCTTCGCTTTTAATTGCTTCGCTTGCTGCTCTACCTCGGCTATCTTTTCTTTTGCCAGATCCACTTTGTTGTACATCCCGGCAATGGTCAACAGATCCTGTGTCCAATAGGTTGTATCATCAGCATAATCCAGCCATTCAGTACCAAGTACAATCGTCGGAGCGATTTTCTCCAACTGATCATACATACTCTCCGCAGTTCGACTCTCAATAACGATGACATCCGGATCAATCTGAAGGATAGCCTCCAGGTTAGGACTATCTGCCGACCCTACCGTTGGAACGCCGGCAAGCTGATCTGCAAGGTAAGGCAAATAATCTCCTCCGTAACGAACTTCTACATTAACGCCTGCTGGTTTCTCACCAATCGTCAACATGTGATCGATGTAAGCAGCAGATAATACCACCATACGCTCTATCTTTTGCGGTACAACCGCTGTTCCTTTAAGATGCTCAATCGTTTGCGTACCACTCTCTTCCACAGGTGTATCCTGTTGCGGAGGCGTTGCTTCCGTTACTTCTGATGCCTTGCTACATGCCGTCAGAACGAGCACAAGCAGGGCCAACAGTATCATCGTTGCTGCTCTCTGTCTTACCATTTGTAGTAAATCCCCTCTGCTATTTAATAATAATAATCATTATCACTATAGTAGGGAAAAGCATACAGGCTTACCATGGATTATTCCACTCTCTTCTCTTGCACAATATCACCGTAAGGTAACCCCAAGTTGCTCTGCCACATATCGCATGGCCCACATGCGTCCGGTGGGACCCAGCGTTTTGAAAAAAATATCTCCTGCATTATATACATGGCCTTCTTGAACAGCCTTTAATGCCAACCATGCACTGGATTGCTGTAATTGCCTCAGTTGAGCACGTGCCTCTTCTGTGGGATCGACCATTACAAACACATGATCCACTTCGTATAACTGCAAATCGCTAACTTTACTCTCTACAGCCCACTGTTGTTCCGGAAAATCACGAGGCAAATAAAATCCCAGATCATCATACAATAGGGCACCTGTCTGGTTGTTCAATCCATACATTCGGTAGAAATGAGAAGTCACTCGGATGAACATGGCACTCTGTTTCCCCCACCTCGATTGAATACGCCCTCGAAGAACCCGACTCAGTTCAGCATGTTGTTCTATCCACTGTACAGCCTGTTCGGTGCGGCCCATAATGTCCGCCATATACAGAAGTCTTTCCCCAAAATGGTTGGTGTGCTCCAGCATGGTGGTAGGCGCGATACGATGCAGTGAGTCATTTGGTTCCAAACGATCACTCGTAATGATCAGGTCCGGTTGGACTCGCCTCAAATCATCATAGTTCTGATTGAAGCTATCCAGGATAACCCCCTGATGACTGTGTGCTTGAAGCGCAGGTATGGCAACATGACGAGCCACCCTCTGACCATAGGATAAAGCGGATACTGGCCTCAAACCGAGCGTTATCACATAATCGTCCAACCCGTAATATAAGGTGGCAATGCGATTCACTTTATTTTTCATATACAACGTTGGGGCGATTCCTTCGTTTTTCTTAAAGACTCTGCTGAAATAGTGCTCGTCCTTATAACCCACTTGCTCCGCAATTTCCTTGATTTTATCTGAAGAAAATAACAACTGTTTGGCCTTTGTCATACGTAGCTTCAGTATATATTCAATCGGGGTCATATTTATTTGTCGTTTGAATGTTCTTATAAAATGATTCACACTAAGCCCTGCCATGCGGGCCATCTGATCAATTCGAATGTCTTCCATATACTGATGCGTCATATAATCAAGTGCCAAATCCATCCCCGCTACAGGGGGTGTTGCTTCATTCACGTGCATCATTAACTGAATCAACAACTGATGCAAAAGATGTTTCCTGCGCGTCTTTTCCAGACTCGTAAACGAGTGTTTTCCACTCACCAGGGTATCCATCATCTCCTGAATATCACGTGTATTGGAAGGAACATTAAGCTTGCCCGTCACAGGGAGATCAAATGCCTCGGTATGCCAAGCATTCCGACGCCGGGTAAGTGTAACACAGGAAAATAAAATGATCTGATATCGGACAGGTGCTTCCATATCCGTCTGAAACTCCACATGCATTCCTGGCTTCAACAAAAACCACTCGTCTTGAGATACCGTATGTACAATGTTATCCATAGACAAAGATCCCTTGCCCGCGATGACCCTGCAAATGGCGAACCTTTTCCAGATCCGACGCTGAACAGCCCGCGGATTGCTAGAGTAATGGCAGACGTGGACAGCAGAGAAATGTAGTTGCTCCAGTTGTTTGATCCAATCATTTTCCTCCATGCTCACGTCCCCTCCCTGTTCTGATCCGATTCTATGTGAAATGATTACACTCTATTTTTCAGCTCCCAATAGTAAATTCTTTATACTATCCAACTGCAACTCCAGTGAATAGGGATCTTCCATGACAAACTCATCCTCTGTACCATCCAAGGAACCATAGGCGTAGACTTGTCCTTTCTGCACAGCGGGCAGACGTTTCCAAACCTCGCTGTTCAGGATCTCTTTGGCGTCCTCACTACCCGAACCATATAAGAAGATATGGTCTCCCATATACTCAGGCAGTACTTCAAGGGAGATCGTCTCGAATCCATCCTTCATTTCGAGTGCTTGCTGAGTTGGAGGCAGTTTCAGCATCTCATAGATCGTGGAACTACCATAGTTCCCGCCTTCTGCACCAAGTACATACAACGCTTTGTACCCTATTTGTATCATCGATACGGTCTCGCCTTCTTTAATTACACCAGCAATCTGCTTCTTAGTCTCTTCGATATTCTCTTCATATGTCGTGATCCATTGCTCTGCTTCCTTCTCTTTTCCAAAAACACCAGCAATTCGGCGCAGCTTTTCCAGTGGGCCAGACGTTTTATCGCCTTCCCAATAAGGTAAAAAGACAGTCGTTGCAATTTTTTCGTAATCCTCAATATTTTTATCAATGGAACCGATGATAAGATCCGGCTCAAGTGACACTAACTTCTCCAGATTCATTGGGAACTCTCCTCCCAAATCCTCAATACCCGCTATAACATCAGCAGCAATGCCAGACTTTTCAATCCATCCTTCGTTCAGCATAAATGTTCTTACACCAACCGGTACAATGCCCAGTTTCAGCAGGTACCCCATATATTGATCCGAAGCAACACGCTGCGGGTTGGCCGGAATCACCACATCTCCTCTCAATGTAGAAACCGTCCGTGTCTCTGGTTGAGCAGTCGATTTCCCTGCCTCCGTTACCTGGTTACCCGATTGTGTAGTAGCCGCGTTAGTCTCTGTTTGCGTACCACTTGCAGACGGTGCAGGACTGGAACAGGCCGCGAGTAGTAATGTGAGACACAGCATCATGCTTACTGCTGTCATTTTGAATTTTCCTTGCATCAGTAATTCCCCTCCAACATTATTTTGATATTGATAATCAATATCATTATATAGAGAGGTATGTAGCGGATGAAGGGCATTTTCTTGCATTACACTGGGCAAATCTTGCTTTTGGTTCATTGCCAATGCCTTTTTTGAGTTATGTAACCGTTGGCTTAGACCTTTTTTGTAACGAATTGGTGATAGTCCTTTGATTTTTTTGAAACTGCGACTTAGTGAATGTGCATCTGGATAACCGACTTGCTCTGCAATCTGTTGCAACGTAGCACCCGTATGCACCAGAAGATGTGCAGCCCTCTCCATTCGGATCTGTCCAAGATATTGGATGGGACTGATGTTCAACTTTTGCTTGAACAATCTGGACAAGTGCCCCACGCTGCATTCCAATGCTTCTGCCATTACATCAAGAGCTATGGGTTCGTGCAGATGAGCATTCATATAATCAATAGCCTGTGTGACCGTGTCCGGTTTCCATGGTTGAATGGATTGTTCGTGTACGTCTGCCAACAAAGAATATACCCATTGATGAAATAGAGTTTTGGCATGTAACTTTGCAAGCTTAGTAGACTGCTCCCACTCCTGCTTCAATTCCTCCATACACTGATACATGTGCAGCGGGCGGGTTGGTACGAGTGCATATTGGTCCTGAAACGGACGTTCATGGTCCATCAGATGCTGAATTTCCATCCCACAGGGCAAGGCCAGAATGGCTTTGTACAAAATCATATAATACACCACGCCCGAATCCGTCTCCATGTTTAAATACGCCTGCTTGCCTCCATGAATGATGTGGAATCCCTCCACGATGTATCTGTGTTGATCCATTCGTATCCGTGCACTTCCGTCGGTGATATATAGATAGGTACTCGCTGGTAGTTGATAATTCTTCAGCTTCTCCCCAGGATGCAAAGCGTTTTGGCGTACATCCAGTATTTTGACAAAAACATGATTCCACAACCTGATGTGATCATTCAAATTCATCTCCGCTGTACTTTCCCTCCTGCCATGCTACATCGACAAACCTTTTTGCTGCTGTTATGAACTGCCTGTTAATTTCGTTCATCATGTACATTTCATTTTATTATAAATTAGTTGATAACAATTCTCAATAACATAAATAATCAATATTAACTTATACATTTGGACACCCTATACGGACTGTAATGTATACGTAGCGGGAAAATAGCGCCAGCATCAGCAACATTTTCTAAGCTGTTGCAAAATCATAAACGGCATGATATATTAATTGAGCCATCAATGATTGACGCATCAAATATTGATACATCAATGATCGAGAGCATCCAAATAATCATTAGGCAATGGCATTGTATACTGCAACATTAATCATTGGTTAACATACGCCGTTGTTCATGATTCAGATTCACCCGGGAGGTCTAGTCATGACACGTATTGTTTCCAAAGAAGAACAGATCATCAACCTGCTGAACGTGTTGGGCAACAAAATCAGTCCCAAGTTCGAACGCTGTACGGGTATCAGTTCCTCTCGCTTTGAAATTCTGCATGAGCTGGATCAGGTCGATGAGATTAACCAATCCATGCTGCAGAAAATCATTAACATTGATAGTGCTGCGATAACACGCCACTTAAAACAGCTTGAGGCGGACCTGATGGTTACAAGACGTAAGAACCCCGATGATAATCGGGTCACTTTTGTTCGTCTGACGGACCACGGCCGGAAGCAGATTGAAGGCTACAAAGCTGAGAAGACTAATTTTATCAACCAGATTTTACAGGATTTCAGTGAAGACGAAGTTCAGTCACTCGCCGATTTCCTGGAACGTATGCACAACAATTTCTAAACCCATATATAGAGGAGAGATCCATGCATGAGTACAATTCAAAGCAAATTCCAAAAAACCAATGATTTCAACGAAATTACCTACGGTCGCCGTTCTGTGAAGCTTTACGATCCTGAAGTGAAAATCAGCCGTGAAGAAATGACTGAAATTCTGTCAGAAGCTTCCCGTGCACCATCTTCGATCAATTTGCAGCCTTGGCGTTTTCTGGTTGTAGATACAGCTGAAGGCAAAGAAAAGCTTGCGCCTCTTGCAAGATTCAATCAAAATCAGGTTTTGACTTCTGCCGCTGTTATTGGCGTATTCATTGATATGAACAACGTTGAATATATGGATGAGATTTTTGGTAAAGCTGTAGAACTTGGTTACATGCCACAAGACATTAAGGATATGCAGCTCAAAACTGTAATGCCTTATTACGAAAAGATGGCTGCCTCCGATCTTCGTGACGTTAACCTGATCGATGCTGGCCTTGCTTCCATGCAATTGATGCTTGCTGCACGTGCTCATGGTTATGACACCAACCCAATCGGTGGTTATGAGAAAGATCAAATTGCAGAAGCATTTGGCATGGACAAAGAGCGTTATCAACCGGTTATGTTGATCTCGATCGGTAAATCAGCCAAAGAAGGTCATCCTTCCTACCGTCTGCCAGTAGAAACAATCACAACTTGGGCATAATATCAGGGACGGTTTCCCTGTAAGTCACGATTATACTGGTCAATAAGCATACATTCTTAACACATTCCAAACAAACACTATCAAACACACTATGGAGGTTAACTATTATGATTATCATTCACGCATATCTGCAAATTCAAGCGGCTCAAGAACAAGCTTTTCTGGCTGCAGCTAAAGAACTGATTACGGCTACACGTCAAGAAGAAGGTAACATCAGCTACGATCTGGCAAAAGGCACAGAACACGAACAACAATACACGATGATCGAACTGTGGAAAGACGAAGCTGCTACAGCTGCCCACAACACAAGCTCACATTTCCAGGCTTTTGTTCAACAAGCAGCAGCTTTTATGGCCGCTCCAATGAACGTGGAAGTATTTGCAGGAGAAAAAGTTAACGTTTAATTGCCCAATAACTGACATGCGTAGTTGGCATGTGAAAAAGCCGCTTTTGGTCATATGACCAAAAGCGGCTTTTTAGTTCCCTTTCACCAATCGGTCAGTTGACCTCATGTACGTCTAAATAACTGCTGTGCAAATGTGTTGGCTATTTATTCTAGGTCAATCATGGGGTGTACTTGTTTTCTTCGTAATACGATCTTTTCATGCTCCATTCATCCTATTAGATTCGTTAGGTTCCGTTCCAACTCAAAGAGGCCGCATTGCCAATTAGTTCTCATGTTTGACCGTAATCACGACATTTCCCCTCTTACGCCCTGTTTCCACATAACGATAAGCTTCCTGAATTTGCTCCAAGGCAAAACGTCTGTCAATCACCGCTTGCATCTCACCAGCCTCCACCAACTCTTTTAGAAGTATCAGATCCTTTGCAGTGACCCTTGCGATGCCTTGCCCCTCAACAGTGACATATGTACCGTTAGGTGCCAATAGGTGCCGACATTGACCTTTCGAGACTTTGCCAACTGCATCCAATATCAGATCATACCGCTGACTTGTCTTTGTAAAGTCTTCCTTCATATAATCTATAACATGCTCGGCACCAAGTGACTTCGCGAACTCCAAATTCGTTGTACTGCATACCCCCGTTACTTCTGCTCCAAAATATTTCGCAAGCTGTACAGCAGCAGTTCCTACGGCTCCCGAAGCTCCATAGATGAGCACTTTCATTCCCCGTTTAATGTTTCCTTTGCGCAGAAAATATAAGGCCGTAGTTCCACCAAACGGAATTGCTGCTGCTTCCTCATACGTTGCGTTGAAGGGTTTCAGAGCAACTGGATCCTCTTCGGAGAGACATATATACTGAGCATGGGCACCAAAAGACAATCCATTGATGGCATACACCTGATCACCTAACTTAAATTGCTTTACTTCCTTGCCAATCGCCGTAACTTCTCCTGCCAACTCTACGCCCAGGACCGAATTTCGAGGTTTTCGGAATCCCAAAAAAAGACGCATCGGTACCCAGTACAGAAACGGAACATTGGAACCACGAACTCTGCAGTCCCCGGATGTTACAGTTGTTGCGTGTATTTTAATCTGAATCTCATGATCTTTAGGTGATGGCTTCGCTATGTCTTTAAGTTGCAACACATCTGGTGATCCATACTTTGTACATATGATAGCTCTCATATCTTTCCCTCCACATATTCCTGTTTGCCAACAGTATATCGGGAAGTGGGTTCGGCCCCTAGATACTAAAGTATCGTTCGTGAATAACAAGTTACAGGAGCTTCCATTCACGCGCTTTTGCCACTGCTTCGGTTCGTCGCTTCACCTGCATTTTGTCAAAAATAATCCGGTTATGTCCTTTCACGGTAGGCAGTGCAATATGAAGTATCTCACTAATCTCCCGATTGGATCTTCCCTGCGCAATGAGATGTAATACTTCGAGCTCTCTCACGCTTAGCGTATCAATTCGCAGTTCAGAAACGTACGGATATACATTTGTTTCTTCCGAAATCATTTCTATTCTGTTGTCCTCAGCTTCAAATGCAGCCAATAATTGAAGCAGATATAAACGTGAGTCACCGCGTGCTGTTATCCTCTTCAAAAGGCTGTGCACAACAACACCTTCGTCTACAAATACACGAATGAAGCCTGCTGGCTCTGCCATCGTCATGGCCTCAGTCAGGAACTCGATAGCTTGTGTTCTATTTCCATGTTCCTCATGGATAGCCGCCAGAAGGATTGTTGCCTTGAGCTGTTCATCCTTGAAGCCTTTGGTTATGGCCAAGCGAAGACAGGATTCCATAATACCAAGTGCCTCCAAGGTGTTCCCCTGCTTCAACAATACTCTGGCCTGACTAAGCGCATGATTTCTGTCCCATGATAATCGCATTGCTTTTTTCAGATCGCCCTGACGAAGGAGCACAAGAACGTATGCAGCAGTAATATCAGGGATCGCCTTTGTAAAATTTAACCGTTGGGCCGTTTCGTTGATTCTATCTAACATGATAGCGGCTTTATGAAGATCCGCCTTCGCAAGCGTCACTCGAGCGAGCCATAACTCACTTGCAACAACCCTGTCCGTTTGGACAAATTGATGTGCCAACTGCACACTCTGTTGAGCGTGGAACATCGCCACATCAAGGTTATTCCATTCATAATGAACTCGCGCCAGACCCAAATGGGCTTCACAAGCAATGGGTAGCGGTGGTTTGCCTGCCATATGTACCGCCTGCTGATAGGCTTCAGTCGCCAGGTGTAGCTGATTGTTGAATTCCTGCATATTCCCCACGCCCAGTGTCGCCATCATCGTGATGATATGATGTCCGATCCTGGTACTGTTCAATAATGATTCCTCGTAGGACAATTCGGCTTCCACACGTTTTCCCTGAAGCTGGTATGCATATCCTAATGTCCAAGCTGTTGCTGCACGAATGGGCAGATTATGAGGATGCAAATATTTGAGTGCTCGAAGTGACTCCGTAATAATTGTATCCGCATCGTGTCGGCTGACAGCCAGCGTGGCTCGGATGGAAGCGATATGTCCGATGAGATCAGAATTGATCTTTTCAGGTTCCGTATTTTGTAACGCTTGTTCAGCAGACTGCAATTTGGGTTCCACGTCTATCATATGTCCTGACACTAATAACGCAGCCGCATGCATCACCCATAGGGAAGGTATTGAATCCATTTCTGCCCAGGATAGTGAATTCAACCATTGCAAGGCAGGAACAGCACCTCCGCGAAAAAGAAGTGGCATACCTTTTCCTTCCAACAGATCTGATGCCCGATGAGTATCTGCCGCAGCTACAGCATGATTGAAAGCCTCCAGCTCCATTTGATGCTTCTCATACCAGAAGCTCGCTCGCTTATGTATCTCAGTAATAGACAGATCGGTCTCAGCTGTACCGGCGTAATTTGAATTCTGGTGTACTCTTTTACGCAATAAATCTGCAAACAGATGATGGTAACGATACCATCGCCTCTCATTATCCAGGGGAACGATGAAAAGATTGGCTTGCTCTAGCCACTCCAACATGTCCTGTCCGGTAAAATCAACGGATTCATGTTCCTTGGGTTCATCTATATCAAAGATCGCATCACACAATGAACCGCATAATCGATCCAACATGCACGTTTTCAACAAAAAGTTCTGTACCTGTTCGGTTAGCCCTTGTAATATTTCTTCCATTAGATAGTCCAGTACAAATGGGTCACTGCCACTGAACGTTTCCATAAAGTGATTCGGATCAGAAGAACCCTGTACGGATAAGGCCGCTAGCTGCAACCCGGCAACCCAGCCTTCTGTTCGCTTTTCAAGGAGAGCAACATGTTCCTCTGAAAGTTTCAATCCCATGACCCGATCCAAAAACTCACTGCTTTCGGCAGAAGTAAAACGCAGATCACTACCACGTATTTCAATCAATTCCCCCTTTGCCCGCAGTCGAGCCAAAGGTAACTTGGGTTGCCGACGCGTAGTCATGACGATATGCATATGCGGGGGCATGTGCCTCAGTAAGTAGACCAGCGCTTGATTGATCACTTCTGAAGTCATGAGATGATAATCATCCAGAACAAGTACAAAATGATTGGTTATTTCAGAAACTTCATTAAGAAGGTATGTAATAATGGTCTCGATAGGTAGCGGCTCGGAAGATTGAACAAATCCCATCATTCCTTCAGCAAGCTTGGGGACAATCGTCTGTAACGAAGCACATAGATATGTCAAAAAACGTGAAGGATCGTTATCTGCTTCTTCCAGCGAGAGCCAAGCTGTATCTAAAGAGGAAGACTTAACCCATTGATTAACTAGTAGTGTTTTGCCTGATCCTGCAGGAGCAGAGACCAGTATGAGTTTAGCGTGCATCCCCTCGCCGAAACGGACATACAGGCGGGGACGATCCACTACATGAGAGCGCTGAACTGGAATGGTTAATTTCGTAGATAAGATCGGTGCATACATGAGCAATACCTCCATTTAAGGGTCTCGAACAGCAACTGTATCGTTTCATATATCGTTTTGGCATCTATACTACCATAAAAATCAATAAGACACGCCATAAAAGACGTGTCTTTATTATCAGTAATACATAGATGAATTTAACTTCTGATTAGCACTAGCTGCTAGTAAAAATGAATGGCTCTACCTTACGCTCTCCGAGCCGGCGTGATGCTTTGCGGATTGTTAAACACATTTTTCGGATCATACTTGGCTTTGACTCTCCGCAGTCTGGCATAGTTGGCTCCATAGTACACTGGACCGGAATTTTTGATTCCTTGATCCGGAACATTGATATAGGAACCGACAATGTATGGTTGCAATTTCTTGCGAGTATTACGAGCGAGTGCAATATTTTTAGCGGCATGGGATGGTTTGATCCACGTACTGGTCCATTCCACATAGAACTTCTCTTTTCGCCAGAAAAACGCGGTTGATCGAGGTGATTTGCGACTTACCGCTCCTCCCCAGTTCAGGAAATAGAATCCGCCTGGCCCCTCTTCCAGATTCTCCAAAAATGCCCGCATCGTTTTGATGGCCTTATCAGGAAATGGTTTTCTTCCGAAACCGGAGGAGAACTGGTTACTGAATCTTTGCGTTTGAATCGGGTCAGGCTGCAATAAGAACTTCACAACTTCCGTGTAAGGCAACAAACGAACCGTGGAGCTCGTCGGCGTACCGACACTAATCATTGGCTGCAATAATCGGAGGGCCTCTGTTTTAGAGCCTAGGAACAGTCCCTCCATCATAACATTTCCACCCTTTTTCGGTCCGATGGACAATTCACTGCCCAGTCTCGTGTTCACCGAGGGAGCCCACTTCTGCCATACTTTGAGTACCTTCTCGAATTGAGCCCATGGCCAGGTAATTTTAAATACAGTCGCCTTCGCTGGTGCCCGGCGCACTTTGAATTTGTAACGGGTATATACTCCGAAGTTACCACCACCCCCACCACGTGAGGCCCAAAAGAGATCTGCATTAAGATTTTTATTCGCCCGAATGACTTTTCCGTTGGCATCCACCATTTCCACTTCAAGCAGGTTATCACTGATGAGACCTATGGTACGCTGGAGAGGTCCAATTCCCCCGCCTAACGTAATCCCACCGATTCCAACTGTAGGGCTGTCACCAAAAGGAGCGATGAATCCTTGCTTGGCGAGGGTATTCGCAATTCTTCCTACCCGGTTGCCTGTTCCTACAACGACGATTCCATTTTTTTTATCAAGCTTGATCGAATTCAGATCACTCACGTCAATCACGATACCGCCATTCACCTGTGAAAGGTTCACTTCAAGCGCGTGTCTGCCACTTCGCGGCCGGATCGGCACATCATTCTCACGAGCCCATCGGATGGCATTGGAGACATCTTTTGTTTTCTGAGCAAAAACAAATACTTTAGGAAATCTGTCCGTATGCGGGTCCCAGTTTTTTCGGGCGGCCTCATATCCTGGATCACCTCTGAAGATCACTCGTCCGGTCAGTTTCGTTTTTGATTTCACACGTTCCACTCCCTGCTGAATAATTGTCTTACAGCCTCTGCTGCTTCAAGCACTTTATACTGTATGACGGACATTCGCGGAGGGAATGGGCTGGTGCCCTTAATTTCAAGGTTCGTGTTTCAGAGCAAGCAAAAAGGGATTTTCCTTTCCGGCCACAGAACAGCCTTGAGGAAAATCCCTTTTATCTCGAAACTAGTCGCTGCCCGAATCGGAATCAATTCTGATTAATTTACGCGCTTCCTGTTCCTTTTCACCATACCAGACGAGTACATCGGCGAACATATCCATAATGCGAATAAAGTTTTGTTTGTCCACATCTGAAATCTGATCTGCATACTTGAAAATCTCATCAAAGCAAAGCTCTCGCACAAATTCGGTATACTTGCCATATACCTCGCGCCCTTTTGCCGAAGGTTTGACGTAAATATCTTTGCGGTTACCGCTTAGATGGAATTTCTCGAGCAGTCCTTTTTCGGTCAGATTCTTCACGTTCTTGGAGAATGTACTGCGGCTTACGCCCAGGCGCGCGGCCATTTCCGTCATCTTCTCTTCCTTGTCCTCGGCTTCCAGAATGTACTCCAGCGTCTGAATCTGTGAAGCCGAGAACATCATATCCGTACCATAACTTCGCTGCAACTTATAGGTATTCGAGTACGCATTGCCGTATTTGATAATTTTCTCAATCAGTTCCCGATGGTCGCCCATCCAATCTAATTTCATGGATAATCCCTTTCATCATTCAGATTCTCTCTCTTACTCTACTGAAATCAGATCCGTTTTTCAATCCATGTGATTGCTTCTTCAATAACGTCATCACGGGTTGGTTCATTAAATATCTCATGCATCAGATGAGCATAAATTTTGAGTGTTTTATCGGTTGAAGCGATATCTCCGTAAAAATCACGAGAATCCTTTTCGCTGACCAGCCCGTCATTCGCCCCATGCAGAACAAGTACGGGATCTATAAACTGCTCAGCGTTCTCCTTCAGCCATGTTATGCCATTTCCCAGACTGTTAAACAAATCTACAGAGATTTGCTTTTCAACTAGTGGGTCATTCGCGTAAGCGGATACAACTGCGGGATCACTACATACGCCGCTGCCCAGCTCATTCGGGAAATACGTGCCTGTAGGCAGATCCATAGGCAATTCTCCCGCAACTTTTGTATTGTAACGAGTGAGCGCTCCGGATAACACGATACCTTTAACCTTGCCTGGATATTTCGTTCCAAAAGACGAGGTTGCGAAGCCGCCCATACTATGTCCGATAACAAACAGCGGAAGATTGCCGCTTTCTTGCAAAGCAGTCTCCACCACAACGTTGACATCCTCTATGATCTGGTGAAAATCACTGTAGAACGTACGCTGTCCTTCCGATCTGGCATGACCGCGATGATCGAATCGATATACGTTAAACCCGCGCTGACTCAGCTTCTCTGTCACATAATCATAGCGACCGGTATGTTCCGCTAATCCGTGTACAATAACGACAGCGGCTTTAGCATTTTCCACTGTATCCTTGCTGAAATAAAGCTGTGTGCCATCAAAGGATTGAATTGTTGTCTCGGTTTTAGTCATCATTTCCCCGTCCTTTTTGTGGTGTCCAAGCTTAAGCTCCGAGAGATCATTTCCTCCGCCCTTAACAAGGACACGTATAATATAGTTCTCAATAAAAATAATATTGTTTCTTACAGAAACAATATATCATCTGGTATGTTCTCTTGTCTACAAGAAAAATAAAGCGCTTTCAGATTAGTTTCCAAGAACACATTTATGAATTGAAAATAACCCGACAAACACTAGGATATCCTTGTGTTTACCGGGTTGTTTAGAGCTTTAAATGGTCATGAATGATCTATATTTCTTTGTTTATATTCTCCACATCATTCATCTCATCCACAGCAGTCTTACCAGCAATTCGTCCAAAAGTAAAGATATCCGTCAAAGCATTACCGCCTAAACGGTTGCCTGCATGTATACCTCCGGCCACTTCTCCAGCGGCATACAGATGCGCTATGGGTTGACCGTTTTCATCCAATACACGGGTTTTCGTATCGATCTTAATACCGCCCATCGTATGGTGAACTGCAGGTTTTCTTGGTGTAGCGTAGAATGGAGACTTCTCGACTTTTAAGCTAAACGTATCCTTATGGAACTCCGGATCAAAGCCCGCATCCACATAAGAGTTATACTTATCAATGGTAGTTCTAAGAACCTGAGGGTCCATATTAATTTTCACAGCCAGCTCTTCTAACGTATCGGCTCTAAACAGAGTACCCGCTTCTACTTGCTGATCTATCTTTTCCTGGCTTGTGTTTGCTGCGGTTTTCTTGATCTCGTCATCCGCAATCAGGTAAAACAAGCTTCCCTGCTCGATAGCCGCTTTGGTTAAGACATCTCGTCCAGAAAATTCATTAACAAACCGTTCACCCTTTTTGTTAACAATGACAAAATTTTCAGGAGGTACTTGCAGCCCACTGAAGAGTTCGCCCGTTTCCGGGTCCGCTACAGGCATCATTTGAGTGAAGCCCATGCCTGTAAGCGCTGCTCCTGCACTCTTACCCAGCGATATTCCATCCCCAGTCATCGCATAGGAGTTCGTTGTTTTGATATCATCGTCAATATGGCTCCAGTACGTGTTATATTCCTTGAGCATCTGTGTATTAGCACCAAAACCGCCGCTAGCAAGCACAACCGCTTTGGCATGAACGGTGATTTTCTGACCATTTACACCCGTTGCGATAACACCTGCAATTTTTCCATCTTCGATGATTAGCTGTTTGACCGGACTATCTGTAATAATTTGTCCGCCATTTTCTTCTACATATTTGCTAAGTGCAATGATAAAGGCAGAGCCATAACTTTTGACAGGTTTATGGCCACGACGCCAAAGGGCACCCACTGGAGCAAATACGATACTTTTATCATACTCAACCCCGATATCCTCTAGCCACGTTACACTTTCCAAGGCACGGTCTGTAAGTACTTTGACCAGATCGTACTGTCCATAGATCATGTTTCCATTCAGGTCCGTTCGTTTGCCCCCGAAATACGTTTGCATTCTGTGAAGAAGTGGGGAGTCGAATAAATAAGCCTTTTCTGTGCCGAACTTTTCCTGATACGCAGTAAACTCTTCTTTGAGTGCATGGAAATCATCGATATATTCCGGATGGATCAAGCTCGCATCGGTACTTAATAAATTCTCAATCGTCTGTCTTTCCCCTGGATTCTCAGTGAACTGTTGTTGCCATACAGGATCTGCAGCATTGACAGGACCACCTGAGCGGATCGTATTTCCCCCAACAGCAGGATATTTCTCAAGTACAATCGCACTTGCTCCTTGTTGTAAAGCTGTAGCAGCAGCACTAAGTCCTGCGCCACCTCCACCTACAACGACCACATCGCAAGTATATTCTTCGTCAGCCCTCATCTGGCTGCTAGCAGGTTTTGGACGTCTTTTCAGGATGTCGGGGTTCACTCCGGCAAGCTTAA
Source organism: Paenibacillus sp. 37 (assembly GCF_008386395.1). NCBI lineage: Bacteria > Bacillati > Bacillota > Bacilli > Caryophanales > Paenibacillaceae > Paenibacillus > Paenibacillus sp. 37. Next base: position 2,178,307 of record NZ_CP043761.1, on the reverse strand, counting down.
CCGCTTTGGCTACACCATTGATGACAGCATTACTGGTTTCAGAAGCACCTGAGAGAGCATCTACATTCAGCGTCTGTCCCTCAATGATTTTATTCGGAATTCTTACAAAAACAACATCGGCGATGCCTTCGGTTTCACCCTTCGAATCGATATCGATGCTTTCAATTCTATTTTCACTAAAGGATACCTTCATCGGCAGATTGCCACTGTGACCTATGGCATTGATCTCATACATACCAGGTCTATAGGTGAACTCCTCTTCTTCGTTGAGCTGATTTGAAATTTTGGCAAACCGAAGGAACCGCAGGAAACATGTTTCCAGGAAATCAATCGTTCCTTCATTGTTCAGGTTGCCTGATTCGTCAAATGCTTTATGTGCGCTGCCAAGCAAAAATTCATACCCTGGCATCACGTTAGCTTCGACACCTGGTGCATCCAGAATTTGACGAAGATGCAGCTGTGCACGCGAGGAACCTTGTGTTCCCTGTGACGCGCCTATGATCATCACGGGTTTTCCAGCCAGCGGATGGATTTCAAAGCTCAACCATTCAAGCAGACTTTTAAGAGATGAAGGGATGGAATGGTTGTATTCTGGAGTCGCAATAATAACACCATCACTTGCCATAATTTTTTCATTAAACGATTGTATAATTGCACTGTTTGTTTGGTTATCGGACTGATTAAACATCGGAACATCTGTAATATCCAGGATTTCAATGGCTGCTCTGGACTCAAAATGCTTTTGTATGAATTGAAGCAGCTTGCGATTATACGATTTCTTTGCATTTGTGCCAACGATCGCTATGATTTTCATTGTGATTAGCCCCCTACTCTTGCCAGGAAAATTTTTTCGTTTTTTTCATCAATGTCCTTTTTGATAGCAGTTCCGTAGTGATCTCCGTAAACAAAACAAACTCATTGAAGATTTCGTCGAGCTCCGCTACTTTCTCAGCGCTGATCAGGCTACCGCTGTTATCAAATGCACTCTGTGATTTTCCCAAAAGAAACTCGCTGCTCGGCATCATTCTCGCACCAAGCTCAGGCGAATCCAGGATTTGTCTGAGATGAGCTTGCGCTCTGGAAGAACCAAGTGAACCATGTGATGCACCCACGATGAGAACAGGCTTGTCTTTCAAGGTTTGAGTCGTGTAACTGATCCATTCCAGCGCACTTTTCAGAACGGCAGGGATTGCATGATCGTACTCAGGAGTAGCGATAATGATGCCTTGCGCTTTAGAGACTTGACCCAATAAGTCCTGTACCTTCGCAGGAATACCAACTTCAGCATCCTCTATTTCATCTTTTTCAATGAACGCAGGTAAATCCTTAATTTCATATAAATCAATCTGGGCCTCACTCGAAAAATGCTTTTGCATAAATTGAAGCAACATGCGGTTAGTTGACACATCCGAATTGGTACCCACAATAGCTAAATAATTCATCGTAATCCCCTCTCTGTCATTCGAAGATGATGTTCGTACATGTCAGACTCGTTCTTTCGGCCTAACTCTAACATATCAAAGCTCAAATGATCTAATAGTTATTCATTGCAGTTTGATAACTAATTTGTTATAATCACCTCAAATTCAAAGTTTGTTACTTTTTTCACAAAGAGGTGAGGGACATGTCTAAATTGGAATCGCAGGATATCTTGTGTTACATTGACAGCCTATTGAAATACAGTAACTATAGCCGGGCTGCTCAATCCCTTTACATATCTCAACCCTACCTCACAAAGGTTATCAAGAAAATCGAAATTGAGTTGGGCTGTGAGCTGATCACTCGCAACAAACTTCCGTACCGATTAACCGAGCAGGGGAAAATATATTATCAATACCTAACGTCACTCGAACATAGCTACGCCAAGCTTATAAGGGAAATTTCATATGTATCGGATATTGGCAATAAGGTGATACGGATCGGAATCCTTCCCAGCCTTGGTTCTTACTTAACGCCTCTTTTTTTACCAGATTTTCTGGAAATTCATTCTGCTTATAAAATTAATCTTGTCGAGGATTTACCTGAAAAAAATGAGAAACGTCTCCAAAATAATGAGCTGGACTTCTGGATCGGGCAAAATTCAAGCAGTATCTCCCCTAACTTGAACTCGTTTAACTGGGGCAGGCACAGTTACCAAGCCATCATTCCGCGTTGCTGCGAATTATATCAAGAGAATGTTGCAGTCATCCCGGAGGGCACGATTGAGATCAGCACCATTTTGAACCAAAAGCTTATTCTAACGTCCAAAGGTTCGGCAATCCGAAAACAGATTGATCAATTGCTCAGTGTCTACAAGGTACAGCCTAATATCGTTATGGAAAGCAATGAAATCTACACTGTACTCAAACTTGCAAAGCATAATTTAGGTCTGACCTTTGTGCCTGAAAGTATCCATATCAAGGAGTGCCCTTCGGAATACAACATCTATCCAATCCCTGTAGAGAAAATGAGTCTGGATTATTTTATAGCCCATCATGGAGAAAAAAAGCTGAATAGCGTGGATCATGACCTCATCCATACGTTTCTCAATCACGGACAACAATGTGCGATATAGGAGGCTATCATGAAATCTTTTACGAGAACGATACCGCTCATGGGAACGAACATATCACTCTATATCGAGGGGACAGATGCTGAAGAGCTTGCCGAGGAAGCCGTGAATATGCTTGTCCGTTATGAACAAGTGTTCAGTGCCAACAGTGAGCAATCGCAGCTTGCCATGCTAAAAAAAGAAGCCGCATCACATCCGCTTAGAGTAGACAAGGAACTGTATGATCTTATTAAGATAGGCAAAGAACACAGCCTGAATAAAGATTCATTTTTAAATATTGCGATAGGGCCTTTGATCAAATTGTGGAGAATTGGTTTTCACGAGGCACATGTGCCGGACGATACCGAGATTAAATCAGTGCTGAAGCTCTTAAATCCGGAGCATATACAGCTTGACGATGAGCTGCAAACGGTTCATTTATTCAAAAAGGGCATGGAAATCGACCTTGGAGCAATCGCTAAAGGTTATTTTGCTGATCAAGTTATGTCATTTTTTAAGAAAAACGGAGCTGCATCAGCTATGGTCGATATGGGCGGCAATGTTTTGGTTCATGGCGATTCTCCCACCGGGTCCAGTCACTGGAAAGTTGGAATCCAAAATCCCTTTTTACCAAGAGGAAATGCAGCAGCACTCGTTAGTATATGGGAGCAATCCGTTGTTACATCAGGAATATACGAGAGAGTTTTAGAGAAGGAAGGGAGTCAGTACCATCATATATTTAACAGCAGAACAGGCTATCCAGTAGAAAGTAATATCGCTTCTTTAACGATTATTGCGGATAGATCGCTCGACTGCGATATATATACGACAGAATTGTTTGGGTTAGATGTGGTCTCCATTATTCATAAAGTTAATAAAATGAAGGATATCGAGGCTGCCGTGATAACAACGGATGGAAACCTGGCCTATACAGATAATCTTAGAGGAAGAATTGAGCCCCTATTAAGGTAAAGTTAACAGCTACTTCTTTAAGCCAGGATCTAACGGCTGTTCCTGCTCACTGATTAAACAGATAAAAAGTTGGACGGAACAAGTTCTTCCGCCCAACTTTATTATCTGAGTAAATCAATAGCAACTGCCTTATACTTAACGTGTCTACATCAAACCCAACAAATTATAGATCATCACTGCTGCTTCTGCACGGCTAGCATTCTTCTTCGGTGCAAACTCATCGTTACCTACACCGTTGATTATGCCTGCTCCCTGTATTGCCTCTACCGCTTGCTTCGCGTAGTTTGCGATGTTTGCTTCATCCTTGAAGGCTGTAGCTTCACCACTTGCTAACGCCAGTTGCTTAATTTGGACAACCTTGTATACCATAACCGCCATATCTTCTCGCGTAATGTTCTCATGAACTCCGAATCGTCCATTTGGTTTCCCGTTCACAATCCCCAGCTTCTGCGCGGTTGCGATATTTCCATGGTACCATTCTCCTGGCTTCACATCACTAAAACTTGTCGTTGCGTTCTCATCTGATAGCTCCAACATATTCATCAGCATGGTGATGAATTCTGCTCTTGTCACTTGACCATTCGGATTAAATTCGCCGTCGCCCATACCCTTCACAATGCCTCTTGCTCCCAATGCTGAGATCGCGTCCTTCGCCCAGTCTTGGGTCACATCCTTAAAGCTCGTTGCAACATACGCTACCGTATACTTGCTCGCATACGTTGGCTTGAACTCTACTTTTCCTGTCGCTGCATTGTATTTACCATTCGTCACCACTCTTAGCTCTCCGTTGTCCTTCACATCGTATACGACGACGTTGTTTGGATTTTCGGCAGCTTTTAGGGTGTATGGCAATTCAATCACGAGATCATCTCTGCCATCAAACTCTGTAAGCTTCTTACCGTCAATCGTTAACTCGATATCGTAAACGACCTCACCGTTCAGCTGAGCTTGTGCACTAGCTGACAGTTGATTAGCTGCTATTTTCTTAAGCACCAATCCTAACGATTTCCCTGCACTTGTTCCTGTTCCAAGCAGTTCGGTTGCCACTGTTACGACTGCAGAGCCAGTGTTGATCTCGATGCGATCTACCGTAGACGTTCCACTTGTTAAGCTTGCATCTACTGCTAGCTCAATCGTTAGCTCATTCAAGCTTTGATCACCATCAACTCCTACTTGCAGCTTACCGCCTGTCGTTTGATCAAGCGCACGCTTCATTGTATCCGCACTTAACTTCACTTCAGAAGTACCGTTCTCATTTACAACTGGTTTAATGTTTATTTGGCCGTTGTCCATGACCACTGGCTCATTTCCACCTGGAGCTGTTGGTACTGTAGGTGCAGGAATGTTACCGTCACCGCCACCATTTCCATTACCACTGCTTGGTGCTTGTGGTGTTCCTGACACCACAACCCCTGCGGATTCATGTCCCGCTGCGTTTACCGTAGTAATACGGAATTCATAAAGCGTACCATTCGCAAGTCCTGTGACTTCATAACTGCTAGCCGCATTGTTCAGCGTTACCGTCTTAAACTCTGTATTTCCATACCCTGTAATCTTAATAGCGACCAAATCGCTTTCTGCAGGATTACTCCATTTCAGAGTCAGCTTTTGATTACTCGCTGTTACACTTGGTTTTGTCACTTCTCCTGGTGCAGTCGGCTCAACCGATGGTGTTACCGTTACCGTAGCGCTGGATGATAACCCACCATCTACTGTAGTTACTGTAATGCTTGCTGTTCCTGGTGCCACTGCTGTTACTTGGCCTGTCGCACTTACAGTCGCTACAGCTGGATTGCTAGAGCTCCATGTTACTGCTTTTTTCGTTGCATTAGCTGGTGTTACCGTAGCTGTCAATTGCCCTGATTGACCTTCTACGATGGACATCGTCGTTTTGTCCAAGCTAATTCCGCTAACGGGTACGTTCTTCCCACTAAGTGCATCATACTCACTTTGTGTAATGGGAATTACCGTTCCGTGACGCGGACTAGCGGGTAAATTGTAGTTAGAAGATAATGTCCAGACACCTGATGCAAGATTGGTGGTCTCGAATGGAAGATAACCTCTTCCACCAAACTCATCCACGAATAAATACCATTTTTCATCTGTATTTGATTTAAAGATCGTTGGACCCTCAACCCATTTCATGTTACCCACACCTTGATTAATCATCTTGAAGGCTGGATCTAAGATCGAGTTACCAACCTCTTGGAAAACCATCTTGCCAAATGGAGCAGAAGCTCCGTTGTCCTGCTCATCCTTCGTAAATCGATACACTTTTCCATCATGCTCAATCATCGTTGTGTCAATGATGGAGTATCCATAATCCAAATATACTTTCGGTTCAGTAAACGTATAGAAATCTCTTGTCTTGCTATACATCATTTTTTGATATGCACTACCTGTATGGGATGCATCATCAAACATTCTTGAAGCCCAGAATACGATATATTCACCTGTGGTGTTGTCGTACATAATTTCTGGTGCCCATGTATTACCCGCTTCTTCCGGTGCAACCTCTACCATGCGTTGATCTGTCCAGTTGACCAGATCATTCGATTCCCACACCATAATGGAACGACTGCCCCATGTCTGTGCTCTGCCCCAGTTACCATTGCCGTTAATTTTCAGATCGGTAGCGATCATGTAGAACTTGTCACCTTCAGGCGAACGAATAATGAATGGATCACGTACTCCCTTCTCCCCTAAGGTAGAGGTTAATACAGGTTTACCATTATTCAATTCTCGCCAGTTCAATGGATCATTACCGTTACTTAGTGCAAAGTGAACTTGCTCGCCTGTTGAGGTACCTTCTCCAGTAAAATATGTGAAGAAGTATCCCGCATATTTTTCATCAGCAGGCCGTTCCTTCACCTTCGCCATAAATTCCTTTGTAGTGGATGCTGAATTTAATGTAATCGTAGCTGTAAGCTTCACGTCTACATCTCCACTACCGTGCGCCGGACGTTGTACTTCACCAGTCACTGAAATGACATTTGGCTGAACAGAAGTCCAAGTAATGGTTGTTCCATATAGTCCAGATTCCGGTAATGAGAGATGACCTCTAACATCACTAATGTTATGAACGACTAGCGCTGCTTTTGCTTCATCTACAGAAGTGGCATCGCTTGGCAATGCCTTAACCATCAACGTAAAGGTTTTGCGATCTGTCTCTGTACCATCTGTAAATACTGCTGTTAACGTTACAACTTGATCGCCAGTTGCGTTCGCTGGTCTGGTTACGGCACCTGTAGTTGAGATTACATTCCCCTTATCCGAAGTCCAGCTTATTGTTGTGCCATAAGCACCTGATGTTGGCAACGTTACATTGCTTATAATCTCATCTTTTGATGTATTCGAGGCAAGAAGATCATCAATCGTTAATTTCTCTGTCGCAGCCGATACAAGCATGCCCTCCAGTAAAGCAATCTTCTGATCTGCCTGAGCCTTAAGTGATTTAATATCCGCAACAGTCATAGCACCATCATAGATTTGGAAGTCTGCAATCAACCCGCCGAAGTATGGATCATCTGTATAGAATGACTTACCAATGTTTCCACTACTGCCTGAAGTATTTTTTATTTGTTCTAATGTCATTCCATTCGTAGAGCCTGATGCAACAGGAACTCCATCAATATAAAGCGTTAGTGTACCATCTGTACCTGAAACAACCGTCGTAACGACTTTCCATTCATTATTCTTTAAGCCCGTGGTCGAAGCTGAAGACTCATTATTCCAGGCATTCGTCGCGATACCCAACCGGGCTAGACCGTTAGCATTATAACGTGGTGTGAAATACGTATAGTGCGTATTATTGTTTGGTCTTCCTAATGCATATAACCACTCCGCAGCGTTTTTACCGCTCCAGTTCACAATGGATGAAACGGTGATATCCGTTAATCCATCGAGAACTCCTTGTGGCAGCTCTACATAGGAGTTAGTTGTGCCACCAGTAAAGCTTAGTACACCCGCATCTTGTGTACGAATCCATTCTGCTTTAGATGGATTCATCCATTTTCCGTTAAAGTTTCCTGTTTGGTCAACAACTGTCGCACCATCGATATCATTCATATCGTAGTGGAGAATGAGTTCTGCCCCAGATGGCTGCTCTACTGGAGGAGTAACGTCTTCATTAGCCAAAGTTGCAATCTCTTCAACGGATAATGCACGATTATAGATACGGAAATCATCCAATTTACCATCAAATAGACTATGAGAGCTGTTTCTCGATTTACCAATATAATTCATCGTTGTTTCCAGTAACATTCTCGGCTCCACGTTATATGTCGAGCTGCGTTTAACCTCTTGACCATTCACGTACAATACGGCATCAAATTCATCCATTGTAATGGCAACATGCTGCCAAGTCTTCGTTGGTAAAAGTCCAGCATTTCTCACTGCATATTTATAATCAGATCCTAGTTTCGTGCTGTCATTGCTAAATTTCTCTGTAAAAGGGGTTACGACAGCGAACTCCAGACTACCTGTATCCCCTTGTGTACTCAAGTACATGGTGTTGCGGTTAACCTGTCTGCCTGTTTCGGAAGCAAAATCAAATATTCTTTGATTGGCCTGATTTTTGTCCATTTGAACCCATGTAGAGAACGTAGCCTTCTCCAGATTCAAGGATTGAATCAAGTGATCTGGCAGCTTCACATATCCTGTTGATCCATTAAGCTCTAATGCACCACCCGTTTTACCGATGCGATCCTCTTCATTAATCGTTGCTCCACCTACGAGTGTTGCGTGATGACCATTACCAGAAATGTCATTCAACGTTGTATCATTCACTGTATTTGCATCAAATGAGTAATGTACAACCGGATCTTTTGATGGTGCTGGACCTTTCCATGCATACTTCTCTTGCAAAGCATCATACTCCGCACGTGAGATTGGAATCACCGTCCCGTGTCGTGGTCCTGGCGGAAGTGCATATTGATCACTACTTAATACATTGTTCATATATTGCGTGCTACTATCCAGATCTGTTGTATATCGTACATGATATGGCCATGAATCAAGGAACAGATACCATTTTTTTTCATGAATATCCTTAAATATCGTTTGTCCTTCGTTGTTTCCATTTTTTCCGATCAAGCCGAGTTTGTTATCCCGTGTACCAGGAACAGCGTTGTATTGAAGGCCATTTGCTGCAATACCGTCCTTGTCATAATAGAACGTTGGTGCCTTCTCCACATACACTTTCGTATTCACTTCTGATTTGGTGAATCGGTACAACATATGATTGTGCTCAATAAATGTCGTATCAATGGTCGGAAGTGACTCATCAATCATGACCTTGGGCTCAGAAAACGTGTAGAAATCTCGTGTTGTCGCGTAGTACATCACATTGTACTGACCTGCAGGTCTTCCGTTATAATCACCATATGTCTCTGTGTTTTTCATTGATGATGCCCAGAATACAATATACTCTCCAGTTACCGGATCATAGATCGCTTCTGGCGCCCACGTATTTCCTCCAGTTTTAGGAGCCACCTTGATCATTCGCTGCTCGCTCCAGTTCACGAGATCCTCTGACTCCCAAACCATCATGTAATGACTCCCCGTAATTTGAGCCTGATCAAAATCTGTACTTTCGCCCATTTTCAAATCGGTTGCCAGCATATAGAACTTATCACCTTCTGCTGACCGAATAACGAATGGATCACGAAGTCCTTTTTCACCCATATCCGATTGCAGGATCGACTTCCCATTATTCAGCGCTTTCCAGAACAATGGATCTTCCGCTGTAGCGAAGGAGATCTCTTCACCACCCTCATATTCACCTGTAAAGTACGCAAAGAAGTACGCATCAGGCTTTACTGGCGCAGCTTCTTTTTTAATTGTAACGTTAAACGTTAGCTCTTTCGAAGCTGTACCATTCGTAATCGTAGCGATTAGCGTAACGGGTATATCCGTAGCTTGACGGCTCACCCAGCCTAATTGTGTAGCGTTACCAGCCGCTTCAGCCGTTCCTTTAACAACCGCCGGCCTGCTGGATGTCCATGTAATGGTGGAGCCTTGTTCACCTGTAGTGACAAGACGTAAGTTGCCTTTAACATTGTCCGCGTTGTAGATCTCTAATTGTTCAGCGTCCAGATCAACCTTCTGCTGATCATCGAATTGCTTCAAGATCGTAACAGGGAATACAGCAGTTATAGATACGCCTTGATACGTTAAAGTAGCCGTAAGCTCTGCTTGAACATCACCTGCTTGAACAGCCGGACGTTGTACAGTGCCACTGTTAGAAATGACAGTAGGATGACTAGAACTCCAAGTGATGTTTACGCCATTTTTACCGTTTGTTGGTAAATTAACGTTTCTCGTTATCTTGTCAGCACTCTGATCTGCCTCGTCTAAGTAATGACCGATGTCAAGTTGATTCGCTGCATCATCAACAGTGAGCTGACGTATTTTGGAGATGTGAGTTGCTGCTTCTTGTTGATATAACTCGCTCATTTCCTGCTCCGTCAACGCACGATCATATACTTGGAAATCAGCCATGCTACCTTGAAAATATGGATCGTTGGCGAAGATGGACTTACCGATAAAGCCAGAGAACGTAGCATCCGGATTAATAATGTCTGACAGCTTTAGTCCCTTCGTATTACCTGAAGCAACTTTAGCTCCATCCACGAATAATGTCATCTTGTTGCTAGCTTCGGAGAAGGAAACTGTTACATGCTTCCACTGTCCACCGATCAGGTTGGAGTTTGCGCTACCTGTAACTAATGCTTCGTTCGGCCAGCCATTTTTAGATATACCTGTAGCAATCATATTGCCTGATCCACTACCGTGACGTGGGGTTACAAAAAAATATTTGTTCGTTTCAGGCGTTAACACCGTACCCAAACCAAAAATCCAGCGATTCGTACCATCATTCGTCCAGTTTACGATGGAAGATACGGTAATTTCATTCAGACCTTGTAATAAATCTAGTCCATTGGAGCCCTTAGGAATCTCAACATACCCACTGTTCGATGTAGAGCTTCCACCATTAAAGGAAATAAAGCCAACTTCACTATTTGAAATGAATTGTCCATTGTTTGGATTTTTAAATACCCCGTCGAATGTAACTTCCTTGTTGGCAACATCCTTTAGTACGAGTTGACCGTCTACTTCTGTAGTCGTTTTCATGTCGTAATGAAGAATAAGATCATCTTTGAGTGATTTTCCCTTAACGGTAACGGCTGATGTAGCTGTAAACGCTCCATCTTCAGTCTGTACCGTAATTGTGGCATCACCATCACTAACCGCTGTAACTTCACCCGTTGAATTGACAACCGCTACACTTGAGTCACTAGATATCCAGACGACTCTTTTATTGTTTGCATTTGAAGGTGAAATTGTAGCCACTAATGTCTCGCTGTCCCCCATGGATAAAACAAGTGCAGATTCATTAAGCGAAACACCTTTAACGGCAATCTGCTGAGTAGAGTCATCCTTAGGTGGTAAGGTAACCACGAACTCCTTCGTTGCCTGGCTTCCACCTAAAGAAATGGTTGCAGTTAACGTCACTTGTTGCTCCATTTCTCGTAAGAACACTTCCCCGGTTGGACTAATCGCACTTTCATCACTGGAAGTCCATGATATCCATGCGCCATACTTATTGGCAGAAGGAAGTTCAAGAGATTCTGTCACGGCAGATACATCACCTAACGTTAGCTCTAATTTGCCTTGTTGTACTTGCTTTTCATTAAATGATTGTTCATATACTTCAGCGATATATTCACTACTTAGTGCCTCTCCGTAAATTCTTAAATCTTGAAAGCTACCTGCAAAAGTAGCATCCCCTAGATAATTGGAGCGACCGATGTAAGCTTGCAAATCCGTACCAAAGCTTGCTGTTGTTTTCTCTTTGGCGGTCGTTCCTATACTTACACCGTTAATGTAACCTGTAATAGAGCGTTCTGTAATGACCGTCGTATAGTGAACCCATTGACCTTCGTACTGTGACGTAGAGGTGCCTGATACGCCTACCTCTGTCGTCCAAGGCTGGTCAATATTATTGCGATCCGTAAATACAGACTTAAAATCACCACTTGGATTCGATGGATTAAACATCCAGTAATTCGTTGGCAATTTATTTTCAGCTGCTGGCGTACCGTAGAATAATGCGGAGTAGTTCCCGCTCCCCGTATTACTCTTGATCCATACAGAAATCGTTGTATTTTCTTGATGATCAAACAATCCAGTAGGAAGCTGCACGTAGTTCGTAGTACTATCTGTTCCTCCAGGTAAAGTAAGACCATCAGCATACGTAATGTTTCCTACTGCCGTTCCATGTTTGCCATTACCGGATGTATCCTGTACATCCTCAAGCAATGGATACTGTGCCAACATCGTTGGTGTTATGGGGTCCGCTGAAGCTTGATTGTTAAATGGCAGAACAAGACTCAAACAGTTACTGAAGGTCAATAGTAAAGCTAACATTATGATTGAAATCCGCTTTAGCATAGCATTCTTCCCCTCGTTTAATATTCAAAAGCACGCAATCCTTATTCCAGCTTTAAAACAAGACCAACTCGTTCAAGGAGTTAAAGAAACATCCTCAAATGAATGCGCTTACATTTCTTCTCATATTACGTCTTCCACCCTTCCAATTCAATGTAGTTTCTTGTTCATAAGGTGGATTTTTTTATTGCAATTTGAAATGAATGCTGACTGCAACACCATTCATATGAAGCAATCTACATGCACAGATGCGTACAAGATTATCAAAACAATAAAACGGCATCTCTGCCGTTCTAGATGTTTACGTATGGTTTATGTGTAAATTAAAGGATTGAACCCCAGATAAACATAATATATATAGTTGGGCGCTTGTCATATGGACAACGTGTCCGAATACGATGCGGTAAGCCGCGGGCGCACCGGATCGAAAAATAAGGAGGATTTTCATTTATGCCAAAACGATTTAGCAGAATGCTCGCGTTCCTCTGTTGCTTGGTCATGGTGGCGTCGCTAATGCCTACCAGTTATGCCGCCGCCACTGACAACATCGAGAACGCAGAAGCGAATGAAACACCCACCGCCATTTTTGGAACTCCCGAACTCGGGTCAAACGATCCCCTCTGGGACCAAACCATGGAGCATCACATCAACAAAAGCACGGTACCCACCGACCCCAGACCCCATGCCATGGGTACAGCCAGAATTCTTTGGGATCATGACTACCTGTATGCCCGCGTAGTTGTGAATGACAGTCATCTATATCAGGGAGCTGGCGCAGATCACCGGTATGACAGCCTGGAGTTTTATGTTGGTGCCGGAACCGGAGGCTCGAATCAATGGCGCGTCAGCTCGACGGGCGTGTTTTCAGGGCAGGCCGCTCCAGGCAGAGCTGCATGGACCCAGATCACGGAAACCGGATACATCGTGGAAATGAGAATACCAAAAAGAACTCTGACCTTACAGGAGGGGAACCTTACCTTTGAGGTCTATATCAATAACTCGACAGAAAACGGCGCTGACCGCTATGAAGTCGTTTCCTGTTTTGGAGTTCCGGACGCGGCTTATACCAGCTCTGATTCATTTGCAGACAGCCTGCAGCTCACTTCAGCCAATGAAGTGGACACCAGATTTTCAATTACCGCCACTGCGGGACCGGGCGGCTCAATCATGTCGAACCCACCCGGCGATGTTCTGAGAGTAGATCGGGGCTCTGACAAAGAAATTACGTTTACCCCCGATTACGGCAAAATTGTGGATACCGTAACAGTAGACGGCGAGACCTTGACTCTATCTGCTGGCACTTATACCTTTACGAATATTGAGGCTGATCATACCATTCATGTGACATTCAAAAACGATCCGGACGCGGGGATACTTCCCTTTATTGTATGGAATGACAACTTTGCCAGTGGCGAGTACACAACGGCTGTTATCATTGATTTAGGCGAGGGGAAGGCGGCGTTAGGCTCCGCGCTTAATCCAGACTTGTTTGCCTTATCGGCTAGGAACACGACCCTGAACGGCGAAGCAGTGACCTTTGAAGGACCACGCAAGATCACAAGGGTGTATGCTAATGATGAACCGAAGGTACGCGGCTATGTGGGGCCGATTAGCCATTCACCAGATTATCAGGACGGACTGGCGAGCGGTCGTTACATCGTTGTTGAGTCTGAGTTTTATTCAGAGAGCGGCGGCAGTACAACGCTGGATGGTAGCAGCAACTCGACAAAGCAGGTTTACAACATTACTCAAAAGGGTGAGATCGTACTGACAGAAGGGAATCCGCTTCACAACGTAGTTTTTGAACAGGAAAAAGTTGTGAATCCGATCCTCGATAAATTTACAACATTCACGGACAATTCGGTCAATCGTTCACTCTACCTTCACAAGGATGACGGAGGTAACGTGATGAAAGGATTGCCGCTCTATGTATATACCCACGGCATGTCACGCGGCGGCACAAACGCTGCGACAGACCAAAAAGCTGCCATGAAATCCGCCAACGGCTCCGTCGCTTTAATGAAAAAGATGGAGCAAAATCCCGATAAGTATGCCAGCCATGTTCTGAATATTTCCTATAATGGCGTATCTGTTCCCTCCACAGAGAATGTTAAGAAGGTCATAGACGCCCTGATTGCCAGCGGCGAAGTAGACCCTAACCGTGTTTACGCAGCAGGCTTCTCCTGGGGCGGCCAGTATACGAACAACTTAGTTAACAGCTACCCTGGCTTCTTCGCTGCCGCCGCACCTATGGCCCCGGTAAGCGGTTCACCGAACGCTAAGGACAATGACGCTCACTACAACCTGGCCTATTGGATGTTTTTAAATGCTCATAATGTCGGAGGCTACCAGACTAACCTCAATAACTTTATCAATAACAATATGCCGAAAATGATCAACGCGAGGGCTTCGCGCTTTGAGAGTAATGAGGCACTTACGTGGCCCTACAATCAGTTTGATCAGCCGAATCTGAGGCCGAATCCTGCCAACACACCTGTTCTGGCTGATTATATAGCGCATGAAGTTGAAGCGGCGGTTCTTTATAACCAGATCACTATGGGAACTTGGAGTATAGCACCTACGGCGCAGTCCTCTAACTTGCCAGCTTGGAACAACAACTACACAGATGTCTTTGATTGGATGTTCGCACAGAGAAAACCGTCCGTGCCTGGTGCACCGAGTGGCTTCAAAGCGACAGCGGGTGACGGACAGGTCACATTGAGCTGGAATGCTCCTGCTGACGATGGTGGCAGCTCGATATTGGGCTACAAGGTATGGTATGGCAATGTAACACCGGTTGCATTGGATGCGGCGGAGACCAAGTATACCTTCAACAACCTGACAAACGGCCAAAGCTACAGCTTCAGGATCGTTGCGGTGAACGCGAAGGGAGACGGCGCGGAGATCAGTGCTACGGCGACACCGATGAAGACGACGACTCCCACTGTACCTGATTCTGGCGGCAATACGGGCAACACCGGAAATACCGGCAACATCGGTAATACGGGCAACACCGATAATACGGGCACCGGGACAGACGCTCAAACGTCGAAGTCGACCTACACAGTGAATACACCGAAGGATAAACCCGCGGTCACAGACAAAAATGGCAACACCACCCTTCCAGGCGGCGGCGAGATTGCGACCAAAGGCGGGACGAAGATCAAGGTACCCGAAGGCACAACGATAGACTCAAACGGGAAGGTAACTATTCCAGCAGACAAGAGCGCCGAAGTGACACTACCCGGCGGCAACAGTACAGTGACCATTTCGGGTGGCTCGACGATCGCGAGCGACGGTACGGTCACAATAGGCGGCAAAGACGCGCATGGGAACCTATCAAACGGTAACCAGGTGTATTTCCACGGCGGATCGAAGATACGGAGCGGCGGAGCGGTTGTGGTAGGACCAAGCGGCGCAAGAGTCGGCTTAGACAACGGCATATCGCTGAACATCCGTGAGGGTACGGAGCTGGCGTTTGATGACGCCACCCCACTGAGTTTCCTCGTGATATCAGGCAATCCTTTCACGGATGCCAACATGGACGAATGGTTCTACAACGATATAAATTTCGTCTACACTTACGATCTTTTCAACGGCACGACGTCCACGAAGTTCTCACCGGGCACCGCAATGACGCGTGCAATGTTCGTGCAGGTACTAGCCAATCTTGAGAACGTAAACCTTTCCAGCTACACGAGTTCCCGCTTTAGCGACGTGAAGGACGGACAGTGGTACACGGCGGCAGCCGAGTGGGCGGCCGAAAAAGGCATAGTCAACGGTACAAACGCAGACCTGTTTGACCCCAATTCACCGATGACGCGCGAACAGATGCTAGTGATACTGTACAATTACATGAAGTACAAGGGCTATGAGATACCTGAAAGCAACTCTATGTCCTTCACGGATCAGAGTGAGATCAGCTCCTGGGCGTTGGAGGCCGTTCAGGCGCTGCAAGGCAACGGCATTGTATTAGGCAAACCGGGCAACTTTGTTGCTCCCAAAGCCACCGCCTCCCGCGCAGAAGTAGCTACGATCTTTGTAAGGTTCGTCGAATATCTGACTAAGTAAAAGCGTATACAGAATTAAGGTGACCCCTCCCGGCTGGACAATATCTAGCCGGAAGGGTCTCCTTGTTTTCAAACTGTACTTTTTTTGACGTCTAGAATATTCGTCCCCAAGCTCGTCCCCAAGTCCAAAAATTCTACTTATATTAATGCATGTTTCTGATTTATTTCTCCACAAAAAAAACGCCATCACAATAATGTGATGGCGTTCTTAATTATGGAGCCTAGGGGGATCGAACCCCTGACCTCATCGCTGCCAGCGATGCGCTCTCCCAGCTGAGCTAAGGCCCCAGGATATGAAATAGAAAACTTGTCCAACACTGCTACGTTCCACAGGCGACTCCTATATCATATAAAATCCAGCTTTCGCTGTCAATCAAATTTTTAAGATCCAGAGTGATTGGAGAAGAACAATCGATTTCACTGGCACGCACGGACTGGAACTCCAGACTGCTCTTCTCCCTTTCCCCACTTCACTAATCCTCCAGATTATCTTTGGACAACAGGGATTTCAGTTCTTTCATGAACATATTGATATCTTTGAACTGGCGATATACCGACGCGAAACGGACATATGCCACTTCATCGACTGGAAACAACTGTTCCATCAATAGCTCACCAATCTGGCGACTCTCCACTTCAGCATCAGCTGTATTACGCAGAGATTTCTCTACTTCAGATACCATCATCTCCAGAGTCTCAACGGAGACTGGACGTTTCTCACAGGCACGAATAAGCCCGCGGAGAATTTTGTCCCGGCTGAACTCTTCACGACTGCCATCTTTCTTAATGACGATAAGTGGAGTCTCCTCAATCATCTCAAACGTTGTGAATCTTCGGGCACACTGCTCACACTCACGGCGACGACGAATGGACTTTGCTTCGTTGGCCGGACGCGAATCAAGCACTTTGGTACCCATATAACCGCAATAAGGACACTTCAAATCAGATCACTTCCCACGTTTTACTTTTACCACATATTCCCTGTCTTGATTTTGTAATGAAAAATGCATTGCCGAGACATAATACTTTTACCAACTCACGAGGAGGTGAACAGCAATGGCACAAAGCAACGGTAACTCCAACAACCTGGTGGTAACTAAAGCTTCCGCAGCACTCGAGCAAATGAAATATGAAGTTGCTCAAGAACTCGGAATCAGCATCCCACAAGACGGATACCAAGGTAACATGACTTCTTACGAGAACGGTTCGATCGGTGGATACATCACGAAGCGTCTGGTAACAATTGCAGAACAGCAATTGGCAGGTCAATACCAATAATATCTGCATCGTAATACGCTACACAGAGGAGCATGGAGCGGCCGGTGAATAACCGGCCTGCTCTGTGCTTCTACTTATATACTTAGAACGTATTATAGATCTTTACATACTGATTATAATAGTAAATGACCCTTTGTACATAGTGACGCGTCTCACCAAACGGAATATCTTTCACTGTATCGAACGAGCCATCCCATACACCATCTCTAAGCCAACTGTTTACTTTGCCTGGTCCCGCATTATAGGCAGCGATCATCACTGCTTCATTGCCATCGAATTGATCGGACAGATTCCGCAGATACCATGTGCCTAATTGAATATTGCGTTCAGGCTCGTGCTTCAATTCCTCCAGCGAAGTGTCGGGAATTTTGGCTTGTTCCAGTATCCAATTCGCCGTGTCCGGCATCAGTTGCATGAGCCCAATGGCACCTCGTTTGGATTCTTTGCTTGTCTTGAAATTGGTCTCCACCTTGATAATGGAAGCAATCAGAAACGGATCAACCTCATAACTCTGAGATTGGGCACGAATCTCTTCCTTATAATGAATCGGATAGAACCATGCCATCCAGTTTGTATTCAGAAATAACACTAGTACAAAGGACACAAACATCAACAGCAGGACACGTTTCTTACGCAATATTTTCATAACAAACCCTTACGCTGTAGATATGAGTCAATTTGCTGCTCCGTCTCAGTCCATAAACCGCTGTTATCGATGACAATGTCTGCCAGCTGCTTTTTGCGCTCAATATCCATCTGTACATCCATTCGAGCCTCAGCCTGTGCTGCAGTCATTCCATCCCGACTCATCAAGCGATCTCGTTGCACCGATCTCGGGACATATACTACCATGACTTCCTCGAAACCATCCTCCAGACCCGATTCGTACAGCAAAGGAATATCAGACACCACAAGTTTATCCGGATGTTGCAATTCGTATGCAGCAGCCCGTTCGCGCATCTCTCTTCGGATCGCCGGATGTGTAATAGCCTCAAGTGCCTTTCGTTCCTCAGGTTGTTGAAAAACAATACTTCCAAGCTTTTTCCGATCCAGTGTTCCATCTTCGTTCAGTATGGCTTGTCCAAACCGCTTAACAGCGGCGGCCAACACGGGATGCCCGGGCATCATAACTTCCCGGGCAATAACGTCTGCATCGATGAGCAACGCTCCCTTACTGGCGAGATAGGCGGAAACACTACTTTTGCCTGTCGCGATCCCGCCGGTTAAGCCTATATTCATCGTTTCACCTCATAACAACTTCATTATTCCCATAATCATTAACAATAGTGCTGGCAATACAGATAGTCTTCGCATCCAGCGCAGGGCTGAGAATCGTAGTCCAACCTTCATGCCGAGTGACAGAAACGCCCCACTAAACAGTGCAATAATGAGTGCTGTCCATAGTGTAGGGAATCCCAGAAGTGCCGCTCCCAAACCTGCTCCAAACGCATCCAGAGACAGGGCAATACCAAGCCACATCGCTTCCTGAGCAGATATACTTCCCGAGTTATCCATATCCGCCTTGGAAGGGCTGCGAAGGATCTGAATGACGACCCCCAGCTTACGCAGCTCCAGTGTAAATACCATTCGTTCGAGAGAATCACCCGAAGCCGATTGCTCCAGATCCAGTGCAAGTACCTGATTCCTGCCCTTGGAATCCGGCAGCGTCCCTTGTACGTTTTTCCCCAGCGCATTAACCGTTGTTTCTCCTGCTCCCTCAACCGTTACGATGCCTGTTTCCAGCTGTTCTTTTCCTTGCTTTCGAATAAGTTGCAACAGTGACCATGCACCAATGCCTATTAATATAACGGCGCCCACAATGGAAGCGATATCCGGTGACACGACATGGGACAACAGCACACCAACTTGCATCGACAAGGCAATAACCAATCCCGAACAGATCGAAATAACAGCGATAGATAACAGGGGAATCTTAGTCCTCCGTAACCCATATGTAATCCCGACTCCAAAACCATCTAAACTAAGCGCCAAAGCAAGCGCCAGCAATGAAATAAAATGATGCAGCACCCCGGACTCCTCCTCTGTGCGGTACTCGTGCCAACTGAAGATGCCAGTATGGGTATACGCCCGCTTATTTCTGCCATATCAGTATATGGAGGGAGGAATCCAAGGGTGCTATGATTTCATCATTTCGTTCATTCAGTTCATGTTACAGCAGCTGACAGTTCGGACAAAAATGCGTGCCACGGCCACCAACCACCGTTTTTTCAATTAACGTACCACAAGTTGTACAAGGTTCTGATTTGCGTCCATAGATTTTCAGTTGATGCTGGAACATCCCCATCTCACCCTGTCCATTCACATAGGACTTAATGGAAGATCCACCTGCATTCACTGCATCTTGCAACGTAGCCACAATCGCTTCATGGAGTACCGTTAACTGA
This sequence comes from Paenibacillus sp. 37, assembly GCF_008386395.1. NCBI lineage: Bacteria > Bacillati > Bacillota > Bacilli > Caryophanales > Paenibacillaceae > Paenibacillus > Paenibacillus sp. 37. The sequence continues at coordinate 2,158,601 of NZ_CP043761.1, read as the reverse complement.
GCTTCAGTCAGTGTCTTGGCAATGGTCTCGGGATGGATACCTGCACGAAATAAAGCCTCGTCCACATAAATATTCCCGATACCAACCACATATGCCTGATTTAAAAGTACAGCCTTGATTTTGGTTGTACGCTTGCCAACCGCCTCGCGGAATGCAGTTACCGTAAAGGCTGGATCAAGCGGCTCCAGTCCCAGCTTCAGCAAAGGTTTGGACACCAGTTCCTCACCTGCATTAAACAGATGCATCGTACCGAACTGACGCACGTCCTTATAACGCAATTCCGTACCATCATTAAAATGGAAGATCACATGTGTATGTTTCTCCACATCTTCATGTTGCTCGTACACACCGTACCTTCCTTCCATCCGCAGATGGGAGACAAGCACCAGCCCGTCCAGCAAAATACGCAAAAACTTGCCGCGGCGCTCCACCCCAATGACGGTATGTCCCGCGAGTTCCATTGCAAATGCATCTATGTCGTCCGGCCGCTGAATAATCCGCGGCAAGCTAACGGTAACATGATCAATCGTTTTGCCCACAATAAGTTGATTCAATGTTCTTCTGACTGTTTCGACTTCCGGTAATTCCGGCATGATGTTCTCACCTCCCCTATATTATAACGGAAGATGGCGCTCAGCGGGACCCTTTTCTTATATCGCATACATGGAAAGGCCTTTTGTAAAATACCGGAAAAACCGCGCGGCGCTTGATTTATTTCGCTTCGTACCAGTTATCACCGAAGCTGACTTCTGCTTTCAGCGGAACCGACAGTTCCAATGCTTTTTCCATAACAGAAGGCACTAACTCTTTCATCAGTTCCAATTCATCCGCAGGCACTTCGAATACAAGTTCATCGTGCACCTGAAGCAACATACGACTCTTCAACTCGCGTTCCCGCAGCGCTTCATCCATCTGTACCATGGCCAGCTTGATGATATCTGCCGCTGTTCCCTGAATCGGTGTATTCATCGCCGTACGCTCTGCGAAGGAACGCAGATTGAAGTTACTGGCATTAATCTCTGGCAGGTAACGACGTCGTTCCAACAACGTTTTAACGTAACCATCCTGACGAGCTTCCTTCACAATGTCATCCATATATCGGCGGACACCCTGGAACACTTCAAAATACTGATCAATAAACTGGGCAGCCTCTTTACGTGTAATATGCAGGTTCTGTGACAAGCCATAATCACTTATTCCATACACGATACCAAAGTTAACTGCCTTGGCGGAACGACGCATATCCCCATCCACATCTTCAGGCTTCACACCGAATACATCCGAAGCGGTCTTTGTATGAATATCCATATCGTTGACAAATGCTTCCTTCAAGCGCTCATCATCCGAAATATGTGCCAGTACACGCAGTTCAATCTGGGAATAGTCTGCCGCCAAAATGGACCATCCGGGTTCGGAAGGAACAAATACCTTCCGGATTTTGCGACCTTCTTCCATCCGAATCGGAATGTTCTGCAAGTTCGGGAATTGACTGCTAAGTCGTCCCGTTGCAGCAATGGTCTGACGATAATACGTATGCACCTTGCCATCCCGATCGGATATCTCTTTGAGTAATCCTTCCACATAAGTGGATTGCAACTTGGCAAGCTGACGATATTGCAGAATATGCTTAACCACATCATTATAAGGAGCCAATTTTTCCAATACTTCAGCATCTGTGGAATAACCCGTTTTTGTTTTTTTCACCACTGGCAATCCTAGTCTATCAAATAAAATCTCACCCAGTTGCTTCGGTGAATTCAGATTGAATTCTGTCCCTGACAACTTGTAGATTTCAGCCATGAGTCTGCTGATATGCTCTTCAAATTCACTTCCCAGCGCCTGCAGATCGGCTGTGTTAGCCTTAATCCCCTGCTTCTCCATATCTGCCAGAATACGCGACAACGGCATCTCCAGCTCGTGGAAAAGTGAGTTCATCTCATCGCCCTCCAGCGCCTGTTCCTGAAGCGGAATAATCGCTGCCACGGCAGCAGCTTTCCGGCAGAGGAAATCGCCCAGCACAGCTGCTTCGGGTACCTTGTACTTGGCCCCTTTGCCCATAACCGTGTCATCCTCCACAAGTGACGGCAGACCATACTTGGTCGTGAGTCCACTAATCGTCTGGTTGGATTCCGTTGGATCAAGCAAATACGCAGCCAGTTGTACATCAAATGACGCACCAGCGAATTCAATGCCATGCGCATGCAGGGCTAGGTCAACACGATGAAGATCATACCCGCGCTTTGGCTGGTCTGAATTACCAAGCCATGCCCGCACCGGAGCCGCTGCCTCGGAATGAAGCAATTCGGGAGATAAGAACGTATATGTTCCAGCAGAACCTACAGCTAGTCCAATCAGTTTCGCCTGATGCGGGTTATCACCGTGTGTCTCCACATGGAGGACATCAATGGAATCGAGGGAACTGAACAGCTCGCTTATGTTGTCCTCTGTTGCTATGGAAGACTCCACCTCGGCAGCAGGGACCGCTTCCTGTTCAGAACCAATGCTGCCACTGAACGACAGGCGTTCGAGCAAGGATTTGAATTCCAGCTTCGCCAATGCAGGGCCAGCATGTTCTTCTTTTAAACCAGCAAATTGCATATCCTCCCACGTCTGCTCCAGCGGAACTTCCCGGTGAATCGTCGCGAGTTGTTTGCTCATCCGAGCATCTTCGGCATGGGCCTCGATCTTTTCTTTCATCTTGCCTTTCAGCTCACTTGTACCGTTCAGCACATCCTCTACCGATCCGAACTGGTGCAGCAGCTTCAACGCTGTTTTCTCTCCGACCCCGGGAATACCCGGAATATTATCGGACGCATCGCCCATCAGGCCCTTGAGATCAATGATTTGCAGCGGCGTCAGACCATAACGCTCCTTAATCTGAGCAGGATCATACAGCTCAATATCGGTTACCCCTTTGCGCGTCAGCCCGATATGTACATGTTCGGAGGCGAGCTGCAACATATCTTTGTCACCCGATACAACGAGCACCTGTCTGCCCGCTTCATCTGCGCGTTTGGTTAACGTTCCGATGATGTCATCCGCTTCGAATCCAGCCAGCTCAAACTGAGCGATGCCAAGTCCTTTCAGCAGTTCTTTGAGCAAAGGGAATTGCTCTGACAACTCTGGTGGTGTTTTCTCCCGTCCACCCTTGTATTCCTGATACCCTTCGTGGCGGAACGTGATTTTGCCTGCATCAAATGCAACCATAACATGGGTAGGCTTATGCTCTTCAAGCAATCTCAGCAGCATCGTGGTGAAGCCATATACCGCATTGGTATGCAGACCTTTCGAGTTGGTCAGAGGCGGCATTGCAAAAAACGCCCTGTAAATAATGCTATTTCCATCTATGAGAATAAACTTGTCCATTCCAGCACCTCGCGTATTATATGGTCAACCTCTTCAATTTACATCTACTCTCATGATACCATACCCACCTGTCACATCAAAAAGAATAGCCTCTTTCACTTCACATTTAATCGCAAAAAAGAACCTTCTCCACAGACAGCTGTACACAGTCTACCTGAGAGAAAGTTCTTTTCCATTCATATGATTGCATTACTTAATCAGCACTGATTCCCCAATTCCAAAGTAATGCTCTTCCTATTGATTCAGATCCGGACGTTTACCTGTCACCAGGTACACCGTGCTCTCACCAATATTGGTTGCATGATCGCCAATACGTTCAATGTAACGTCCAACCATCATCAGCAGCATAGCCTGTGAAGCCTGATTAGGATGCTCTGTCATTAACGTGTAGAGATCACTGATCATGTGGCTGTACAGTTGATCGACCTGATCGTCTGTCTGAGCCATTTTATAGGCCAGATCTGTGTTTTCTTTCAGGAAAGATTCAATGGATTCATCAATCATGGATTTCACGATTTCTGCCATTTGCGGGATATCCACCAGAGGTTTAATCAGCTTCTGTCCATCCATCCGGAGTGTCACCTTCGCCACATCGAGCGCAAGATCTCCCATACGCTCCAGATCACTGGAGATTTTGAATGCCACGATAATACGTCTGAGATCCTTCGCCACCGGCTGTTGTGTGATGATCAGTTTGGAGCCAAGTTCCATAATTTTGTCTTCAAGGGCATTCAGATTCGCATCATTCTTGATGATGACCTGAGCTTTCTCCGCGTTCATCGTTTGTAAACTCTCAATAGCACCATCCAATGCTGCTCCTACATGTTCACCCATTTGTTTGAGCAAGGTACGCAGCTCTTCAAGCTCCTGATCAAATTCTTTTCTGCGAATCATAGATTTCATGTCCTCCTTATCCATCATCTCCGGGTATGCCGGGATCATTCCAATTCAGCTCGCTTAACCGAACCTTCCAGATATATAATCCTCGGTCCGGGAATCTTGCGGTGTGGAGAATAACGTCTCCGTATCAGCTGCCTCCACCACTTCACCATTCAGGAAAAATACCGTGCGTCCAGATACCCGTGCCGCCTGGTGCATATTGTGGGTAACCATAACGATCGTGTACTTGTGATGCAATTCCTTCACCAGCTCCTCAATCTTCAATGTGGAGATCGGGTCGAGTGCAGACGTTGCTTCATCCATCAGCAGAACGTCAGGCTGTACAGCCAGCGCCCGCGCAATACAGAGACGCTGTTGTTGTCCGCCAGACAAACTAAGTGCCGACTTTTTCAAAACATCCTTCACTTCATCCCATAGGGCAGCATGGACAAGACTTTGTTCCACCAACTGATCCAGTTCAGCCTTTTGGGTTACCCCGTGCAAGCGCGGTCCATAAGCGACGTTATCGTATATGGATTTTGGAAAAGGGTTCGGTTGTTGGAACACCATGCCAACTCGTTTACGCAGTGTCTCCACTTCAATCTCGTTACTGTAGATATCGGAGCCACTCAGCATAACCTGTCCTTCCACACGAACACCCGGAATCATGTCATTCATCCGGTTTAACGTGCGAAGCAATGTCGATTTACCACAACCTGACGGCCCGATGAACGCAGTAACGGTTTTTTCCGGCAGATCCATCGATATATTTTTAAGCGCGTGATGCGTATCATAATATAAATTAAGATTTTCAATGTGAATGAGGTCCTTCATGGATGTTCACTTCTCCTTCGCTGCAGGGACACGGAAACTCCCTTTACGTTGAGACCGATACTGATAATCATTCATCGCTGCTCGGCCATCTATAATATCCTACCCTTTCATTGTAAAAACAGTATCACTTTCATGTTAACGGAATGTAAAAAAGACATCCTTAACCTTCATGATCTGCTTGATGGATCAATCTGATTCCTGATGTCTGCCTTATTGACTACTTTATATTACTCACTATTTGAAACCATCTCATCCAGCTTCGTACGAATGTGCTCTGCAACTTCTCCAGCTTTCCCGCCTTCCATGGCGATCTCCTCTGCTATACGAGACAAATCTCTCACCGCACTGTTCAGTTGTCGGAACGTTGCTCCCCCTGCGGTGACATGCACCGAACTGTCGTCAATCTCCGCTCCGCTTGCCTTAACCAGTTCAACAGTCTGAAGGGTCAATCCACCAATATTCTCTAACAATGAAGACATGTTCCCCGCAACCTCACGGGTCTGTTTTGCGAGCGCTCGAATCTCACCTGCAACAATCTGAAAACCTCGTCCATATTCACCAGCATGAGCTGCTTCGATGGAAGCATTCAGGGCGAGGAGACCACTTTGATCTGCCAGGGAGCGAATGGATTGTGCCATGCCTGAGCCTGTTTTGATCGAATTCAGCATGTGATCCGCATGTTGACCTTGACTCTCCATATGCTGATGTACCCGGTTATAGGAAGCATCAACGTGTTTCAAACTCTCTTCGCCCTGCTTGGACAATGCCATGATCTCACGGGCCTCATGAACGGTCTGATTCGCTGCATTCACCAGCTTGGTGACCGCATCGTTGATTCTGGATATCTCCTGTCTACTCTCGGTTACTGTACGTATGCGCTCTTCCGTAACAGCCTGTTGCAATCTGCGAGATAGCGACATTACGTCACGCATCGTCAGCACACCAAGCAGTCTGCCTTGGTCCGTAACCAGCAGACAATCGTAGAAATGCTGTTCATCCCGTCCAAGTGCAATATCAATAATTGTTGAGGCTTCCATTTGAATATCTGCAATAACGGGAGATGTATTCACTACTTGTTTGACCGGCTTACGGTAGAATAGATCTGCGGCAAAACGGCCATTTAACATCCGATATAACGTCTCTCGCATTAACAATCCAGTAGGTTTCATCTGCTCATCACACAGCACAATACATGGGTGTTCCTGATCCTGATTCATCATCGCGGCAGCTTCTCCACAGGTGGTATGGACTCCGGCGACAGGTACCTGACGATAATAGTCATGCAAATGGATTACAGGTTCTTCAGCAACCACCTTTACTTCACAAGGCTGCTGTTCGGGTGTCGCTATATCTTCATTATGTAAAACAACATGAGGGTGGTCAGGTTTCACTTCGAGCAACATGGGCATAAATGCGCAATCTCCTTTACGTAATACCTCCGTCTTGAGGTGGATTATGTAGGTATAAAGTATCACTCAGATAAGTCCATGCTACTCCCTCTACGTAAAGAAAAATCTTCCTTTATGTTAAATGAACGTAAAATAAAACTCCCCGATCATTGCTAACTTGAATGATGGGGAGCTTTTCTTTTGACAACCAATTTATAACCTACACCACGAATGGAATCAATATGAACCGATTCCGGGTCCAACTCCAGCTTTTTACGTAATGAACTGACGTGAACATCCACGGTTCGTTGACCTCCGATATAATCGAAGCCCCACACTGCGTTCATCAGATCATCCCTTGTCAGTACCACACCCGGCTTTTTAGCCAAATATAGAAGTACTTCGAACTCTTTCGGACGCAGACTGATGGATTGTCCACCCAGTGTCACTTCATATTTCAAAGGATAGATCTCCAGCTCTCCCAGAATAATTCGTGAGCCATCTTTGTCCTCAAGCTGTGGTAAATCTTCGCCATTGGAATAACGTCTTAATACCGCATCTACTCGGGCTAATAACTCAGATACACCAAATGGTTTGGTAATATAATCATCGGCACCCGATTTCAGTCCCTGTACAACCTCGGCTTCACCGTTCTTGGCCGTCAGAATGATAACCGGTGTACTTACACCTTGTATTCTTAACTTGTTCAGAATGTCCAGACCATTCATGCCCGGAAGCATCAGATCCAGCAAAATGAGATCAAATTCCTGGGACAAGGCCCGATCATATCCTGCAGATCCGTGATCCTCTGCCGTAACGTCGTAACCTTCCTGTGTCAGGTTATACGTGAGTAATCTTGATAATGTAGGTTCATCTTCAATAACTAGTAAACGCTGTGCCATGATACCCCTTCTCTCTTCATAGGTTGTCTGTTGCCACAACACTTTTTCTATCATAGCACTAATTTGTTAACGCGGTGTAAAACAATACAACCTTTTTACATTTTGATACCAGACGCCTACATCTCTTCTTCCTGAATGAATGGAAGGATCACACGGAACGTTGTCCCCATGCCCAGCTCACTCTCTACAGACAATTTGCCATGATGCAGTTCCACCAGATGTTTAACGATGGAAAGTCCAAGACCTGTGCCCCCTGAATTACGGGATCTGCCTTTGTCAACACGATAGAACCGTTCGAAGATTCGCGGCAAATCTTTTTTCGGTATGCCAATTCCGGTATCCGACACCGCAAAGACAACTTCATCATCGTTATCCATTGTCACCTGTAGCTTCACTCGTCCACCATCGGGGGTATAATTGATTCCGTTGGATAACAGATTGATGAAAATCTGCTTCATCTTGTCCTCATCCGCTTCAATGTACAGTTCCTCCGGAACATGCATTTCCAGACGAATCTGCTTTTTCTCCGCCACCTTGGACAAGGTGCCCAGCACCATTTCGAAGAAAGAGTGTACATGAACAGGTGAACATTGCAGCGGTGCGCGTTTCGATTCAATTTTGGATAACTCCAGAATATCCCCAATTAATCGGTTAAGTCGATCTCCTTCATCATAGATGATTTTCAGGAATGAACGCTCCGTTTCCTTATCCTGTACCCCGCCACTGAGCAACGTTTCGGCAAAGCCCTTGACCGCAGCAACAGGTGTCTTGAGCTCATGTGAGACATTCGCGACAAACTCACTGCGCATCGACTCCAATCGGCGAATCGCCGTCACGTCCTGCAACAGGAACAACATGCCTCGATAACTACCATCATCTTCGGACATCGGTACGCCATCAATACGGATCAGTTTTTCCTCCGGGTTGAACACACTCACTTCTTCATGCATCCGTTCTTTCAATGCAACACTCTCTTCAATGGTACGTGTTAATTCGTAGTGTCTCTTCAATTCAGTATAAGGCTTACTCGTAACCTTTCCTGCCTGAATACCAAGCATACGCTCCGCTTCCCGATTAACCAATGCAATGGACTGCCCTGCATCGATCATGACAATGCCTCCAGTCATGTTAGCAAGGACACTCTGTAGCAACGCTTCATTGTCACGAATCGTCTTCAGCTGGGACTGCAAGCTGTCTGCCATTCCGTTGATCGCAAGCCCCAACTGTCCGATCTCATCTCTACGCGTCACATCAACTCTCGCATCGTATTCCAGCTTGGTGATCCGATGAGCCACTTTTGTAATGTGCTCAATGGGGGAGGTTAGTCCGCGTGCAACCCGATAACTGACAAACGCGACAATTAAGAACAGTAGTCCAAGTGCAGCAAACATAATCATCCAACCACGCTGGAGGCCCTGATCAACCGCATGCAGACTCATTGAAAGGCGGATGTAGCCATCAAATTTTCCGCTGGGCATTTCAATCATGTCACTTTGATCCGAATTCACAGGTAGCGCTACATACAGCATGTCTTGTCCCAATGTCTCACTGTAACGTATGGATTGCCCGTATCCATCTCCGACGGCACCCTTAATCTCCTCACGGTTCAAGTGATTATCCATCGATGCCGGATCACTCTCGGAATCTCCAATGACCATGCCGTCTTTATTGATGAAGGTTACACGGGAATCCGTCAGTCGATCCAGTTCCAGCGCTCGATCTGAATAATACTTTCGCGTGGCTTCCGAGGTTGGATCACTTGCATCATGGAATGGAAAAGTGGCTTTGAGCAGATTAATCTCGCGTACCATGGTTTGCTCCAATGCGGTTATATGCGTAGTTTTAAACACTCTGCCCATCGTATATCCAGCTACAATGACGGATACACCGATCAGCACCATCATAATGATGGCAAGGCGAATTCGAAACGGTCTCATCTATCTCTTCCTTTATAATCAGATTAACATCTTATGTCTTGCCCTACCTTGAATCCAGTTCAATTCGGTCCCCACGGGTGCCTGGATTGGAAATAACGAGAAACTCCACTTCTTCGTTGCTGCGATTCATCATTTGATGCGGCATTCCGGGGGCAATCTCTATTCCTTCATGGTTTTCCAGCACGAACATTTCACCATTAAGTTCCATACATGCTTCACCGCTGAGGATGAAAAAAAACTGACGGCTTACCGAATGGTAATGTCGTGTTTCAGCCGTTCCTGCAGGCATTCGCTCATGAATGATGCTCAATTTATCGTTTTGAACAAGGTGCCAGCCATCGCACTGTGCACCCCATATATAATGCGCTGCATTCTGTTTGCTCATTTTCATATGACTTATCCCTCCGAGTATAATTGCTCGATCTATCATATCACAGATTAGGGAGATTCCAGTCAGCAAGGCTATTCGTACAATATCATATATGTATCAACGCAGATGCAGACTTTTGTAAACAGCTGCTAACCGCATCTTAAACTTGCACATTCCCCTGATATAAAAAAGACGCACCGCTCAGCCTTGCTGAATGCGATACGTCTCTCTATATATTCAATCCTATACGAATTCCGAAAGCATCTTAAAGAATTACCCGTTTACCACTTCACCGCCGTTCACATGCATTACCTGTCCGCTCACATACGAGGAATCATCTGAAGCAAGATATACATAGGCTGGAGCCAGTTCATCCGGTTGTCCCGGTCGCTTCATCGGTTGCGTTGCACCGAACTCGCTTACCTTTTTCTCATCAAAGGTGGATGGAATGAGCGGTGTCCAGATCGGACCTGGTGCCACGGCATTCACACGGATCCCCTTCTCAATCACATTCATCGACAGAGAACGTGTGAACGAAGTGATAGCTCCTTTGGTAGAGGAATAATCAAGCAGGGTCGGGCTCCCGCGATAGGCTGTGATGGATGTCGTGTTAATAATCGTACTGCCCTTCTTCAGATGTGGCAGGGCTGCCTGCGTCACATAGAACATACCGAAGATATTAGTACGGAATGTTCGCTCCAGTTGTTCTGGCGTAATATCCTCCAGATTCTGTTGTGGGTGCTGTTCTGCAGCGTTATTCACGACAATGTCCAGTTTGCCCAGTTCATCCACTGTCTGCTGAACCGTCTTCTTCGCAAAGGCATCATCACCAATATCTCCGGCTATCAAGATGCACTTGCGTCCTTCCTGTTCGACCTGACGCTTCGTTTCCTTGGCATCTTCGTGCTCGTTCAGATATACAATGGCGATATCCGCGCCTTCCTTGGCATACGTAACAGCAACAGCACGTCCGATCCCACTGTCCCCCCCTGTAATGAGCGCTACCTTACCCGTCAGTTTACCTGCTGCCTTGTATTCAGGCTTTTCAAACTCCGGTCTGGGATGCATCTCCGATTCAATTCCGGGGCGTTGATCCTGGTGCTGTGCTGGCATTGTTTTTTGATTTTGTTGTGTATTGGTTGACATCTAACATTCTCCTCTCAAAATGTGAACATATTTGGATTACAGAAGACATGGACTTCAACTGTGTCGTTCCTTGTCTTTCGTTCTCTGAAAAAGTCTCATTCTGTAGGATGGCATGAACAGTTCAGATTATTCTTCTGCGATGAACAGCAACTTAAGCCTCAGTGTGCTGTCTCTATCAGCGTCCTACCTTCTATTCGTTATTTACCACTCTCTTTGGATATCAAACAACCGATTTTCTTCAATGCCTGTTTTGCCAAAATTCGAAATTTATTCGAAATTAGACTGTTTCATGATACAAAGTGTATTCCTAAGCTGCTTGGGCTGATGTACAATGTACAGTATACTGATGTGTTTTAACTCTCATTTTTATTGGTTTGATCATTCTACCTAACATGGAGACCTGACAATGGAATCGCATATTAATTCATATATAACACTCGTAGCCACTTCAGCCGTGCTGAATGTCTTTTTGTGTTTATATACCTATTTCAGAAGATCCGAAATCCCCAGCTCCAAAATATTCATTCTCTACACAGCAGCACTCTCCATTTACACTTTTGGTTATGCGATTGAGCTGGCCAGTAACACACTGGAGCAAATGAAGTTCTGGACTACCGTGGAGTATATAGGCATGCCTTTCTCCGCATCCCTTGGTCTCATGTTGATGATAAAGTACACAGGAAAAACGTTATCCAAAAAGGTAACTGCCGCATTGTTTGTAATCCCTTCCATTACTTTAGTTATGGTTGCAACCAATGACTATCATCATCTTTTCTATAAAAAAGTATGGCTGAGAGTAGATAGTCCAGTTCCTCTGATGGATATTGCAGTAGGTCAATGGTATGTTGTACACGGTGCATTCACGTTCTCCTGTCTGTTATGTGCCTGCCTCATTCTGATTGCACAATGGAAACACACCAAGAAAATGTACCGTCGTCAATTGCTGACTCTGATTACTTCACAGATTATTCCTATGGTCGCAGCTTTTCTGTATTTGCTTGGTTTGACTCCTGGCGGGATGGACCCCGTACCCGTACTCATGTGTATTACCTCTGCCATGTATATTTGGGCCATTCTATCCTCTCGTCTCCTGACCATCGTACCCATCGCCAAAGACAGTATTTTCGAGAGCATGCGTGAAGGGGTTATTGTACTGGATAGTTCCAATCGACTCGTTGATTACAATAGATCTCTGCGTGACATGTTGCCAGAGCTTAATACAACCATGGTTGGCCAACTCTTGGATGATATATGGCTTAATCTTGCTGGAGAGACGTTCCCAGTTGATTATCACAAAGAAGGATTGCAAACCGATCTGTACTGGCAGTTAAATGGAGAAACCGTCTGTTATCAGGTCAGGACATCTTACGTGTATAACAAGGATGCACAGATTGTAGGTAGTCTGATTATGCTCATTGATATAACGGAACAACGCTTCTTGCAAGAACAACTCAAACAACTGGCTTATTTTGATGGTCTGACCAAAATCTATAATCGCACTCAATTTTTGCATAAGGGGCGGAAAATGTTGAGCGAAGCTCAACTTAATCTGCAACCTGTTTCATTTATTTTATTTGATATTGATTACTTTAAACGCATCAACGATACGTACGGGCATGATGTTGGCGATCAGGCCCTCATTCATGTAGTCTCCGTATGTAATCGTTTTTTGCGACCTGAGATGTTGTTCGCTCGTTATGGAGGAGAAGAGTTTGTCATCGCTCTTCCGAATACCTCGCTTCAAGAAGCCGAGAATCTTGCCGAGCGACTGAGAGTTGCCTTATTGAATGACCCCCTGGATGTTAAGGGAGTGCCTATTACACTGACCTCAAGCTTTGGTATTGCCCAGTACAATGGAGGGTCAGATTCGCTGGAGTCCTTATTACGCGACGCTGATACTGCCTTGTACGAATCCAAGCGCAATGGTCGAAATGCAGTGCGTGCGTATACTGTGAGTTCAACCTAACCAATGTAGACCGTGTCTGATGGAATATGCATGCTGTTATGTATGGTAGTGATTCCTATAGTTCCAGTTCAAATAAACCGAGGACTGCTAATTTCATCATCCTGGTAATAACAAAAAAATAGACAGCCAATGAGGCTGTCTATTTTTCATTTGTTTCAATGAAACACCATCTTATATATCATCCAGCTTGTCCTAATTACGTCTGCAAACGCTTAACCAACGACTAACAATACATCTTAGTAGGGTGGATTAACCGTCCACAACGCACTTAGATCACCTGATTATTCACCATCAGGTACACCATGATTAGCAAGAATACAGCCAGAAGTGTACTGAACATACGGATCTTGCTTTGCTCAGGACCGACATCACGCTTGTTTTTCACGCCTTCTGCAGCGAGTCGCAGCGGTTTACCCATAATTCCTCCAATAGCCGCAATAGCCAAGAGCAGAACAACAACGACAGCCATCCAGACATGAGAATACTCACCTTTTGTCATCAGGTAACCACCCGTTAAAAGTTGGATTACAAGTCCATACTGCGCGACTTTGTTCAAAGAACGAAGCGATGCAAAGGCTCCCTCTTGTGCTGCAGCATTCAAGGTACGGATTTTACCGACCACAAATGGCAGAATCAAATAGAATCCCATCGCCAGTGCTCCAACAATATGGAGCAGATACATAATCATTGTCAAAATTTTCATCCTCCTCAACATTTTCGGTGTGCTATACATCACATCCCATTATACTGGGGATCTTATCCAAAGAAAAGAAAACCTCCGGGTTTACCGGAGGTTTTCTTTTACCTTCTGTTCAAAAAGTTTTCAAACTTACAGGTTTACTACCGAAATGACGTTGCGAACCGAATCAGCCGATTTGTCCAATCCTGCTTTTTCTTCCGCAGTCAGGTCAAGTTCGAATATTTTCTCAATGCCGTTACCACCCAGAATGGTTGGTACACCGAGGAACAGATCATTGTAGCCATATTCACCTTCAAGATAAGCGATCACTGGAATGATACGTTTCTTGTCTTTCAAAATCGCTTCCGTCATCTGAACAAGTGAAGCTGCCGGTGCGTAATATGCACTGCCGTTACCAAGCAGATTCACAATCTCACCACCGCCTACACGTGTGCGTTGAACAATGGACTCAATGCGGTCTGCAGGAATCAGTGTGTCAATCGGAATACCACCTACGCTCGAATAACGAACGAGTGGCACCATGTCGTCTCCGTGACCACCAAGAACGAATCCACGAACATCTTCAACAGATACGTTCAACTCTTGCGCAATGAAAGTACAATAACGTGCTGTATCCAGAACACCTGACTGACCAATAACACGGTTTTTAGGAAAACCAAGGGTCTGATAAGCTGCATAAGTCATCGCATCCACCGGGTTGCTTAGAATAATGACGATGGAATCAGGGCAATATTTTTTCACATTTTCACAAACGGACTTCACGATACCCGCATTCGTATTGACCAGATCGTCGCGGCTCATACCCGGTTTACGGGCGATACCAGCGGTGATGATTACAATCTCAGAACCTGCAGTATCTTCGTAGTTGGAAGTACCGACGATATGACTGTCAAATCCTTGAACAGGACTTGCTTCCATCATATCGAGTGCTTTCCCCTTCGTCGGGTTCTCCAGTTGAGGAATATCAACCAGCACAACATCCCCGAGTTCTTTTTGGGCAAGCATTAATGCGGTCGTAGCACCGGTAAAACCGGCGCCGACTACTGTGATTTTTTTGCGCTGAATAGTCAAGATTCACATCTCCCCTTACAGGTTTTTAATGATTTGATCCGCGAATTCAGAACATTTCACTTCAGTAGCGCCGTCCATCAGACGTGCAAAGTCATACGTTACTGTTTTATTGTTAATGGATGTTTCCATACCTTTGTAGATCAGGTTAGCTGCTTCTTGCCATCCCAAGTGCTCAAGCAACATTACTCCGGACAGAATAACGGAACCAGGGTTCACGACATCTTTGTCAGCGTATTTAGGTGCAGTACCGTGAGTTGCTTCGAAGATAGCATGTCCTGTTACGTAGTTGATGTTCGCTCCAGGAGCGATACCAATTCCGCCAACTTGCGCTGCAAGTGCATCGGACAGATAGTCACCGTTCAGGTTCAATGTTGCGATAACATCAAATTCGCCTGGACGAGTCAATACTTGTTGCAGAGCGATATCGGCAATCGCATCTTTTACGATGATTTTACCAGCATCTTCAGCAGCTTTTTGTGCTGCATTCGCTGCATCTGTACCTTCGTTTTCTTTGATGATGTCGTATTGTGCCCATGTGAATACTTTGTCAGCGAACTCTTCTTCAGCCACTTCATATCCCCAGTTTTTGAAGGCACCTTCTGTGAATTTCATGATATTACCTTTGTGTACCAATGTAACCGTCTTACGGTTATGGTCAATTGCGTACTGCACTGCTGCACGTACCAGACGTTTCGAACCTTCGGAAGAAACTGGTTTGATACCAATACCGGAAGTCTCAGGGAAACGGATTTTGTTAGCACCCATCTCCTGTTGCAGGAACTGGATCACTTTTTTCACTTCTTCAGAACCTTCAGCATACTCGATTCCTGCATAGATATCTTCCGTATTCTCACGGAAAATGACCATGTCTACCAACTCAGGACGTTTAACCGGAGAAGGTACACCGTCGAAATAACGAACAGGACGCAAGCATGTGTACAGGTCAAGCTCTTGACGCAGGGCCACGTTCAGGGAACGAATACCGCCACCGATTGGCGTAGTCAATGGTCCTTTGATCGCTACGATATACTCACGAATGGCTTCCAGTGTATCATTCGGCAACCACTCACCGTATGTATCGAATGCTTTTTGTCCAGCAAACACTTCATACCATGCGATTTTTTTGTTGCCATCATAAGCTTTTTCAACAGCTGCATCCAATACACGTTTGGAAGCTTTCCAGATATCACGGCCTGTACCGTCACCTTCGATAAATGGAATGATTGGATTACTAGGTACTTGAAGAGTACCGTTATCAATTTGGATTTTTTCGCCTTCAGTTGGGTGAGCAAATTTTTCTAATTTCATAGTTAAAATTCCTCCTAGGTTTCGTATATGCAGTATTCATCATACCACTAGTCTTGTTGAGAGAAGGGTCCTGAGAGCTCAAGCCAATAACGCCTCTGCTTTCCAACCCTTCACCTCGTCTATATTATTATACTGTTTTTGCGGCTATTAGCGAAGTTCAATAGAAACGTATTTCTGTTCTGTAGGCCCAGTGTACTCCGCACGTGGACGAATAATACGATTGTCCGCAAGCTGTTCCAAAATATGAGCAGTCCATCCAGAAACCCGGCTGATCGCAAAGATCGGAGTGAACAATTCCTGTTCGATCTCCAGTTGGGTATATACAGAAGCAGAATAGAAGTCTACGTTAGGCTTCAGTCCTTTTTGTCCTGTTACCAGTTCCTCGATCTTCACAGACATATCATACAAACGCGTATCATTGTTCATCTCGCCAAGTTCCTTGGACATCTTCTGTAGATGTTTGGCGCGTGGATCACCGTTTTTGTACACCCGATGTCCAAAGCCCATGATTTTTTCACGATTATTCAGTTTTTCCTGAATTGCCGCTTCAAGACGATCAGGCGTACCGATCTCATTCAACATTTTCATAACGGCTTCATTAGCACCGCCATGCAGTGGTCCCTTCAGTGCGCCAATGGCGGAAGTCACACCGGAATAGATATCTGACAGCGTAGCAACCGTTACACGGGCTGCAAATGTCGAAGCGTTTAACTCGTGATCCGCATGCAGGACAAGGGCTTGATCCAATGCTTTCACGGCGGTCTCGGATGGTTCTTCACCAGTCATCATATATAAAAAGTTCTCTGCGATGGAAGCGCCTTCTTTTGGAGCCACAGGTTCTTTGCCCTGACGGATACGGGCGATGGCTGCCACAATCGTTGGCAACTGTGCTTGCAACTTAACCGCTTTGTTCTCATTCGCTTCCGTTGTCATCTCATCCGCTTGCTCATCGTACAGTGCAAGTGCAGAGACAGCGGAACGAAGTGCTGCCATGGTACTGACGTTTTTCGGATACAATTGGATTTGTGCAATCAACTCGCTCGGAATCGGCGCGTAATCGCTCAGGCTTTTACGAAGGGATTTCAGTTCATCTGTTGTTGGCAATTTACCAAACCACAACAAATAGGCAACTTCTTCAAAGCTGGCATGTTCAGCCAAATCGTCGATATCGTAACCACGGTATGTAAGCACACCGTCTACAATAGAACTGATCGAAGAGGTTGTTGCAACGATGCCTTCCAGACCTTTGGTAGCTGTCATATACATCTCTCCTTTAATAAGCGAAATCAGGAACCATTCCAGAGTGTCATATAAGTGCCAAAATGCACCTATTCTCTTTTTGTAAACATTTTCATTTTAAAATTAACAAATATTTCAAACTACGGTTTTCCTATCTGTCAATCGGTATTTACTTATAACATCATACTGGATTTTGTCGTTTATGTGAACATGATGAGAGTTCATTCGCACATCAAACTTCTTTATCGGACTGATAAAGCATTTTTGAAAGCCTTTACAAAAACAAGGTTGACATTTAATGTTTTTTAACCAATCCTGTCGTATGAAGAACTTTCTATTGCTATATTCTGTAATACTAAGGCATACTCTAGGCAAAAGAAAGAATCCTCGTAGATCTTGTTCAAAAGTCCGCTTTTGAACAAGATCTGGTAACATCCCGGCGTTTCAAAACCTTGTAAATGCTCTATATTAATTAAGATAGCCATCTATTTTTAATACTGCTTCATGGATCATACATAGGTCGGCTTAATTGAACTAAGGAGAGTTGATGCTTGGATAGAATAATAATGAAACGCCTGCTCCGGGGCTTATGGGTTATCATTGCGGCCGTTCTGATCGCCGTTGCCATATACTTGCTGTTCCCGCTTTTGTACCCTTTTGCGATTGCCTGGATTATCGCATATGCCATGAACCCTTTAGTGAAACTGCTTCAGCATCGAGCACGATTCCCGCGCTGGCTGGCTGTAACTCTTTCATTGATCCTTTATTTTGGAGCCATTGCGGTGGTGCTATCTGCGGCGATTACCCGTATGGTAAAAGAAGTCATTTCACTTACGACAAGCTTTGATCTTCATATTGATGAGATCAAGGACACGTTTGTGCGCTGGACCCAGAATGACACCATTCAAAGTTTGACTGCGCAGATCAATGAATTTTACAAGGAAAATCCCAACTACCAGGAAACCATCAACAGCAATATTAGTAAAACAACTGAAACGGTGGGTACAGCCGTCACAGATCTGGTCACCGGATTTTTCAACATGATTCTGAGTCTGCTGACTTCCCTGCCTAACATGGGCGCGGTATTAATCGTTGTTCTGTTGTCTACATTCTTCATTAGCAAAAGCTGGACCAGGCACAACATCACCGTATCGGGATGGGTACCCTCTTCCATTCGCAAGCCAATATCCGACATATGGACCGACCTTAAGAAGGCATTGTTTGGATACGCAAGAGCACAATTGATCATGATCTCGATTACAGCACTATTCGTCATGATTGGACTGCTAATATTGCAAGTTAATTCAGCCTTCACCATCGCTCTGATGATTGGTTTGGTCGACTTGCTTCCTTATCTGGGTGTTGGCCTTATCATGGTGCCTTGGGCAGCGTACCTCTTTATGAATGGGGATCTGTATCTGGGTATTGGCATTAGTATTATCTATCTGATCTTACTGATCGCCCGTCAGATTATTGAACCGAAGGTACTTGCAAGCAGTGTAGGGCTCGACCCACTTGCCACGCTGGTTGGCATGTTTGTAGGTTTGAAGTTGTTTGGTGTTCTGGGCTTGATCATTGGCCCTGTCAGTCTCGTGATTCTTGATGCGTTCAATCGGGCTAACGTATTACGCGACCTCAGAACGTATATCATCAACGGACGTGTCCGATGAGGCATCATCTTATGAGCACCCAGGAAAATAGAAAAGGCTTCGTTCAACAGAAATCATCTGGTGAGCGGAGCCTTTTTCCATTATGCATAACAACTGGTGTTTCATTTCGGACGACGATAAAACGTAATTTTTCCACTTTTCATTTTTTTCTCAAGCCATCCCAGGAAGAACAGACGGTAAACCGGACGTGTTAATGGAAATATCAGTGTAAACCCGATCAGATCCGTTACAAAACCTGGAATCAAGAGCAAGAAACCACCGACAAAAATAAAAAGACCATCGACCATTTTTCTGCCAGGTACCTTGCCACGCTCCATCTCGGATTTGGCGTCCACAAGTACCTTTCGCCCTTCAAACTGCAACATTGCTATACCAATCAAGGACGTGAGAATCATGAGAAGCAATGTCTTTCCGGCTCCGAACCAGTCACTCATCAGAATAAAACCAAATAATTCAATCACCGGAATGATTAAGAGTAAAGCCCACATCCATTTTCGCATTGACGTATTACCCCTTTCCCGAAAGCCACACCTTTTCAAGCGCGCTGTATAGCTCAGAGGCTGCCTTATCCAGCCGAACTGGCTTCCAGTCTCCATTTACCCACACATGCTGGGTAGAACCTGTAACTAGCCGTTCTCCAGGGAGCGATTCATCAGTTGACCATACCCGTTCTCCAATCGCCATATGCTCATCAGGTTCTTCAGACATGCGTCTTACGTCATACTCATAATTCAGTCGCAGACCACTAAATGCAGCAATACGGGTGAAAATGATAATCTCATCATCATATCGGGCAGGCTTGTGATACTTCACATCCAGTCCGGTTACGGGAAGCAGTAACCCCTGTTCCTCTATTTTACGATATGTATACCCCATTTGGCGAATCATCTCAGTTCGACCGATTTCAAACCAATTCAAATAGTTCGCGTGGTAAACCACGCCCATCTGGTCACTTTCTTGATAGCGTACACGAAGACGTGCCGCATACCAGCTGCCATTGCTCTGTTCTCGCACGTGATCGGCCTCCTTCGCTCTAACATTCATACGTGTTACCTCGCTGCAAAGTGTCAATAAGATGGAAAAAAAGCAACGGGACAAGAACGCCCCATTGCTTCTTTCCTGTTGCTTCTCCATCCAAGACGCTATTAAGCGTTGTTTGGAATTTGGCTTACTTTAATCAGGTTGGTAGAACCGGAACGACCCAAAGGTACACCTGCTGTGATCACAACCAGGTCTCCTTCTTTAACAAGTCCGGATTTTACGCCGCCTTCAATTGCGTTTTCGAACAAAGCATCCGTTGAATCAACCAGTCTTCCTTTGACAGGAGTTACACCCCAAGCCAGAGCCAAACGACGGGAAGTTCTGTCTTCCGTTGTCACAGCGATAATCGGAGATTCTGGACGATACTTGGAAATCATGCGTGCAGTGTGTCCTGATTCAGTCGAAGTGATGATCGCTTTTGCGTTCAAATCTTGAGCTTGGAGAGCAACCGATTGGCTGATTGCTTCTGTAACTGTTGTTTGTTGAGCAACACGTTGTTTCAGGTACAACTCTTGGTAAGGCAGAGCAGATTCTGCTTTTTCAGCAATACGGGACATAGTCAGAACAGATTCAACCGGGTATTTACCCGCAGCTGTCTCACCGGACAACATGATTGCGTCCGTACCGTCGAAGATCGCATTCGCCACGTCACTTGCTTCCGCACGTGTTGGACGCGGGTTACGCTGCATGGAATCCAGCATTTGTGTTGCTGTGATAACCGGTTTACCTGCAACGTTACATTTTTGGATCATGCGTTTTTGTACCAATGGTACTTCTTCCGCAGGAATCTCAACACCCAGGTCTCCACGAGCAACCATCAGGCCGTCAGACACTTCAAGGATTTCGTCGAGGTTATCGACACCTTGTTGGTTTTCGATTTTGGAGATGATTTGGATATGTCCAGCATTGTGTTTTTCAAGCAATTCACGAATCTCAAGTACGTCACTTGCTTTACGTACAAAAGAAGCCGCGATGAAATCGACACCTTGTTCGATACCAAATACGATATCGTTAGCGTCTTTTTCGGTGATACCCGGCAGAGAAATAGCAACGCCCGGAACGTTAACACCTTTTTTGCTTTTGATCGATCCGCCGTTAACGATACGGCATTTGATCTCGGTGCCTTGCACTTCCACCACAGTCAGTCCGATCAGACCGTCGTCGATCAGAATTGTAGATCCCGGTTCAACATCATTCGGAAGATCTGTATACGTAATGGAAAGACGTTCTTTGGTGCCCAGAATTTCTTCTGTTGTCAAAGTGATGTACTCGTCTTGAACCAATTCGATTGGTTCAACTTCGAGTTTACCTGTCCGAATTTCCGGTCCTTTGGTGTCCAGCAGAATCGCTACTGTTTTGTTCAACTCTTCGCATGCTTGGCGAATCGCAATGATCCGTCCGCCGTGCTCATCGAAATCACCGTGGGAGAAGTTCAGACGGGCCACATTCATACCGGCCATAATCAATTTTTTGGTATTCTCCAGAGATTCACTGGATGGACCAATGGTACATACAATTTTTGTTTTACGCATTTTGGGTTTCCTCCGATTTTAAAGGTATTACTCTTTATCTATTTTTCTTTTTCCAACTATTAAATTTACTATACTTTTGCTCATTTGTATAGGAAATTCGTCACATTATTCAGCATTTCCCGACAAATTACTCGCAACATCGACTTCTACAAGCTCTTGAGGGGTTTCAATGGATGCTTGAGGTTCAAACGTGACCGATCCAATTTTACGGAATTTCTCATAACGATCCTGTTTCAGCTGATTCCCGCTCCAACCCTTCATATCGTCGAGATGACGGACCAAAGCTTCACTGATGAAAGCAGCAGACGCTTCATAATCCCGATGAGCACCGCCGCGTGGCTCAGGGACAATCTCTTCAATGACTTCCATCTCCAGCAGGTCTTTGGCTGTTATTTTCATTGCTTCAGCCGCCTGATCTGCCTTGGATGCATCCTTCCAGAGAATAGAAGCAGCGCCGTTCGGAGAGATTGCAGAATAGATCGCATGTTCCAGCATCAACACACGATTACCCACAGCCATAGCGAGGGCACCGCCGCTTCCACCTTCGCCGATGACCACAACAATAACAGGAACCGATAGCTTCGCCATTTCCATCAGGTTGCGAGCAATCGCTTCCGATTGACCTCTCTCTTCTGCAGTATTACCCGGATACGCCCCTTTAGTATCAATAAACGTAATAATAGGACGGCCAAATTTGTTCGCTTGTTTCATCAGACGCAGTCCTTTTCGGAAACCTTCTGGATGAGCGCTACCGAAAAAGCGGGCGATATTATCCTTCGTGTCTTTCCCCCGCTGTTGTCCGATTACCGTTACTGTCTTTCCATTCAACTTGGCAAGTCCGCCAACAACCGCAAGATCGTCTCCGAACATGCGATCACCGTGCAGCTCAATGAAGTCCGTAAATATCAGCTGGATCAGGTCCAGCGCCGTTGGGCGCTGCTGATGACGGGCCAGATGCATCTTCTGAGCTGCTGTTATGCCAGTGTAGATCTCTTCTTCAAGTCTATGGTAACGTTCTTCCAGGCGGGCAATCTCGTCCGTGAAGTCGATCCCTTTTTCCTGTCCAAACTGTACGAGTTCATCAATCTTTTTGCGCATCTCAACCAGAGGCGCTTCATATGGCAACTCACCCGCCATTTAGACCCCTCCTTTTTCACTATGCATATCCAGAAGCTTGCCAAGAGTGGCCCGAAGCTCTTTCCGGTGCACAACCATGTCCAACTGACCATGTTGCATATTAAATTCAGCCGTTTGGAAATCATCAGGTAACTTCTGACGGATGGTCTGTTCGATAACGATTCTGCCGGCAAAACCAAATACAGCGCCAGGTTCGGCAATATTAATATCGCCCAGGCTCGCAAAACTTGCCGAGACTCCACCTGTCGTTGGGTCCGTAATGACCGAAATGTACAGCCCGCCCTGTTCATCCAAACGGGATAAAGCTGCGCTTGTTTTGGCCATTTGCATGAGACTGAGAATACTCTCCTGCATCCGGGCACCACCTGATGTTGAGAAAATAATCAATGGTAACCGTTTCTCTGTGGCATGCTCAATGGCACGGGTAATTTTCTCCCCTACAACAGAACCCATGCTGCCTGTGAAGAAATCAAAGCTCATGACAGCCACAACTACAGGCAGGCCATCAATGGTTCCTTCCCCCGTAATTACAGCTTCCTTAAGACCTGATTTCAGGCGCTGTTGTTCCAGTTTGTTGCTATATCCAGGAAAGCCAAGTGGATCAACCGATATCATATCAGCATCAAATTCAACAAATCCTTGATCATCAAGTACCATAGCAATGCGCTCCATAGCGTTAAGACGCATATGGTAACCGCAGGCAGGACATACTTTCAGATTTTTCTCCAATTCCTTGCTATATTGAATCGTGCCGCATTTGCTGCACTTGTTCATAAGCCCTTCAGGTATTTCACGTTTTGGGCGTTCTAGGACTTCCTGGCCTTCGCCGGGAAGTGCACGCTCGGAAGGTATGGTAGCGTACTTCCGTTTCTTCTGGAATATATCTTTGAACACAACTACACCTCTCCAGCCGTTGATTTGATGGCCGCAACCTGCAGATCGCTGCTTGTGGCAGCTTCATCCGCGTGCTACGGTAAACCGCTTACGACCCACACGCTGCCATGGGCCTTGTCCAGCATTCACAACAAAAAAATCCGCCGGTACAGGGCAAGGATCACCGGCTTCTGTCAGCACGATTGATGTTACCTGCAAAAACCGAAAGATTGTTGCGCCGATGTTTGAATCTATCTTGGTAGGGTCTCCGGGAGCAACCAGGTCGGTCCTTGTCCTAACAAAAAAAGAAGGAAGGACAGCAGCATACAATACATGCAAGTCGATTCCTCTCTCCGCTTACGCGATTAGTCCCTTATGTACCGATGGTACTTCTTCATCTGCCAAGGCACGTTGATGTCGAACAAATCAGGAATGCAAAATGGAATTCAGCACTTCCTGGACCTCTTCCAATTCCCCAGAAGGGACGCGAATCTCAAATTGCTGCTTGGATAAACTGATGGGACGGGTCTGTACCAGAAAACCTTCTTCCGAAAGCTTGGTCTTGATCTTGTCCGCAACCTTTGCTGTCGGTGCAATGTAAATCACCGTCCACATGCCTTGTCCGCCCCCTAAGCTAATGTTCAGAGCCCGTATATTGGACTAATGATAACATACCTCACTTTTTTTCTGCAAGAAAGGGTTCGGGACCTTTGGGGAGAATTTGGGATCATGAGGGACATTAGTCCCCCACGAATAACTCATATGGTTGACGAAATCTTCTTGTTCATACCTCTTCCATAAGCAGCCGCAAGCTTATCAGGGCAGCGTCAGCCGCCCTTGAAGACCTTCATATGAGCCATTAGATTGACCATAACAGACAAGCATGGAAATACAGGGGGTTAAAGGTCTGAGGGGTATTTTTTGGCTTTAATATTTTTGTGTGCAATCCGGGCAGAAGCCGCAGCGGCCACCCCTGCGACCAGATCATCCAAAAAGACATGAATGGCTGTTGTGTGTTCGTTCAAATCATGAATTACACCTATTTTTTCTTTATCCAGGTAACCAAAGCTGGTTAAACCAATCATACCATACACATGAGTAATGCCGAGGGCCAGAGTCTCGTCCACTCCATACAGGGATTCATCCGCTTCCATAATAGCCTGTAACGGTTGGGGCAAGAGCTTTTTCTCTGCAAGTTCGTCGAGAGCAATACCCGTATAGAGCGTATATTGCACCTCTCGTTTCTGCAGAACGGATTTCACGCTGGTTACACAGTCGTCCAAGGTCAGTTCGGGGTGGTACCCTTTTTGCAGACGGTATACAATTGCTGCGATTGCATCAATCCGTACACCCCGCCGGGCCAGCATGGCTTCTACGATTTCATATGACATATCTCGACCTCCCGCATCAATCCCCCGAGGACCGCGAGGTCCTTCGGTGTTCTCAAGTGTATGCAGCAACCTGTTAAAATGTTCATAAAATGTGCGGATGGTTAAGACCAGTCGCACCCTGGATATGTTGCAGGATTGTACATTCCGCTCTGGTCTGTAGCTGGCCTATAAAAAGTCTGTAATTTGTTTGTTTAAACCCTGTCGTCAGTGAACCGCGCTCGCACTAAAATAATCAAAAAAAACCTGTTCAGCATTGAGCTAAACAGGTTTCATTTTATGGAATAAGAACCATCAATTACACGGGACAGTCTTTTATTTAATCTTGACCGTACCTTCACCTAGCATTTTCTCCATATCGGAGAACAAGGTTGGTGATGGCTTAATCCGGTAGTCATCACTCAGCGCAAGCAGCTTCTGCTGCTGCTCATAGAAGAGCACTGTCGCCACAGGTCCGGGATGCTCCTGAAGCAGCTGCTTCAGACGTGCCAGAAGCTCAGGCTTCTCCGCATGCGGGGCAATCTTCACGAACACCCGCTGCTCCACAGCCCGCGGTTCGCGGCTCTGCGCCGGGCTGCCTGCCGCCTCAGCGGCACCGCCAGGGCGGGAAGCCGCCGCCGTGGCTGCGCCCGCTGGCCGCCGCGGCGAAGCCGCCTGCGCCGGGCGCGAAGAGCTGCCGCTGCCGGGCTTGACGCGCCGGTCGCGGCTGCGCAGCTGCTGCTCCAGTGCCGCCGGTGACAACGGCACAACTTCCTCAGCCAGCAGCTTAAACCCTTCGTCCTGCTGCTGCACTTTGGCACGCACGACGAGCAGTTCACCTTTCCCGACATGCTGCTGGCTACGCCGCCATACCTCGGGAAAGAGAACCACTTCACAGCGTTCAATCTGGTCTTCCAGCTCCATGAACGCCATAGCTTTGCCCTGTTTCGTCGTAATCGACTTCACGGACACAACCATACCCGCAGCGACGGTCATCGTGTCGTCTGCAGCCTCGGTCAGCTCCATGATCCGGTCAGCCCCACTCGATTCCAGCACATCTTCATAGTCATCCAGCGGATGCCCAGAGAGATACAAACCTAACAACTCTCGCTCTAGCTCCAGTTGCTGCCCTGAGGAATAAGGAGGAATTTCCGGATATTCAATCTCCCAGTTTGGCGTCTCAACAAAGTCGAACAATTGAATCTGCAGATCCTCACGTTCCTTGCGCCATTTCAGAGCCGCCTCAACAGTCTCATCCAGCATCGCCAGCAATTGGGCCCGGTGCCCAGGTAATGTGTCAAAAGCTCCAGCCTGGATCAGCGATTCAATCACACGTTTGTTGCATACACGCAGATCCACACGACGACAAAAATCGAGCAAACTGTCGAACGGTCTCTCCTGCCTTACGATCATAATGCTTTCCATTGCCTGGGTACCAACATTTTTCACAGCCGCCAGACCAAATCGTATTGCACCCGTTAATTTTTCCTCATCCGGACTATCATTAGACACTGCAACGTTCTTCTCCGCAGAGGACAGTTCCCCATGCTCCTCGTGAGAGGAAGACGCTTCTTGTCCTTCGTCATTACCATTTTCCAATGAAGAAGCCGCCACCAATCCCGGTTCCTTCCGGTTGTCGGATGCCTCAGGCATGGTTGTCGCTGCCTGCCAATCATATCCACCACTGTCCTCATCGGGTCCAGGACCGGGATCATCCGGCAGAGGTGCTTCACCATATTCTGCTTGTTCCGAATGCCCATTATGCTCATGAACGCGATCTTCCCTGAAGGAACTCCCGTTACCATTCGCGGCATGTTCTTGGGAAGGGCTTCCGGCGTCACTCTTGGGCTCTGCTCCCGCAGTCTGCTGCGATGCGCTGCTCTGATCCCCGGCTCCTGCGCTGCCGGACGGCACAAATACAGGTGTAAACAGAATACCGCTCTCATTCACATCCGGCGGAAGCACCTCCATGTCCATACGCCGACATTCCACTACGTACTCTGCCACTTTCCGATGACTGCCCATTACAGCTGTTAACATGGATGCCATAAAATGAACCGGATAATGCGCCTTCAGATACGCCGTCTGGAACGCAAGCACACCATATGCTGCGGCATGAGCACGCGGGAAGCCATAGTTGGCAAACTTGACGATCATATCATAGACCAGGTCTGCCTCTTCTTCGCTATACCCTTGTTTCAGACTGCCTTGTACAAAGTGTCCACGCTCCAGATCCAGCACTTCCCGTTTCTTCTTGGAGACCGCTCTGCGGAGCAAATCTGCCTCACCCAGCGAGAAACCCGCCATCCGGGAGGCTATCTGCATGATCTGTTCCTGATACACGATGATGCCGTACGTATCTTTCAGGATAGGCTCGAGATCCACATGGGGGTAATCCACTTCAATCTGTCCATGCTTGCCCTGAATGTATTTGGATATGAACTCCATCGGACCCGGACGGTACAAGGCAAGTACAGAGATTACATCTTCAAAACTACTTGGCTTCATCTCTTTCAGCACACGGCGTACCCCGGCAGATTCCAGTTGGAATATGCCCATCGTGTCCCCTCGCCCAAGCATCTCGTACGTTAACGGATCATCATCGGGAATAAGACGGAAGTCCGGAATTTCTCCATGTTCCCCAATCCAGCGTACACACCGCTCAATGATTGAGAGGGTACGCAAACCAAGAAAGTCCATCTTAAGCAACCCAATAGACTCCAGGTTTTCCATGGAATACTGGGTTAACGCCGTCCCTTCACTGCCCTCCTGAAGTGGCACCGCATCGGTCAGCGGGTCACGGGAGATAACCACTCCCGCTGCATGCGTCGAAGCATGACGTGGCATACCTTCGACCTTCATCGCCATATCCAGCAGCTCACGTGTCTTAGGCTTGGTTTCATACAGCGCCTTCAGTTCAGGTGTAGCTTCCATGGCCCGCTCGATGTTAATGCCGAGCTGCGCTGGAATCAGCTTTGCAGCCTTGTCCACTTCGCCGTAAGGCACATTCAGTGCACGTCCAACATCACGCACGGCCGCCCGAGCAGCCATCGTTCCAAACGTAATAATCTGGGCGACATGGGCTTTGCCATATTTATGAGCGACATAATCAATGACCTCATCCCGCCGCTCATCGCTGAAGTCAATATCTATATCCGGCATGGAGATCCGCTCGGGATTCAGGAATCGTTCGAAGAGCAGATTATATTTCATCGGGTCAACATCGGTAATATGCAAAGTGTACGCTACCAGACTACCTGCCGAGGAGCCCCGGCCCGGTCCAGTAACAATGCCTTGTTTATGCGCATAGGCGATAAAATCCCAAACAATCAGGAAATAATCCGAGAATCCCATGCTGTCGATTATACCCAGCTCATACGCCAATCGTTGTTCGAGTTCGGATCGAAGCTCCGCATCTGTCCAACGCGTGGACTGCGCATAACGCTCCTCCATTCCTTCTTCGCACAGCTGACGCAGATACGCCGAAGGGCTGAGTCCATCAGGAAGCGGTCTGTATTCCGGCAAAATCGATTTGCCGAATTCCAGCTTCAACTCACAGGAATCCGCAATGCGAACGGTATTTGCCAGAGCTTCCGGTACATGAGGAAACAAACGAGCCATCTCTTCTTCACTTTTCAGATAGAGCTGATTGGTTCCAATTCGGAGCCGATTCTCATCATCCACCGTCTTGCCCGTTCCGATACAGATCAGCACATCCTGAAGCTCAGCATCCTCTTCCGACAGGTAATGCGCATCATTGGTCGCTACAAGCGGGATCTCCAGCTCAGCAGCCAGTTTGATCAACTGCGGATTTACCCTTTTTTGCTCGGAAAGCCCATGATCCTGAAGTTCCAGATAGAAGTCGTCACCAAAGATATTTTTGTAGCGTAACGCCGCACGTCTCGCCTCTTCTTCTCTTCCATGCAGCAAATGTTGTGGTACTTCACCACCCAGACACGCACTTAGACAGATAATGCCCTCGTGATGGGCAGCCAGACTTTCCATATCTACACGGGGTTTGTAATGAAAACCTTCGAGATGTCCAATGGAGCACAATTTCATCAAATTACGGTAACCCGTCATATTTTTGGCCAGCAAAATCAAGTGATGAATCGGTTGATCCTTGCGGCTTCCCCGCTCTTTGCGGGACCCTGCTGTCATGTATGCTTCGCACCCTATAATCGGCTTGATGCCTCGCTCCATACATGCTTTATAAAAAGGAATTGCACCATACATCACGCCATGGTCGGTCAGCGCAAGTGTCGTCATTCCGAGATCTGCAGCCTTATTCACGAGATCCGGAATACGCGCAGCGCCGTCCAGCAAACTGTATTCGCTGTGAACGTGCAAATGCACAAAAGAACTCATGTTTTTTTCTTCCTTTCGCCGCAGATAGTCACAGCATCGGATCTTCTGATCCGTCTGCTACCCTATCTATCTCATATATATGAATTAAATAAATAAAAAATGGAGTCTCTTTATTAGAATTTGTAACAACCTCTTAAAAGGAGACTTTATTATTCTATTTTATCATAACGTTCGGGGGCACGCCCATACAATAGAAGTACAAGCCGCTCCCCCTGTGACAGACCGAAGACAGGAGGTGTGCTGCTAGGTCTGAAAGGGGTGTTGCCAGTGAGCACATTTTTGTCCAAAGCCATTCTTGATTTCTTTATTGCGTTTGGAATCGTGCTGGGCGGCGCGATGATCGGAGGTATTGGAGCAGTGATCTCTCTTCAGCCTCCGACACAGACGATGCTCGATATTTCTGGGAAAATAAAGATATGGGCACTCGCAGCCGCTGTCGGCGGCACAATAGATCCCATGCGTGTCATCGAGAGCAATTTCCTGGATGGTAACCTGTCTCCGGCGGTCAAACAAATCCTGTATTTGATCTCTGCTTTTATGGGCGCTCATATGGGAACCGAGCTGGTGAAATGGGTGTGCGGCGGAGGCCGGAGCTAATATGAGACAGGAACAGCGTTCATGAGAATTCCGCCATTTTCCCGTTACCGCCCGCTGATGCGAATGACCGCTGTGTTTGTTCTGGGAATGATCGCTGGATGTGTCGTCTACAATGGCGTATTTCACCTGAGTTACAATGCGTTGTGGCTGAACAATCAGGAGCTGCAGCTTCAGCTGCATCAGAATGAGGAGGATATCAAAACGCTGAAAAAATACAGTAAACGCCAAACCGTTATCAAGGAAATCAAGGTCCGTGCAGAAGAATCGGATAAGGGGCCAGACGAGGCTTCTCTGAAAGTGATGTTACAGAAGCTCGGAGACGAACTTGAGGTACTTCGGGGCAGAGATGTATTCAACATTGATGAGTATAGTAAAATGACGCGAATCATGCTGAATCAGAAAGTGTACTCGGTCAGGGAAAAGGAGTACACCGTTCAGGTCAAAACGATGCTGGTTATGGAAGGCGTACTGCAAGTTTGGGTACAGATTCGCATGCACGTTCCTGCGTAACAGCAAAAAACTGCCCTTGTCTGCATCTCTGCATGGTACAATAAGGGCAGTAAATGCTTTCCAGAAAAGGAGCTGCGTCTTTGTGTTCATTGATGTACTCAAATATGCTCTAATCGCCATCTTTGCTGTTACCATGGTTTTTGCAGCGTTGAACAGTATTCGTTCACACAGAAGTTCGGATGCTGCCAGCGCCGGTCTGTACCGTTCGTGGACGAATATCTGGATGGGTGGCATGCTTGTTGTGCTTGCGCTGATCCTGATGTTTGTCTTCACGGGTTCCACTTTATCTGTGGTTGTGGAAGCGCTATTTCTGATTATGGGTGCGTATAATGTATTTGCCGGAATACGTAACCGCAGTTATTATGCGCGGCTTCAACAACGGTCCAGTAATGGATCAGGTAAAACCTCCGGACAATCTGCATGATTCGTTGAAGTGTTATCGTTCTGTCTGCAAAAAGAGAGTACTTCCCTTCATTAAGCGAAGCCAGAACCGCGCGACAGCGCAACGGCAGAGCTTCTCGATCAGGGAGTACTCTCTTTGTCTATGCCCAGGCAACGTACCCTGCTAGGCATGGTCAATCGACTGCAATGTCATTACCGCTTTGCATACCACACTGCCTTCACGGGTAACCACAATGTCCATTTTGCACGTTCGACGACTGGTTTCCAGAATTAACGGTCGAACCAGGATCTGATCCTCAATCTGAACCGGTCGAACAAAATACGTCGTTACATTATCCACCACATGGTCGTTCCCTGTAACATCCCACGCTGCCCGTCGGCCAGCCTGAGTCATCACATTCAACAGAACACCTTCGGAGATCGTACCCAGATCCGTTGCCATCTGAGGAATGATGAATCCGTGAAATAACAATTCGTTCTGTTCACCGCGCTCCTCGGCAAACCCGTTCCAGATCAGATGATCAAACGTCTCTCCCAGTTGTGGCTGCTTCTGTGCATCCCGCATGGCCTGAAGCACTTCCTTGCGTGTGACGGACGCAATCAGTTTGCGGTTCCGATCCACGATTGGCAGAAAATCGATTCCTTCCCAAGTCATAATCTGGGCAGCAGAAGCAAGAGATGTCTGCAATGAAGCCGTAATCGGGCGGCGTACCACGCATTTCTCAATACTTTGATCTTCTTTCAGCTCACTGACATCCTTCAGACTCACAATCCCGATGACCCGGTTCCATTCATCCACGACTGGAAAGCGATGTTCACCCGTCTCTGAAACCAACATATGAAAATCTGCGGCTGAACTGGTCACCTTCAATACCTGCAAGCGAGGTTTCTGACCAATGATATCCTCAACAAGCATAATTTTTTTCTTAATCAGCCGGTCGAAGATCGCACGGTTAATCATCGAAGCCACCGTGAATGTATCATGTCTGGATGAAATAATCGGTAGCCCAAGCTCGTCAGCCATAATTCTTACTTCACGACTTGTCCCAAAACCACCCGTAATCAACACGCCCGCTCCCTGTTCGAGGGCAAGCGAGTGAGCATCTTCACGGTTACCCACAATCAGCAAGCTTCCAGCGTCAATATAACGGGCCATTGCCTGTTCTTTCATCGCACCAATCACATACTTGTGCAGCGGTTTGGCGAGACCTTCGTTCCCCCCCAGCACATGGCCTTCCACAATGGTCACAACATCAGCAAAGGTCAACTGTTCCGACATGCCCCGAGGTCTCTTCTCGATCCGCACCGTTCCAATTCGTTCTTTGGTCACGACCAGCCCGAAGTTCTCCGCCTCTTTCACCGCACGATATGCTGTCCCTTCACTTACACCCAACTCCCGTGCAAGTCCACGTACTGATATTTTGCTGCCAACCTTCAGTTGTTCAATATGTTGAAGTAACTGTTCATGCTTCGTTACGTTCTCTTCCTGTCCGTCCAACTGTACCACCCCCGAAGATGCATCTGTACTATACTGTATCTATTATAACACGGCTTTAGGAAAATAACCCCATATCCTATCCCGCTCTCAGGGGAATGGCACCGAATGAGTTCACTCTTCCATGTTGTACGCTAATCCGTTATATACCAAAAAGACCGGACCCCTTATGCGCAAGGTAATCCGGTCTTATTCCAGAGGCAGAACCAACGCTGTTGGCCCTGACGTGCAGAATGTATTTCCACACCTTATACAGACTCGCTCCGCTCCTGCTTGTCCAGCAGTTTCATCTCCCACTGCCGCAGCTTCGCCCGGCGGACGGCTTCCAGTGCACGCTTCTTCTCTTCATCCACACCGAGAATAAAATGCAGATGTGCACCAACGATTAATAAAGAGAACAGCACCCATACGATGCCAAAAATATTAACCCAGTCCATTCCTCCAGCAAAGGAAATCCGCGGCAGTGCAATGACCAGCATCGACAACGCAATAAGCAGATAGATCACATGTTTTGCTTTTTTCAACCTCTTCACCATTCACAGCTCCTTCGTTCTTGATCGACTCTATATGTCTAGTCTATGAACGATAAGGAGCCAATATGAAAGGTTCAGGTAAAAAAAACAAGACAACCTTTTTGAACTACCTTTTTACGCTTCAGCGCCACCGTACAGATGACCCAGACTATCAGCAATAATTTTATTCACGTCTTCAATGATGACACTAAGGCGACGCTCCGCATCAAACAAGCGACGGATGTTCAGATTCAAGCTCAGTACTTCAAACAGTTTCTCCATTTTCTCCATCTCATCCGGAGCTGGCATATCCCCGCTCATCATACGTTGTTGCAATTCCATTTGTTGATCACGGAAGTTATCCAGCATTGCTTTTGCATCCGGATCAGCTTCAATCAGCTTCATCGCGGAAGTAATCTCTTCCACCTCGCTGCTTTCTCTCAGTGCTTTGGCCAAATCATTGGCTTTGTCATAAATGTTCACTATTATTCCTCCTCAGATTGGTTTGTTCATCCGTGTTAATACACGCTTTTCTCTCCTGTCAAACAAGGACGATCTGAAACAGGCCATCCATAACCTGCCTTAAATCAAATGCATTTAATCCATATGGGTCAATCACCAAGGGTTATATGTCCTCATATGATGAAGCACATGCCATGTTCAGATGCCGTTCAACTTCGAGATCAGACATCAAGTTGCCGCCCGGAAGGAGATCCGTGATGTCCACTAAAAAAGTAACGATTCAGGTTACCGGCTCGGGCATCCTGCAGGACGACGTCATCATGCTGGGCGAAGGGGTGCTTAAGGCGCTTAAAATCCCTTCAGGAAGGCCGCTTCAGCTGCAATTTGGCTCTTTCCGCCGCGAAGTCACTGTTATTCCGGTACCAAGGTATGACGGGCTGCGCATCAATCAGACAGTTGCCACCAAGACCGGTCTCGTTCCACGTTCGGTCCTGAGGGTATCCTATCGTTCAGCCAGCCGTACGCTTCGCCTTGGACCCTACATCAGTGTACTGGTTAGCCAGGATTATCCCGATCAGCCCGATCGGCCCTTTGGCTCCATCACGATGTTCTGTCAAGAACTGGTGAACGCCTGCCGTAAGCAAGGCGCCTATGTATCCTTTTTCACACCGGAGGATATTGGAGCGGTAACGGGTTATATGAAAGGCTGGGTGTATGATGACGGCTGGAAAAAGACTGTTCTGCCTGTAGCAGACGTCGTCAATAACCGGCTAACGTCCCGCAAGCTTGAGAACAAACCTAGCGTACAGCATTTTATGAAAGAAGTAAAATCGCTCTACGGCACGCAAACCTTCAATGAAAAGTTTCTGGACAAAAACGAAGTGTTTGACGCACTCAAGTCCATTTCAACGCTTAAACGAGTTCTTCCCGAGTCTCATTTGCTCAAGACGTCCGCCATGCTCAAGACGATGTGCAACCGACATCCGGTTGTATTTCTGAAGCCCGTACGCGGTTCTTTGGGCAAAGGGATCATCCGGGTCTCACGTCAGACAGACGGAAGCTTCCTGACTCTGGCGACTGGCGTCGGGGGGACCCGGAAACAAACGTATACTTCTCTGGATAAACTGTATGCCAGTATGTCTGGGAAAATGAAAACAACGCGTTATCAGATCCAACAAGGGCTGACTCTCATTGACAACAGTGGCAGACCCGTGGATTTCCGTGCGCTCGTGCAAAAAAACCGTACAGGTAAATGGAGTGTAACCTCCATCGTCGCCCGGATTGCAGGCGGGAGTCACTACGTATCCAATCTGGCACGGGGTGGAAGTCTCAGCACCGTCAAGGATGCTGTTGCCAAAACACAGTTGTCTGGATCAGCCAAAGCTTCCGCGTATGCAGGATTGCACACCGCAGCACTGGATATCGCAAAAGGGATCGAGAGTGCCATCCCTGCTCATTTTGGTGAACTTGGTATTGATCTGGCTCTGGACACCACTGGGCGCGTATGGCTGCTCGAAGTCAACTCCAAACCATCCAAGAATGATAATACACCACTGAGTGAGAGCAAGATCCGCCCTTCCGTCAAAGCCATGCTTGAATACTCTACGTACCTGGCGGGTTTTTGAAAAGTTATTCCCTATTGGAAACAAATCTGATAGAGGAGAGGTGCAGCGTAATGTTTCCATCATCTCAGACCAAGATACTGGCCATTCTGGTACGTGCAACCGAAGGCTCACCTCCCTTTACAGATGAACTTTTCTGCCGTCGTCTCAGTTTGGGGAGCATGCGATACGCCCTTCAGATTATTGTGATTCCGATATCGAATGATGCAGTCCATCTCCCTCTTCAATGGGGATATGTCTATCATCAAGGGAAGTGGAATTCGGTACCTGTTCCTGCAGTCGATCTCATTATGGATCGTTGTCTTCGCCCTATCTCCAGGTACGTCAGACAACAGCTTAGGGAATGGATACCAACCAACGGCACAGATCAACACCGTTATTGGTCTGCTTCCCTTCCAGGAAAATGGGAGGTACATCGTGTGTTGTCCCGAAATCCTGAATTGAGGTCTCAACTTGCTCCCACAACCCGGATCGGATCGCATATTCCTTGGGAAACATGGCTGGACCGTTGGCCCAAAGGACTGTTCTTCAAACCGGTATCCGGGACTCATGGCAAAAATACCTTTCGCCTGTCTCAGGGAGCGACTCCATCAACATGGGTCGTGGAGGGGCGTAACAAGGACAATGAACCCTTTTTTCTTACATTCAACCATACCCAGGCTGTATCTTCCTGGCTAGCATCACATCAGGCTGAGCGTAAGATGATCGTACAGCCATATCTGGAGCTTAGCCATCATGGAAGAGCATTCGACATACGGGCTCTAATGCAAAAGAATGGGCAAGGTCGCTGGACGCTAACCGGATGTATGGTACGGGAAGGACCTGAAGGGTCACTCACGTCCAATCTTCACGGTGGGGGTAAAGCATATCCTGCCCACGCATA
This sequence comes from Paenibacillus sp. 37, assembly GCF_008386395.1. Lineage (NCBI taxonomy): Bacteria > Bacillati > Bacillota > Bacilli > Caryophanales > Paenibacillaceae > Paenibacillus > Paenibacillus sp. 37. The sequence continues at coordinate 2,123,024 of NZ_CP043761.1, read as the reverse complement.
TCTGCTCCAGCGATATGGAACGATCCGCACGGAAACTCTGCTGAAGAGCATCCGGCAGACTGCTACTCTTATCCCCACCCTGCTGGAAAGCCGTTTCGGCAGGTTAGCCGAATTGGGGCTTGATTTCGGAGCAGATGCAGAGGGCCAACTCTGGCTAATTGAAGTCAACTCCAAACCAGGCCGCACCTCATTCGCAGAAGCGGGCGACCGACGCATGCATACCCTGACTTATACCCGGCCGCTTGCCTATGCCCGTTATCTGTTGCAACAACATGTTCTCACGGACGTCATTCGTCCAATGAAATTGCCGAATACATCCAGCAAAGCTGGCCTGAAACCCATCCCGATTCACGGCGGCTGAGGCCCGCAGCGCCCGCTTGCCATGGAGCCCAAGGATCTTTTCAGGATAGGAGGATAAATCATGAGTTTGACCTTTTGCAATCTGCATTTCACCAAGCAACCGGATAAAGTGGTTTATGTATCCAACGCTTTAATGAAGAGCCTCAACCTGTCCGGCAAAAAAACGGTGCACCTTCGCTTCGGGCGTGACCGGGTACCTGCAACGATCAAACCAATCAAAAAAGCAGGTAAACATCTGTATCTCGCTTCAGGTATCCGTAATATGATGAACGTTCCCAAACGGGGCAGTATTTATCTCCGTAATTTGCAAAATGATGAGGTCCAGTTAGGTCCACTGATCGGCGTACTCTCTGATGGGCCTGCGACGAGCACGAATCCATTCGGTTCTCGTACTGGTTTCATCAAACAGTTACTCCGTGAAGGTAGCCGTAAATCCTACATTTACGCATTTACTCCTCGGGATATCAATTGGCAGAACGAGACGGTATCGGGTTTTTTCCTGAATGATAACGGAAGCTTCACCCGCAGAACGGTACCTCTGCCCGATGTTGTCTACAACCGATTACCGAGCAGACGCTCAGACTTCTCACCAGCAATCAACCAGCTGCGGGAACGATTTGTTCGCCGAAAAATTCCGTTCTTCAACTGGAGCTTCTTCAATAAATCGGATATCTATACGTTGCTGGAGAACGAGCCGGCGGCAGGACGGTATATCCCTGAATCGATTACCAACCCTTCCGTTGAACAGATGAAGGAAATGTTGGAACGCCATCAGTTCGTCTACTATAAGCCTACTGCAGGAAGTCTGGGGAACGGGATCTACCGCCTGACTTATTCGCCCAAACGTGGATATTTCGCACGTTATCGCAAAAAAGGTGGTAATGCACTCCTGCGTTTTGGGTCCTTCAACAGTCTGATGCGTATGCTTCAGGGAAGACATGGCAAACAGCTACGCGGATATGTAGTTCAGCAGGGAATACGTCTAATTGAGATTGATGAGTGTCCAATTGATTTTCGTTTTCACATGCACAAAAATGGTAACAATCAATGGGTTGTTGTCGGGATTGGAGCCAAAAAGGCAGGACGTGGCAGCGTCACAACACACATCAAAAATGGCGGCTCCCTAATGACTCCTGAGCAGGCGCTCAGTCGCAACTTCGGCGATCGTGCGGGAGAAGTTCTTCAGCATGCCAAATCCGTCGCTATTACACTGGCCCAGGCGATTGAAACCCAGCACCAGCATCTGATTGGTGAGATTGGCTTTGATCTGGGCATTGATCAGGAGGAACATGTATGGATGTTCGAAGCGAACGCCAAACCCGGGCGCTCCATTTTCCGTCACCCTTCACTCCGGGTGGAGGGCAAATCGTCGGTGGAGCACATCTTGGAACACTGCCTGTATTTGAGCAAGTTCCGGAAGAAGGAAGAAATTTGATGAGCCTTCATGATGATTTCAAACCTGTCATTGCTGTTTTGACCATGCATGATAAACAGCGCATGTTCAGGGGAAATCATCAAAATTTTCAGGATATCTTACAAACAGGCGAGAGCATGGGATACGTGGTTTACATTGTAACTGTTCGGGATCTGAACGTGAGTGGTCCCACCGTAAAAGGATACACGTACAACAAGGGGAGTGGAAAGTGGGTTTCACAACCTTTCCCCCTTCCCCATGTTCTGTACAATCGTATTCCCAACCGGGAGGACGAAGGAAAACCTTCCGTTCAGCGTAAAATTGATGAATGCATGCAATCAGGAATCGAACTGTATAACCCATTCTTTTTCAACAAATGGGATCTGTTCGAATGGCTTAAGAAATCCAAATCGACTCAGCAACTGATCCCTTATACTCGGCGGATGCGGAGTGCTTCTTCTCTGGGTGCCGTTCTACGGGCGTATCCCTATCTGTACCTTAAGCCCGAGAGCGGCAAAGCTGGTAAAGGAATCATGATGCTTAAATTCCAGGAAAAAGAACGGCTTCCCTATCGACTCAAAATACAAACCACACGTAGGAGCACGACCTATAAAGCATCTACACTTGCCAAGTTATGGGCACGAATTCGCAAAGAAACCGGACATACGCCCTATATCATGCAACAAGGCATTGAACTGGCATCCTCTCGTAAACGCCCCTTCGATTTGCGTGTTCTTGTACAAAAGAACACCAAGGGCCAATGGAGCGTAACCGGTGTAGGAGCGAGACTTGCTGGCTCCCGCAGCATTACAACGCATGTGCCGCGCGGCGGGAGCGTAGAAGACCCTGAGAAGCTGCTGACCGAGCTTTTTGGCGAAGAAATGTCAACAACCCTGATGAAACGTGTGAAATCCACTTCATTAATGATTGCAAGACAGGTAGAACGGGGATCAGGTTACACGCTCGGAGAAATGTCCATGGATCTGGGCATTGATGACCTAGGGGAACTCTGGTTCTTCGAAGCCAATGCAAAGCCCATGAAGTTTGATGAACCACAGATCAGACGGCGATCATTGGAACGTATATTTCACTACAGCGCTTATCTTGCCCGTCAGTCCAAACGATGATAGACAGGAATACTGCAAAAAGAAGGTGATTGTTTGTGTCCTCACCTGTTCTGGGCATTATGACGTTGTACTTAAATGAACATCGCGCTCTTGAAGAACGAAGCGTTTATCGCAGAATGATTCTTGAAGGGCGCAAGCGGGGACTCGATATCTATGTATTCACACCAGCCGACGTACACCCCGGCGGCAAACAAATTGAAGCCATGGTTTTTCATGAAGGAAAAGGCTGGTCCAGGGAGTGGCGATCATTCCCGGACCTGATCTTTGATCGCTGCCGAATTCAGCGTAACCGAAGGTTCCAGCAATTGCTTGCTTTTCGCGAGAAATATGGGCATCTGCTCTTTCTGAACAGGCCACTGCGCAATAAATGGACCATCCACCAGACCCTTTTACAAAAAGCTAACTTTCGTGAACACCTGCCGGAAACCGCTCTATTTCAGGATATGTCCGATGTAAACCGGATGCTCAAAGTTTCTTCTCTGGTTTATCTCAAACCCATTAATGGAACAGGTGGACGTGGTATTCTGCGCATTGAACGCAGCAGTAGCGAGGCTAATACGGTGCTTGTTCAGGGGCGGGATCAGAAGCGTCGTATCATCACTCCACGTAAAGTTCATTTATCACGACTTGGCGCGTTGCTCCAGCACTGGAACATGAAAGACAAGTATCTTGTACAAAAGGGCATTCAACTTCAGCTTCCGAATGGACGTGTGCATGATTATCGCATGCTCGTTCAGAAGAACGGTGAAGGACAATGGGAGCTTACTGGATGTGCTGGACGCATGGGTGCAGAAAAAAGCGTGACCTCCAATCTGCATGGCGGCGGTCAGGCAATAGCGATGGACCGACTCATGAAGCAATGGATCGAAGATGACGACCTCCGGGCAGAAATTAACACAACTGCAGAGAAATTCGGTATTGATGTTGCTTCGTTTCTGGAAGATACGTATGGGGACCTATGTGAGTTGGCACTGGATTTGGCGATTGACAGAAGCGGGCGTATCTACCTGCTTGAAGTTAACCCCAAACCTGCACGTGAAGTATTCGCTCGCATCGGGGAGCGGGATATCTATTATAAAGCCATCACTCAGCCGCTGGAGTATGCCTTATGGGTATATCGCAACAGACCTCCCGGAACGGCCAGAAAGCCAGCCATTCCTAGGCCCGTTACGCAAAAATCACCCAGAGTAAAAAGAAAAAGGAAAGCCAAGTGAGTGAAGAAAAAGCAGGAGTCTATGTTCGCCAAGTGCGAGCATCTGCTCCTGCTTCACTGTTTTTATTTCTGTTCTTTCGTCCATTGCAGCGTGTCGTTGTCAATCACAATATACCCTTTTTCCTCACCTTGCACATAAGATAATGACAATCTCATCAGGTCAGGTTCCAGTTGGCATGTGGTAACACGTGTAACCTGGTCTGTATGATCCGCGGGCAGGCACAACGTCAGAATACCCACTTTACCCGAGAAATCAGCCTTGCCCTGGATGACCGATGTTTCCGACTTGGAACCATACACCTCAGATACCCAGCCGGGCTGCTCCGTCAACGCGAAGGCTCCCTTTCCCATGCCTGCCGTAACCCATTGCATCGTCAGCGTTATAGAGGATGCCTCATAGCTCATATCCGCCGTCATTTCTCCAGCTTCATTGATCCTCAACGCAATATCCGTTTGCGGATGCAGGTGAAAACGTTGCTCCAAAGTATGCTCTGCTTCAGCCTCCAGCCAATCCACAATGAGTAGTATAGGGGTTTCCACCCCTGCCAGCATCCACCGACGATGTGTAACTGGATCTGACAAATGCGTATATCCATCCTGCGAAGCATCAATGAAGTGATAGCTGTCATTGCTCTCCCAACGTAACGTTGTGGCCTGAGCCTCCGGTTCACCCCATTGCTGTGTGGAGAGATAGGGTGTCTGATCCAGACCATCCACCGTGACGGTATTGTGCGCCCGCGTACTTTTGAAGTACCGACGCCATTTCCCTTCTTCATACGTATAACGTCCGGTGTCCGTGAAGAAAAGCTGGTTCTTCCACATCCACTCCACATTCAGCGCATCGGCATGTCCGTGTGCTCCGCCCATGGCAGCCGCATCAAAAAAAAGATATTGATACTTGTCCCTCATGACATAATATCCTGTCTGCGGGAAAGCTCGGGTCGACAACGCCGGAGAAGAAGAAGCCTGTAGTCGGAGGCATCGCTCATATTTCTCCACACCCAGCAACCAGAGACACTCCGAGCTATCCGTTCCGCGAGCCATCAAATCATCATCGTCCAGGATCGCGCCAAGCAAGGTCAGTCGTTGTCGTCCATCGCCAACCCAATCCGAATCACCAATACCGGTAGACTGATGATCTGGTCGGATCAGCGCCTCGGTGAATGCAGTCATTTGGCGCAGACAGCGGGCATACCATGCCGAGAAAGGATGCCCTGAAATCTCGCCCAACCGATAAGGCGTGCCAAACATCTCGATGCTGGCATTGTGGTAATGTGTTGTCAGTTCAACCTGTATTCCTTCTTCACCCAACTGATGCAGCAAACACAGCTCAAGACGTTCCATCGCCACTTGACGCCAGTATGGACTTCGCGGGTGCTGGTGGTAGAACGTAGCAATCATGAATAACCCTTGCATATGCATAATAGCATGATTGATTTCCGTGCTGCCGAGGTAACGGGTCAAAAACTCGGCGTGCTCGTCCAGACCTTGTCGAAACTCCGCCTGAAAGCCTTCGTCTATCAGTGAACTCGCTTCCATATATTTATATGCCGATATCCAGGACTGTACACGTAGCCCCGTCTCCAGCAGGCGCCACGGACCGGGTTTTTGAAAGAACACAGCCTCGTCGTAAACCAGATTTACAGGTACCGGGTTTTGCTGTCTCCAACTACGGAAGTGGTCAATAAATGCTGTTACATATAGCGGATTGCCCTTCATCAGATACGCCTTGCCCAGATCGAGCATATGCCAGTGTCGATTGATGCCCCATGTGAACTCCAGATCATTGGTCGGGTTGTGAAGCCAGTCCACAGGTGTCCCCATCGGAATCCAGCGATTCAGATCGTTGGTATAAGGAACGATAAATTCATTCAGGATGGCACGATTGGCAATCGTGAGCGAATTTCGGGCTTCTTCCGGAAAATGTTTTTCATAATATTGGGCAGCCCGTTGCAGATCCGTTGCCGAAAGGTAAAAATCGCTCATTGGGATGCCTCAAGGAAATCCTGACGGAACGGGGTAAATACATCCAGAATGACGGAGTCCTCCAGTGCCTTGACCCCATGCGGGACGTTAAAGCCGGCATAAAAGCTGTCTCCTGCTTTTAAGATGCGAGTTTCTTCACCGACCTGAACCTCAAAGCTGCCTTTGACGATATAACTGACCTGCTCGTGCGCATCATGGGAGTGAACTTCTCCAATACCACCTTTAGCAAAAGTAACCTCCACCATCATTAATGTACCGCCCATACCCAAGATCTTGCGGGAACTCGTTTCGTTCACGATATGTGCATCGATAGACGCATGATTAATAATCATTTTGCTTTCCCCTTTCCTTGTGAATAAGCGACCGAAGTAGTTAAACCACGGCCGCTATGAACGTTTATTAGTCTTCTGTGGACAATTTACCCTGAAGTTTGGAAGAATCAAACGAAGGATCAGCAGTTATGTTGGTCAACCCTGCCGCTTTGGTTTTCTCCAGAGCCGCATTGTACCTTGTATCCAGATCTTTGATCACAGCATCGAGATCGCCACCCGTGAATACAAAGATTGAGAAAGCCTCACCCCATTTGGTGCCTTCCAGTGAACTCTCGGTCACCACACTTGGATTTGCCGGGAAAATGGCATCATAACGTTTGGGCAGGAAACCTTCAATGCCCGGAATGCTTGGTTTTTTGTCAGAGCTTAATACAGCAGGAATCAGTGAGATTCCGTATCCTTTTTCGTAGTATTCACTCTGAAGATCTGTGCTGTACACATACGCCATAAACTTCCATGCCGCTTCCTTGTTGGCAGAATCTGCATTGATGCCGATGTAGGAGCCCCCGATGACTTGTGAAGCGCCCTTGATTGTTCCATCATTTGTTGGCACAGGAGCGGCTGCCCAATTTTCTTTTGTAGGAAACTGATCTTTATATACCCCTGGTTCACCGGAGTGGTTAATGTACATTCCGATTTTGCCTTGAGCAAACTGGGCTCTGAGCGGATCGATGTCCAGACTTTCAACCCCTGGCAGCATGCTGCCATCCTGATTCATCTGGCGAAGTGCCATTGCAATATCCTTGTACATCCCAAAATCAAATTGGCCAGTCTTGTAGTTGTAACCATCGATACCAACATTATTGCTTGCACCTGCAATCGTATTGGCTGCTCTCCAGAAGCCGCTGCTGCTCTTGAACGGGCTGGCAAAGCCATAGATGCCTTCACTTTTACCAGCTTCGGTAATTTTTTTGGCATCTGCAACCAACTCAGCCAACGTTTTTGGCGGGCTCTCGATCCCTGCCATTTTGAAAATATCCTTGTTATACACAAGTCGCCAGACCTGCCCTGTATTGGGGAGGGAATATATTTTTCCATCAATCGTGTTTTTATTTTCAATCAAGCTGTCTTTAAATACGGCTTTCATCTCATCACTCATATATCCATCGATCGGGGCGAGATACCCCTTCTGATAATACGTCTGAAAATCATTAACTTGCAGCACATCGGGTGCCTGCTTGCTGGCAAAAGCAATATCGACCGCTTGTGGATAGTTGTCCCCCATCACGGTCATCTCCACTTCAATGTTGTCCTTGTTCGTCTGGTTGAACTCATCGATCTTGGATTTCATAAAATCAGCATCATGGCGGTCCGGTGTCCAATATATGATTTTGGTTTTCCCTCCGGCATTCTCCCCGCTCGTCCCAGATTCGCTATTTGCCGAAGTACCACTGTCAGCAGAACAACCTGCCAAACTTAGCGCCAGTAATGCACTTAGCGTAGTCACCATCCACTTTTTAACCATTGATATGCCCCCTTATGCTTGTCTGGACAACCCGTTTGGTTATCCGTTAACGTAATGATAATCGCTACGCTTTCATGGAGGTGAGGGACATTCTGACTTTGCATGGTGGGAAAAATGACGATCCGTATCTGTTTTCAGTTCTCATACATTTGCCGGAAGCAGGTTGGCGTCATGCCGCAATATTTCTTGAACAAACCGCTGAAATAAGGCCTGTCCTCATAACCCAGCCTCTGGCAGATCTCTTGCACCTGTACACCTGCAACCAGCAACTCTTTTGCTTTTTCCATCCTCATCTTGGTAATATATTGAATCGGCGTTATGCCGGTTTCCTTTTTGAAGGCATTGGCAAAGTAACTTGGACTTAAATGCACGGATTGGGCACAGGCATGCAGCGTCAGATTTTCTGCAAGATTCAGACTGATATATTCCTGCGCTTTGCTAATCGCCTGTTTGACATCGGTGAGTCGTTTTTTGTCCATAATCTCACAACCCATACTGCTAAAATGCTTGATATATCCCCTCCAGCCCTCAAACGTCAAGGAACGCATCGCCTCAAGCACTGTCAGGTCGGCCTCCAGACGCAAGCGTTCCTCTGCTGTAATCTCATCACAAAAGGCACGGTAGATGGCAAAAGCCAATCCAGACAGCAAACGAATCATCGTGAGCGGCTCGGGAAAACCTTCGGAAACCTGCCATTCTTCGAGAATTTCATCAATGATGCGGTGACAGGTACTCTCATTACCACATTTGAGTGCGTAAAAAAGCTCTTTCTCCTTCTCCAAAGGATACACCGGAGCCACACAGGCCTGATTCTCCAGTTCAGCGTACTTGAGGATGCAATTTCCTTCACTGTAAAAACGATAGGATATCGCCTGATCTGCATGTGCGTAGGACGTCCAGACTTCCTGTGGTCTGCGGGCAATTGTACCAACACCAAGCGAGACTGTTTTTTTGCTGAATCGCTCCACATTTTGGCGGCATTGCTCCAGTAGCTCGGAGACATCTATGTGGCTTGGTGTGTTAAATATGGCTGCGAGCCGGTATCGGTTTTCCCGTAAAACAACGCCCTTGGTATAGCGGTTTATGGTTTCTCCCATAATATTTTGGACCGCAAAAGGAACGATTTCGGCATCCAGATGCATCGTGTAACCATATCGCGTATATCCATCCACCTCGATGACCATGACGAGAAGATTGGATGAATCGAGATCAATATGCAGCTCGTTCCAGCGACTTTCATTCAGGAATCCCCCGATTTCATGACGCAACAAACCCAGTAGATAGCTGTGACGCTCGTACTGGCTGCTGCTCTCCACCTTCTGCTCCAACTGTTCCAACTGTTTGCACTGTGCCTGTTCTTCCTTAATCACCTGTCTTACCTTCAACACCGCACCGAGTATTTCTTCAGGGGTAAACGGTTTGAGCAAATAGTCGGATGCACCCAGCTTGATGGCCTCCTGTGCATATTGGAAATCCGAATAACCACTGATGAAAATAAATTTGGCTCGCAGTCCGGCATCCAATGCCCGCTTCATTAGCTCCAGCCCGCTCAACTTGGGCATCCGGATATCACTAATCACGATGTCGGGTTGCTGCTCCAGCAACAAGGACCAACCGCGCTCTCCATTATTCGCCGTGCCTACAATCCGAACCTGATGATCTTCCCACGGAATAGTTGAAGATATGCCCCTTACAACTGCCTGGATATCATCCATAACACACATCGTCAATTGGCCCATACTGCCCCTCCTCAGGTGATCGGAATCGTGATAACAACTGTTGTCCCTACATCTGTACTGCTATGAAATACAATCGAGGCCACATCCCCATAGTGCAGGCTTAATCTGCCATGGAGATTGGATAGGGCATAACCTTTGCGTCCCCCGTCAGGAGCCTCCTCAGCATAGATACTGGCTACATCCATACCACATCCATTGTCAGCCACCTCCAGCCGTAGTGTGTCACCCTGACGATCAATGCGGATCAGGATAACGCCCAAATCTTCTTTGTCATTGAATCCATGCAGGATGGAATTCTCGACCAAGGGCTGGAGCAATATTTTTAAAATATCGACAGCGTAACAAGACGGGTCACCCACCTCAATCCGATAAATGAACAGATCCTCATAACATTTTTGCTGAAGCTGCATGTATTGTTCGACATGTTTGATCTCCTGCTCCACACTGGTGATGTCTTTGCCATCATTCAGACCTAGACGGAATAACAAGGATAAGGAAACGATCATCTCACTTACATCCTTCTTCTCTCCGCTCTCACTTTTCCAGAACATCGTATTAAGCGTATTGTAGAGGAAATGAGGATCAACCTGCGCCTGAAGCGCCTTGACTTCAAACCGCCGTTTGTCTTGCTCCGTTGTCCGTACTTCTTCAAACAGAATCTGAATCTGGTCCAACATCCGATTGAAACGATGCCCTACGGCGCTGACTTCATCTTCATACTTGCTGCGAAACCGTACATCCAGATCATTGGACTCCACCTCAACCATTAGGCGTCGCAATTTGTTCAGTGGCTTCAGCAGAGCGGAGGCCAGCAGCCTGGACAACCCGAGTGCGAGTAAAATGCAAAACAACATAATCAGGATAATCAGCCAGCGTATCTTTTGTAGAGGAGACAACAAGTCAGCCTTGGACTGTACACTTACCATGACCCAATCCTCGTTCATCGACAATGCCGAATAGTTAACAAGCATGTCCTCTCCCTGATCGTTCCTGTAGATGAAATTCCCAGCATCGTCACGGCTAAACTGTTGGGTAAAGTCAGGCTCCATAATGAAATCGTAATTTCGGGACCTGGGCCGAATGACTTCATTTCCGTTTTTGTGCAGCAAAAACAGTTGAATCTGGTTATTCATGAGATCCTGCGTCAGAATGTCTCGCATCGCCTCTTCCTTCATATTGACGACCATATAGACATTGGAATAGGTATGATTATCGATCACAATGGGTTTGAGCAACAGAGATAACACATTTCCTCGGGATTGGAATAACTGACTCTGATGTGAACCAAACCACATCGTATTCCAGCCTTGCAGCTTCACGTAGCGTCCGTATTCCCTGTCGAACGAGTTATTGCGATTCGGAAAATCTTTGGTCGAGAAAAAATCACCGATGGGTGTTGTCAGATAAGCGGTATCAATCAGTGGCTCTACGAGCTTCAATTGCGCAAACGACGTTTGCAGCAGCGAGAGATTCTGATAATAATGAGATGTGTTATTTTTTCCCACGTCCTTCATGACCTGGGTGAACGTTTCATTAAGCATAAAAGAAAAAGAGGATACAACAATGTGCCTTAGATGTTCATCCATAACCTGCACTGATTTGTTCAGAATGCTTTGTTTCAGTTCAAGTGCATTCTGCTCAATGCTTCGTGCAGCAAAGAGATAAGAGCATATCCCGGTCACACTGATGCACAAGACTACAAGAAAAATGTACAACAGCTGTATTCTTTTTTTCAGGGACATTTTATAAAAGTCGAATATCATCGGCGCTCGCTCCTTGAACACGGCTTGGCCCGTCCGCTGTGAATTAAAATGAGTATAGCACAGTGGAATTACCCGTAAAACCGTTTCCATGATTGTGCTCACGCCTATCCTTTCACAGCTCCCAAGGTCACCTGCATGAATGATTTGTTGGCAAAAATATAAACGATGAGCAGCGGCAAAATGGACAGACAGGCTCCGGCCATCATCAGTTGGACCTCAGCCGCAGCTCCGATGCCATATCGCAGATTAGCCAGCCCAACCGGCAAAGTCTGCAAGTCCGGATTGCTCATGGTGAACACAAATGGAAGAATATATTCATTCCAAGAACTCTGGAATACACCCAGACCTGCAACGGCGAGTCCGGGCCGCAGGAGCGGAAGAATAATTCGCCAGTATGTGGTGAAAAAATTACAGCCATCAATCATCGCCGCTTCATCCAGTTCGCGCGGGATGCTCTTGAAGAATCCAATCAGAATAAAGTATGTGGCAGCGTGAGCGCTGATCAGTATAATAATAACGCCCCACAACGTGGTATTCAGCCCCAGCTTGACCATGAGGTCAAATTGCGGACGCAGCACAACTGCGCCTATGGAAATAAACAGAGTGGATGCCATGAGCAGGGTGTACCCCTTTTTCCCTTTGAAATTCACTCGATCCACAGCGTAGGCTGACATCGAAGCTACCAGCAACGTACCAACTGTTGTACTTATGCTAACAAACACGCTGTTCATCGTAAAACCCGAAAAATTGGCGGTTTTCCAAGCCTGAGCATAGTTGGAGAACTGCCAAATCTTCGGCCAGATGGTGGCTCCTCCGGTCAATTCCTGGTTTGTTTTGAAGGAACCGAGCAATACAAGTATGATGGGGAACAGCGACAGCAGAGCGATTGCGATCAAAAACAGCCAAAGTACCGTTCGCTTGGTCCAGCGAATGAGTTGGGGAGACCCTGAGGGAGCAAGTACGTTTTGAGTCATCATCGTTTCCTCCTGAATGGGATTAATAGACATCATTGAGCTTTTTGGATATCCGGAAATAAATGAGCGTCACAGCCCCTACGATGAGAGCCGTTGTGAAACCGACTGCACTGCCATATCCGAGCTGCTGGAGTGATTGTGTGTCAGCCGACACGGGAAACAACAGTTTGAACAAATACAGATACATCACCTCTGTTTTGCCATACGGTCCCCCTTCCGTCAGCACCATAATACTCTCGTAACCTTTCAGCGCCGTGGTAATTGCCAGCATGATGATCATCTGCAAGACAGGACCCAGCAACGGAATCGTTACATTCCGCAGTTTCTGAAACTCACTCGCTCCATCCAGCGATGCCGCCTCATATAACTCTTCAGGAATGCTCTGAAGACCCGCAATGAACAACAACATATAGTTGCCCACAGCCCCCCAGATGGCGATGATGATGGTTGTTAACATGGCATGTTCAGCCCCCAGCCAGCTAATGGATTCGGAGATCACATGATACTTAAGCAGCAATTGGTTCAATATTCCGTTATAAGAGTTGAAAATAATAAAAAATACAATCGCCATGACCGAAGCGCTAAAAATAGTGGGAAGATAATAGATCGCCCTAAAGAGGGATCGCCCTCTCCATTTACGATTCAGAATAATCGCCAGAGTTAACGATAGTGGAATTGTAACGACGAGTTTGCCCAGGGCATACACACCCGTGTTGCCTACAGAATCCCAGAATTGGCCGTCACGCAAAATTCGTCCAAAATTATCAAGCCCGATGAAGACAGGTGTCCCGATGCCTTGATAATCATAGAACATGTAACGCAGCGCCCATAACAGCGGATAGATCCCGAATACAACAGTTAAAAAAAGACTTGGAAAGATGAACATATAGGCATGTATTTTGGATGGTTTCACCAGAATCGAACCCCCTATAGCTTTTGAATGAAGTATAGAGGGAATATGAAGGAAAGCGGGATAGGGAAATCAACTTTCTACAGGGGAGAATGTGACTGCATGATCATACAAAAAAACCTGTATTCAACGAATTTCCGTTGAGTCTACAGGTTTATATCATGTGGTTCGTAATCTTAAATCTCTCAGTATACTTATACAGCGTAGAGGCTACTCTGCTTCATCATACAGACGCAGCAGTTCTGTAAAATCAGAGATGAGCACATCTGAGTCTGCAAGCTCCTCATCACGTCCGAACCCGGCATAGGCACAGCCGATGACCGCCTGACCGTTCATTTTACCCGCTTCCACATCAGAAGAGCGATCCCCTACCATCCATGCGTCCTGAATACGATGTTTCTCAAGCAGGATCTGCACCAGATTAATCTTGGAGGGAGTCTTGTATTGGCCTGCACTGTATACCCCTTCAAAGAAAGGCATAATCTCGTGTGCAAACGCCACACCCTTCACATAGTCCTCCAGCCCATTACTTGCGACAAAAAGACGCACTCCTTGTTGTTTTAATGCTTGCAGCGTTTCCTTCACACCCGGATACAATTGAGAACTTCCTTGATCAAGCCCCTCAATCTCCAGTTGAAGCAACAGTTCGTCTGCACGGCGATGTGCCGCTTCCGACGCCTCAGGCATAACCACTTTCCATATATCTTCGAGCAACATGCCCAAACTTCCCAGCATGCGTTCCTCGGGTGGAGTTTCTCCTTCAAAATGCCCTTCGGCACGCAATGTATCAAATAGTTGCTGGTAAGCTGGCAACAACAGGGTCTCTGTCTGGAATAGCGTACCATCCATGTCAAAAATCATCGCTTCCGGTTTGAGCAATATCTTCTCTTTAGTCATGTCCAATGTTCCTTTCGGATTGGGATATGTATGTGTAATTGGAATCGTTCCCTTCCCATGATAAACATAACGTTTGAACGTGTAAACCAACGATTGTAAACATCATTAACTCTAACCTTATACACAGTAGGCCAAACGTTATATAATAGTTAAACAAACTATATACAAAATAACTTTCTTTACGTATAATACTAAAAAATAGTGCTTTAGACACCTAATCTAAAGACCTACCATTATGACATTTCCGCTTTTTTCGACAACTACATATACCCCATAGAGAGGAATAACAAACATGAAAAAGCGTAAGACCTTTAAGATTTTTTATAAGATCGGATTAGGATATTTACTCGTACTGGCTGTACTGGCTGGTTGCATCCTGCTGATTCAGAACAGCACAAGTCAGCTCCAACGGGAACTGGATTTTCTGGTCGATCACGATATGAGGGTACATGCCCTCACCTATGAACTCGAAAGAAACATGGTAGATATGGAAACAGGTCAACGCGGTTACATCATCACGGGTCAGGACAATTATCTCGATCCCTACACCCAAGGAAAAGCGCAACTTATTACACTCAGAGATGAACTTGCTGCTTTAATTTCGGATAATCCGGCTCAACTTGCACTTTTGGAAGACATACATACTAATATGGAGAACTGGGTCCAGGTCGCTGGTGAACCTATGGTCGCCCTTCGCCAAGCCAATAATACACAGGCCATTCGAGATTTTTTCGCAGATGATCCAGGTAAAAGAGACATGGACCAGATTCGGACTGCTCTCGATACGTTTCGAACCAACGAGCATACGTTAACCGATAACCGTACAGAAGCACTGAAGCAAAAAAACACACTACTGAACTTGGAACTGTATGGGGCACTTATCGTTGTGGCCATTATCTCGTTCATTACTGCTTTGGTCCTGTCACGTGCCATTGTTAGAAACATTCGTACCGTAAAGCAGGCATTGAATGACATCGGTTCTTCCAATGGTGACCTGACACTGAGAATCGCTACGCCAATGAAAGACGAAACTCGTGAACTCGCGGAGGCAGCCAATACAATGCTCACTGGTTTGCAGCAAATGATGCTGGACGTTCAAAGCAATGCCATGATTCTGAGCACAGCTTCGGATCGATTGGATAAAGGGGTTGCCGATAGCCATCTTGCAGGAAAAGAAGTTGCCACTGCCATGGAACGCGTGGCTGAAGGCGCTGATGAACAGGTTGCTCTTACGCAAACCATGGTAGCTGCGATGCAGCAATCCCTCAATGGGCTTAATCGTGTCGCCTCCTCGGCAAGTGACGTGGCAGGCCGTGCAGTTCGTACCGAATCCATTGCTGTGGATGGGCAACAGCGCATTGATAATGCTGTAGGTAAAATGAGTTCCATTGAGCAATCCTTCCTCTCTGTACAGGAAGCCATTAATGAAATTTCGAAGATGTCTGATCAAGTGATCAACATTGCAGATTCAATGTCGGGTATTGCGAGACAAACCAATCTGCTTGCACTTAACGCTGGAATCGAAGCTGCCCGCGCTGGCGAAAATGGACGCGGCTTCGCTGTCGTTGCTGCGGAAATTCGTAATCTTGCAGACCAAAGTGCAACATCAGCCAAAGAGATTACAAGTATATTGGAAACCGTGGTAGCAGGTGTTCAAAGTACGGTGCAGGTGGTTGATGAGAGCACTCTACATGTGAATGAAGGGTTGCGGACCATTGAGGATGCAGGTAATGCTTTTTCAACCATTACTCAGCATATTCATAACCTCAGTGGTGAAGTTCTGGAGGTATCTACTGTTGTCGAGGAGTTAACTTCCGGTAGTGAGGCTGTGATGAGGTCAATCAATGAAGTATCGGCTGTTGTGGAAGATACTGCATCAGCTACAGAAGAAGTATCTGCGATGACGGAGGAACAACTTGCTTCTCTGCAGGAAATGTCTGACACGTCCAAGCAGTTGAATGAAATGTCCGATGCACTTGATCAGCTGGTTAAGCGATTCAAGCTTGCATAATCCGACTCAACCTAGTAATCGAGTATCTAAATAGCTGTATCATGAGCATATATCAAAGGAAAGAAGCATCGCAGACAGACTCACCCGAGCCTCTGCAATGCTTCTTTGTGTTAAGGAGAGCTGAATCAGGAAAAGGTGCACCGGGCACCTCATATGAAAAAACCTAAACACTCCTTTTCTTATCTCGATTGTTCCGTGTTCCGTAGCGCTTCCAGTATCAATTGTGCCTGATACCCATCGTTAAAATCATATATCTTAGCTGGTTTGCCCTGTATACGGGCAATAACATGTTTAAGAACCGGCAATTCACTGGCGGATTCAAGCACTTCTATTGGAGACAGTGGTTGCCCCACCAGACCCGTCTTCAAATCTTCCCAATTTTCCAGGGCAATCGTGCCTTCTGTGCCGTACACCACCATGGATACACGTTCTTCCCCCGCAAATTGAGAGATGCCATTTAACTGAATTCGAGTCCCGTCTTCCAGTTCCATTGCAGCCTGTACTTCTAGTTCACAGTCTCCATTCTCAGGATATTGAACCTGAGTGCTCACTACCCGGATGGCTCCAAACACCTTTTGAATCATATGAATCCAGTGAATCCCCACTTCAAGAATAAATCCACCCTGTTCCCGGCTCGTAATCCATGCATTCTGTTGCCATGATCGTGGCCACTGCGGGAATTGCAAAATGAGATCTATTTTGCGAATGGCCCCCACTGTACACTGCTCAATCATCTCTTGCAACTTCAGCACGGAAGGTTCATGCGGCATAGAGAAGTGGATGGCATGAACTACGCCCGCCTGCTCTGCTGCATCCAGCATCTTTTTGGCTTCTTCTACACTATTGGCAAGTGGTTTCTCGCAGAATACATGAATTTTGCGTTCCAGTGCTTCCATGACAACAGGGTAATGAAATTTAGGCGGAACTGCAATATACAGCAGATCAATCTGATGTTCATTCATCAATTGCTTGTAATCCGTATACGTCCTAACTCCCCGATGAGAAGCTGCAAAAGACGCCAAACCGTCCTCATTCGCATCACACACCGCTACAATCTCAATCTTTGTATCCATCTTTGTATTCTCGATTAGATGAACCATATGTAATCCCATTTTACCCAGCCCAATCAGAGCCATCTTGATGACTGTCATCCCATCCCCTCCCAATTCCTTTCCAGTATAGCAGAAAGCAAAGAATTGCGAATGCGATGCGTTGTTACGAAAAAAAATAAACCTCTAGCTTTCAAGTTGCTATTAGAGGCTGAAATTCTTCATTTACAGTCATCATTTTACATTATTTGTAATTCCGTTGCGATTGGGTAATTCGTTGCAGGGATATATAACCAATTATTTTCACTTTATCCAGCAACACTTAAAGCGTTACCAACTTAAGAATCAGGAATTCAGACTCATAAAAACAGGTTGACAAAAAACCACAAAAAAAGATACTCTTCCTAATAACAATGAATATTTCCTCTTACAACCTTAGACTGTAACTTGCATTCAATAAATGGAATATGCGTATGGTTCTAATAACCTATTTCATGAAGCGAGGTGTCCCGCATGAGAACAGTTGCGGACTATTTGGCAGAAACTCTGCGTAATCTAGGCGTTACTCATGTCTTTGGTATTATTGGTAAATCCATCTGTCCTGCTGTACTGAAAATGGTGGATTACGGATTAGAGTTCATTCCAGGCCGTCATGAATCCAGCTCAGGTTTTGCCGCATCCGGTTATGCATTACAGACAGGTAAACTCGGCGTTGCCTTTGCCACATCCGGTCCAGGCGGAACCAATCTGCTTACTGCAGCAGCCCATGCAAAGGCCAACAATCTGCCTGTACTGTTTATTACGGGTCATCAATCCATTCAGGAACTGGGGCTCCCCCAGTGTCAGGATTCTTCTTCCTATCTGGCTGATCTGGCCGAAATGTTCAGACCTGCTACACTATTCAGCAAACTGGTTGAGCGTGGAGATCACTTCGGCACACTGCTGAATCATGCCCTTTCCATTGCACTCGGCCCTAATAAAGGTCCGGTTCACCTCTGTATTCCTTTTGACGTACAGACTGAATTGTTATTCCAATGCCGGATTGTTATTCCCGAAACGGAACCTCTGTTTAGCGTATCTAATCTGAATCGCATTTTTCCTCTCATTCAACAATCCAACCGCCCTTTAATTATTGCTGGTAAAGGTGTAAGTCGCGCCAGAGCCCATGATGAATTGCTTCAATTGGCCGAATCGTTCAACATTCCCGTCATTACTACTCCTGGTGGAAAAGGAGCGATTGCGTGGGACCATCCCCTATACCATGGACCTTGTGGTGTTGGAGGTTTCCCGCATGCAGACGACATGTTGAACCAAAGTGACCTTTATATCGTACTCGGTTCACGTCTAAGTGACATGACCCTCTGCAATCTGAAGCCTGAACATCATCCGGTACACCTCATTCAATTTGACGCTGATCCTACATTTGTAGGCAAGATTCTGAGCGCTCAAACCTTACATATCACCGGTGATTTGAAGGACAACCTGCAATATTTGCTGGGCACATTAGAAGACCTCCCTACTCCTGTGAGAACCACTGCACCCATGGATTACACGGTCCCTTTACCAGATCTCCCCCAACTGTCTCTGGCTTCTGTGCTAGACGGAATGAGCGATCTGCTTCCGTACGATCATAAGCTGTTTGTTGATGATGGCAGCCATGGATTTCATGCGGTCCAGCGCTATAAAGTCAAGAAACCAGGCAGCTTTGTGTTTGACGCTTACTTTGCCTGCATGGGGAACGCCATTGGTATGGCGATAGGTGCAAAGGCCGCTTCACCTGAAGAGACCGTTGTATGTATCACCGGGGATGGATGTTTCATGATGCTTGGGACGGAGATCCATACCGCGGTATGCAACAATCTGAACGTCATCTTCATTGTTGTTAACAACAAACAACTGGACATGGCACTCAAAGGAATGGAAAAAACAACGGGCAGAATCGATGGTACTTTATATGAAGTTCCTATGGATGCAGCCAAATTCGCCGAATCTCTCGGTGCAGTTGCGTTTCGAGCAGAAACTCTTGCTGAGTTCTCATCTGCGCTGAACACAGCCCAGACGTTGAATCAGGTAACTGTTATTGAGCTTCTGACCGATCGAGATGAAATTCCACCCACGGCTCACCGCACCGTAACTTTGAATTAGGAGGAGCAGATCATGAGTGAACATGTAACTCAGGGACTAGACCGTTTCGCGAAGCTTTCTGGGGAGTACGGTGCAAGAGCCCTCGCCCCCATCAAAGAACATTTTCCCGAATTGTCGGAATTTATTATGGGGACGGCATACGGGGATATTTTTCAGCGCACCACGATTTCGGATCAATGGAAGGAAGTTGCTATCATCTCTTCGTTGATCACCCAAGGCCAGTATGAACAATTAGGGGTGCATTACACCATGGCTCTGAGCGTGGGAGTGACGGTGGATCAGCTCAAGGGAATATTGCTACATCTGGCACCATGTGTGGGTGCTCCACGCATTATAAGTGCATTTAATATTTTGCTTGCCACCTTGGACGAAATACAGTAATTCACTTTTCTACATTTTTATACATGATTCGACTTTTTTATTGATCTTTTTACATTCCTACCTTTATAATATGGTTAAATTATCCTTCGAACCAGCTCTCATCTTAGAAGCTTTCAGCAGAGGCCCTATGGGGCTGTGTATCCATTAGCAGGATAGCCTTAACTCATTTAAAGGAGAGAGATCAAACATGGGAAATTTCATTCTGAAGACTGACGTTCCAAACAAGGTGTTAAACATTGAACTGGAGGGTTCTTTCTCTCAAGAAGACGGTTTGCGTTCCATCTCGGCCTATCAGGATACGATCGCTTCTATTAACACCAAGGAGTATGACCTGAACATCGATTGCAAAAAGTTGAATGTTACTGCTCCGGAGATTGTTCCTCTTCTGGAAGGCTGCCTTCAATTGTTCAAAAAAGATGAATATAAAAAAGTCGTGTTGACCCTCGAGAACAACGCGATTCTAAAAATGCAATTGTCCCGGCTCGGCCGGTCAGTCGGTCTGGACAATCTCGAAATCATATCTACCGTTACCACTTAATAAATCAGGCGGACAAGCTGTGAATTCACCCTTCCGCTCAAGAGGAGAATGAAGATGGCCGGAATTCGTATTGTAGATATCGATATCTATCATCCAGCAACCAAGGTGCACAATGATTTTTATATTGAACATTTTGATTCAAGAGGTGTAGATATTCGTGGATTGTTACAGGCACTTGGTCGTGATACACGTTATAAAATTGACAACGATGACGAAAATTCACTAAGCATGGCCTATGAGGCAACCAGTAATCTACTGGAGAAAACCGGACTCACCGGTGCAGATATTGATCTGATTGCTTATGCAAGCCAAACGCCAGAATACATCTTTCCTACGAATTCCCTGATGATCCATCGCCTGATTAACGGAGCTTCTCACACGATCTGTATTGACAGTAACGCGAACTGTGCAGGCATGACCGCTGCTTTCGAACAGGTTAGCCGGCAGATGCTGGGCAATCCTCGAATTCGCCGGGCATTAATCATCGGCTCCGATTACGTGGCTCCTCACGCCAGTCCAGATGATCCCGTATACTTTGCCAATTTCGGTGATGCAGCAGCGGCGGTTATTGTAGAGCGGGATGAACATGCTGTCGGTTTCATTGATTCCATCTATCAGACGGATACCTGTGTGTATGGTAATTCTCTTTTTCCTGCAGAAGGCTTGGCGAAATTGGGCAAAACAGGTGTAGATGCGGGTGCCTTTCATGTGAAATTCATCCCATTTGATGATTCCATCTGTGTGGATGCCGCTTCCGAGTCCATTCGTACTTTGCTGACACGTAACGAGATTGGACCAGACGAGATCAAAGCCGCCTGCTTCTCCCAGCTATCTATTAGTAACATTCGCGCAGTATCCGAGAACGTCGGCATCGGTGATGACATTGCTGTCTATATCGGAGATGAGTTCGGATATACCTCAACCAGCAGTCCGTTCATTGCCTTGCATCGAGCGGTTACAAACGGGCAGATTCAGCGTGGTGACAAAGTGTTATTCTGGACCGTCGGAGCCGGATGGCAAAATGTTGCCATGGTGGTTGAATACTAGTTATACACTTCAAAATCCAATAAAACCATCTCTGGTACCACTACTGGGGATGGTTTTTTGTCTCTCCATTTCCCACCTATTACGTTCATTTAAGATTTATTACCTTTTATTGTGAAAATAGTCACTTACATATTATTACACAAAAGATATGATTTAGTAGTAATTAACATCCATAAAAGGAGATGTTTATGTTCAAGTACGATCTACCATTATCCTGAGTTGCTGCATTCGACGTAGTTAAAAATTCATTGCTAGTTATTCAACACACATTCCATTTGAGAGAGGAGTTTTTAGATTGAAGATAAGAAAATCGCTAACTTCATTATTATCCTTAGCTTTGTTATTAACTCCATTCAATCTTGTATTCGCAGATGGTAATATGGACACGATCACCATGAACAACGAACTAAAAAAAAGTATCGAAGTCAATATCGATTCATCAATCACAGGAAATGAGCGAGAAGTCATTGCTGACGTGATGGCCCGGCTCGACGAAGAAGATCGAGAAAATGTCATCTATGTCGCAGAAGACGGTGTCATTTACTCTAACAAGTCGGAACTTAAAGAGACGACAGAAGTATATGATCTGGTTGAGAACAATATCTATGAAAGTGCATCCGGAAAAGAACTTGTCGGTCCTGGAGTACCCACGAATGATTTTTCAGCATCTGCCGTTAAAGATGACACACAAATTTCGCCCGCTGCCGAAGTACCTAATCCAAGCGGAGGTTCCGGTCCTTATCGAAGAGTTTTCTCAAATAATGGATACAACTGGTTAAGTACGTATGTAACCATCCCAGGTGCCCCTTACGTAAAAGGTAATGTTTCGACAGATGTTCCTTATGTATACTTGGGAGGTTGGGGATCTAACGGAAATGGGATAGATGCAGGTTTGCAATACAGCACAGCCTTTGATAATTGGTCCCCCACGACGCTAGCAAATGGATCGATGGTTCCGAGTAATACTCGCTATCGTTCAAATCAGGACATCTATATGAAATTTTATGTGACTAATCCCAATGAATGTACGTTGGCAGTATCAGGAATCACAACGACTGGCGAACAACTAACAACGACGATTGTAAGAAGCGGGGTAAGTGGCTGGGATAAAAGCGGTATAGGGATGAGAGTAAAACGAATGACCACCATTGGTCAAAAACCCGAGAATATGAACACAGGTTCATCGATTAAAAATGTGCGCTGGCATGATATCACTGTAGGCTACTATTCTGGTAGCAATCTGATATATAGCAGTTGGGGCAGTGGACAAACCGGAGGATATCACTCTGTGCCTTCCAATAAAGTAAGTGTTAATTATGTAAGCCCTGGTGAAGAAACCGTCAGCATACAACTGTAGTATCTATTTAATTGATGTAGTATTTATTTAACTAAAAAAGATGTTCTGAATAAAAAGTAGCAGTTTCAAGATTATTCAATCTTGAGAACTGCTACTTTTAAAACTTTTATAAAATCGTTGTTATAAGAATCTGAAGACGAAGTTTAATCTACCATTTCTGATTATCTGTAAACGGTCCCATCGTATCTAGCAGCAACAATTCCATCCACCGTATGATAACTAACCAACACCAAGGTGCCTACATAACCGTCTGGCGTTTTATAGTCCGTAAGATATTTTGGTACTCCAAAACCTACAGGGTAATAATGAACCACAGTAAAAGGTTTACTTTCAAGCATAGGAGTTACTACGTCTGATACACTTGTACTGGTATTCGGTTGGATAGTTGCCGCAGACACGCCTCCACTTGAAATGGAAGTGGTCAGAATAAAGGAACATGCAGTCAACATAAGAACTTTACTAAGTCTCAAAATGATCATCTCCTTAATAGAGTTTTTAACTACAATTTCATTGTATAATATGTCAGTGTATTTAACAACAATATTTGTAAATTATATTATTATATGTAATTTAATCTTAAAAATTTTTTATTTAATTTTATTATCTTTTCATACAAAAAAGCAGCCCTACTGGACTGCCAGACTTCTGCCTCGATATTAAATATTCAGAAAATTTTCTTCGTATCCCGATCGTCTTTCAGAATCTCCACGGCTTCCCGGAACCTTAACGAATGCACGATCTCCCGTTCCCGCAGAAACTTCAGACTATCCTGCAGATCCACGTCATCGGTCAGGTCGATCAACCATTGATATGTAGCCCGGGCTTTCTCTTCTGCTGCAATATCCTCGTACAAATCCGCAATAGGATCACCCTTCGAAGCAATGTATGCTGCAGTAAAAGGTACACCTGAGGAATTCGTGTAAAATAAAGCAGAATCGCGCTGAGCATAGTTAGGCCCGAGGCCCGCTTCTTCTAGTTGCTCCACTGACGCGTCCTTTGTTAACTTGTAGATCATGGTGGCAATCATCTCAAGGTGAGCAAATTCCTCCGTGCCTATGTCGTTCAGCAGCCCGATAATCTTGTCTGGAATTGTATACCGCTGGTTCAAATACCGCAGAGCTGCTGCCAACTCACCATCCGCTCCTCCATATTGTTCAGCCAGCAATTTTGCCATATGAGGATCACATTTGCTAACCCGAACAGGATACTGCAATTTTTTCTCATACACCCACATGCAGAGCCCTCCTTTTGAATCAGATCAATCTTGCTGGCATATTCCCCGAGTCCCCGGCGTGGCAATTTTGCACGGAAACCCGAGGAGATTGTTTCACACTTGCCATGGCCACGGTGTCTGTGACCATTCCCATGGATATTTGGAGAATGCATGACCAAAGTTCATCAGCGGTCCGTACAATTGTTGAAATTCATGTGCAACTCTCATGCGCTCCTGACTGAATTTGTTGTACTGTTCAATACTCTGGAAATCACCCGGATGGGTGTCCAGATACAGATTCAGCTCAACTAATACAAAGTCCAGTGCCTGGAGCTCCTCTAACAGCTCATAATACCTTGCATCACAGGCTTTGGGCACTTCAGGCTCCATCCGATTCCACCTTCCTCCCTTTGGATCTCGCTGGTGTATACGGGCTGTATAATGCAGGCCACAACGTTCCGATTCTTAAGGCTTCCGCTGGGCTGTACTGCGGCCAGCCCATGGGCTGGAATGGAATAAATAATTGCGGTGGAACCAGATACGTTCGAATTTTTACGGGTGGACAAGGATCAAACGGTCCCACAAACGGGACATAAGCACGAAGCTGCGGATCTTTCATAGAACTACGCTCCTTTCTCAAGGTTTACTTGTATGCAACATACATTTCAAACGATTGTTTCCCGTCTCTATATCCATATGTTTCAGTTCCGTAAGTTAATCCCCTTTTAGCTGACACATCAAAAAAAACCTCTGAAAATCCACCACAGAGGCGGTACTTTCAGAGGTCTATTTATTGTGATGACTGATCTTCCGAATTCATGTCTTGAGGAACAGATTGCTTGAACACTCGAACCCGAGTAATCCGCAAACGAGAAGACTCTTCCACTTCAAAGACGTATCCATTCAGCTCCCGAGTTTTGCCCTTGGCTGGACTACCTCCAAGCTCTTTAAAAAGCCATCCGCCAATGGTATCCACTTCTTCATCCTCAATGATGGCTCCGGTCCACTTATGAACTTCTTCAATAAGCGAACGACCATCAATGGAAAAGGAATCTCCACTGCGTTCCATATGCGGACGCTCATCCTCAAACTCGTCATACAAGTCTCCAACGATCTCTTCCAGAATTTCTTCCGCAGTCAGCAATCCAGCTGTGCCGCCATATTCATCCACAACCAGCGTCATCTGAGAATGTTTCTTCTGCATCAGACGCAGCACATGGCTGATTTCCATGGATTCAGGAACGTTTAAGATTGGACGGACGAGTAAAGCCAGATCATGTTGTTGCTCCGGTTTAGCCAGCAACAGATCGGTGATGTGTATAAATCCAATGATCTCATCCTTGTCTTCTACTGCTACGGGATACCGGGAATGTTTGGTTGCATTAATGATCTCCAGGTTCTCTTCCAAAGACATATGTGTGTACAGACAATCCATGTCTGTGCGTGGCAGCATGACTTCACGTGCCAACATATCGGAGAAATCAAAGATGTTGTCCATCAGTTTGATCTCATCTTTATCGATGACACCACTTTTAGCACTCTGCTTCATCAGAATACGAAGTTCATCTTCCGAGTGAGCTTCGCCTTCACTGGCAGGTTCGATACCCGCCAGACGCAGCAATGCATTGGCCGATACATTCAGTACCCAGATGAACGGGAAGAAGATTTTGTAGAACAACAGCAAGGGCGCAGATAAAAACAATGCCACTCCGTCTGTTTTTTGAATAGCTAACGATTTAGGTGCAAGCTCACCCAACACAATATGCAGAAAAGTAATGATACAGAAACCGATAATGACCGACACGGTCGAAATAAGCCCTGTATCTCCTATACCAAGTTTAAACATGAGTGGCTCAACGAGCAATTCGGAGATGGCCGGTTCTCCCAGCCACCCGAGTCCAAGCGATGTCAGCGTAATCCCGAACTGAGTTGCCGATAGATAGGAATCCAGTTTACTATTCACCTTCAGTGCATAACCAGCCAAACGGTTTCCTTCACTCTGCAATTGAGTTAAACGTGTTTGCCTTACTTTCACAAGGGAAAATTCCGCTGCAACAAATACGCCATTCAAAAATACGAGCAAAAAGACACAGACCAGATTAAATACCAGCTGTCCAAGATGAAATTCGGTATGAATATCCAAGTTGAAACTCCCCTTTTCTATCTATTTCAGGAATACACCTGGAATATCAACGTGTGATTGCCTTTCTCGATTTGAAATCTACACCCTTGTAATACATATCTGCCACTAGCAGGTTTGGTCCGCAACAGGATGCAATATCGCAATGGCAATTGACCGTTTGATTCAACGGATGTTCAGCTGACCATTCATGGAACACTTCATCCAGTTTACGATCACGAATGTTACCAAACGCCGGGATATCCGCAAAATCCGTCACATACACATTACCCGTGAACATGTTAACGTTAACGCGGTTGCGTCCGTCCGGATCGTTACGTACCGTCACATTTGGTTCGCTGTATAAACGGTTGATCAGTTCCCGATCCTGCTCTGCTGCACTGCACGCGAAGAATGGCAGGGTCCCGAATAACATCCACATATCTTTGTCACGCACATCAAGCAAACGATGAATCGCTGCTCTCATATGATCCAGTGATAACACGGGCAGTGACGAAGCAAAGTTCGAATTATACATCGGATGCACTTCATGACGAACACAGCCCATCTCACGAATCAATTGGTGAATACCATCCAGCTTGTCGTGTGTACGGAAGTTAATCATCGACTCCGCAGAGATAAACATGCCTGCTTCACTCAGTTTGCGTGAATTTTCAATCATTTTCTCATACATCTTCACCGCGACTTCACGTTTCACAGGTCTGCCACTATTCGCAAATCCAACTTGATGGAAATCGTCAGCATTCAGATAGTTGAATGAGATATGCATAACGTCCAGATAAGGTAAAAGTTGCTCATATCGACTGATATCCAGCGTTAAATTCGAATTGATCTGGGAACGAATTCCACGTTCCTTGGCATATTTGAGCAGCGGGATAATCATCTCATCCACTGTTTTCTGGCTAAAGCTTGGCTCGCCACCCGTCAGACTAATCGTCTGCAGATGCTCCACTTCATCCAACCGTTTCAGCATCAGAGGGAGCGGAAGAGCCGGCGCCTCACGCATCGTAAGCATATCTCCCACGGCACAATGCTCACATCTCATATTGCACAGATGTGTCACGGTCATTTCTACACTGGTCAGCACATGGCGTCCATATGTACGCAAAGAGCCGATCGGATCCCATGGATCATTCGTTGGCGATAAAGGCATCGGTTGTACCGATCCTGAGTTTAGCATGGTCATTGTTCTTCACCTTATTCCTTTTATTAACCTAAAAAGTTTTATTTACATCATACCTTGTGTTTCTCTTTTTGGAGTTATCTTTTATCATAGCACAATTTTGAATGCTCCGGCATACGCAGACCCTGTCCATTACATGACAAAAAACGCTCAGGCAACTCTGGACCGAGTTACGAAACGGTCCGGATATTACGACATGAGCGCTAATCATCTTTCAAGTTGTTCAGCTTTCCACCTGTTCACTTTGAGCCGCTGAAGGTGTATCCTCCACACCCTCTACACCTGTGATCATCACAGACAGTGCTGTAGACAGGTTA
The DNA here is from genome assembly GCF_008386395.1 of Paenibacillus sp. 37. Taxonomy (NCBI): domain Bacteria; kingdom Bacillati; phylum Bacillota; class Bacilli; order Caryophanales; family Paenibacillaceae; genus Paenibacillus; species Paenibacillus sp. 37. Next base: position 2,095,463 of record NZ_CP043761.1, on the reverse strand, counting down.
ATTTCGTAGGGCGAAGATAAGGTCTGGCCGTCGGCATCCTTGAGCACCCGGATAAGTGGACGTTGAGGAACACGTGGATGAATCGCTGCGACCACCCCAACCTCTCCCGTACTGAGCGTGACCGATAGACCCACGGGGTAGATCGCTACACAATCCCTGAATCTCTCCAGCATTCGTTGTTCATAAAGCGTTCCTGAGCCCGTATACAGCACCTCTACGGCCTGATGTGGCAGCAAGGCTTGCTTGTAGACTCGATTCGTTGTCATGGCATCATACGAATCAGCAAGAGCAATCCATTTGGCATACTCATGAATCTCTTTATCCTTTAGCCCAAAGGGATATCCACTGCCATCAATTCGTTCATGGTGCTGCAATGCACAATGCGCGGATAGAAGCGGTATACCTGGTTCATCTTTGAGAATACGGTGTCCATATGTAGTGTGCTGCTGAATGATTTTGAATTCCTCGTCACTCAATCTGGAAGGTTTATGCAAAATTTCTGGTGCAATCTGTGTTTTGCCGATATCATGCAACAAAGCGCCCAGACCAATCTCCATTAATTGCTGGCGTGTATAACCCGAAGCGACACCAAGAACCAGCGTGTACACACATACATTCAGAGAATGGTTATATAGGTCAAAATCACTGGAGTTCATGTCCATCAGCATAATCATGGCTTCCTTTTGGCTGCCGATGTCCTCCAGAATCGCATTCATCACACCACTAAGCGCTTTACCGAAATGAGGAATCCGTTTCTTCGTTTTCATTCCCGACATGCTCTGAAATTGCTGTTTGATCTCGACCAGTGCTTTCCTTCGGGTCTCTTCCTGCAACATTTCAGGAACGATGATGTCCTCTGTCGCAGCATCTTTAATATACACATAACCGACTCCGAGATCCTTAAGGCGTCCAATCAATCGATTGGTTAGCTCTACATCTTCACTAAGTAATACAAGGCCTTCTTCACTATAAATACGTTTCCCCAGCTTCATGCCAGGCTGCAATAAGTTTATATGTACTAAACGCACAGCCTATCCTCTCCCGCTCCGTAGATGTAATTACCACTAGCCGCCGCTTCAGCAGAAGGCAAGTACTTTAAATTTAGCTTTGATGCCAGCGGGCTCGCAGGCTGTCGTCCAGAGCCCCTGGTCGTTTTATTTCCGTTTCCAGCAAATCGCGTATGAATTCCGGAAGATGATAGAGCGTACGGGTTCCATGAGCAAGAGGAGGATACCCCACATTGAACGTAAACATGTCCAGTGTCCCAACGATATACTCACATTGTTCGTCCATAGGCTCCCCATTGATGGATATGGCCTGGATCTTCTCATAGGCTGGCGCATCTGGATTGTATTGAACTTCCATTCCGTCCATACATAACGTGCCTAGAATATGACCACGAAAACCAAATCCCACAATGGGCTTACCTGAAAACTCGTCCAACAAGGACTGCTCAAGTGCTTCACGAATATGACTTCCACTCAAGCATATTGTACAAGCATTTATAGGAGATGGACATAGGGAATGCAACATTCCTTTTGTAATATTACCTTGTGGAAGATCTCCGAGAAGCTGACCTGCATTCACCAGAGACAGCTGTGCCCCCGTGAAATGACGTACAGCTTGTGCAAGCAAGGTTGCAAACGGGGATTCCCGGTCATACGTGATGGGCAGCACCCGATCCGTTATCACTGCCGTCTGATTGAGTGTCCTTTCGGCCTCCGTACGATTCGTAGCGATTGCCAGCGCGACCTGATCATCCAGTAATATACTCTTGGCAGCCATACAACCGCTACTTACCAGTTGGAGAGGTTCTCCCACACTTGTTCGTTCCAGAACCACTTTCCCAAGCCATTGACCAAATTTCCCGGCTGCGCCCAGCACGGTCTGACCAATGACTAAGGGTTCTTCGAGAACATGATGGGTATGTCCACCGAGAATAACATCAATTCCAGTAATCTGCTCTGCCAGTCTCCGATCTGTCGAAAGCCCCAGATGTGAAAGAACAACCACTACATCCACTTCATCACGTAATGCTTCCACTTGAGCTCTTAGTGACTCCACAGGGTCCAGAACATCCCACCCAAGCAGTTCATAAAACGTGGTAAAAGGGGCAGTTGCCCCCAGCAGACCAACGCGAAATGGACCTTTCTCCATAATCAGAGAAGGTTTCATCCACACTGGCGGAAGGCCAGTATCTTGCTCCACAACATTGCCGCATACCACAGGACACAGAAGTCCAGCGTATAACTGTGAGAGCTGATCTGGCGTAAAGGTTAGCCCTTCGTTGTTACCGATTGTAATGGCATCGTAGCCCGTCAGGTTAATAACATCAACATTAGCCGTCCCCAGCGTCCCTTCTGTCTCAACGGCCATCCGGTCCATATGATCGCCGATATCCACTACAAGGAAGTTGCCACCCAGGTCACGTTCCTCATTGATCATAGCGGCGATGGTGCTCATGGAGCCGAAGTGGCTATGAATGTCGTTGGTGTGCAGAATCGTTAACGTTTGCTTCTCCCTGGTGCTCATCACACCGCCTCCCCTGCTCTTCAATAAACGTTCATTCTTCTAATGGATAAGCATAACATTTTCCGCGTCGTTATGATATATTTATAGGGTTTAGAGATCAAAAAGAGGTGAGTCATATCTATGAAATTGACAATTCAACTATTTGCAGGCATTGCAGAACGTTTAAATACATCCCTTCTGGAGTTTGAGTACATTGGAGACATTCCAACCGCTGCCAATTTAAAAGAAAAACTGAGTTTGGCCTACCCGGAGGCAGCTTCTCAGATAAGGACATCCTTTTTGGCAGTTAACCAGCAGTACGCTCCTGCCGATACTATACTTAGCTCAGAAGATGAACTTGCGTTGATCCCTCCCGTCTCTGGAGGTGATGGTACGGATATATCCGATGAAAAGCTTCGCTCTACCGTTCCAGAGCATCGGACTGAAGATGGCCTATTTCTAATTACAGAATCCACTTTGTCCGTGGAAGCAACAACGGCGCTAGTGATTACCCCGAATCACGGCGCAGCTCTTACTTTTGTAGGTACAACTCGTGAAATGACCGGTGAACAGCGCACCGTTCATCTTGAATACGAGGCCTATGTGCCGATGGCTCTTTCTCAGATGGCAGCCATTGGTGTGGAAATCTCGGATCGCTGGCCTGGTGTGTTATGTGCAATCAGTCACCGAATTGGCAAAGTGGATGTGGCAGAGATTAGTGTAGTCATTGCCGTTTCCTCGCCTCATCGCAACGACTGTTATGATGCAAGCCGTTACGCCATAGAGAGACTCAAACAGACCGTTCCGATCTGGAAAAAGGAAATTTGGGAAGATGGATCTGAATGGAAGGGACATCAATTAGGACCATGGAACCCCATGGAGAACTAAATAATGAGTCTTTACACCTTTTAGGTAGAGTGGGTTAATAGTAAATAAGTCGTTGTCAACCCATTTTTTTCTTGTTATTATAATTATATGTGTCGATATTAGTCGAGAAAAGGTGGTTTATACGTGAGAGTGCATGTTACTGATCTTAAACCGGGTGACCTGTTAAAAAATGATGTATACAACAGTTCGGGTCTCCACATGCTGATGAAAGGTTCCACCCTCAGTGAAGATGACCTATCCAAACTGTTGCAACATGGAATCGAGTACGCAGATGTAGAACACACAACATCCGACCTACACTCTGATGCACAAACCTTACCTTCCGATCAATCCCGTCTGTTAACTAACTTGTTTAACGATACGATCAAAGGTACTGAATCTCTATTTCAACAAGCGATGGAGAAGGGTTTTATTGATGAGACACAGGTCGATGAGATTTTGTTTACCCTAACAGAACAGTTGGAAAAACAAAAAGATGTTGTCTCCTTGTTGCTTATGCTGGACGGGGATAGTGATTATACGTACAACCATTCATTGCAAGTCGGAATGCTCGCTTTTTATATCGCCGGCTGGATGGGTTACAACCCCGAGGAATGTCTAACGGTAGCCAAAGCAGGATATCTTCATGATATCGGCAAGTCTAAGATTCCTTCTGAGATTTTACATAAACCTGGTAAATTGACCACGGAAGAATTTGACGAAATGAAGAAACACACATTCTATGGGTACGATATCATTAAAGAATCCACGCAGGATGAAATTCTGGCAATGGTTGCACTTCAACATCATGAGCGCGAGGATGGGAGTGGTTATCCTCATGGACTGCGAGGAGACGAGATCCACCCATATGCCCGTATAACTGCTGTAGCAGACGTTTACAGCGCCATGACGACGAATCGGGTATACCAGACCAAACAGGAACTGATTTCTGTTCTGTGTGAGCTGTACAGTCTCAGCTTTGGTCAGTTAAATGCTGAAGCAACGCAGGAACTGATCAAGCACATGCTGCCTAATTTTATCGGTAAAAGGGTTCTGCTCACCACGGGTCAGACGGGACTCATTGTCATGAATAATCCTGCGGATTATTTCCGACCACTCGTTCAGACCTCTACGGCCTTTATCGATTTAGCGAAAGAAAGAGATATTGCTATCGTTGAGATTTATGTACAGTAACTGTTCATTGTACACAGCATGTATACGAAGAACCCCATAGTAACTGAAATAACCAACTCACAGGTTGGCATATGACAAAAGGGAAGCCATAATCGGCTTCCCTTTTGTCTATTCCGATTCGATCATGTTGGATTACACGCAGAATGCTTTTGTGATGATAACCAACAGAATGAACAGTACCAAGATTGCACCAGTGTTTGTGAACATATTGTATCCGCCAACGCCGCCTACTCCGCCTACGTTGCCACCACAGCCATATCCTACTTCGCTCATGTGATTGCCTCCTCTTCATCAGGTATACCCTAACATATGACGTTTCCGTTGGAATGAACCGGGCGAACAGGCAACATTTGATAAATGGTTGTCTGTCTGCATCTACCTGAGTGGGTTAGCCTTTTGTTATTCCCTGTTCTTTGCAGAGATCTATATGTCGGACTCCGAATGAACCTGGATGCCTTTTTCCTTGCGGTACATGATAACAAGTAATCTCCAAAATTCATAACTGCCTTTGTCATTCATAATAAACGGTCGATAATAATCAAATGCTTGCTGCGCCCATGCGGGACAATCCATATTGGAAAGTTGCTCCTGTTGCTGAATCCATCCCCCTTGAATCTCCAGCGTTTTCTGCATGGCTTCAAACACTTTCTTCTGCTCAGTGGTCATCGGCGGAGCCTCCTGTTCCTGAGATGCAGTTCCGTATTCGGCCTGTAGATAGGCACCCGGTTCCGTCACACCATCTTCGCTGGCTGTATACCCGTACGATGGCGCACTTGTTTTACGAATTTCATAATGTACATGCGGGCCAGTACTCTGACCCGTGCTTCCCTGATTACCGATAAGCTGCCCTCGCTTCACACGCTGCCCAACGGTTACGGCAATCCGCGAAAGGTGAGCATAACAATGCAAGTAGCCACGATGATCTTGAAGGGCAACTGTAAGCCCGTAACCGCCGAATCCGGAGCCTGTAACTCCTTCGGAAGCAAAACATACCCTACCTTCCATAAAGGCATAGACGGGGCCATTCCAAGGCTCTGTCACGAGATCAATTCCGCGGTGAAATGTCTGTCCACCATGAATAGGATGAATTCGATAGCCGAATGAACTTGTAATCCGATATCCCTCGAAAGGGTTCACGCTCATACACTCACATCCTTTTCTATCATTAAATGCTAAAATCTATGAAATGGCTTGTGCTAATGGTCTTATTTTATTCCACAAAAATACCGCTCAGAATATTATTAGGGAAACCAAATGGTCTCTCCAACGTATATCCCAAGCGGCGCGCTATGCTAATATGATTCCTCTATCAGTTACATATACTATGTTTTATTTCCACCACTACACACTCCTAATTCAGAAGTCTGTAGATGACCCCTAGCTGATCCAATTCCTGTCCTGCTCTTCCATAAAATCCGGCTATATACCACCCTGCTGGTGCCTCAAGTTTGATTTGATCCGAGGTCTTTTGTCCGCCTTCAACTTTATTCCCAAGATTGGTGGACAACTCCACGTAAAAGATCCGTTTATCTCCATTACGTGTCCCCTGACCAATTGTTGCCTCGGTTAAGTACTCTCCGTCTGCCAAGTTCAGTGTGGCAATGTTGGATTGACCACCATGTGCCAGGTTCGTTCCATCCCTGTACAGCGTTGAAATGCCGTCTACACGGTTGCCTGAATTAAGCACTACTGAGCTAGGTCTGGCATCGGGAATCTGATTCAGATCATTAAACCCAGTTCCTCCAGATCCTCCGATTGTTGAACTTAGTTGGTACTGAGAAGATGTGCTGTACACAAATTCCGCTGTAATCGGATAATGATCGGAGAGTTGCTTTCCACTCGGGTCAACAAACGTTTGATTTTCTAACCGAAAGCTCTCTGCATTAAGGGACAACGCTTTACTTCCGCGATACAAAATTTTGTCCACTATCTCATAGTTGGGTCCATTTAAATTGCTTGCATCCATAAGGGCGTCTCCATCAGCGGGAATACTCCCACCTCGAATCAAATCGATCCACGGATCTCTTAAACCATTCTCAGACATGAGCAACTCTATATTGTCAGCCGCACGGGTGTACCGTGTATTGGTATCCCCTAATACGATAACAGCGTTCCCGTCCGAGTGCTCCTTTATGTAATTGGAGAGTTGTCTGATATTATCTCGTCTGGCCTCAAGCGATTTATCATCGCTACCTGCGTCCGCATGCAAGTTGTACACGTCCACTTTCACCTGAGGTGTGATCTCATATGTAGCTGCTGTAAATCCTTTTGGAGTCAATTCATCACTTCCATTGTCAAAAAGACCAGATCGCTTATCCCAGGTAATACGTTTCAAGTCACGGAATGGATATTTGGACAGACTGTTCAACCCACTACCAAAACCCGCAATTCCACTTGTTGTCGTCAAATACGGCAGAGTGACTTGGGATATCAGCTCATTATGATAATTAAAATCCTCTTGCACATTAATAATGTCATAGTCATTTAATTTTGGGGAAATCTGAACGGTGTACTCCTTGGGGTTGGAGCTGGATACCAGGTCCGGAAGGCCACCTACATTGTAACTAAGTACCTTGAATGAACCCGATACCGATCCACCTTCTGCTGCACTCGCCGTTGATAAAAATAACGGAGAGCCCGTTAAGGCAACAACAGCAGACAATACCAAGGCTGCTCCTTTTTTAACTATACTTCTTCGCATCATATACCCCCTTATATTTTAATCAATTCAAATATATGTAATATTCATTAATGGAAGAATAACGCTGGTCTATTCATTTGTAAATATACAATTTGAACTAAAGAATATTTACACTTGCCACTCCGATGACAGAATAACCTTCTGATCGCTGTTATCCCCAGATTTTTTAATAAAAATACCCCCTAGAGAGACTTTTTAAAAAGTCTGCTTTAGAGGGTATTCGATCACATAAAACTATATCTACCGCTAAGCATCAGCAACTAGCTTCAGCTTTACGGCTTCGAAAGGCGCTGCATTGGATTAACCAATGGAGCCCTCCATTTCGAATTTGATCAATCTATTCATCTCAACGGCGTATTCCATTGGCAATTCCTTCGTGAATGGCTCAATGAAGCCCATGATAATCATCTGTGTTGCTTCTGCATCAGTCAGACCACGGCTCATCAGGTAGAAGAGTTGATCCTCAGACACTTTGGAGACTGTAGCTTCATGCTCCAGCATGATGTTATCATTCATGATTTCATTGTAAGGAATTGTATCCGATGTGGACTCATTATCGAGAATGAGTGTATCACACTTGATGTTGGATTTCGCGCCCTCAGCTTGACGTCCAAAGGAAGCCAAACCACGGTACGTTACTTTACCACCATGTTTACTGATGGACTTGGATACAATCGTAGATGTTGTATCCGGAGCCAAGTGGATCATTTTCGCACCTGCATCCTGATGCTGGTTTTTACCAGCTACAGCGATGGAAAGTACGGAACCTTTAGCTCCACGGCCTTTCAGTACAACCGCTGGATATTTCATCGTCAGTTTGGAACCGATGTTACCATCGACCCATTCCATCGTTGCATTTTCTTCTGCAACCGCACGTTTCGTAACGAGGTTGTAGATGTTTGGTGCCCAGTTTTGAATCGTTGTGTAACGAACACGAGCATTTTTCTTACAGATGATCTCAACAACCGCACTGTGCAGTGAGTTCGTGCTGTAGATTGGAGCTGTACAGCCCTCTACATAGTGAACGAAGCTGTCTTCGTCCGCAATGATGAGTGTACGCTCAAATTGTCCCATATTCTCAGAGTTAATCCGGAAGTAGGCTTGCAGAGGCACTTCACATTTAACGCCTTTAGGCACGTAGATAAAGCTTCCTCCGGACCAAACCGCACTATTCAATGCAGCAAATTTGTTATCTGCTGGTGGAATAACTGTTGCAAAATATTCACGCAGGATTTCCGGATGCTCTCTGAGAGCCGTGTCGGTATCCATGAAGATTACACCTTGGTCTTCCAATTCCTTTTGCATGTTGTGGTATACAACCTCGGACTCATACTGAGCCGATACACCTGCAAGGAACTTTTGCTCTGCTTCAGGGATACCCAATTTATCAAAGGTTTCCTTGATTTCAGAAGGAACTTCCTCCCATGTTTTACCTTGTTTCTCCGAAGCACGCACATAATACTGAATTTCATTGAAATCCAATCCGTCGAGATCTCCGCCCCATTTCGGCATTGGCATCTTTTCGAATTGTTTCAGGGATTTCAACCGGAATTCCAACATCCATTCCGGTTCGTTCTTAATCTTGGAAATTTCGGTAACCACTTCTGCAGTCAGACCTTTACCGGTTTGAAAGATGGATTTGTGCTCGTCGCGAAAACCATATTTGTACTCTTCCATTTCTGGTGCTTTTTTAGCCATCTTGCTCTACCTCCCTATCGTTATTGTACTTTGTTCTCTTCGTCAATCCCTTTGCGTAATGCATTCCAGGCCAGAGTGGCACATTTGATGCGTGCAGGGAACTTGTTCACACCGGATAGGGCTTCGAGATCTTCATAATCGTCGAAATCGACTTCTTCACCTTTCATCAGTGAGGAAAAACGGTTAGCGATATCGAGTGCCTGTTCCATCGTTTTGCCTTTGACGGCCTCTGTCATCATCGATGCAGACGACATGCTGATGGAGCAGCCTTCACCCGTATATTTGGCTTCCTGGACGATTCCGTCTTTCAGCAAAATTTGCAGTGAAATCCGGTCGCCGCACGTTGGATTGTTCAAATTCACCGTGACAGCGTCATTATCAAATGTTCCGCGGTTACGCGGGTTTTTGTAGTGGTCCATTATAACACGTCTGTACAGATCATCAAGTTGCATCGCCAAAATACTCCTTTGTCTGGATTAAGGCGCTGACAAGCCGATCTACATCTTGTTCGTTATTGTATAGATAGAAGCTGGCACGAGCTGTTGAGCTAACTTCAAGCCAGCGCATTAGCGGTTGACAGCAATGGTGTCCGGCACGAATAGCTACGCCACTCGCATCCAGTACGGTTGCCACATCATGCGGATGAACATCACCCAGGTTAAAGGTAACAACACCCACATGCCGCTTGGCTGGGCCATAGATCGTTAACCCATCAATTTCGGACAGACGTTCTGTTGCATAAGCTGCCAGCACACTCTCATGATGTGCGATCTCATCCATACCAATCTGCTCCAGAAAATCAATGGCAGCTCCCAACCCTACCGCACCTGCGATAATCGGGGTTCCGCCTTCGAACTTCCAGGGAAGCTCTTTCCAGTTGGATTCGTACAGACCCACATCATCAATCATTTCACCACCGAACTCAATGGGTTCCATGGACTCCAGCAGCGCCTTTTTGCCGTAGAGTGCACCGATTCCGGTTGGTCCGCACATTTTATGACCGGATAATGCATAAAAATCACAGTCCAGATCCTGAACGTCCACCTTCATGTGAGGTGTGCTTTGTGCGCCATCAACAACGATGACAGCACCATTGCGGTGTGCAATTTCAGCAATTTGTTTCACAGGATGGATCAGACCCATAACATTGGATACATAAGCGATTGCTACAATTTTAGTATTGTTCGTAATCGTCTTCTCGACATCAGCCAATTCAATATGACCGTCAGGCTGAAGCGGAATGTATTTCAATGTTGCACCTGTCTCCTTGGCAACCTGCTGCCAAGGAATCAGATTACTATGGTGCTCCATTTGCGTGATAACAATTTCATCGCCTTCTTTGCAATTGGCGCGGGCGTATGATGAAGCCACCAGATTCAGGGCTGTCGTTGTCCCGCGGGTAAAGATAATCTCCTGTGTACTACGTGCATTGATAAACTTGGCTACCTTCTCACGTGCGCCTTCGTAAGCGTCCGTTGCACGGCTTCCAAGGGTATGAACACCACGATGTACGTTGGAATTCTCATACTCATAATAATGTTTAACCGCTTCAATCACAGCACGAGGCTTTTGTGAAGTTGCAGCACTATCTAAATATACGAGCGGGTGTCCGTTGATTTCCTGGTGGAGGATCGGGAACTGCTCGCGAATGGACGGGTTCATTGTCCCAGCTTCTTCTCAATCAGGGACTGCAATTGGGTGCGCAGTGCTTCCAGAGGAATATCCGCCACCACCGGAGCCAGGAAGCCATAGATGATCAGGCGTTCGGCATCCGTACGGTTAATTCCGCGCGACATCAAGTAATGAATCTGCTCGGCATTGACTTGACCAACAGAAGCCGCGTGACCTGCTGTTACATCATCTTCATCAATAAGGAGGATTGGGTTCGCATCTCCACGTGCTTTAGGGCTCAGCATCAACACTTTCTCTGTCTGCTGTCCATCGGCTTTGGTAGCGCCTTTCTCAATCTTCGTGATTCCGTTAATGATTGCAGAAGCTTCTTCACGCATAACTGCACGTGTAATCATCTGACTTGGTGTATTCTTGCCGAAGTGACGAGCTTCTGTGGTGTAGTTGATTTTCTGCGAACCGGAACCTACAGCGATGACTTTGGAATCAGAACTTGATCCATTACCTTTAAGCACAGTCATCGTGTTGCTGGCTGTGTCGCCATTATTCATTTCGCCTACAATCCACTCGATGGAAGCATCATTCTCCAACACTGCACGACGGAATGAAACATCAGTTACATTTACACTCAGTTGATGAACCGATGCGAAACGTACTTTAGCACCAGATTTTGCGAATACTTCCACAACACCATTATGGAAAACAGGTGCGGACAATTCGCCAGATACATAGTTATCAACATAAGTTACTGAACTGTTTGCTTCTGCAACCACAAGCACGTGAGGTGCAAAAGTTGCAGATGCGTCATCTGTAAGCAACACTGCTTGCAGTGGTACTTCGATTTCGACATTTTTCGGAACATACAGGAAGACCCCGCCATTCCAAAGTGCCGCATGCAATGCAGCGAGAGAATGCTCATCCGCTTTCACCGCTGTGTTCAGATATGATTTTACCAAATCGCCGTGTTCGCGAACCGCTGTAGCCAGATCCGTGAAGATGACTCCTTTTGCTGCCAGATCAGCAGACACCTTGGAGTATACCGTACCGGAATTGCGCTGGATAACCAGACTGCCTTCAGCTTGATCCTGAACCAGATCTTTGATAGAAGCAGGTACTTCTGTCAAAGAAGAAATAGCTTCACTTGTTTTATATGTTCCGTACTCGCTGACATTCCAGCGTTCAATTTTTTGTTTTTCCAGTTTAGGAAGCGCAAGCCCGCTCGCAAGCCTTAAAGCTTCGAGCCGCTGTTCGGTCAACCAGCCGGGTTCATTGTTGCTTTCCGACAAGGCGCGAAGCGCTTCAGATTCAACCGGAAGAATTGTTTGTGTAGTCATTGATTAATCCTCCTCCGTTTTGTCTTTACGCTTCTTGGCCTACAGTTTCGTCTGTAATTCCCAGCTCTGCCTTTACCCAGTCATACCCTTCCGCTTCCAGACGGTGAGCCAATTCAGGTCCGCCGGATTTCACGATACGACCTTGCATCATTACATGAACATAGTCAGGCGTAATGTAGTTCAACAGACGTTGGTAGTGAGTGATGATCAGGAAGCCACGATCTTCGCTCTTCATAGCGTTCACACCGTCAGCCACGATTTTCAAAGCATCGATGTCCAGACCGGAGTCAATTTCATCAAGTACTACGATTTTCGGATCAAGCAGCATCATTTGCAGAATCTCGTTACGTTTTTTCTCACCACCGGAGAAACCTTCATTCAGGTAACGGTGAGCGAACTCAGGGTTCATGTCGAGTTCTTTCATTTTACCTTCCATTTGACGAATGAACTTGATCAGGGAGATCTCGTTACCTTCGCCACGACGTGCGTTAATTGCACTACGCAAGAAGTCGGAGTTTGTAACACCTGCAATTTCACTTGGGTATTGCATAGCCAGGAAGAGACCTGCACGTGCGCGCTCATCTACAGCCATATCCAATACATCTTCACCATCAAGCGTAATTTTACCGTCTGTTACTTCATATTTAGGGTGACCCATCAAGGCAGAAGCCAGAGTGGATTTACCTGTTCCGTTTGGTCCCATGATTGCGTGGATTTCTCCACCTTTCATTTCCAGGTTGATGCCTTTCAGGATTTCCTTACCTTCGATCGTCGCTTTCAGACCTTCAATGACGAAATTCGTAGCCATGTGTATTGTTTCCCTCCATTGATTAAATTGATGTTGTTGTCGAAAACGAAAAAGCGCCTATTATATCTGAACAGGGCTTCCCCTGAATTTCTCTTGTACTCGAATCTTCAAAGCAAGAACACTTTAGAATAATTCTAAACTGATTCTCAATGATAATCAAGTCATTTCCTAAGAACGTTGGTCCTTACAGGAAACATTATTCTTTCTGATTCTATATTAAAAGACAAATTGAATCAAATCAGAAAACATCTTACGCAGAAATGTACAGTGAGAAAAATCACGGCAATTCAAGCTTTTATGTCCTCTGCTGTATACTAATCTAAAAAAAGGACTTATCCAAATTATGGACAAGTCCCTCCGTTTACCATTTACAATTTGAGCATCTCGTTAATCTTCTGTACCTGTTCGTCAAAATCCGCAACGTCCACCACCGGCGTCATTTCGCGCGGCACCGGACCATTCGGAATAGAAATCCATGAACGGCAACCATTATATTCAGGCAGTACGGGGATTTCCATCGGTTCTTTCAAAAGGTACACACGTAAAATCAATACATGGAGCGGATCTTTCCGTTTCCATTTCAAACGGTCTTCGGCAAAATCCGCTGTCCACATATGAAAGTCAAGAAGTCGATCCAGCATCTCCTGATCTCGTATCTCCAGATCCTGCGTTACTTCGGCATATGCAGTAATACGGATTGTCGAAGCTTCGGGCACCCATTCGGCCAGTGATTCTTCAACATAGGATTGATCCGAGGACTTAATCAGTTCTTTACGCTGATGTTCATAAGTCGGATACAGGTAAAACGCCGGGCTTTTCAGCTCAAAATGTCGGGTTTCCTCTACAATACCACCTTTGCGCATCACCATAATCTGGCGACTCGTTTCCAGTGCTTTGATTGCAGATGCCCATTCTTTTAAAGCCGGTATCGTTGGTTCTAACATAAGCGGTTCCCTCCCCTATCGTTCTTGTCAGCAGTATAGACGCTCAGTGCGTTTCTGACAACATGATCCGGGCTCAGAAAGCTTACGTAAGAGACCATTTGTATTAGGCAAAATCTTGGCTATATTAACCCAGGAAAGAGCGAAGCATCCACATGTGTTTCTCAAGGTCAGCCTTGAAACCTGTCAGCATATCGGATGTCGGTTGATCTTCAGCTGCATCTGCAACTTCGATACCTTCCTGATATTCATTCGAAAGTGTAGCGAAGTCCTCGATCAGGTTTTGCACCATTGTTTTTGCGTCTTCTCCACCTGCTGCTTCTTGGATAGAGGAAAGCTCCAGATACTCTTTCATTGTAGCCGCCGGGCTACCTTTCAGCGTAAGGATACGCTCTGCGATTTCATCCATTTGTACTGTAACTTCGTTGTAGAACTCTTCGAATTTCACATGCAACGTGAAGAAGTTAGGTCCTTTAACGTACCAGTGATAGTTATGGATTTTAACATACAATACGTTCAGGTTAGCTACCTGACGATTAAGTACTTGTTCCACCGATTTTGCTTGATCTGTTTTGTTTTTTGTAGCCATATTAATCCCATCCTTTATTTAAAATTAGTCTGTCATGCCGTGGTAAGCAGGTTGTCCCGCAATGCATAACAGAGAGTTAATAATGTGTCACCACATGTAGTGGAGAGGCTTGTTAACGGCGTTTCTCTCAGCCGTCCGGCCTATTTGTTTTTACCCTTGAACCGGAAGTTCGAATCAGGATCGACTTAACTTGTCTCAAAAAAAAGTTCAAAAACAGCGCTATTTCCGATATACTGACATATACCAAGCAAAGAAGTGGGTTTTCCTGTTTCTTCATATATATGGAGGTGGCACCTTTGTCCCAATATCGCCCGTTTACCCCCCAGGATGCAATTGAACTGGCCAAAACATTACCGGGTCCATTTGCGGCAGATGCAAATCTGGATTGTCACGAGATCGGCGACGGCAATCTGAATTTGGTATTCCACATCACGGATCAGAACTCCGATAAAAGTATCATTATCAAACAGGCGCTTCCTTATGCGAAAGTGGTTGGAGAATCATGGCCACTCTCTCTCGTACGTGCCCGAATTGAGCGTGAAATTCTTCAAGAAGAGTACCGTCTGTGTCCAGGGATGGTACCCAAAGTGTATCATTACGATAATGACCTCGCGTTAACCGTTATGGAAGATCTGAGTGATCATGTGATCATGCGTAAGGGCCTGATCGAAGGTGTTTCCTATCCTCTTTTTGCTCAGCACATTGGGGAATTCATGGCAAGAACGCTGTTCTTCACTTCAGACTTGGGCATGGATCAGCAATTGAAGAAGGAACAACAGGGCAGATTCATTAATCCGGACCAATGCAAAATAACGGAGGATCTGATCTTTGATGAACCCTACCGGATCGCCGAGAAAAATAATTATGATGCTTCCATTGAAGACGAGGCTGAAGCCCTTCGCACAGATGGAGAACTTCACCTTGAAGTGGCATTACTACGGGAAAAATTCCTGACACATGGGCAGGCACTGCTTCATGGAGATCTGCATACAGGCAGTATTTTTGTTACACCTGAATCAACAAAGGTCATCGATCCCGAATTTGCATATTACGGCCCCATGGGATTTGATGTTGGTGCAGTCCTTGCGAACCTGCTCTTGAATTACTCATCCCTGCCAGGATGGATTCAGGATGAGACTGCTTTGCGTGAGCGTGAGACGCTTATGCTGAATATGGTTCGTGATGTATGGACTGAATTCGAATCTCGTTTCCGTGCCCTCTGGGTTCACGACCTCGTTGATCCGATGGCAAAAACGTCAGGCTATCAGGATCTGTATGTGCAACAATTGTTCAGAGATTCGATCGGCTTTGCAGGTGCCAAAATGGTTCGTCGTATCGTGGGACTCGCTCACGTGGCAGATATAGATACCATTCCAAATGCGACTGAACGTGAACATGCTCAGCGTAAAGCGTTGTCCATTGGTAAAGCATTGATCAAGAACAATCGTCGCTTGAATACCATCGGCGAAGTAATGGATATTGTATCCACAGCTGTTACTACTACTAAGGCTTAACATAAGGAACGGAGGAATCACCCATGACAACCCCTGAATATCAGCCTCTGTCCTCTCTCATCTGGAAAAAGGACAAGCTTGAAATGCTTGACCAGCGTCTGCTGCCCGAAATGATCCTCATGTTGAAACTGTATACACCCGAGGAAGTATGGGAATCCATCCACTCCATGAAAGTACGCGGTGCTCCGGCGATTGGTATTGCTGCTGCATTTGGTGTTGTATTGGGTGCCAAATCATATGACGGAACAACCGTTCAAGGTTGGTTAGACCACGTAAAATCCATATGTGCTCATCTGGCTACTTCCCGTCCAACAGCGGTGAACCTGTTCTGGGCATTGGATCGCATGATGCAAAAAGCAAATGAGGTCGTTGAATCCGGCCTGAGCCTGGATGAGGGCAATGATGCTCTTGAAGTAGAAGCTCTGTTAATTCAGAAGGAAGACGAAGAAGTATGCCGCATGATCGGCGAGAATGCACTGCCTTTATTCGAAGATGGCATGGGTGTTCTCACTCACTGTAATGCAGGCGGACTGGCTACTGCGAAATATGGTACGGCAACTGCTCCAATGTATCTCGCACAGGAACGTGGCATTCACCTGAAGGTATTTGCAGACGAGACTCGTCCCGTACTTCAGGGTGCACGCCTAACTGCATTTGAGTTACAGCAAGCCGGCATTGACGTTACGCTGCTCTGTGATAACATGGCAGGCATGGTGATGTCCAAAGGCTGGATTCAAGCTGTTATCGTCGGAACGGATCGTGTTGCAGCTAACGGTGACGTAGCTAACAAAATCGGAACATACAGCGTGGCCGTGCTTGCCAAGGCTCACAATATTCCGTTTTATGTAGCGAGCCCATTGTCAACCATCGATTTGTCTACTCCATCCGGAGATCTTATTCCGATTGAGGAACGGGCTGCGGAGGAAGTGACCGAAGGATTTGGCAAACGTACCGCACCGCAAGGTATCAAGGTATTCAATCCAGCATTTGACGTAACGCCTAACGAATATGTAACAGCTATTATCACGGAAAAAGGCGTTGTTCGCGCTCCTTTCCAAGAAAATCTGGCTGCCTTGTTCGCAAAGGAAGAAGCTTAACTTAATAAGAGTATTCAAGAAAAAGGTTCGTGTATAGAGCTAGTAGCTACTGATGTGCCCGGCTCTGTATTAGAAACTAAGACGCTAAAGAAGGGCTTCCCACATGGGGAGCCCTTTTGTTAGTGCTTAGATCATTTTCAACAAAGCCTCTACACCCGTCATGCCAACCGTAATGCCCATGGCCTCGGCTTCTGTTGTCACCGACTCCATAGGTGCATGCAACAATTGCTCCAGTGTACGCACACCAACCGCTCGAGCTGCAATAATTTTTCGATCCCCGAGCTTCTCATTAAGTAATCCCACGTCGAGTGCTCCGCACATGATATATCCTTTGGATGTGTTAATGGTCAACAACGTTGTTTTCGGTAGCTTGACTTCTACCCCAACCAATACATGCTCTCCAACTATAATGGGCTCCATCGTCACCATAACTTCCCGATCCACCTCCTCTTCCACAGGTCACGATAATTGTATGCCTCATTCTGGATTGTCGTGTGGACACCTGCCGTGTTTGAGAAAATGTAGGTACTTACAGTTCAAATATATTGTTGGTAATTCTTCTCGCAGACTTAGATTGTAGATAAATGCTTTAGTTCGAATATAAAAAGCCACCTCACCCAAAGTGAGTCAAAGTGGCCCTTCCTTAAAACGTATGCTCATCATTCTTTAATCGTCTTATCTCCGTTAACTCTCTTCTAATTCCCAGTACACGTCTATGAAGTACACTGCGGTCTATTGAATCAGCAACCGACTTTTTGAACTGGACATCCAATTCACTTAATTGCTCCTGAGCTAGTTTCTTTTTATGTATTGATTTGAATCGAAGTCTATTGGTTTCAGGCTTGATCGGCTTCAACCTCTTCTGCTTCATAATCTGTTCAAATATGCTGTCCTCTTGACGCATGGTCTTCATTCCTTAATATATGTGATGAACACATTGTATCATAACGAGAAGAGGACTGTTACATAATAAAGTACAGATGCTTAGAGTTGGGCAAGAGCCTAAACGCAAAAAAAAGAGGGCCAATGCCCCCTTATATAGTTAACTCATTTTATAAAATGTAAAAATACGCTTGATTCCCTGGACTCTTCACAATCACTGTGGTCACTAAGTCACTGGCATCCCGTTTACGGATACTTGTGATCGAACCTAACTCTTCATTCGCAATAACTCTCGGTTGGACATAAGCCGCCAGATCAGGCTTGGAAATTGTCATTTCAGTAGCCATATCCTCAATCTGTCTCACATCTACCGTAGACTGCATATCCTTCCACTCTCGCACCTGAAGATAGCCGTCCAAGTATTCTCTTTCCTTGATACTAATGTGGCCATCCAATACATCCATGTACTTGACCTCAATGCTGGAAAGTACATCAGGTCTGGAGATATATAATTGCCCAGGCTGTTCTTCCAAATAAGGAATCTCAAGACTCCCTGCTCTCTCATCATGATCTAATGCTCTGACTTGAAGAACACTATTCAGATCAGGCTTATTAACCTTAATCTCCGAAATGACAGTCGAATCACCGTCGTACATGACCGTTAGCAAAGACCCCAACGTTGAAGTTGCTTTTATATAATTGGAGACTTCCAATGAAGCATGAAGATCAGGTATGGATACAATTAGACTCGTAACCCGTTCATCTTCAAACAATTGTGATATCGTTAACGTACTGACCAGAGACATTTGTCTATCTACCGTAATAACTGAAGATAAGTCAGGATGAGAGACTGCGAGTTCTACAGTTTTTTCGTCGTCCAGACCTGTTCTAACCGCAAGATTACCGTCTGTATCCTTAGTTGTTCGTATAGCAGTAATGAACTGCGAATGAAGCTCGGGTTTAGAAACAGCAACCCATGTTGCCTTCTCTTCTGTTCTACTTTCAATAATAGAAATGTTCGAATCCAGTTCTGCATCTATACGTTTAGCTATTGTCAGATCTATATCCAGGTCCGGACGGCTGACCGCGATGACTTGAGGTATATCATGATGCATGTAATCCTCATAGCGATGGACGTACAACTGAGATTTGAGCCAATCCAGCCCAATATCACTGTGCACAACTAACGTTGAAGCTATATCCTTGCGGCCTACACCATAAATAAAAACTTCACTTTCAATTTCGGTTCGACCAATGGAATAGATTTGAGAAGTAATATATCTAATCTGCAAAACAGGTGGTTTGGAAGACTCACGAGTGTTGAAATAAATCGGCGTGTTACCACTAGACTGAATAATCATTCCAACATTTGAAAGATTATCTTCTCTCCACATTTTCAGTAATCCCATCATATCAAACTCAATATAACGTTCAGTCGTATTAATGACATAACTGGACGATAAGAGCTGAATGGAATGAGGTCTGTTTGCATACGTAATTCCGTACTCCCGCCACAATGTATCCGGCTGATGCAGCTCAATGTGTGCTCCAGGTGCCAGGGTTCCTGTGTAATACAACCTCAATTTAGCTTCTTCCAAATATAACAGATCAGGTATTCTGGTATCCAGATCACCGAAATGTATAAACGATTCGAATTGCTCCATCTCATCTCTGCCGATCATCATGCGCTGTGTATCACCAAAGTTGATCGTCTGCAAGTGACTTTGACTTCGCGTGGTTGCATCAGCAAGAGGTTTAAGATTAACAGTTACACGCGGTGCTTCCAGTAATTCATATTTGCCGTGTGCACGGTTATGTGGCCGAACGTACAACATGCCTTCAAGATCAACTTTGGATGCCGCTTGAATGGTTGCGCTCAGATCCCCTTGCGACCTGTACATTACATATAGCGAATTGCTCAATTCCTGTGACCGTCTGACACGTACGGAGACACTGGATACGATCTCGGACACTTTTCTTGTAGCAGCTATTAGGGTCGAAGGCAGTTCTTCATGCACCTGATTGTACAGGATATACTTTGCTGCAAAACGATTTTCCGGACTTTTAATATGTATAACACTATCTAATAGAGTCTCCCCGTTATTAATTCCACTCACTTCCTGTCTCATTGTATTGAGAGCTATACACGGTCTGCTGTGACCTTCATTTCAAAATTACCATTCGGGTTCGGCTTGGCATGAATATCCGTTGCGATGCGAATATAAAAATCGATGCTATCCTCCGGTTGGATCAGACCATAGGTCAGATAATCGATTGGAAGAAACGGATCGGCCTGTCTGGATAATTGGACTTCAACACCGTCCGTTTCGAATTTCTTATCCATCTCCAGGTATACATGATCCACAGCATATCCGAGCATGTTTTTGATTCTGACTTTCTTCGTTAACGTCGTCTGTCCGGCAATGATCACCCCATAATCGAGTTGTTTCAAAATTCCGCCAAAGGTATCTGACAGAAAGTCTCCAGACTCATCCATAAACATTAATCCAGAATACGATCCGATAAACTTGGTTTCCCTGGATTCTACGGCACCCCAATAGTCCTGAAATTCAACCTTCAATATATTCTCTACGCCAAAATTAACATTTCTCTCGTCGATATTGAGTTCAATATTGAATGGTGAAGCTACTAATCGCGTAAAATTTCCATCCGCCGGATAATACGTTTTACCGTTCAACAAGACGCGGTATTTAACCTTGCCCTGATCTGCATCATCCAGCACACCTGTAAGTTTGTTACCAGAGAAGGTCAGATTGATTGTGGCCGTGGTGTTTAACAGTTGCAGTGACATATCTCTAAACTCCACTGCATGTCGCGGTGCATCAACGACCATCTTCACTTCGTCAAGCAAATAGCTGTTTTCATAATGCTTACTGCTATCGAAATAATAGGCGATTCGTGTTAAACCGATTAGATCCTTTTCAGGGATCGCGTTGAGTGTGTCCAGATTCATTCCTTTTCTTTTGAATAAGGTTATATCCTTCATATCCATATCGAACCACTTGTTGAAACGGTATGTCTTCCATGTGAGCCCTGAGTCGAACGAAGCAGCCATTCTTAATGTACCTTCCGGACTGTTCTCCGTTACTTTCGTAGCGACAATCTTTTTCAGATCTCCATAGAGTGCTATGTCTGTTGCTTGCACAATTAATTGCTCAAACGGTAGCGCGTGATACGTTAGCATCATGTCCCGATTACCGGCAATTACCTCTTCATCATTCGTCCACGTAACCACATCAAAATCTCCCTCAAGTTCATCCAATGGGGAGTAGTTAGCTGTAATATTCAGTTCCGCTGATGTTTTGGATGGATCGTCCGTGTAGTATAGAACATCTACACTGTCACCCAACTCGTCGTATATTGTAAAAGGTTCGGTTTCGATTGTAATCGTTGATTCAGTTTGGTTTGGGTCATCGGTGTATTCAATGATTTTGATCTCTTTGTCTTCCCATTCTTCGGCTAGAGTGAAAGGATCAGTTTCGATGTTGAAGGATGCTTCTGTTTTGGTTGGGTCGTCCGTGAAATAACATAGTTCTACTTCACCTTGAAGTTGTGACCATGCGGATTCAGGTATAATAGAGATGTCGTCCATCCCATAGTTTAAATAGTCCTGCTCGGTGGGTGAACCTGAAATCACTCGCCATTGTCCGCTTGCGTAATACTTGTAGGTTGAGCTATTTTGCACTAAATACTTATTGTCATAGACCCAATCCATAAATTCAATCTCATGGATATTGATTACTTCAGAGGTGTTATTTCTTGTTACCCGTACTCTATAGTTGAGATAGGCTTTAGTGGGAGCGATATTGAAAGTGACTTTTCTATTGTTTGTCCATGATGCGACTACATAATCATTTCTTGTGTCAATTAGATCCCATGTAACTGCATCATTACTTGCTTCCAGAACCCAAGATCGAGGTGGCGAGTTGTTTTCCAAGCAATATATCGAGTACCCTGCCAATTTTATAGAGGTTGGAAACCTGTAAGAAACCCATGTATTAGTGACACGATAGGTTCCGTAGAACGTACCTTGACTTCTATCAAAGGCTTTATAAGCGTGATATGCACCATTTTGACCATTGTAGCTTACTACCCCTGAAGGTGAAGTATACGATGTCATAGGTGGTACGATATTCACAAGCTTTGCCATAATTCCATCTCCCTTCTAAATATAAATAATACAATTTCATTTAACTGATTTAAATAATTGATGCTTTCTTGATTGGCACTTTGTTAGTGTCGATTTTTTTCTTAAAGACTTTCCCTGAACCGATTTTTTCACATTCTTTAACCAATGACCTTCTTTCGCTGAATTCATCCTCCAAATCAATAATCATTCCTTTGTTCATCCCATGTTCAAGAATACTTACTTCTGAACTTTCCACGGAAGTTATGTACCTTTCGGATTCATACATGCCAAAATCACCAATCGCCAAGAAGTCTCCAGCCCCTTGGTTGGCAGTAACATTAATTCTATATTTTTTGAAATCAAATTTATTTTTGAAATAATACATACGGAACTCTTCTCCAGTAAAGTTTGGCTCATTTATTCTGGTGTCAAGGATAGCCCATTTCGTACCATCCCATCCCTCAAAAGTCCAATTCTTCGGGAGTCTATAAGCTGGAGTTGTACCAGATTTTATAGAATAGCCTGTTATAGTTACAGTAGAAGGAAATTCATAACTAAGCCAACCTACTAAAACTCCGCTTGCAGTAACCCATCCGTTCTGATCAACAAGTCTATCGAAAGATTTCCATGGGTAAAAAGTCGAATACGTTGAGCTGGCTTCAGCTACACCCGATGGAGATGTATTACTTGTCATAGCTGGAATAGCATTGTCTTTGTACATATTTTCGATACTATAGTATTCATCACCAGATGAAATCAAGAATTTGATGAGAGAGTTTAAACCAAACATTTTCAATTCATTTATTACAACTTGTGCCCCACCATTGTTAGCAGTCCAATTTAACCTGTACATTTTGTAGAGTTTAGCTTTACTAACATCAATAACGTATTCCTTATTTGTATTAGCAGTTGTCCAAGTTTGATTTACTTGTGTGTCCAATACAGTCCAATTAATGTCATCATTTGATCCTTCAAATGTCCAATTTTTTGGCATATGAGGAAAGTAAGTTGCAGACAAACTTCGTACTATATACTTGCCAATTCTAATAGGATTAACGAATTCATATCCAATATATCCTACACTACCATTTCCACTTACGTAGCCATAGACATCAGAATTATCGAATGCTTTGTCAGCATTATTTCCCGAAGTAGCATAACTGCTAGAAAAAGCCCTACCACTTGGAGCAGTCATTGATGTCATAATAGGAATCAGATTATCTGTATAAGTATACATTTATACATCTCCTTTCAAAAACAAATAGAACACACCATATAGATGTGTCCCTCATAAAAATTAGCCAAGCATAATTTTATCAACTCGGCGTTTTGACATATCAATTGAGTGTTCGAAGGTTTTTCCTGAAGCTAAAGATAGATTCATTTTGATTACATCTTTGACATTATCAACCGCTTCCTTTAATGATATATCGCTTTTCATACCATATTTGATAAAGTCAATTTCATCGCTTGTTTCTAATACATACATTGTTTGATTCTTTTTTTGGAATATTTCCATTTCATTTACGCCGACTGTGGAGGCTAAATTATAAGAACTTAAGATGTTTAAACGATAATACGAATATGCTTTACTACTCTCAAAATCATAGTATATCTTCGTACCTATATTAAGTTGTGTGTTTGTGTATAACTTATCATACACAACACCATCATTCGATCCATATAGTTCAAATTCCTTGATAGAGTGCGAGCTTCCCGTTATAAGTAGCGATGCTAATGATATGCCTGTAATAACTTTCGGTTTTACAAATTTAACTTGTAACCAATGTCCTCCTGCTGGTGGGGTTGAATTTGTAAACCAAAATGGTCTAACTGTCGCATTTACAATTCCATCAAAAGCATACCATGGATAGTCAGAAGCATTATATGCACTTGAAGTTATCTCTACATTAGCATTTAAGGCAGATGTCATAACTGGTACAGCATTTTCTCTACTAACTGTCTTTTCAAGGCGATAGTTTTTATGTCCTGACGAAAGTAAGATTTTATTGTCATAAAGGATCGTACCTTCATAAATGCTAAACTCTGAAACTCCAACGTAGTTTACATCTCCATTATGTGAAGTAATATTAATTCTATAGAACTGAAATGCTTCATTGTTATTAATAGTAAATTCTTTTATTCCTCCATTTATCCATGAAATAACGTTTACTTGTGTATCTAAAACAACCCATTCAACACCATCATTAGATCCTTCAAATGTCCAATCTTTTGGAGACTCCACTTGTCTCGCACTAAATAGACCATACTTTCTTGCAATTACCTTATTTTGCAATCTGATTTGCAGAAAAATAGGAAAGGCGATACCACGCGAAACCCATCCTTGAGCAGTACTCGATACTCCATCAAATGCCTTCCAAGCCGCATAACTAGTACCATATTCACTGCTTGCAGAAGCTATCTGGGAAACACTACTGTTGGATGTCATATTTGCTATGACATTAGATCCATAAATATATGTTGCCATAAAACCATCTCCTTTCTTGTGAAATCATTATTAAAAAACAAAAAGAAGTAGAGCATTTACACCCTACTTCACACTCAAGTTCGTTTCAAAGAACTTCTTCAGATCAATACTTCCTTTGAACATTTTGCCTGATCCTAGCGATCCATTGGCAGTCATAGTCTGAGCGAAAACTTCGTTTTTTCTATCTAATACAGATAGATCATTCATTCCGTCATTAATAAAAGTGTCTTCTGATGGTAAAATTGCTGAAATTGTATTCCATCCCACTGCTCCACCTTTTGGTGTTTTCTCAAACATTTTCAACTCTGCAATTACTGTTACTGTTGCATTTCCCTGATTGGCGCTCACGTTTACTCTATAACAGATGTAAGCATCTGAATTATTAAACCTATACTCTTCTATCGATCCTCTGGCTAATGTCGTATTGTTAGTCTGTGTATCCAAGACAATCCAATTAACGCCATCATTACTGCCTTCAAATGTCCATGATTTTGGTGGTTCACCAGTAACATAATAGGTTCCATTAGTCCTCATAGCAAGAGAATATTTGTATATAATCTTCTTAGTCGGGAATTGATATTGCAACCAACTTATAGGCGTTAGAAAAGCCCATCCATATCGTTCATCCTGTATTCCATTGAATGCTTGGTATGCATCAAAGCTTGCACTGTTAATGCTACTTGCACTCGCGATACCTGATGGAGTGGTGTTAGAAGTCATAACTGGTATCACGTTATCTTTAGATTCGATAAAATCTTTAGGTACATATCTCTTAAACGCTCCATCATGTTTAATGAACGATCTGTTCATTGGAAGAATTTCAATCTCAATTAAGGGTCTGAATCCAGATGTGCTATTGGTTGAATTGGTTGCTATGCCAGCATAACCAGAAACAGGATTATTTCCTCTTTGAGATCGAGATCCAGACGCACTACTTGTAGATGAGTAAGACGATATACCGCTCCAATTCCACACATTGTTGTCACCAGCAATGATCGTTCCATTCAGTGTTGAGTTTACAATATACTTATCCCATTCATTATCCTTATCTATTGCGTTAATACCGCCTGTGAGGAGTCTTAATTTGAAAATATGATTATTGTCTATTTCCTCTGCGTAACTTAACTCAAGAGTTAATCGTGCCGCATTGCTACCCGATACTTGTGCGGTCTTCATTATCTTGTAATATCTGTATTCTACGGGTTCGTCAAAATAAAATGTCGCTTGTTCTGAGTTGCTCCAAGTGGATTTTTGGCAACTTTTTATTAGAGTATAATCGATATTATTATCACTTCCGTATACATCAATCACTGAAGCCATATTCGCTCCATAGTAAGCAGTTACTTTTATTTCTCCAAACTTCACTCTTCGCTTGCAGTCTAATATTAAACCTGTACCTGCATAGGAACCCCAGAATCCGGCTGACGCAAAGGCTCTCCAAGGATCTTCATTAGTTAGAGAAGTTCCAACGCCAGTTACGTTATATACATCTGATGCTGAATTTATAAATGGTGTCTTGTTGTGAGTCTTATAAATAGTTGTTGATTCGACCCTAAAAACATACCCCTCCTTGTTAATCGAGTCCCAAGATATAGTATTCTGTATATTTCTATCAGCAACTAGAAACTTTCTCTTGTTCCAGTCCTCAACCATAATCCAATAAAAATCTCCCATTGGAATAGGACTTCCTGAAGAATTTATAAGATCAAAAGTCTCTTCTCCAAGCCTACTAAATACTCCAGCACTATTTCTAGCCGCAATGTAATGACATCTGATTCGCTTTCCAATCTCTAGTTCTGCAATGCTTGTCACTTCATCTGGATGAAACATTCGTCCATCAAGGTCAATGTCTACAGCATCTATTCTGATGTTTTTGGCTTCAGAAGAATATATTTCAATTGTATGAAGAGAATCTTCAAGCCCCGTTTTCTCGAAAACAAGAACTTGATTTATAGCCGAACTACTATAAAAAGAAACATCATAGGGAGTACCATCAATAGATATTTTTCCAATAGTGGTTGAGTCTGAATGAGTCATAGTTATCAGCCTGAGTTTAGTGCCTTTAAATGTAAAGGTAGCTTTCTTGTTAACTGTATTATTGGAAGCACTGAATGAATTGTTGTAGGAGCCAGTTTGTCCCGAAGGGTATCTTAACCATCCATCATATATTATCTCTGAACTTGAATCATCATACCTCTTCCATCCATCTTCGGGGGAGGTTAGAGCATGTCCATAAAGATATCCTGACTCATCAATATCTATAGCATCCATGATGAAGTTAGTACGATTATGCCCTACCGTAATTGTAACTGTGTGAAATCCAAGAGGTAAGTTCGTTTTTTCATAGACAATTGCATTTAATACAGCAGTTCCCGATTTATATGTATTAAATGATTCAGTTACACCATCTACAGTAATCGTATTATCCGAATGTCTATCT
The DNA here is from genome assembly GCF_008386395.1 of Paenibacillus sp. 37. NCBI lineage: Bacteria > Bacillati > Bacillota > Bacilli > Caryophanales > Paenibacillaceae > Paenibacillus > Paenibacillus sp. 37. Next base: position 2,068,620 of record NZ_CP043761.1, on the reverse strand, counting down.
TGTGCAATGTCAGAGATGACCCTAATGTTAGTTCCATAAAAAGAAAATGCCACATAATTGTTGTCTGCCGCTCTGGTCGTTACATTTACACTACCATTATAGTAATTCGTGCTGGTTACCTTGTACCAACTGCCCGTATACTTTAAGGCAATATGTGTATCATCATAACGTCTCCATCCTGCCTCCGGTTCTTTTATTTGATCTCCTACAGCTGCCATCATTACACCTCCTTATATTCAAATACCGGACGAAAGCCCACTGCTACATTGGAGTAATTGGAAGCTGTACTCCAAAATCTATCTTTGCTGTTTGTTGTATTTTCAGAACGAACTGTTCTGCCACCCGTTGTCCAGCCTCCGGGTACTGTTCCAGATAGAGATATTGTCGTTTCTTCACACCATGTCATGCACTTAAAGTTCCATACATCATTCAATGATTTTCCAGAAAGAATCTTATTCATTGGGAATCTAACAACATATGTATCCCACTCATTTATCGTAGGCCAAGCTCCATACCCTGTATTAGTTGTAGTTAAAACTTTATTTCCACTAGAATCGGCATATGCAACACCCCCACTTGGGCAACGCACAACACCTGATGTTTCACTTATAATGCGTGGCGAACCTTCGACGAACTTATTGGAATTTAACCAATCCCATGTAGTCGTGTTACTCACAACTCTATCTGCTATTAGTAATCCTTTGTCCACTTTGACGGCATACCAGAAATATTTCAAAGGCATACTGGCTATTGGATTTCCTGTTAGTGGAATATCTGTATAACCCGCCGTACTTCCTCCGAAAATGTATCCACTTATTGTATTGTCGTACTTCCAGACAATATAATCCCCAATCTCCATGTCCTCCACACGCTCTCTTAACTGCCCTGTAGTCGCTGGAACTGCCATAAAATCACCCCTTACTCACTCTAATGCTATCTAATTTCTTGAATTTCACTTTTTCAACCTTCTGACTTAGCACCATCCCTGTTGGAGTATCCAAGGCTCGTTCCATGTTCAATTGATATAGTTTCTTTAAGCCTAGTGAACCCGAATCACTTTCAATAAAGGGATTACTGTATTTCCCCTTCTGATTAAAATCGTCTATGTAGAAATTCGAATATTCTTTCTCAGCAACAATCTCAATTTTCACCTTCACGTACTTTGCTGGAGATTTAGGAGCAGTTACATCTGCTACGATTTCCTCATACGCCCCCCACTCAAAGCCATCCTCAGATGTACTCCAGTAGATTTTGTATGATGCTCCTCCCAATGCGTCTACACTTGCAACCACACCTTTAAATGAAGCGATTTTGTCCTGAATCCGAATGGGAATGGACTCCCAAGATCCATTAGAAGGATAGATTGAATTCCCGTCCGCATCCTGACCCAACTCTCTTAATTTCAATTTCTGATCCTCGAATATCGTATCTTGAAAAATACCTACAGATAGATCTATATCTAATGCAATTTCTTGAATCGCCATACTTTCACCACCTATCTCATCTCAAAATCCAACTCAACGAATGTCCCAGTTTATGATTCCTGCATGATTTGCCTTCAGAGGAGCTACGATTTGATCTATGACAAAGCCATTTTTACGAATAACCAATTGCCCAGGCAGGTCCTGATCTGAGGTGATTTTAATTTGGAGAAAGGCCGTTTCTTTCAAAGGCAGTGAACACACACACTGAAAGTTAATCTGCACATCATTCAAATTCATTGTTTTTTTGTATCCGAAATTAAAACATTCAATTGTATTATTGAAAGCCCCTGAGCCCCCAGGACCTGAGTGGCCACTCATGTTCACATCTGAAGAAACATTCTTGAACTGAATAATGTCACTATATAGAAAGGTCCTACCTGTTAGCGGGTATTCTTGATCGTCACATACGTATGATATAGAGTACCTATCCGAATTAATATGAAATACACCGTTGGCAACGTTGTGATACACGTGAGACCCTTGGCCAATCAATCCGAAAGAGACCAACTTTTCCTTGTTAATTTTATAAAAACTGTTTGATTGTTGTGTCTGCAAATCGAATTCGCTTAAATAAGTACCATCATAATAATCAGCAATCCATACATAAGCTTGAGATACAGGTGAGCGCGTAAATTGTGTATTACCTAGAATCACAGGATTTCCCCCTTTTAATAAAAAGGACAGGCTGCAATAGCCTGTCCACATAATTATTTCTTTTTTACACGTAACGATAGGAGATACGTTTCTTGAACTGTTGCTTGCCACTTTTTGCATTCAGCGGTACTACACATTGAATGGAAAGGGTCACATAGTTACCAGCCGCATCTTGAGGATTTCCATTGTTACTCACGCCCAAGATTTCTTTCGGTCCCGGTGCAAATGGTGTTGCATAAGCGGTTCCTGTATGATCTTTGGTTGTCTTGCCTGTTGTTCCAATGGGTTTGGAAAAATCCCTGCCGATACGAGAACTTTCCTCTTCCAGGTCTGTCTCCCCCAAGGAATCAACCTGAACGTGGAACCAGTTATTCTTCACCACTTCTACATCATGAGCCTCCGTATCTCCAGTACCACCAGTCATATCTCGCGTTGTAATCGTGCAATCTTCCATTTTAGATACGTCCGAAGCACCATTCTTATTGTTCCACACATTAAAAATACGAATTTCACTTTTGGTATCTGCATCAATAACACCATAATCAAACGGTGCTACAATCTCCTTGCTGTGTGTTGCGTCCATCCATGAAATAATCGGTTGTGTCATTATATTCCATCTCCTTTTTATGTTCTGATCGTTAATTGAATCGTAAGATGCTGAATGTTTGAACCTGCTTCGATGATGTTGATTCTGAAAATATCTCCAGCCTCCACTTTTTTCTTCTCAAATGTAGCCTCACCGTCATCTTGATGTTGAAGTGCCTCAAACTTCAGTGAACTTCCCATCACGTCCTGCCAGTGAATGAGATCCTTGGATCGTTCAATTCTTATTTCAGTTGCGGTATCTCCAGAAACTCCACAGTAGCCTTTTACATGTAAAATCTCGCCATCGAATGGAAAGGGGGCTAAAATCCCCAGTACTTCCGGGTACACCCGTGATTCTTTGCAAAAGACCATAACGCGATCCTGTACTTCCAACGGAATTTCATTTAATTTCAGGTGTTCAGCTGTACTCATGAGCCCATCCACATCGGAATTAACCACCTGAAGGTTTTGACCAAATACATCAATCTCAACCCATGTCTTACCATCATAACGATATCTCTTACCATCCTTATACGTCTGTACCGTCCAGCCTATTTCAGGAGAAGGGTACTTCTTACTTAACTCCTCTAAATCTGCAACTGGACTCTGATACACAAGTCGAGTCGTTTGATAAGCCTCTTTTGCTTTTCCGGCAGCCTGTAAGGCTTCGCCAGCAGCCTCCAGTGCACGTTTGATGGCCAGTTCGGTTTCCCCAGGGTCTCCAGGCTGTCCAGGACCGCTATGTTTCACCGCTTCTCTAATTAAAGACTCTACATGTGCTAAAGTTATCCCATTTGACATAATTCACCTACCTAAGCGTTATGTAGCATATTTTCTTCATAAGACTGTTTCCAAGTTGATACCTCCCCCATAACTAGGAAACCTGTCTCTGGCTTATCATTAAAGAAATTCTTGAACATCCATGAAAAGCATTGATGTGTCTAGCTTTAGAGAAGTTTTCTAATTGGACTAATGCCAGCTTTTTTGCACTCCTTGCAGTATTTCATTCGGTTCGATTTTGCCAGCATCCGTTTTCCGCATACGGTACAATTTTTAATATTTTCTCCTTTCCAGCGAGAGTACTCCAACACAAAGTCATCGAAGCGAACTAACTGGAAGGCAACCTCACCATGCTCCGCAGCGAACAAAACCTGTACATTCGTTGAATCGACGCGTTTACTTTCTTTGAGATACCCTAACTGAATAAGTTTGTGCACCAATAACCCCTGATCTTTTTTGCTTACAGCCATTTGACTATCACCGTAAATTTCTTTCCATTCATTATTAATCCAGTACGTATCATTTTCATTGATTCGATTATTAATTTTGCTGTAGACCAGTAAAACAAAGGCCAGTTTCTCGAGTCGTTTACTTTTAAGTTGTTTGATCTTTTGAAGTTCTTCGAGTGTTACAGGTACATGATCAATCTCGATTAGCGTGCTCTTGTTGGCCTCCTCCCTTATCTTGATATACTTCTGAGATTGCTTAATGATACGATTGAGAAATATCTCCCACTGGACAGCATTGTAGTCTGGATAATACTTGGTCATAAACTGATTTAACAACGCATACGCATCTTCGGCGTTCTTCCCCCGTTCAAGCCCGTATTTAGCTAAACAAATCAACGTTTTGGTTGGCTTCTTATCCATTTTCCCATGTGCAATTGCTTGCTCGGCATGATGACGTTCATTCAGAATGATTTTCAAGACGCTGCTCCTTCACATGCATTTGGGTCATTTTAAAGGTTCTTCCGGCATACTCAATATCGCCGTCCGGGTCTCTAACCGGATAATGGACGATGTGTTCATTGCTATGCAACAGATTGCGAATAATCTGATCTCCCGACACATCCCATACAAATTGCTTCGATTTCTCGACATTTCGATAACACATGTCCACAATCATATTGCACAGATCTTCTTCGTTATTACAGATCTCCAGCGCCTGCTCCTTAAAGCGTGAAACAAACAACTGCCATCGGGCAGATCTTTCTTCCTTTTTCACCTTACTCTTGCGCAAGTTAGTCATATAACTACGTAATTCTTCGTTATGGATCTGATATAATCGTTGAATCTCTTTGTAACGAGCCTGGGAATATTTCTTGGTACTCATCAATATCGTATGATCAAACGGACTTTCATTCTGATTTAACTTTAACTTGTTGAACTCATCTTCCACTTGATGGCATAACCGGTTCATCACAGAAGGTGCTGTGGATACAGGCATTCTCTGTTCATACTGTGCCAGGAACTGTTCCTGCTCCGGAGATAGCTCCTTCCTCGAATACAACTCATCCACAGTCATGCCAAATAACTGCAAGCACTTCTGACTCGTTTTTTCTATATAGGTGGTATATTCTTTTTTCTGTTCCGGGTCATTGTATATGAAAAAATAAGGCTTCTTGTGTGCTACCATTTTCAAGGCAGACTCGTCCGTTACCGCAGCGCGAATATCATACCAGTGCTTCGGCATTTTTTTGCATTCAATACCTTTGGCCTGATCAATGGCATTTTGTTGATAATGCTGACCACATTGAATTCGGTACATCATTTCCTGATATTCTGCACTTTGCTCCTCATAATTGGCTAAAATATCGAACATCGACGTAATTTTGTTCGTTGTAAAACCGATCAGATCACCAAAGCTGTCTTTGTTGGCCTGAATTAGATCCTTTTCATCCGGAATTTTTTGGGCTGAGGTTTTCTGTACACATACAATCGCATCAAGCTCCTGAATAGCCCCAAGAATTGTGTGATTGTCTGTAGTTAAGACCTGATCACTATCCATATCTGCACCATTTAAGGAATGCGTCGTCGTATCCCATGAATTTAAGATCGTGACCGTGTTCATATAACGATACCAATGCTGCATCTCATCTGTATTTTGAAAACGAAGCACCTTGATATTGTTATGACAAGTCATCGGAGCTCTGAAGCAAGCTACACGGTCCACATGGCGTCCGTTCCAATATTTGGAGTAGAACTCACCTGAACTCAGCAATCCTGTTAAAGGCAAACCAAATATGCTCTGACACAATGTATAGGGATCGCCAGCTATAATGCTGAAATTGCCTTTCACTCTTAGAACTCCGATCTTGGCTTCATTCATTCGTTTACGTATTAAGGTATGAATTTTGCTTCGCACAAAAGGATCATCTATAAGTCGTCGGTCTACCATCAACCCTTTAATATAATCATCTGGACTATTTCTATAATCGTTCTCATGGATGTGAATTCCTTTGAGAAATAACAGTGCCTTGCGATAGTCTTCACCTAGTACATCTTTAATCGAGTCTATCGTGGGACGAATAAGTTCACCAATCTCGTTATCATCCAATTGGAGTGACTGAATAAACTGGTAATTTAAATGACGCTCATCCTCCAGTTCTTCGGGTGTAACCTTCGTTACACTGAACGTGTAGCCATAATAACCGCAACATAACAGGTAATCGTCGATACTGTTGTATGAGCTCCATAGTTTGAGCATGGACGTTGTGATGATCAGGTCTACCTCACGAATATCCACAGGATTACCCCAGGCATCGTCCACCATATAATTGCCTGCAACTCGATCTGCAAATTCGTGATAATCAAATGTAAATACCATCCCTTTACAGAAGCTATTACGAATACAAAATCCACCCGGGATATATGCATGTCCCAGCTCGGTTGCCCATCGTTCACTAAGTGCAGGAGAGATAAGACCAAATCCGTCACTCATATTCATCTGAATAGGCTCATTTTTCCTACTCTCAATGCGAGGGTATTCTGTCTCGGTATCATCAATCTGAATAATATCTGCGCCAAATTCAGTTATACAATCATGAACAACCAGTACCCGTTCCGGATGTGACACAGGCGTGCTTGTACTGCAAGCCAGGGCCTTATATGCCTCCAGTTTGGCAGGAACCAGCTCTTTATTGGGATCTCTGCCGTTATTCAATCTTTTCTCCAACAGCGGATGAATATCCTCACTCACATAGATGACTGTCGAACTTTTGGCTCCACCTGTCGTAGCCAATAACCGCTTATATTTTTTGCCGTTAACAGAGAAGGATTTCGATGAATTCAGCCGGTCATAGTCTTTATTATTTTCAATGACCAACAGCAAGTAATCATCGGCAAACTTCAGATTTTTCAGTTCTTCATGCAATTTCTTCATTGCTCTTTTATGTTCAGCATTGGTTTTCAAGGTTTTTAATCGCTCTATTTCCAGCTTGATTCTAGCCAGATCTTGTTCCCTCTCCTTATAGCCTCGAATACGATCGATAAAACGAAATACCTGATGGTTTCCAATAGATGCCACTTCTCCATTTACTGTCGCTTCTTGATAAGTAAGATGCAGATTATAATCCGCTTTTCTAATTTTGGAAGATGTAATTTTATAAACGTATCTCAATCGATCCTGATATGCATTGCCCATTCCCGATTCCCCCTGTTGATTCCTGTCCTGATTAAATAAATTATAGAGTAGACCCGCATGACTGACGCAGGCAAACAGGACGATCAGGGGATGAAAAAAGAAGATTATTTGTTCTATTCTGGGGAGAAATCAAGGGACACTCCGGGACTCGATTCATTTCGAATCGGCATATTTCTGCGTCTCTAGCACTATGATAATTTCCTTTTTAATGATATAGTGAATTGAAGCGTTTTTTTGAGCTGACATACTTTTTAACGGGGCTGGGATGAATGAAAGAAACCTTATCCAATCAAGAGGACATCGGCTTTTTATTTAATGTCGATATACTTATTAAGAGCCGCTCAAATGCATTGGCACTGCAGTCCCTGTTGGAGTTCATAAACAATGAAGAACAAATTGCGGACTTTCGGATTCAATCCGGCATAGAGCTAGGCAAAATTATTGAAGCGACACTCCAGTCCAAGAAGGACTCTTTCGTCACACTTCACAACGAACGCAAAAAAGCCAACGCAGCACAGAAGGCGTCCACTGCAGCTCAGACACCTGCCTCACCTGCTCCAGTCAAAACACAGAATCAACAAGAAAAACCGGTTAGCGAGAAAAAGCCTGCCACCCAAACATCCAATGTTTCCGATGGAAACTCGTTTGACGCGTGGATTGACACGCTCATTAAAGAGAATAAACTCACCCGTATTGTTGTCAATAACAAGAACGGTAAACATCAGAGCATTCCTTGCCGTATTCTGAATTTTGATCGTGATACCAGTATTGTGAGCATCTACCATGTCGATGAAAAACAAGTGTATACGTTCCGAACCAATGAAATCGATGAGTTTCTGTAACTAACTTCATCGGATTAAAACAAAAAGCAACTTGCGTTAGAATGACGGAACATTCTAACGCAAGTTGCTTTTTTAGTTCTATGGTTCATGCAGGATTGAACCCTCCAAGATTTGTTTGGACCGATCAGGAGCGATCCTTACCTCGCTGCCATACATCTAATGCCAATAACAACCATCCGGCAATGAAGGCTACCCCACCAATCGGTGTGATGGCACCCAGAATCTTGATGCCAGAAATACTAAGCACATACAAGCTGCCTGAGAACACGATAATTCCGATAAACAACAAACGTGCTGCCCACTTCAGTTTTGTAGACCCTCCAAGTTGACCAGCCGTCAAGCCAATAATGAGCAAAGCCAATGCATGAATCATATGATATTGCACACCTGTCTCATATGTAGCTATGGCCGCCGGTCCAATCGTATCCTTGAGCATGTGAGCACCAAACGCACCTATCGCCACTGATAGCATGGTCATTACAGCTCCAAGCATCATCCATCTTCGTTGCATATAAGTTCTCTCCCTTAATTCAACTCTTCCTCCTATTATTGTAGCGAATCCCCTCCTCCTTTACCAGTCGGGGTGGAGCTTCAAAGATCATATGTCTGTTTATACTTAACAATTCTATCCCTGCCCTATAAATTGTAGGAAACAAGCGTAAATCCTTGATTTTTATCGATATTTATGGAAAAGTAAACAGGTATGTAATCGTTGTATTTTAAGTGCAATTTCAAAAAGATTGGTTTTTAGTACCGAGAAGATGGGATGAAGCTAGTAATTACTCATCGATTAGGTTAATAACACTCAGTACGATGATTAAGGGAGGCAAGTCAACATTATGGATAATCGTGATTCCTATAATTCAGGTTATAACAACACGGATCAGAATCCTGGCCATGCAGATCCATACAATAACAATGGGTATGAAGCCTACCCGCCAGATCATGAGAGGCAACCAATGATACCACTGAAACATTCCGGACCTGGGATCGCCAGCTTTGTCATTGGGTTGGTTGCAATCTTGGGTTATATTCTGATATTCTTTATTGCCACCATGGCTGTAAACGAGTCCATCGGAGTTCTCACCCCGTTGCAGACAGAAGAGATCGCCTTGCATCCAGCAGTGGTTCTGGCTTCATTAGCCATTCTGGTCTGCCTGATTCTCAATCTGGCCGGAGGCATCGTCGGAATTATTGGTCTTGTCCTCAAGAATCGAAAGAAAGTTTTTGCCATTATCGGAACCATATTAAATGGGATCATGATTCTGTTATTCGTTGCACTTATCTTGGTAGGCATGACGCTGATGTAACGCTTTGCATCAGCGTCATGTTTCCTTATAATTAAAATGAATGGGTTTACACATAAGTATAATCTATATTTTTTGCCAAAATCATTGTTTTTAAAGGAGATTGACATGTCACGAATCAAAATTTTTGCGGACAGCACAAGTGATCTGGCTCCAGAATGGATCCAGCAGCACGATATCGGAATCATCCCTTTATATGTCGTGTTCGGTGAAGAATCACTGAAAGACGGTGCTGAGATTAAACCTGAACAGCTATATGAACGTGTTAGCCAAGATGGGCGTCTTCCCAAAACAGCTGCACCTTCCCCCGCTGACTTCATAACGGCATTTCAACCTTACATAGATCAAGGGGATGAGATTTTATATATCAGCTTATCTTCTGAACTTTCTTCCACCTATCAAAATGCACGACTAGCGAGTTCCGAGTTCCCGGAAGGTCGAATTTCGGTCATTGACTCACAGAATCTCTCATCAGGAATTGCGCTGATGGTGATGAAAGCTGTACATGCTGCTGATAAAGGACAAAACCTGACTCAGATTACACACCTGATTGAGGCAATGAAATCAAATGTACGCACCGAGTTTGTCATCGATACACTGGAGTATCTGCATAAAGGCGGACGCTGTTCGGGCATGCAGAACCTGATTGGAAGCCTGCTCAAGATTCGTCCTGTCATCCGGGTAACGGATGGCAAGATGGCACCTGCCTATAAAGTGCGCGGCAAACGGGAGAAAGCTCTGGAACAAATGCTGAATAATACGCTCAGCCATAAGGATCAGATCGATCCAGACCTGCTGATTGTTGTGCACACCATGGCTGAAGAGGATGCGCTTGACTTGCAGAAGTCTTTGCAGGAACAAACCGGTGCCCGAGTTGAACTAACCACTGCTGGTTGTGTAGTATGCAGTCATTGCGGCCCGAAAACAATTGGAATCATCTATAACACTGTTTTATAGTATTACACTTTACATCGTATCGTATTACCCGATCCTTTCTTCTAAATCTATATGTGGTACATCCAATACTTGGACTGGCATACCGTTATAACTAAAAAGGGCATTCCGAGCTTAATCGCTCAGGATGCCCTTTAATATTTCGCTAAATTTTTTGATGACTTACGTTTGGTCCATTGTTCATTACGATACAGATCAATAATTTTTGGTCCGCAGATCATTCAGACTTTTGAATGCATATCCTTGCTTGCGGGCCTCATCAATAATGGAACCCAGAGCTTCCGTGTTATCTTTGGATACCGAATGAAGCAAAATGACAGCGCCCGGATGGAGTTGTTTCAACACCTGTTGATGAGCATATTGTGCGCCACGCTGCACATTGGTATCCCAATCTTTATAAGCAACAGACCAGAACACGTTCACATACCCTTGGGCATGACTCTCTGCGAGCGTACGATTGTTAAAAATCCCGCGCGGTGGGCGTAAAAAGGTCGCTTGTTGACCCGTCAACCGATTGACCTCTGACTTGACCTTCTCAAGTTCCTCTCTAAGCTTTTCATTGGAGATGCGGGTCATATCCGGATGACTCCATGAATGATTACCGACAATATGACCTTCAGCCGCCATACGTTTGACCAACTCAGGCTGATCTTTCAGATAATGACCTGTCACAAAGAAAGCAGCTGGCACCTTCTTGGTACGCAAAACATCCAGTATGGCAGGTGTGAATCCATTCTCATACCCGTTATCAAACGTGAGATACAATTCCTTCTGTTTTGTATCCCCCAGGAAAATGGCATCGTTATGTTGTAAGATCGATTTAAAGCCTTCCTGATCAATGGAGGGCAGTTGACCGTTTTGACTTTTTTTGAAGCCAAAGTGATACGCTCCGGTAACCGGTGATGCTTCAGTCTGTGCCGGTACCATACTGATGGATAACAGTGCCACCAGTATATATAGAACCATTCGCTTCATTCCATCCGCTCCTGTTCCTGAAAATTCGGTTAGTCGTTTGCACACACGAACACCTTCAGGTAATATGCCACAGGAACAGCTAATGTATGTAAATCCTTAACGATCAAAACGTTTATTTTCAGGTTGTGGCGGAGATTGATAGAACAATTCAAGCAAGGTCTGGGGTTTGCCACTGGAGGCAAGCCATTCCCTCACGGTCTGTATGGCACGAGTTTGTCCATCTCCCCGATCACGCCATGTAAGCAACTCGATAACTTTGATAATCAAGGCAGACATATTGTGATTATCCAGTTCAGATCTTTCTGCTCTCAGCTTGTGATATAACGCCTCCTGTTCCCAATCCAGAAGAATTTCATCACCAATGGTTGGCTTCAAAAGGGTGTACGCTCTGTCACAACCTTTACAACGAACTGTGCTGACCTGTTCATCTATAAATTCCACTCGAACCTCCTGATGGCAATCCGGGCATTTGAATCCAACTTGTATGTTTTGTATGTTTTCGTTCATGACATTGTTCCTCCTGCGATGTGAGCATTTTACATCATTTCATGCAAAAAACTCCTTGGATATATGCATAATGCTTATTTATGTACTACATCTATACCCGATATTTTGTCGATTCACGCTTATTTTGAAGAAATCTGTAAGGTGCTATAATCTTGTAAATATGTTAAAATATTATACATATCATGGTAGGGAAAAGGCGGGATACTCATGTCGAAGGAAGAGCGCAATATAACCTGGCAATCATCCAACATCAACAGACAGGACCGGGAGAAACATAATGGGCACCGTAGTCGTGCCATCTGGTTCACCGGGTTATCAGGTGCAGGAAAGTCATCCCTTGCATTTGCCCTGGAGCAGTATCTTTACGACCAAGGCGTACGCTGTTATGTTCTGGACGGGGATAATGTACGTCATGGACTGAACCGTGATCTCGGTTTTACAACAGGGGATCGTCAAGAAAATTTGCGGCGAATTGGAGAAGTATCGAAGTTAATGGTAGATGCCGGGTTGTTTGTACTTTCGGCTTTTATCTCTCCTCATGAACAGGATCGGGAGATGGTTAGACAGTTATTTGAACCAGATGATTTCATTGAAATCTATGTGCGCTGTTCAATTCAAGAATGTGAGCGTCGTGATCCCAAGGGTCTATACAAAAAAGCCCGCAATGGTGATATCCCGCATTTCACAGGCATTTCCGCCCCCTATGATGTACCAATATCTCCTTCATTTATTATCGATACAGAGCAATGGTCCATTGAGGAAGCCGTGCAAGAGATCGTACAGCATTTGGAGCAGATCGGTGCTCTTCAACTGCCGCTTCCTACGAAAACAGCTGTTGTTCATTAATCCTTGGTCAATATACGAACCACCAACATGAAAGGCGCGCCCATCGTGGCGCGCCTCTTTTACGTGAACCCATTGCTGGTTATACCATCAATAAATGAATACAGAGAAGAAGATACACATGCTTTACCATCGCGTTTGAACGTCTTCTAATGTCCACTCACTTACTTACTCACTTACTGCCCCACGACACCCGCTTGCATATTAAGAAGCTTTCTGAACGTCCCTACCGGATCTGTAGATAACTGCTGGTACCCGCCTTCTTGAATCACCCGACCTTCATCAAGCACAATTACACGATCTGCCGTCCGTATCGTGGACAATCGGTGTGCAATCACGATAATGGTCACATGTCCTTTTAGCCGTTCTAACGCCTCATGAATGTACTGTTCATTCTCACTGTCCAGCGCACTCGTTGCTTCATCCAGTACCAATACAGAAGGATTACGCAGCATAGCCCGGGCAAGCACCAATCGCTGACGTTCACCCCCGGATAGACGAATACCCCGATCACCAATGATCGTATCCAGACCCTGAGGCAACTTCCGTACAAATGCCGCAGAGGAGGAAAATTGCAAAGCCTGCCACATCTGTTCTTCACTTGCATTTGGATCAACAAGACGCAGATTCTCACGAATACTCGTATGAAACAGGAATGGGTCCTGGGAGACATATCCGATGGAACTTCGCCAGCTCAATAATCGTTCTTCTGACAGAGGCACTCCGTCAATCAGAATACGACCAGATTCAGGCCTTACGAGGCCCATAATCAGATCTATCAGCGTGCTCTTTCCTGCTCCGGATTTCCCCACAATTGCGGTCATACCCCTTGCTGGAATCGAAGCGTGCACATTTCTCAATGAGTACGCATCACTTCCCTCATAGCGATAGCAGACATCCTCACAGGTGATAGATTCCTTCAGTTCCATAGGTTGAATCCCATCAGTTCCAACGTCTCCTGCCGAAGCAATCTCTGCACTAATCTCACGACTTTTCGCCGTCTGCGCTTGCAGTTCTCTGACTACCCGAAATGCAGGCAGCATGGAGCTGATGTACTCCAGATTGGACTGAATCGCCGTAAACCTTGGCCATAACCGGGAAAAGATAAGGATAATGAGCAGCAGACTTGCGGGTGGCACCGTCATTACACGGAGAGAAAGATAGATGAATGCCGCAATGATGATTGCCGCGGACATCCGGTGAATCAGCTGTGTCCCACTGTTTAATTGGCTAAATTGAATGACATTGCGTTCTATCTGTCTGCACATGCGCTCAAACCAGTTCATGTGTGAGCGCTCAAGCATATTGCTCTTAATATCTTTAATGCCGTTAAAATGCTCGGTAATGCCGTTATAATAACTTTGTGAGAATTCAGAGGTCTGGTCTCCGATCTGCTTGGCCCGCTTGACGAATTTTCGTAAGACGATAAATAATAACAATCCACAGACCAGCACAAGTGCCGTCAATTTGGCGGATAACCAGAAAGCAAGACCGATCTGAATACCCGTAAAGATCAGAGAGGCTGCCATTTGCAGCATAATGCTCGTTCCCTGGCTCACACGTGCAAGTTCAGTCGTTAATATATGGTTGAAATCGGATTTTCGTTTTTGGAGAAAAAATGACCACTGCGCCATAATAATAGCAGCATAGGTTTCCATGCGCAGCGTTCGTACAAATTGCTGCTGGATTCGAGTATTGCGGATCGTCTGGAGACGTTGCATCCAGGCTTGTCCGGAGACAATCAACACAAAGGTGAACAATACGAGTAACAATTGGCTATTATCAGAAAAACGATTCAACACTTCGCCAAGCCAGGGAATGTTTAAGCCTGTGGAGCCCATCTCAAATATGCCAATCAGACTCAGCATCGGAACAAGCATGTAGATACCGATCCCTTCCATGAGACTGATACAGATCATCCCTAGCAGATTCCAATATAAAATGGGCCCCGTGACATGATGCAACTTTCGCATGAAATACCTTAATTCCGAGATCATACTTTACCCCTTTCCGTCACCGTATACCTTTTAATTCGCCGCCAGAACCAGAGAAACGGACGTAACGGAAAGTATAGAAAAAACAAAGAACGTGGAAGTGGCAATTGATCCACATCCCATGTACTTGGATATAAACGCTCAATAAAGAAAAACCATTTCTGTTTTGTACTTCGAAGTTTAAACAGATACGATGGATAAGACTTCATATCAGCCGGACTTTCCAGCATGTCGTTCATGAACTTTGCACCTTCGTTGGCTAATCGCTTGCCTGTACGGTCACTCAAGGACATCAAGGACCTGTACTCTACATCCAGCGACGTATTCAACAGATCTGAGGCTAAGTGAAGAGCCTGCGAACCGATCGATAAACGTCCCTCCGCTTTCAGACGTCTCTCTAATTTCCTCACATCAAGTGGCATGCTGCGGATCATCTGGTCGATATCCAGTAACCAGCGCAGTCTGAACCAGCCGTGTCGTGCACCATGGGTTACGAGATAGGCCCATAGATCTTCTTGTTCGAGCATACGGACAGGTGTCTGTGTGTATGAACTGAACCGGCTGCGTTTCCACAGCAATTCAAAATCGGTTTCTTTCCCCGAATCCGGGTTCAGACGCCAATGGATCTCTACTTGAGTCCTTTTGACCGGATGGGTGTAACAGATATGATGTTCCCGCCATTTCCAGCTGCGCACCGTAGGTGCCCGCTCCCCTTCCTTGGATACGTATCCGAGGGTAGCCAGAATGCCTTCAGCTGCTTCCACATCATCGAACGGAATCAGGATATCCAGGTCTTTGGAGGTTCGCATGGATACATCGCCATAGAGATCATGGGCGAGCGCTGGTCCCTTTAGTGTAATATTGCGGATACCGCGTTCACGAAAAGCTCCACACACCTGCTCCATTTCAGCTGTCAGATGTAACATGCGGAACGTATTGACCGTATATTGTTGTCTCAGACTCTCCATAACATCTGCAGGAATGATTGCAGAGTTCAATTCTTTCATTTTCAAATAAAGGACAGAGTATAAGCGGTGATGATAGACAAGCCGCAGAAAGAGCTGCCAATCGGTTCCTTGCAAACCCGCCTTGAGTTCTTCAGGGGATAGAGCCGTCAGATCACCTCTAATCATGCTCAAAATCAGCTTAAGCTCCTTTGGAAACCCTGATGAATAGAGTTCACTTTCATGTATCATAGACAATCTCCCCAGATCCCTTCTCCGGACACCGTTTGCCAAACACACCGACAACCGTATATTGGTCCATAGTATCAGCTCCGGTCACGATCAATTTACCACTTCGCAGCCAGGCATGAGCCATCATATGTCCTTGCTTATTCCGCGCAGTCCCCATATATAACGTACTCTCTATCTTGCGTCGCTCAAGCATCTTCATCCCGGCAATCGCCATTACAAGGCAGCGGCTTTCCCATAACGTATATTTGCTGGCGAGCGAAATCGCTTTGGAAATATTCCGTATAGTAATGACCTCGCTGCGATCAAGTCCTGTCATCGGTGTTTCTACCATAGGCGTACCCAGCCCTGGCGCGATTTTGGCAAATGGCATAGCCTTCTGTATGCGTGCCCAGCCAAGGAGGATATAGGCCTCCCATACCAGTCGACGCATTGACCGCGGGAGCGAGAGATAAGCCTTTATTTTTCGCAACATGATTCTACACTCCGCGAGTAACGTCGATTAAACCTTCACGGGACAGATGTTCCAGGAATTGCACCACCTGCTCACGACATACATCTGGCTCAATCTCGTACTCCGCAGCAAGTACCTCAACAACTTCACCCAGCGTGCGTTCTTCTGCGATCAGGTCCCAGATTCGTCCACCGGTACTCCCCAGATTGTAGTATTTTCCAGAGCTAATGCTCATCATGACTTTCTCACTGCCCATATCACTGACCAGATTGCCTTCCTTCCGGGTTACCCGGTCTTCCACATTCATCGGCGTAGTCGCTGTCATTGTCCTGTATGCACTCCTTTACGTATATGATCTGTGATCCGATCCACCATCTCAAATGCTGTAAACTCAGCACCCGTTCTGACCAATCTGCCAATCTCCACACTTGCTGAAAGCCTTGAAGCCGTCTCAAACAACCATTGTGCCAGCCCCTGTCTTGCAACGAGTCCACCACGGAACGTATGCGAGCATAACAGATGCAGTCGTTCTAGCCCCGTCACTTCAACCAGTTGAACAGATGTTTGGTTTTCTTCCGGTCGGGGAGCAAGTTCGAATATTCCACCAAGTGGTACGGCCATCTCATGAAAATAGTGCTGAACAGGTATCGCATACTTCGTAATCTCTGCGTGAACCGTGGCATAATCCTGTTCCTTCATGCCGAAACCATCCAGACTGGGCTGCCACAATTTCTGCTGCGGATAACCAGGTGATACGATGGCTCTTCCCCCGGCATCCCAGGTCAGTGCGACAACATCATCGGTGAGAAGCGGATACCCACGTGATGCCAGAGCAGCCGACAACGTCGATTTTCCTGCCCCCGAATGTCCGACAAATGCGTAAGCCCAGCCATCAATAACCACAGCACTGCCATGCAATGGAAGAATACCACGCTGCATCATAATGACAGCCATACATGTGCCCAGGATGAATAATCTGACCTTTTTCTCGTCCGCTCCAGGCTGAGGGGATACAAGGATACGCTTTCCATGCTCCATTAGAAACAGGCCTGCATCTTCGATTTTGAAAAAAAGGCTGCCATCCCGTGCCACAAAGTTGTCGTTGCCTACATCCCAATCCTCCCACAATGGGGTCAGATCTGAAGACTCGATGTGCACATCCACGACATCAAAATCAGTCTCCGCATCCTTGGGTGCAATCTGTAGTTCAGGCATTCGAATTTGGCTCGACCAGCGCAGACCATACGCCACATAATGCACAGGTAACAATGAACGACGCCTCCTTCGTAATAAAATGTAAAAAAAGCCCTTATATTCATGTTGCTCAATATAAGGGCGGAGGCGAAAAGCTGGATTTGTTGCATTTCCGCCCTTTAAGTATGATGACACGTTTTGGAACTAAATAACTTAGGAAGTTGGATCGTACAGATCCGCATCGTGAACCGTGATCCAGTCAATTTGTCTGTAGCCAGTACCGGCCATTGTTTGATTGACTTCCAACACTTCAAGAGCTGGTGCTTGCCATTCCTTTTTTTCCATTTGCATCGTATTCACCTCCTTTTCGCAGTTCTAAGTATGATGGCATATGGTAAAGCTTTCTAACTAGTTCCGTAGAGATCCGCATCGTGAACCGTAACCCAGTCAATATGTTTGTAACCTGTGCCCGCCATTGTTTGGTTGACTTCCAATATTTCCAGTGCTGGTTCTTGCCATTCCTTTTTTTCCCTTTGCATCGTATTCACCTCCTATCATGAGTCAAATGTAAGGAAAAGCCGGGCCCACAGTTCACCGGGCTATATCAGAATTTCCGAATGAACCGATAGACGATCAGACTATGCATCATCAATCGCAGATCTGGATGCGAAGCAAGTTCAGGTCTTGGACTCGGAAAATTGGCCAGGGCAGACTTGATACGCTCCGTGTTTAATATGCCAGCAACCTTGCTGTCAGAACACAAAGCACGTAACTCAGCCGTAAAGGCATCCCAATTCGGAATGATGCGATGTAACCAATCTGCAGGCTGCACACCCCGTACCCGTTGATTCAATCTGACCTTGTCAGGCAACTCCGGTGAAGTAGCCCGGCGAATCAATGAACGATCCGTCCCTTGTTTCACATATTGTTCAATCGGAACGGACAAACAGAACCGGATGACTCTGGCATCACTTGTCGGATCACGTTCCCAAGCGCGGTAACGCAGAGAACATTTTGTAGCTACAGCACCGTTTTTGTTCGCAATAGCCAGGTTATTGAATTTCTCGGCACGTACTTTGAGTGCATCAGCCTGGGCACCGCCCTGCAAAACAATAATGGATTTGAGTCTTTCCAGTACACCTGTTCTTTGAGCAAAATCAGGATGGATCAACTGCACGGACGCGGCCTGGCTTGCTCCTTTGGACTGAGCCTTGAACCACTCCGGATATGCCTTTTTCCCGGTGATCTTAGCTATACGGGAGAAGGGCATTCCGGTCCGCTCACTATACTGCTGCATCTCACGGAACCAGCGATACCAGCGTCCACTTTTCAGGAGACTGGCGTAATAATCCAGAGCCGGCCCCCAGGAGATGGTGAAATTACCACGTGCGCCTGTGAGCAGGATGCCTGCATCTTGCTGGCTCGCTTTTTCATAGAATCCGCGAATCCAGAATGAATTTTCAAAGTATTTGTAGGGCATTTCCATAATGTCGAGCCAGGTATCTACTTCACTGAGTGGACTTCTGCCTTCAAAATCAAGGTAGTTCTCTGTGATATTGCCGACGTGATTAATGGTTGAACGTATGAAGGGCCGTTCGTCTGCGAGCAACGTTTTCGACGTATAATCTGTGAAATCCGGTACGGGAACATAACTATAGGCCTGCAGCCGTTTACCCTGACTTCTCAGTGTACCGGAAGCAAAACCAACCACGGCTCCCGAGTCCAGTCCGCCACTTAAAGCAGCAGCCACCTGCCTGTGAGTTCGCAATCGCGATCCAACCGCCTGCCCAAAGACCTCCCGAAACGCTTCTACATACTCACCATCGGATTTAAGCCTCAGAGGTTCGACTTCATTCCAGCGATGATATTGCTTCAGTTCCAGTCTCCCATCCCGGAAGACAAGTGTATGTGCAGAAGGCAGTTGGCTTATTCCCCGATATACGGTCGAATTGATATCTGCTGAATCATGCATGTCAGGAATGGCAAGGAATTCGGACAGCCAAGTCTCATCAAGTTCTTTATGTACCCCTTCAAGCCCAAGCAACGGATTCATGAGTGTGCAGAAAGCAAAACGTGAACCATCATGTCGGTAATAAAAAGCTCTCATGCCTGTAATGTCTCTCGCTGCATACAGTTTCCGGTTCCGCTCATCCCAGATGGCAAATACAAAATCACCCAGCAATCGGACAGCCACATCGTCTCCCCAGCGCTGATAGGCACGTAAGATCAATTCACTATCCGCCAACATAGCCAGTTCAGCTCTGGATATCTGTAGTTGATCAGCCAGTTGTTCCCGGTTATCCAGAATGGCATCTGCCGTGATGGTCAGACCACTTTCCTCATCATATAAAGGCAACTTCTCGCTAACCGATTCCGGTGTAATCCATTGGGCATGACAGCTGAGGAACGCCTCGTTGCCTTTCCACACCCCTGTTGTATCCGCAGGGACATGCCCCAGGCTTGCGTACAGACGCCAGCTGTCTTCCCATAGCGCCTGCTGACCATCGTTGTGTACAATTCCTGCTATGGCGCTCATGACTTGCCTCCCCGTAGAATCTTGCGCTGTGAAGCCCAGGCGCTGATCTGGTGACCAAATGGTACCCATGATTTGATACGCTGTATTTTGCTTTGAGCAGAAGCCAGCTGGACTTTCAAGCGTTCTCGCTCACTGTAACCCCGTTCAAGACGATGATCCGCCGCCCGTAATGCGGCTTGCAGCTGTCTGATCGTTGCCAGTGCAGCCAGTGTGGGATCTATCTTTTCCGGTTCCTCGACAACTTGGTCATTAAGATTGCCAAGCGGATCATGTACGACAGAATCTGCCGGTTGCATTCGGTATTGCGGTTGCCACTGGCAACCTGTCGCTGCTGTCAACTGATGCGTGATTCGATCAATGACCTCTTGATCCGGACTTGCATCATAATGTACACCCGTCCATTGTTCGGCTTCTGCCAGCTGTTCACTGTATCCCATCCGGTGGAACAGATCTGCCCCCATCACACGGCAATACAGTTCAACTTCATGCGGTTCTAATATGTTTTTCCAGTTGTTAACAGAACCCTGATGTGCCTTTTGATGCGAAGAGAGGAATGGATCACCCACGCCCATACTGTAGAACATGTCAGACTTGGCACTGTCCAGAAACTGTCCATACTGCTCCATACCCTGTTCATATCGAATTCCCAGAAACGCGCATAGTTTCTCGAGTTCTTCCTGAGGATTGGAAACCAATCGTTCATATTGCAATTCATATGCATTGGAATGTGGTTCGGCAAAATACTCATTCAAGCGGAGCATACCCAGTGTAAGATCTACAGATTTCATATTTAATTTGGGGCTCTGCAGACTATGAGTCAGGTCGAATCCTTCTCCTGTGTGGCGGTTTACCTTTTTGAATGATGCTGCTATGGCCAGAGGATTACGCTGGAGATGAATGCGCTTGGACTGAGGGAACAGACGATCCAGCCATTCCAGCATGTAATAGTATCGTGGAGATTTATCAACGATGAAGTCTGCTCCGCTCCCTTCCAGGAATCCATTATAGATCTCAAGAGCAAAACTTCTGCACGCCTTTTCGAAGACATCCTCAGATACCATGGCATTGTAGAACTGACGAATGATGGAGCTGCCACCATAAGCACGTGAATCAGCTTTGTTCAAATCGACAAGATTCATCAGAAACCACATTTCCTGGGTGGCAAATATACGACTATGATTTTGCAGCATGACGGTGGATAAGGAACTACCACTGCGGGGAACACATAGTAAGAAAACAAGTCCGTTACCTTGAGCATCGATCAATGGCAGCCTCTCCTCTGTTCATTAGTATAAATATGTAGCTGGGATAGACCAGACTCTACCTTTGTGTTTGGCAAAACGAGTAATATGCACGCTATAGGTCAGCGTTTTGCAATACTCCGTCGAAAGTTCACCCGGGAATGAAGCAAAACACTTGGTTACATTCGACAACTCTCAGATACAATATGTATTTATAGTTTTACTCTATGATACAAAACGTATCATGTCAATCTTTTATTTTCACCTTTTCATAAATTCATACTCTTTCACTGTATTCTGTTGTCTGTCATTTAAGCACTTATTCATGATCAATTATGTTCTGATTGCACAAACGCGAATAAGCTCCAGACATGTTCTGTGAGGAACAATGCCTGAAGCCATACGTAATCCGTTGAGAAACTTAATATGAAACCGGGTGAACAACCATCAGGTAAACCTTACATTTGAACTTTTCCCAGGAGCTCCAACACTCCCATTTCGCTCTTCTTCCTGATCTGCCTGTGTAGCATCCTGCATCCCCTTCTGTACCTTCACGGTTAATAATACAGCAATTCCCGCGACGAAAAAGAAGATGAGCGACAGAATACCCCAACGCGTGGAACCCGTGATCTGCCCAACATAACCAAACACAAATGGACCAAAGATCGAAGAGAATTTGCCTGTAATATTCACAAAACCAAAATACTCTCCTGTTCTGCCTGCCGGCATCAGATTGCTAAACAGGGAACGCGCTGTGGATTGACTCACACCCTGCACGACACCAACCAACCCGGCGAGTACATAGAAGTGGATCGCTTGTGTCATGAAATAACCGAGAATCACAATACATATGTAGACCGATAAGCTAACGATTAATACCTGCTTTGCTCCCCAACGCTGTGCCCACGCTCCCAGTAACAAAGTGCATGGGAAACCGATGAACTGGGTTAACAGTAGCGCGAGCATCAAGTCGGCTGTGCCTATGCCTATACTTGTTCCATAGATGGTAGCCATCAGAATGATGGTATTAATACCGTCATTAAAAAACCAGAAAGCCACCAGCATGCGGATTAACTGGGGAAAACGCCGCATCTGACGAAAGGTCTGCCGCAGTCTGCGCACGCCCACCGCAGTATACCCTCTCCACGAGCCGGGCATGTCCGGTGAAGCAGGCCGTCTCGGAGCATGGCGAAAGATCGGTATCGAGAACAGCAACCACCACAACGAGACGGAGATAAACGCAAGTCTTGTGCCTGCCAGTGTACTGCTCATCCCGAACCAGCCCGGTTGCTGAATCATCAGCAGGTTCACCGCAAGCAACAAACCTCCTCCAATATAACCATAGGCATAACCTTTGGAGGATATCATGTCCCTTCGTTCCACGGGTACCAGATCCGGCAGCATTGCATCGTAAAAGGTGTTACCACCTGCAAAACCGATCGTAGATATGACCAGCAACGCGGAAGCAAGGAACCAGTCCCCTTCACCGATTGCACTGAATCCCAATGTAGCAAGGACGCCTATAATTGCAAATACACGCAGGAAGTCTCCTTTCCGTCCTGACAAATCAGCCAGCGTGCCTAGCAACGGTGTTAGCAGAGCTACGCACAACATGCCAATCGAGTGTGTATAGGCCAGGTAGGAGGCAGCCATATCCGTATCCAGCGTTGCTGCAGCGACCGAAGCATAGAATACGGGCAATACTGCCGCCAGTACTGTTGTTGCATAAGCCGAATTGGCCCAATCATACATAATCCAAGCCTTGATCGCCTTTTTATTCACATGAATCCTTCCTTTACATGCATCTCTATTGGATCGTGTTCATGAAATCTGGTTTTCAGTATCGAGAAAAGGAATGAAGCTAGAAATGGAGTAGATGTACTTCTCCTATTGTATAGGAAGGATATCACACGTGTTCACTGTTTCTGTAAAAAATGGAGCAATTCTGTTCTTACGACTCACCTTACCTCTGAGGTGAACTTGCGTAATTGTATCATTTTATATCCACTCTCATCACATATCGTCCTCGCCCGTGAATATACTTAATTACCGACAGGCCAAACTGTGCCGCGTAATCAATGGGGGGTGCCTACATGTCAAATTCACACCAGCCTTACTCGTTCGTCGTGTCGAAGGAAGATTGGTCGCTTCACCGCAAAGGGTACCAGGACCAACAACGCCATCAGCAAAAGGTGAAAGATGTCATCAAACAGAATCTGCCTGATCTGATTACGGAAGAAAACATCATCATGTCTGATGGAAAACAAATCATCAAGGTACCAATCCGCAGTCTGGATGAGTACCGTTTTGTGTATAACTACCAGAAGCAAAAACATGTTGGTCAAGGAGACGGTGACAGTCAGGTCGGAGACGTCATCGGTCGTGATCCCTCTGCTTCGCAGAAACCCGGCAAGGGCGAAAAAGCTGGCGATCAGCCTGGTCATGATATTGTGGAAGCCGAAGTGAGTATTGAGGAATTGGAAGATATGCTCTTCGCTGAGCTGGAATTACCCGATCTGAAGCAGAAAGACAAAGACCTGATTGAGACACATACGGTGGTATTCAACGATATTCGCAAAAAAGGCATGCAGTCCAATATTGACAAGAAACGTACCATTCTGGAGAATCTGCGTCGCAATGCAACGACCGGTACGCCAGGTATCCATCACATCAGTCCGGATGACCTGCGCTACAAGACATGGGAAGACAAAATCATTCCACAATCCAATGCCGTTATCATTGCCATGATGGATACATCCGGGTCCATGGGTTCGTTTGAGAAATACTGCGCGCGCAGCTTTTTCTTCTGGATGACCCGTTTTCTACGCCGTCAGTATGAGAAAGTTGAGATTGTTTTCCTCGCCCATCATACAGAAGCCAAGGAAGTTACCGAAGAAGAATTCTTTACCCGTGGCGAGAGCGGAGGTACGATTTGCTCCTCTGTATATATGAAGGCGCTGGATATTATTGACAGCCGATATCCACCTTCCAGCTACAACATCTACCCCTTCCACTTCTCTGATGGGGATAATCTGACATCGGATAACGAACGGTGTGTGAAGCTGATTGGCGAGTTAATGAAGCGTAGCAATATGTTTGGATACGGCGAAGTGAATCAGTACAACCGCAGCAGCACACTGATGTCGGCTTATCGTCATATCAAAATGGATCAGTTCATGTATTATGTGATCAAAGAAAAAGGCGAAGTGTACAAAGCTTTGCGCAGCTTTTTCCAGAAACGGGAAGGAGGCAGCGTTAGATGACAGATGAGATCCGCGACCTAGAATACGCTATTGCCGAGATTATGGAGATTGCCAATGGTTTTGGTCTGGATTATTATCCCATGCGGTACGAAATCTGCCCATCGGATATTATTTATACATTTGGAGCCTACGGCATGCCTACCAGATTCAGTCACTGGAGCTTTGGTAAAACATTTCATAAGATGAAAATGCAATATGATTTTGGACTCAGCAAAATCTATGAGCTTGTCATCAATTCCAACCCTTGTTATGCCTTCCTGCTGGATGGCAATTCCCTGATTCAGAACAAATTGATCGTAGCCCACGTCCTTGCACACTGCGATTTTTTTAAAAACAATGCCCGCTTCTCCAAATCCAACCGTAATATGGTCGAAAGTATGGCTGCTACGGCGGATCGGATCAGCAATTATGAGATGGAGTACGGAACGGAAGCGGTTGAAGCCTTTATCGATGCCGTGATCGCAATTCAGGAACATGTGGACCCACAGCTGATTAAACCCCGCCATTTGGACAAACAACGTTACATGGAGATGAAAATGCGGGAGCAGCGCGGTGAGAAAAAACCTCGGCCGGAAGGCCGCTATGATGATCTGTGGTCACTTGATGACGTGCAGACGGAAGAAGCACCCGCTGAAGGTATTCAGGTCCATCATTTTCCGCCTGAACCGGAGAAGGATGTCATGTGGTTTATTCAGGAATTCTCCGAAGTATTGACCGATTGGCAGCGGGATATCATGAGTATGATGCGTGAGGAGATGTTATATTTCTGGCCACAGATGGAAACCAAAATCATGAACGAAGGCTGGGCATCCTACTGGCATCAACGCATTATCCGTGAGCTCGATCTGAACAGTGAGGATACGATCGAATTTGCGAAGCTCAACTCTTCCGTGGTGCAGCCATCCAAACAAAGTCTGAATCCGTATTATTTGGGACTGAAGATTTTCGAGGATATTGAACGGCGCTGGGATAACCCAACCCGTGAAGAACAGGACCGTTGGGGCCGCAAACCGGGGCAAGGCCGTGCCAAAATGTTCGAGGTGCGTGAGTTCGATTCCGATACCTCCTTTATCCGAAACTACATGACCAAACAATTAACCGAGGATCTGGACCTCTACGTATTTGAGAAAAAAGGCCCGGACTGGAAAATCACCGATAAGTCCTGGGAGAACATACGGGATCAGCTCGTATTTTCACGTGTCAACGGAGGATCACCCTATCTGGTTGTACAGGATGCCGATTATCTGCGGACAGGGGAACTCGTGCTGAAACATCAATATGAAGGCATTGAGTTGGATCTGAAATATATGGAACGCACCCTGCCTTATCTGTATCGCCTCTGGGGACGTACCGTACATGTGGAGACACGTGTCGAGGATAAACCGATCTGGTTTACGTATGATGGCAAGAAACACCACCGCAAGTTTATGTGAGGTTCCAACAATCCTTTTCCTTTTAAAAAAGAGAACCTTCGTATCACGTATGAAGGATGGCGACATACCATAAAAAGCGGCAAGCTCCCGACATACACGGGGACTTGCCGCTTGGCATACATAAAATTAGGATGGTACCGGTGGTGCACCATTCCCCTGCAATCGCAGCGGTACAAAAAAATCATGCTCCACTTCACTTGCCGGCAGTGGGCGACTGAAATAATATCCCTGAATCTCCCGGCAATCATTCTGCATCAGAATATCCAGTTGGCCTTTCGTCTCAATGCCTTCCGCAATGACTTCCATCTTGAGATTCTGTGCCATCGATATAATGGTCGCCACAATGGCTTGATCGCTGTGACTCTCTGTAATGTCCGTCACAAACGAACGATCAATCTTGAGCTTGTGAATCGGGAAATGCTTCAGATAACTCAGTGAACTGTATCCCGTCCCGAAATCATCCAGGCTGATCTTGACACCCAGTGCGTTAAGTTCATTCAGAATTGCCGTAGAGACCGTGGCATCCATCATCATGCTCTCTGTAATCTCCAGCTCCAGGTACCGTGCCTCCAGCCCTGTCTCCAAGAGTGCGTTCTTGACCTGTTCTACCAAATTCGATTGATGGAACTGCTGGCTGGACAAGTTTACCGATACCGGAATGAGCGGCCCACCGCTGGCATGCCAGAGCTTCATCTGCCTGCATGCTTCGCGCAGCGTCCATTTGCCAATCTCATAGATCATACCTGTCTCTTCTGCAAGCGGAATGAACACATTGGGTGCGAGCAGTCCTTTGAGTGGATGGTTCCAACGTATAAGAGCCTCCACACCAATCATGCGGCTATCCTCGGTACGAATCTGTGGTTGATAGTACAGGACCATCTCATCGCGTTCCAACGCTTTACGAAGATAACCCTCCAGCTCAATGCGTTCATATAGTTCCGAATCCAGTTGGGCAGTGTAGAATTGGAAACCATTTTTACCGTTTTTCTTCACTTCATACATGGCGGAGTCCGCATGTTTCAGCAAAGCATCCACGCCAACTCCATGATCCGGGTACATCGCAATTCCAATGCTGGCGGTTACGTAAAAATCATTCTCCTTCAGTCGATAAGGTAACTGAATGGCTTCAACAATCTGTTTTGCAAGTTCTGCCACTCTTACTTCTGTCGCTTGATCCTGGGTCACAACGAGTGTGAACTCGTCCCCGCCCATCCGGGCCAGCATGACATTCTCCATAGCTAAGGGATCCGAAGATTCTATGGCTTTCATGATCCGGTTGCTGACTTCTCTTAAAAATACATCTCCAATGGAGTGTCCCAGCGAGTCATTAATCATCTTGAAACGATCTATATCCATCACCATAACCGCAAAAGAATTCCCTTTTTCTGCTGAATCGTTAATCGTACAAGCCAGCACATCATCCAACTTGCGCCGATTGGGCAACCCCGTCAACGGATCATGCAAAGCTTGGTGACGAATCTTCTCCTGAGCCTGTTTCTCCTCCGTAATATCCTTGATCAGAATGTGGCTTCCCACATGGTTACCATCAATGACTACAGGAACCACAACAATACTAAGATCCAGAAGTTCACCCTGTATATCTCTCATCTTAGCCATATAATGCGCATGCTCCAGCTTATGATCATCCCAATCGATGGAATCGAATTCACTGATCCATTCTATATCGATCTGCTGAACAATTTCATCAATGGAGCGATCCATGACCCTTGTTTCAGGATAACCGGTGATTATTGTTACCGCAGCATTAATGCCTTTGACAATACCTTCCTTGTCCACTGAAATAATGGCATCCGAATGGTTATGATACAGGGCCTGATACCATTGCTCATTCTCATGAATCCGTCGATCTTTCTGTGACATTCGCTGATTGATAAATATGCCAAACAACGTCAAGCCCAAAGCAATAAATGTGCCCGATGCGATCAAGTAGGCGAGAATGCCTGGCTCAATCTGCATCCCTGAACTTACCATCGAACCATGTGAATAATGGAAATGTGCGGCTGACATTCCGGTATAATGCATGCCAGAGATTCCAATACCCATAATGAGACCGCTGCCCATCTTGTAAACCCAAGTATGTCTTGATTGATGATAACGGAAGTAAAACATGAGCCACAATGCCGCAAAGGAAGCAAGTGCTGCAATCAGAATGGATAATACCACTCTGCCTGGTTCATACGTAACCGGAGTTGACATCGCTGCCATTCCCACATAATGCATCGAGCTGATCCCTGCTGTCATCAGTACTCCAGCAATCATCAGCTTGCTTATCCTGCCCGTTTGTCTACCCGCAATGTTCAAGGCCACCCCCGATGCAACAATAGCGAGTAGAACAGATAAAACAACCTTACCGGTGGAATAGGAGACTTGCGTAGGCAGAACAAAAGCCAGCATACCTACGAAATGCATGGACCAGATTCCCAGCCCCATTGAGACTGCACCGCAGGTAAGCCATACATTCCGCGCCATTCCGCTAGCCTGACTTACACGGCCTGCAAGGTCAAGGGCTGCGTACGAAGCTAACGATGCAATAATATAGGATAAAATAACAAGTTCTAAGTTGTACGTACCATGTAGGTGCTCCACTCACTCTGTCCTTTCAACCGGGAAATGCTTCGTATGTATGCAAAAATGTAAAAAAGAAGCGAGTGCGCTGTCTGGATGACAGGCACTCCCTCCGCATCATTTGACTCGTGACAACAGACTTAGTTGAAGCCGTTATCATACATTGGAACCCGTTTATTTGAATGTATATAGTCTAAACGTCCCAGCCTTTAAAATCAACACTTATTTCCAGATATACAATCTTGAATAGCTAACATTCTCATATTCTAATTCGCAACTAAATATTCTATTTACGAGTCAGTAACAGACTGCCAAAACCGGAAGTATCTTGATAAGAATTACCTGATGAATCACTCCAGATGGACACACTGCTTCGCTTGCCATCTCCCGCGCCATCATCATTAACTTGAAGATCAAACCCAATCCATCTTTGCTCTTCAGCACGAACGCTATCTAGTGGGATTGCCACTTCAACGGTATACCCTCCGCTTGTTAATCGGGTAGCTGATTTGAAACTTTCTTTCCGTGCATTTCCTCCAAAAGAAGTCTCATTATCAAAATTGACCCGGTACTGGGCGTCATCCTCCTGATAAAATGTTGTCTGATCTTTGCTCGGGTCGACAAAAATCTCGATCGAATCCTGCTCATGTGCATTAGAACTTAATTTGCTTCGCAAAGGATCTTTCACATCTGCCAATACGTACAGGTATTTCTCATCCCATAACAGTTGTGCAGTCGCCGTTGCACCGGAGTTTCCGACCACCCAGACATCCGTTTTAACAGATGCAGCCTTTTTCCAGACGTTATCCTTTTTCGCATCAATTACAGGTTTGCCATAAGTGACCTTGGTTTGTTTCAAGACAGAACCGAGCTTCAGTTTGCCCCGGTTGGCTGGTTTGTCGGGCTGTTGATTGGAAATATCATTCCAAACGATGGTCGCTGTCTTTCCAGCAGCATATTCATCCGTAATCCGAAAATCCAGAGACAAGACCTGGCCTTCGGTAAGTAAAGCAGCTGACATAGGTAGTGATGCGTATACAACATAACCGGTTTTTGTCTCCTGTACGTTGTAAGTATTTTTATCTTTGCCTTTACCGCCATCCCGTTTAAATGTATATTGACCATTTGCAGACGGTGGATTTTTCTTCTTGGCAGACAGATCAGCTTCAGAAGTTGCAGCGCCTGTCCCCTTGACTTCTTCCGCGAGGAAAACCTGCACCTGATCCCCTTTGCGACGTGTGGTGTCCTTCACTTCCACTCGTAAATTCACCTTTTTGGCATCCCACATCATACGAGCCTCACCCGTAACCGCAGATGTACCATCTGCCAGGTGATTAATTTCGAGTCCTTTCACAGCACCCCAAAGAATATCTTCCTGTCCTTTGTGATTCGGGAAAGAAGGGCTGGCCTTCAATGCTGTCCATTCATTACGATAGATCGGAAGAGTGGTAGCATCCACCAGTGCCCAATAGGCCGGTTTCGCTTTCAATTTACGATCAAACAACAATGGTGCATCTTTGCGTCCTTTAACTGGATGGTTGTCAAGCCATGTACCATCATCCGCAAGTCCCCATACGGTAACACTGTCCATTACGCCGCGTTTTCCCAACTCGTCAAACAGGTCGAACAGTTCACGATAACGGTAAGCTTGTTGCAACATTAATTCATCTGTGACAGGCATCTCCAGTTCGGAATTACTTGAATAGATCGAAACGTCCAGCTCTGTAACCTGTACATTCACACCAAGAGCAATCACTTTCTCAAAAGCCTCACGAATGAGCTTTACATCCGGTCCGTACATCGACACATGCATCTGGAATCCAACCGCATCAATCGGTGTTCCTTTGGCAAGCAGCTTCTCTACAAGCTTCACCATATCATTCACCTTGTTTCCATTGCCCTCCATTCCATAGTCATTAATCACCAATACCGCATCAGGGTCAGCCTCACGTGCATATCGGAAAGCCAGCTCAATGTAATCACTGTCATCTCCGTCGCCATCTACATCCCCAATAATATCTCTCCACTTGGAATTACTGGCCTCATTCCGCAAGCCGCCTCCGTCCGAGATGACTTCATTGACGACATCCCATGTATGAACCTTTCCTTTGTACCGGGTCACGATGGTTTGAATATGGGTTTTCATCCGTGAAAGCAACTGTTCACGCGTGGCAGGTTTGGAAGCATCATTCGGATCGGTAAAGAACCAGTCCGGCACCTGACTATGCCATAACAGCGTATGACCTCTGATTTCCATATCATTTGCTTCGGCAAACTTCACCAGGCGATCTGTCTCTGACCAGACAAACTGTCCTTCCTGAGGCTGCATCGCATCCATTTTCATAAAGTTTCCAGCTGTAATACTATTAAAATGTTTCGTCAACAGTTGGGAATGCGGATCTTCCGCATCCAGTGCAGACTGGTCGATTGCCGCTCCCATTGCATAGTGTTGTCCCACAACATCCACTAGATTCGGAATGTTCGGCTCTATTTCAATTTTTTCGGCTTCCGTGATCAGTACATCATCCACGTAAAAAGTAATCGTATCCGCCGGCGTCACTTCCGCTGACGTCTTCCAAGGTGTCTCTGCATACATGCGGAATCCGGTGATGCCGCTATTTTCTCCAGGGATCACCACATCTGCCTCGATTTTTTTCCACTGTCCCTTGTTCAGAGTTGCAGAGGCAAACGTAGCATATTCTCGACTTGAAGCGTCGTTATTGTACTCTTTCTCCAGTGAACCGTTAATGACCTGACTGTCCGGTCCTTCATCGTACATGGCCCAAAACGAAACATGAACCGTGCTGCCCTTCTGTACATGGTCTATGACTTCAATTAAGGGTCCATGGAACGTTTCGGTACGGGAAGAGGTTCTCAGGCTGCGTGTACTGTCGTGACCTGCTTGCGCTACGATATCAAGCTTTTCACTCGCACGTGGACGCCATTGTCCCAACACACCATCTTCAAAATTAGCCTCGAACAGTACTCCATCATCGCCAGTCTTAACGTCCGCAGCCGCAGCACGTGTCCCTCCTGTTCCCACACTTGGGAACAAACTGAAGATCAATACAGCCGACAAGCACAAGCTCCACCATTTTCTCAAATGCATCCGATCTCCTCCTTGGTTCGTTGTTTGTGAAGAATAACCTTTGCTCTGCCATGTGCCAGCCTTTTACAAGATCGTTATTCAGGATGGATAGATGCTAATGGACAGAAAATTGTAAGCACTTTCATTATACGATTGCCATTAAACTTTGTTTACCCGTTAAACTATAGGACTTGCATCACTCCATTAACCATATGTTTCCAAATGAGATATAGAACGACAAAAAGCACAGCTTATTAGCTGCGCTTCGCGTAAACATCTTTACTATTTACATTTTTAGGATTTTAAGGGTGCTGTCGTCTGACGGACGACCAGATTGGAAGGTTCCGTCACCACAGGAGGAGAATAAGATGGATTCTCGATCATGGCAATCAGATATTCGATGGACTTAATGCCAATGGAATAGATATTCTGATTCACCGTGGTCAACCCCGGTTTGAATACCTCAGCATAATACGTGTTATCGAACCCGACAACCGAGATATCTTCTGGTACACTCAGTCCATGCTTTTCAATTTCATGAATCGCACCAAAGGCAGACATGTCTGAAGCACAGACAATTCCCGTTGGTTGGTCCTGAAGTGCCAGCAATCTCCGGGCAGCCTTGCTCCCCCCGTCGAATGAGTAATCGCAGACTTCCAGATATACCGTAGAATATGGGATGCCGCATTCTCGCAGCCCTTCCCGATATCCATCCAATCGCAGATTGGCTACGGCAGGTCCAAGTGTCCCTGAGATATAGGCAATTTTGCGGTGCCCAAGCTCATGCAGATGTTTGACACCCATCGAGATCCCGTTCGCGTTATCGGTAGTAATGTAACCAGCACGTTTGCCCAACATGTCCGTATCAACAAACATCGTTGGAATCTCTGCATCCACCAGTTCCTGAATACTCGCGTTTTCTCTGCCTTCCCCGAATACCACAACGCCATCCACATTACGACTGCGGCAATGTTTGATGAACGAGTACGCCGGATCATCGAATCGAGTAGACAACCGGACCAGGTCATATCCACTGTTCTCCAGCGCTGTCTTGATCCCTTCCAGCAACTCCGACACAAAAGGGTTCGTAAACGGAACTGTTAACAGCACTCCCACCGTCCATGAACGGCGTTTGACAAGTCCACGTGCGACCACATTGGGTTGATATTTCAATAATTCGATGGCTATATTGACTTTTTTGCGTGTTTTTTCACTTACATCAGGATAATCGTTTATTACTTTGGAAACGGTTGCAACAGATACTCCCGCTTCCTTGGCTACATCATGGATAGAAGCCATCTGATCACCTCAACCTCTTTCGAATCCCCTGTCTCCGGCTGCATTTTCTATAACATCGGCAGGTTTGTCTACCCATTATAGCTTAAAACAGCCTGAAACGGTATGGAAGGTTCCTAATGCTTTTAAGCTCTATTCCTGCTGTTCCAGATTCTTCAAATCCGAAGACAGTTTCTCCATTGTTGTTGCGAATACAGCGAGTTCAGCCGAGCGTGAAGCTTGGCTACGTGCCCCTCTGGACGTATGATCCGACTCCTGCTGCACACTGCTCAGTTTCTTCATGATCTGCTCCAGATTAGACTGAATCTTACCCTGGGCATCCCGGGAACTGGCTGCAAGCTTGCGCACCTCACTGGCAACTACTTCGAAGCCACGTCCGAACTCTCCTGCATGAGCAGCTTCAATCGCTGCATTCAGACCGACAAGATGACTCTGATCCGATATCTCGCGAATGAGTTCACCCATTTTTCCGATCTGCTGGATCTCCCCTGTCAATTCGGTGAGCAGAACTTGGGCCTGATCCTGAGAAGCCGCTGTTTCTTTGGCTACACTCGATATAGCCATTGCACTCTCATTTAATTCACTAATCATGCCTGTAAGCTCTTGGGTAATCTGCGTAATCGCGTGCAATGTATGTTGTTGGTCATCGGCAAGCTGATGTAACTTTTCTTTTTCTTTCTTCTCATAGGCCTCAAGGACAAGCTGTGAATCCAGATTAAACATTTTGCTGAGCGCCTGAATGACAAGATGCCAGGAATCAGGGATAACCTGTTGGAATATGCTCGTTGCAATATCAAGGTATACCATATAGGTACCCAGATAATAATCTTCGGACAGGCCAATACGGGAATGCACTAGCCCAATTGCAATCCGTTGCTCAATATATGCGTCGTCCACGATTCCATCTGTCATCGATAACCAGTACATCTTCTGTGTTTCTTTTAGACGATCAATGGTAGAGAATCGAGCGATCAGATCTACCAATTCAGGATAATTTCCCACATGATTGTAGAAATGATCTACTACTTCATTAACGACTTTTTTAAAAACAGGCCGATGATCGGCAAGCAGTTTTAGATCCCCTGCGGTTAATCCCATGTAATCAAGTTGCTTCTGTCTTGTTGCGGAAATACTACTCATATCTGGTTCAGTCAGCTCCTTAATAAACACTAAATTACTTTAAATTGTAAATATATGTATTGATTATAGACTAAAATACCTAAATATACATATACCATTAGAACTAATTCTCTTTAAAATTAACCCTATTTGTCAGCTTTTTAGACTAATATGGACCTTCATGTAATTAAAAAGGCCCTGACCCTGCTGTGAAGGAGCCTCACAGCAGACATCAGGAGCCTGATCCGGAATGGTTTGTTGCCGATTAGCGATTAAGCAAACTGCCCACATAACGTAACAGTTCATTCGCGCTGGCTGCGGTATATCCATGTTCCTCAATTAAACGTTTGATCACTTCATTCATACGTTTCAATTGTGTTGCATCCGGTGTTTTGGTTGAGGTTGTGATCTTGACGATGTCTTTCAGATCAGTAAACAACTTCTTCTCAATCGCTTCACGCAAACGGTCATGGCTGCTGTATTCGAACTTGCGCTCCTTGCGGGAGTATGCCGAGATTCGGATCAAAATCTCTTCTCGGAACGCTTTCTTTGCATTCTCGGAGATCCCGATCTGCTCCTCGATTGAACGCATCAAACGCTCATCCGGGTCCATCTCTTCATCCGTGAGCGGATCACGAATCTTGGACCAGTTGCAGAATGCTTCGATGTTATCGAGGTAATTCTCGAATAATGTTCTTGCGGATTCCTCGAATGAGTACACAAATGCTTTCTGCACTTCCTTCTTGGCCAATTCATCATACTCCTTGCGTGCAAGAGCGATAAAGTTCAGATAACGCTCCCGCTCTTCCTTCGTGATGGAGGCATGCTGGTCCAGACCATCCTTGATCGCCCGCAGAATGTCCAGCGCGTTAATGCACTGAAGATTTTGCTTGATCAAAGCACTGGAGATCCGGTTAATGACATACCGTGGATCAATGCCGGACATCCCTTCATCCAAATACTCATTTTGCATCTCGCGAAGATCGGCTTCTTTGTATCCTTCCACTTCTTCACCATCATACATGCGCATCTTTTTAACGAGATCCATGCCTTGTTTCTTCGTTTCCTTCAAGCGGGTAAGTATGGAAAAAATGGCTGCAGTCCGCAGTGCATGCGGTGCAATATGAACATGCTTCATGTCACTTTGCTGAATGAGCTTGGCATAGATTTTCTCTTCCTCGGACACTTTCAGATTGTACGGAATCGGCATGACAATCATCCGGGATTGCAGTGCTTCATTTTTCTTGTTGGAGATAAAAGACTTATACTCCGATTCATTCGTATGCGCCACGATCATTTCATCTGCACTGATTAAGGCGAAACGTCCTGCTTTGAAGTTCCCTTCCTGCGTGAGCGACAAGAGATTCCAGAGGAATTTCTCATCACATTTCAGCATCTCCTGGAACTCCATCAGTCCACGGTTCGCCTTGTTCAACTCCCCATCAAAACGATAGGCACGTGGATCGGATTCGGAACCAAACTCGGTAATGGTGGAGAAGTCGATACTCCCCGTCAGATCGGCAATATCCTGTGATTTCGGATCGGATGGACTGAACGTTCCTATTCCCACGCGATTATCTTCGGAAACAAGGACCCGTTCCACTGGCACCTTGCTGATATCACCACCGTATTCGGTACGCAGTCTCATCTGGCAGGATGGGCAAAGGTTACCCTCAATACGGACTCCAATTTCCTTTTCCACTTCAGGACGAAGCTCCAGTGGAATCAGATGCAGCGGTTCCTCATGCATCGGGCATCCATCAATGGCGTATATGGCACCTTTCTCTGTCCGCGAGAACTGTTCAAGCCCCCGCTTCAGCAGCGTAACCAGCGTCGATTTCCCTCCACTTACGGGACCCATCAGGAGCAAAATCCGTTTACGTACATCCAGACGACGTGCAGCCGAGTGGAAGTATTCTTCAACCAGCTTTTCAATCGAACGATCCAGTCCAAAGATCTCCTGTTCAAAAAACTTGTACCGCTTATGCCCACCTACTTCTTCCACGCCAAACGATTCAATCATCTCATACACTCTGGCGTGAGCCGTCATTGCCGGAGTCGGGTCCTCTCTCAGCAGTGCAATATAATCTTCAAATGTTCCGTTCCATGTCAAACGGTCACTCTCTGCCCGATGTTCCGCAACGCGTTCAAAAATATTCATGCTTGGTACCTCCCATGGCTCCTTTAGTGTGATTGTCAACCATTCCGAATGGTATGAAGAAATCAATAGAATTGCGGCTCCTGCTTGAATACCAATCTTGCGGTCCTGTGTAGTCCCGCCACCCTCTGTCCAAACGTCTTGTTTTGTTGTGAAAAGTGTATTACATACCTATGCGGCAATTCGGATAAGTTGACCTCTTTTTTTCAATCAACCGCTTCGAATTTTGGCTTTTCCCTGTTCTATCAGACATCTTGTGCCTTCAGAAAAAAAAGAACGAATATGATATAATGAGGGTTCTAAATTCAGGATAACGGACAACACATGGTCAGAGACAGGCCACTTCTGGAAAGGAGCACGGACGATGGCAGTAAAATACGAAACCGAATTATATTCGCCTGTGAAGGCTTTCTTCGAGCAGCGTGGCTTCGACGTCAAAGCGGAAGTCAGACATTGTGACCTCGTAGGGGTCAGATCGGACCAGGACGAACCACTCATTGTGGAGATGAAAAAAACATTTAACCTCTCCCTGTTGTTACAGGGTATGCAGCGCTTGAAGCTTAGCCCGTTCGTGTATCTGGCCGTCGAGCGCAATCGCAGTAAACGCGGAGCTGTGAACCAGCGCTGGAGCGAACTGGCTGCACTATGCAGACAACTTGGTCTGGGGCTGCTGACTGTCACATTTTACAAAACCAAAGCTCCCCTGATTGATGTACTGTGCGAACCTTCCGCCCAGACGCCCCCTACTAGCGCCAATCAAGTTGCCCGCAAAAGCGGCGTTCGACGGAAACGATTGCTCAAGGAATTCGACGAACGCAGTGGAGACTACAATACGGGAGGCAGCACACGCAGACAGCTGGTCACAGCATATCGTGAGAAGGCTTTACGTGTCGCATCCGCTCTGCGGACAAACGGAGAAGCCTCTCCGGCCAACCTTGCCAGACAAACAGGCGTAGGATCTGCAGCAGCTATTCTGCAAAAAAACTATTATGGCTGGTTTGAACGCCTCTCCCGTGGAAAGTATATTCTGACAATTAAGGGAGTACAGGCGTTAACCGAGCATGCACACATGCTTGAGGATAATGATATGATTGAACGAACCATTAATGAACTCGATGTAACGTATTCTGCATCTGGTGAAAATAAGGACGACCTTGCACACATTGCTGAATCAGCGGAGTTTTACTTAAAAAATACAGGCAGGATCTAAACTGGAATCATCTGAAGTAACGGATGTGAAAAAAATGAGAATGCAAAAAAACACCTGTAATCTCCACTGGAGACTACAGGTGTTTTGATGTGTTCTATATAGAAGATTGTTATTAGAATTTTACTGCTACTTCGGAAGCCAATTTCAGACCTGCAGTAACGATTTCTTCAGCACGATCTGCAGAAGCATTATGTCCTTCAACGATAACTACTTCAGGGTTTTGAATGCCCCACAAGCCGAGAACTGTTTTCAGGAAGTTCAGGGACATTTCAGCAGCTGCCATTGGGCCTTCGGAATAAACGCCACCACGTGCGTTAAGCAAAGCTACTTTTTTGTCGCCAGCAAGTCCTACAGGACCTTCAGCAGTGTATTTGAATGTTTTACCAGCTTGGCTCAGGTAAGCAATGTAGTTTACCAATGGAGCTGGAACAGTGAAGTTCCACAGTGGGAATGCAAATACAACTTTGTCAGCTGCCAGGAATTGATCTTGCAATTGTGTTGCAAGTGCAGCTGCTTTTTGCTCGTCAGCTGTCAGTTCAAAACCGTTAGCTGCTTTGTAAGTACCTGTGATAGCAGTGTTACCATAGAATGGGAATTCTGTATTGTAGAGATCCAACTCAGTAACTGTGTCACCTGGGTGGGACTCTTTGTATGCGCTCAAGAATGCATCGTACAATTTAACGCTGACTGCTTGATCTGCAGGACGGTCATTTGCTTTAACAAATAAAATATTAGACATGTTGAATTTTCCCCCGTTAGATAAAATATATGAGTGCTTTTCCTGAACTGGCCACCATTGTAGCTTATATAAAGAAACCAACAACTCATTAATTCATATTATATATAAAAATGTTAGTGGATGCAATAACGTAATCACTTTGGTCATGAACCAATTTTTATTTTTGCTACAAAATCTATTTTTGATCTGACTTAGCTACGAGCCGTAAATTCGGAAATGGCTTCACTAATCAGGTTCATGCCAAGAAGCAATTCATCCCTGCCCGGATGGCTAAAGTTTAATCGGATGTAACGTTGATCCTGTACACCTGTGGAGCATAGTGATCCAGGAAGAAAAGATACACCTTTGGGCAAAGCCGCTTTAAGCAGAGCGCCACTATCCAATCCTTCCGGCAACTGTACCCATAGATACATTCCGCCCTCTGGAATGTTGTACTGACACCCTTTCCAGCCCGGTCTTTTCAACAGTTCAAGCATCAGCTTGAGCCTTGTCTTGTACTCCCGATTCAACATGGATAAGTGATCACTCCAACGAAAAGGGGAATGAGCAAGCAATTGATACAACAGCCGCTGATTCATCGGACTGGACTGACCATCTGCAATTCGTTTAACCGAGGCCATTGCCTGAATCAGCGCAGGATGTCCAGCGGCCCATCCGGTTCGAAGAGCGGGCGCTACTGTTTTGCTGAATGAACCAATGTAGAGAACATGTCCACCCTGATCGGCAGTATCCAGTGCAAAGAGTGAAGGATATTTACGATAGAATTCCGTTGGCCCAAGGCCATCGAAATGGAGCTCTCCGTAAGAATCATCTTCCACAAGCAGTACACCATAGCGCGAACACAACTCAAGGACAGCCTCCCGCCGCTCCATACTCCACAAAGCACCGGTCGGATTCGAGAAACTGGGTGCAGCAAAAAGCAGCTTCGGTCTAACCTGCTGCATGTGATGCTCCAAAAGGTCTGGCAGTATGCCGTCCCGATCACCCATTACGGGCACAATCTTGGCTCCTTGCATCTCCAAAACCTCAAGACAGCCTGGAGATGTTGGATGTTCAACCAGTACAGAATCTCCTGGCTCAAGCAATAGACGCATCACCAGATCGATGGCCTGCTGGGTACCAGTGGTCAACAGAATCTGCTCGGGTACCGTTCGTATGCCTTTGCGTGCATTCCAGTCTTTGTTCAACCACTCTCTTAGGGGTGTGTAGCCTGCTGGCTCTCCATATTGCAATGCGGAGGGGCCTGAACTAAAGACAGACACCGCTGCTTCTTCCAACAATTTGAAAGGAAACAACTCCTCCGCAGGCAATTCTTCTGCCAGAGAAATGAAATAATCCCTGCCAGACATCTCACGTATATCCCTCAGTGGTGACGACAAAAGCCTGTTGGTACGGGAAGCAAAGAAATATTTCATCGATCCGTTCCCCTTTCATCCCTATTCCGAAACTGTACTCTCGCAGTCCGCAGCCCTACAACCTATTCCTGCTCGCCATCGAATATGACCGGATGCATACCGAACTGTTGTGATCATGGGAAGAACAAACCTGTTTCGTCAGGATCCCGTCTTCACTTGTCTTGCGTGCAAGGCATAACGTTCAATGGCCTGCGCTCTACTGGTTACTTCCAGCTTCACGTATATTTTACGCAGGTAATTATCAATGGAACGTCTGCTAACGTTGATCTCATTCGCTATTTTATCATAGGTTACACCCTGAACAATTCTTTCCATGATAAAAGTTTCGGTTTCTGTTAATTCAATGACACGTGATTCTGTCGGAGATTCCACAGGTTGCGCCCACTCCGCACTGTTTAACCACGCCAATGGAATGGACACATGGCCCTCACGTAACCCAGAGATCAGATGAATCAGCTGGCTAGGGGAAGCCTGTTTGGATAACATGCCGCTTGCACCAAGACTCATCAGATGACGAAACAGCTTCACATTGTCTTCATCCGTCAGAATGATGATGTGACTGTGAGGTGACAGATTCTTCATCTGGGCAATATATTGATCTGCCTGTCCCTCTGGAAGACGATAATCCATCAGAATCAGATCAGGCTGGTGAATATTCACCAGATCGAGCCCTTCTGTTCCGGTCGAAGTCATGCCACGTACCGTCAGATCTTGCTGCTCTTCCAAAATCAATTTTGTACCGAGCATGCTGGTGGGGTGGATATCTATGATGACCACCTGCCATACTTTTTTCATTGTTGTTCCCCCTGTTATGTATTGGACAAATAACTTTTAAATTCTGCCATGATGATTTCATCGTCTATGCGACAATCCGAGTATAGAAGAAGCATAGGTCGGATTATGTCGAAAAACAGAAAAATACAGGAGGCAGCCGATAAAAAAGCTCTATTTTCACTGTATTTTGTTATAAAAACACCATGACGTCCATCTTCCCATCCCCGGAAAGGTCAAAATATAGTATAAACTTCCTGCATTTCTATCTAAAAAAGTCGAAAAACCTGCCCAAAGTTCCTACTTATTGCATCTATAAGAAATTGTATCCTAGGACTTCCTTCCGATGCAATCTCTTTTTACTCTATTAAGTAAAGAATTTCATTTTTGCGTAATCAATAGGGGCATGATAGAATGAGGACTGGAAATTTTTTTGTACCTATAAATGACCAGGAGTGATGATATGAAACCATCTGCCCCGTCCTCTGACATCCATCACACCCGGAGCGCCAAAGGCAAGGCTGGATCTTCAATCAAGCTGTTTCTGGTAATGTGGATTGTTCTCATTGCACTAGGAGTCGTTGGAACCTACTATTATAGTAA
This sequence comes from Paenibacillus sp. 37, assembly GCF_008386395.1. Taxonomy (NCBI): domain Bacteria; kingdom Bacillati; phylum Bacillota; class Bacilli; order Caryophanales; family Paenibacillaceae; genus Paenibacillus; species Paenibacillus sp. 37. Next base: position 2,027,754 of record NZ_CP043761.1, on the reverse strand, counting down.
CCATCTCCAGCAACAGATGATAAACCAGCTTCAGGCCCATAATCAGCAGCAGATCGCAGCGCTAAAAACCGACTACGAAAATCAGCTAACAACGATATCAAAGGAAGTAGAGAACCTGCAGGGACAGGTTCAATCCTTTAATGAATTGCTGACTTTCACCAAGGATAATGCAAGTGACAAAACGGATAACAGCAACAAACTGTATACCCAGCTGAGCGAAGTCAAAAAACAACTGGAGACACTCCAGAAAAAGATGGACCTGCTCAAATGATTACACCCGTCAAACAGGTTAATCGTTTTTTTATGCTTGTACTCGCTCCTTTTGTTGGATTGATAATATGCCTGCTGCTGCTTCGTCCTCCACTTGAACCCGGAGGTTTGATGCCGACCGAACTGTCAGAGGATACGATTACACCCCGGACCCAAGCAATTAGCCAAGAGCTTGCGGGGGCAAAAGATGCTGCTGTCCAGACTTCTTCTTCTATTAAAAGAACGACACAGCTCTATAATAAAACAACAAGTACGATGTCTACACTTGTGCAGAAGGCTTCTGCCCAGGCGGATCGTCCGGAAACGATTTACAACAAACGGATTTCATCCAAGCTTGGCGTTCCATTTGAACGGGTAGACAGTGACCGGCTAACGATTGAAATGTACAGAGTGAATCCTGGCAGCTATAAGGGCTATGCCATGAAGATCAAGCTAAAAGACCCTACAGCCATGCAGATGGCTCTAGACAGTGAACCTGGGCGTTCTGAGACGACCATGCAGGCTGTGAAGCGTAACGGTGCAATTGCCGGAATTAACGCAGGTGGATTTGCTGACAGTGGCGGCAAACGTTATCCACTTAGCACAACCGTCATGGACGGGAAGTACGTGAACGGTTTCCAGGCCAGTTTCAAAGATCTGTTTTTTGTAGGACTTAACGATACCGGCAAACTGGTTGGAGGCAAGTTCTTCGACAAAAACTCACTGGATCGCCTGCAACCGCAATTTGGGGCTACGTTTGTTCCGGTGCTGCTACAGAATGGGCGTAAAACCACAATTCCTGCCAAATGGAAAGTATCACCCAAACGAGCACCACGTACAGTCATTGGCAATTATAAGGATGATCAGTTATTGATTATTGTAGTTGACGGATATAATGAGGGCGGAAGTTCCGGTGCTACCCTTGAAGAGCTGCAAGGGCGGTTGTACAAGCTTGGGGTGATCGACGCCTATAATCTGGATGGCGGTGGATCATCCTCGCTTATTCTGAATAATCGGGTTGTGAATAACCCTTCAGATGGCAACCTCAGACCGGTGCCCACACACTTTTTATTTTACAAATAATAGGGTGAAGCATTTCTTTTCTACCTATAATGGTTATAATAGAAGAAAATGAGCTTGTGCAGGAGGTGCGAAGGGCATGTCATTTTCACTGACATTCTGGATTATTGCAATCGTATTGACTCTCTTCATTACAGGCATTCTCACTTCATCCTACAACAATGACAAAACAAAAGGCTTGTAAAGGCCAAGCCTCTCTCCGGAGAGGCTTTTTCTTTCTATTGCTTCATCCTCGAAATAGCAAGAGACAAGGCTTAAAAGAATGATTCGATTCTTCTAAGCCTTGTCTCTTGCTGTATTCGGGATCAATAGCTAACCGCCCGGTCATTCCGCATGGATATAACCGAATCAGACGGAATAGGCCCACTCACAGACCCACCCTCAACTAATGTCACATAAATTCGTTCATGATCGACGGGTTCTCCAGCAATAATTTTGATCAATTGTTCAGCAGCGAGCGATCCCCACTTGCGCTTGGAATAATCAATGCTTGCCAATCTCGGCTGGACGTATTTGCTCAATTCAATATTGTCGAATCCGATGACATCAATCTCCTGACCAATACCAAGTGCACTGTCTGCCAGACGATCACACAAGCCAATAGCCATCTCATCATTGAGGCAGAATACCGCTGCGGGTCCATCATACACCTGTACAATCTGTTCTGCGGCTTGTTCTCCACCACTCTTCTCAAAATCTCCCGTGATCTCAATCCATTCCACATCGGCTTCACGTTCCGCAACCTGTCTCACAGCCTTTAACCGCTGCACAGAGTCAAACGAACCTTCCGGCCCTGTCACCACATAGATTTTCTTATGTCCCTGTTCAATAAGATGTTCCATCGCAAGTGTCGCCCCGGCTTTGTTATCCAGCAGAACCTGATTAATGTTGGGATGATCCATCTCACGGTCCAATACAACGATTTTGTGCCCACGATCGGCGTACTGCATCAGTTCCTCACTTGCAAACGTATGATCCAGAATGATCGCACCATCAATCATCCTCTCTGGAAGCATGCGATGGGATTGTTTACCACTGCACACGATCAGGTCATAACCTTGAGCATTACATACGGATTTCATGCCACTCAGCAAGTCCCCATACACATCTCCTCTAAAATCGGTCAAGAATACACCTAGAATTTTGGATTCCCTCTTCTTCAGTGTTCTTGCTGCGGCATTTGGAACATAGTTCAGTTCTTTGGCAATGGCCAAAATTTTGGAACTCGTCTCATCGGTCACTTTGTTGCTGCCATTCAGCGCATATGACACAGTAGAGATGGAAACTCCCGCCTGTTTGGCGATATCCTTGATACTGACCACATTCTTCGCTCCCCTGTTATGTTCATCAGGCCTTCCATACAAAAGGCCTGACACATTACTCTTTCCATTCATCGGATTAAACAAGTCTGAATGATTTCTTCTGAGTATCCCGACTGTTTGCACCCACAAGAATATGGAACTCGCCTCGATCACTGCGGTAGCTTAAGTCAGAATGGTGATAACGAAGCTGTTCTTCATTTAACGTAAACGTGGCTGTACCACTCTCGCCTGGCGCCAGTGCAAGTTTCACATATCCTTTCAGCTCACGCATAGGACGAACGACTTCACCCGTTACATCACGAACGTACAACTGAACGGTCTCCACGCCTGCGCGCTCACCCGTGTTCGTTACACGTACTTGAATGCTCAGGGACTCTTCGGCAGTCATCTCGTTACTTGACACTTCAAGATCACCATAAGAGAACGAAGTGTATGAGAGACCATAACCGAACGGAAGCAAAGGTTCATTCGGGCTGTCAATGTATTTGGAGACATAACGTTCTTCCGTCTTCTCCGGGTTCAGCGGACGACCTGTATTGAAATGGTTGTAATAGACCGGAATCTGACCTACGGACTGCGGGAAAGACATCGTCAGACGTGCAGATGGATTCACTACACCTGTCAGAACATCTGCGATTGCTGCTCCGCCTTCACTACCTGGGAACCAGGCTTCAAGAACGGCGTCCGATTCATCGATTACACCATGCAGATCCAATGGACGGCCGTTGAAAATAACGCTGGCAATCGGTTTTCCCGCTGCTTTGAGCTGTTTAACCAATTCCAATTGGGCTGCTGGCAGACGAATATCCGTGCGTGATCCACCTTCTCCACTCATCTCGGAGTCTTCACCAAGAGCGAGGACAATCAGATCTGCTTTGCTTGCCACTTCCAGGGCTTCGGCAATCTGCTCAGCTGTAATCGTATGAACATTACTGCCTTGAGCGAATTGAACTTTTCCACCCGTCGTCAGGCGTTCTTGCAGAGCTGTTCCGAGCTTGACTGCATCTTCCTTAACTCCTTCACAGGACCACCAGCCCAGAATATCAGGACTCTGTGCAAAAGGACCAATAAGGGCTACATTAGCGTCAGGTTGAAGTGGAAGCACGCTGTCATCATTCTTCAACAGAACAGCTGATTTTGTTGCCAGTTCGTACGATACCTGACGGTGCTCTTTGGAGAATACAATCTCACGTTCACGTTCAGGATCAGCTGCACGAAGTGGGTTATCAAACAATCCCAGCTTTTCTTTCAGTTGCAGAATTCGCAGAACGGCTTCATCAATGAGTTTCTCATCCACTTCACCACTCTCAATCAGTTCAGGCAAATGATGCACATAACAAGGTGTCATCATCTCCATATCTACTCCTGCGCGAATGGCACGATATGCCGCTTCACGATCATCTTCCGCAGCACCATGCGCAATCATTTCGCGAATGGAAGCCCAGTCCGAGATCAATACACCATCAAAGCCCCACTCGTCACGCAAAATGCCGCGCATTAACTTCTCATTGCCACTTGCCGGAATACCGTCAACCGTATTGAACGAAGTCATGACCATCTCCACACCCGCATCCAACGCTGCTTTGTACGCTGGCAAATAGTATTCACGCAAGTTACGCTCAGACATGTCCACCGTATTGTAATCCCGACCACCCTCAGCCGCTCCATACGCCGCAAAGTGTTTAACACAGGCTGCAAGACGATCTGGCTCATCCTTCAAGCTGTCGCCCTGATATCCACGTACAAACGCAGCCGCAAACAAGCTGTTCAGATAAGGATCTTCTCCTGTTGTTTCCATCACACGACCCCAGCGCGGGTCACGAACCAGATCCACCATCGGTGCAAAGGTAACATGCAAACCGGATACAGCTGATTCACGTGCTGCAATTTCAGCACTTTTCTCAGCCAGTTCTGTGTCCCATGAACAACCGATCGCCAATGGAATCGGAAAAATGGTTTTGAATCCATGAACTACGTCAGCCATGAACAAAAGCGGAATGCCCAAACGGCTTTTTTTCATATAAGCTTGCTGTACATCAATGATGGCCTGCGCACCCGACAATCCCAGAATGGACCCACTGGCATCCACGGACTGCTCCGTAATTCCCATCTCTTCCATCGGCCCTGTGATCTGACCTTCAACATTTGTTCCTTCATAAAAGTTGGCAGTTAACTGAAGAAGCTGAGCTGTTTTTTCCTCCAACGTCATCTGTTTTACCAGGTCTAACAACTGCTCGTTATTCATCTGATCATATCCTCCACTACAAGTTGTTGAAATAAAGAACCCGGCTGCGTTCGGGGAGAGACCGCGCACCGGGTTCAAAATTAATTACTGAATGATTACTAGAATTTATCGTTTAGCTCATCCAGATAAGGTTGAACCAGGGACATTTTACTGTTTACCCATTCTTTCCAGTTTGCCTCTAGATCTCCGTTTTTGAGGATCAAGTTGGCATATTCATTCTGGTAGTCGAATGAAGCCTGACTCTTAGCTTTGGAATCGTACAGGTTGACATCCCAATCGTATGGTGCAAGCGATTTGCCTTCTGTACCAAGTTTTGCTTTTTCTTCGAACAATTTAACGGCTCTATCACGGTAATCTTTTTTGATTGCAGGGTTTACAACACTGAAGTCGTCACCGAGCAGATACAGACCTTCGAAACGTGCTGGATATTTATCTTCCAATACCGTTCCTTCTGGCAACAAGCTAACGAGTTCGTTGTTTTCATCATATTTCCAATCTTTTCCTTCAAAGCCCATGTTGATGAGCAACTGTCCTTCTTTTGTTGCGGAGTAATCGATCAGATCCATGATCCGTTCGAATTTCTCGTCACTAATGTCTGGATTGAAGATCAATGCCGACCAGAAGTTGGCTTGCTCCATGTTACGGTATTTACCGTCATCGCCTACTACGATTGCTGTGTGTACCAGTTCATCACTATCTACACCCAGATTTTTTTTCATATCGGAATCCAGACCTTGTCTATACGAAGCCAGTCCGCCCAGACTTGTTACAGCAGCTGTACCTGTTACTTTGAAGTTGTTTTGACCTTCATTGTTTTTCCATGTGTAGAACTCAGGATTGAGCAGTCCATCTTTATAGGCTTTTTGCATCAATTTAAGTCCTGTCAGCGTTTCAGGATCTGCTGGTCCCCAGTGAAACTTACCATCTTCACCTTTGTAGAACGGAGAGTCAGTCATGGCATGCACACTGTTTGGCATAATCATGTTTGTCATGGCATCTGCCGCATTGTAGGACAGAGGTACAAGTTTGTTACCCACTTTGCCTGGATCTTTTTCTTTCACTAGCGCAGCATATTCGTTCAATTCGGTTGTTGTATAAGCATCTTTCAGTTCAAAACCAACTGCTTCAGCCCAGTCTTTACGAAGCGCAATGACACCAATTTGGTTCGTGAGTGGGTCAGCCGGTTTGTTCTCGAAATAGATTGGTCTAGGCAGGACATATGTTCCACCTGTCAATTCTTCCAACTTGTCTCCAAGACCCGTCAAATTGTAAGCTGCTGCCACGTTAGGCCAGCGTTCTTTCCAGTCATCCGGGAATTTGTAGAACAAACCTTGTTCAATGCTGTTAATGGCATCGCCATGTACGTAGTTCCATACCGCTACATCCGGCAAGTCGCCAGAGTTGATCCACAGACGAAGCTTCTCGCCCCATGAATCCCAATCGATATAGTTGTAGTCCCATGTTAAATTAAATTTGTCTGTCCAGAACTTGTGGAAGTCATTATCCAGGTTCCCGTTTTTGATTTCTGTCAGGTTAGCTACAGAGATGGTCAGGTTGTCTTTGTAATTTCCCTCTGCATCTTTTTCGTTACCACCTGAAGCTCCTTGACTGGAACAAGCGGTCACCATCAGCATAACTACACTAAGCGTGATGGCAAAGAGAGCTCTTACTGACAACTTTTTCTTCGTTTTCATGTTTTACCCCCATGTTTTTGTGTTGAATTTTGATACAAAATCCTATACGTATATCAGGTTTTGATTGCCCCTGTTAATACCCCTTTGGCAAAGTGTTTTTGCAGCATTGGGAAGAAACACATAATTGGTACCATGGTGACAAATACGGCCGCCATCTTCATGCCCATTGAGAAGTTGCTTGCCTGGGCAGCATCCACACTGGATGCATTGGATGCATTCGTCGTAGATGTCACGATAATATTTCGGAGTACATTCTGGAGCGGTAACTGATCCGCTTTTCGAAGGAATATCATCGCATCATACCAACTGTTCCAGTAAGCCACACCGTAGAACAACGTGATTGTAGCCATAATTGGTGTAGCAAGCGGAAGAACAACGGAGAACAAAATTCTCCACTCTCCTGCTCCATCCAGTCTCGCCGATTCCATCAGCGATTCAGGCAAGGTGTAGAAGTAGTTCATCATCAGAATCATGTTAAACGCACTGAAGCTTCCCGCCAGGATAACGGACCACAGCGTACCTGTAAGATGAAGTGATTTCATGATCAGGTACAGCGGTACGATACCACCATTAAAGATCATGGTGAACAATACCAGGAAAAAGAGAAACTTCTTAAACGGAAATTTGTTGCGACTAAGGCCATATGCCATGCTTGTTGTCAGGAACAAGCTGAGTGGCAAGCCGATGACTAGCAATATAATTGTATTTTTGTACCCCGTCAGAATCGTTCCGTCAGCGAACAATGCCTTGTAGGAATCCAATGTCCATTCTTTAGGGAACATCAAAAATGGATTGTCAGCATATTCTTTTTGTGTCGCAAATGAAATCATGATGACATTCCAGAACGGAATCAGGATCATCAGGGCAAGCACTAATAATACGGCGAAAATAATGTAATCGAGAAGTGTCATTTTTTCTGTACCAATTCTCGGTTTTTTGTTAGCTTTCTTGCTCATCTCATTTTTCCTCCTCTCTTATCGGAACAAACCGTCTCCGCCAAGCCACTTGGCAAATCTGTCAGCAAGAAGCAGCAAGGCCATATTCACCAGGGAACGGAACAAGCTGACCGCTGTCGAGAATGAGAAATCGGTAGATGACTGGAACGTAATCCGATAGATATATACATCGAGTACTTCCGATACATTTTTGGTAGCCGCATTTGCCAAGTTGAAGATCTGGTCAAACCCGGAAGACATCAATCCACCAACCGAGAGAATAAACATGATTGTGATGGTTGGAAGGATGTTCGGTAAAGTTATTTTGAACATCTGTTGCATACGGGAAGCCCCGTCAATCTGTGCTGATTCATACTGATCCTGATCAATACCGGAAATGGCAGCCAGGAATATAATCGCGCCCCATCCACTTGATTTCCAAATATCAGTTAACAGCAACATTGGTACAAAGTTGGATTCAGACCCCAGGAAGTTAATCGTTGGCAATCCGAGTAATCCGAGCGCGCTGTTTACCAGTCCGTCATATGCCAGCACATTGATGACTACCCCGGATACGATGATCCAGGACAGGAAGTGCGGGAATGTAAGAACGGTTTGGAACAATTTTTTCCCTCTGCGCATCCGCAATTCATTCAGCAACAGCGCCAGAATGATCGGGAACGGGAACTGAATAATCAGTTTCAGAATATTGATGTACAGCGTACGCCATACTGCATCGATAAAGGTTGGATCACGGAAAACATATTTGAAGTTCTCGAATCCGCTCCATGGACTTCCCCAGATGCCCAGGTTGGCCTTGTAATCTTTGAATGCCAGAGACAGGCCACCCATCGGCATGTAGGCAAACAGAATTAGCCAGACAAGCCCCGGAATAAGCAGGGTGTATGTCATTCGGTGCTTCCAGATTTCAGTCCAGAGCGAACTGCCCTTCACGTTTCCCTTCAGCTTTTTGCTAGGTCCTTCGGCTGCAGGTTTCACATTGCATCTCCTCACTCTACTATGGTCTTGTCGTTGTACAGAAAATCAAACATTGTTCTCAGGTGGTGCTCCCAAAATTTCCATTCATGAGCCCCCGGCGTCTCCACATACCGAAAATCAAAGGCAGTCCCTTGCATGTATCTCGCATAGTCGCGATTCATCTCTACGAAGGGGTCACTATCGCCACAGCAACTGAGGATATCCGGTAAAGGAACACCCTGTTCAAGCAGCTTGGCCGACAGTGCGTAAATATCCTGATCGGCTTTCACCTGTAAACATTCTCCAAAAACCGCTTTCATTTCCTTGATCATGGTCGCTGGCATATGGGGATCATGGAGTCGTGTCTGGATATCCGTTACGCCGGATAGAGACACTACTTTGCGATATCGCTCTGGATAAGTTAGTCCACATTTCAGCGCACCATATCCACCCATGGATAAACCGGCGACGTATGTTTTCTCCGGATCAGGATTCAGATTGAGCAGACGCTTGCATATTTCAGGTAACTCCTGAGTGATGTAGTGGAAGTAATTCAGGCCGTATTCCATATCGGTGTAATAGCTTCGATTCGCTTCCGGCATAATGATAGTACAGCCATATTGCGCTGCATACATCTCAATTGTGGTTAACCGCTGCCAGGTACTCGCATTATCGCCTGCCCCGTGCAACAGATATAGTGTACCGCCTGAAGTCTCTCCGGAGTCACTGGACACAACATGTATGCTGGTATTCATGCATAAGGTTGGCGATCCAGTTTCGATCGTTATATGTGCCATAAATGTAACCCCTCTCATCATCGCCTGCTGTCTTTACTCATTCGTTTCTCTGGCGTTGGATTGCAGGCTGTTGTAGATTCCCTTGTATTACGATGGGTTATCGAAACGATTTTCTCGAATCGTTTCAAAACGTAGCCAACGTTGATTCACATGGACTTCATTACAACACTTTTAATGTGGAAGCGATTTCTTCGAATCGTTTCGAATAAATCATAAGCCCGATGAGTAAATCCTGTCAATAACCTTTTTACAAATTTCGCGTTTTTTTCTCGAAAAAATGCTCTTTTAAGTCTAAATTTGCGTCCAAAGACACTATTATTACGAAAATATGAAAATTTAGTAAGTGATATTACAACTTTAATTGACACCAAACCAGGTTTATACTAACATGGGTTCTGATTTTGCATTCAAATTACGGAAACGTTTCACCAACCGATTTTACTCAGGTTTCACCTGATATTAGGGAGGTTAATATGTCTGAGCAACTCAAAGGTTTCATTCATTCGATTACGGAGCAACAATTGAACGTTTTTTCCATTCGTATATTACAAAAAGGGCATCTGCTTGCCCATTGGGACCGGGATAAGGATCAGCGCAGGGTACAACATTCCATCAGTAAATCCTTCACGTGTATGGCCGTTGGTCTTGCGCTTGAAGAAGGTCTGATACATCTGGATGCGACACTTGGTGATTATTTCTCTTATCATCATGTACCCTCTGCACAGCGCAATCTCCCATCGCCGCAGGAATTGAAACTACGTGATCTTCTCCGAATGTCTTCGGGTCATGACTCTCCCCCTCTTTGGGCTGATGAGCGAGCTTCATTGACCGAAAAGGACTGGGCGAAATATTATATGTCTCTGCCTCTGGACCGGGTACCTGGAGAACAATTTACCTATAGCAGTGGGGATACATTTATGATCTCAGCCATGCTACAGGCTGCTACCGGCCAAACCGTGAAAGATTACCTGACTCCACGGTTATTTGATCGACTTGGCATCCATGATGTAGAGTGGGAAACCTCTCCACTCGGCGTAACACTTGGCTGTGCAGGTCTTTGGATAAGTAATGAGGAACTGAGTCGATTTGGACAGTTACTGCTGCAGGAGGGCTTTTGGGAGGGCAGACAGCTTGTTCCTGCGGATTGGATTCGACAGGCTACGTCCCAGCAGATCGAAACGACTGGAGACGGTGATTGGGGAAAAGGTTACGGGTATCAGTTCTGGATGTGTTCCCATGATGCTTACCGCGCCGATGGCGCCTATGGTCAGTTGTGTATCGTAATTCCCTCAAAGGAAGCTGTCATATGTATTAATAGTGAGGAAGAAAATATGCAAGGCATCCTGAATGCCGTCTGGAATGAGGTTTTACCCCTTTACACCCAGCGTTAGTCTACTTATTTTATCTTTTTTCAATTTGCAATTATGCCATCCAATTGATAATAAAACAAAAAAAACGCCACGGGGTCAATGGACCCCATGACGTTATTTCTTATCCGTGTTGTGGAAGCTGAGTCATTTCATCTAAACATTGTGCGCATATGTAACGCTCTTTGAACTCGTTGACTTCCTCGATGGATCCGCAGAAAATACATTTTGGACGATATCTCTCCAAGATAATATGGTCCCCTTGTACTAAGATTTCTACAGGATCTCCCTCATTCATTTGATACCTTTTACGCAAAGATTTAGGCAATACGATCCTACCTAATTGGTCAACTTTGCGAACTACTCCAGCTGGCTTCATAGCTACGGCACACCTCTCCTATCTTACTCTAAATTTCTAGGTACATTTGTACTATGTTTATAGATTCGCCAAGATTTTGTCGAATCCTGCTGGAAATAAACATTTTTTGTCCTTTTTTTTGAAAAATGTTTTTTTACCGAATTCTAGCCGTCATTTATAACCTCAATTTATCCTTCTAACCCCGGGAAATTGAGCTGGCGCAACGCTTCATATACAATAATTGCTGCCGAATTGGACAGATTTAATGATCTAACGTCACCAGTCATTGGCATTTTCATGCATGTATCGGGATTCGCAGCAATTAATTCAGGTGGCAGGCCTTTAGTCTCTTTACCAAACACGAGGAAATCTCCATCCTGAAAATTAAAATCACTGTATCGGTTCTTGGCCTTCGTAGTTGCGTAGAAGAAACGACCTTCCGGATATTTTTCCTGAACCTCAGCAAAGGAGTCGTGGTATTCAATATGAACAGCATGCCAGTAGTCCAGCCCTGCACGTTTCAATGTAGCATCATCTGTTCGAAATCCAAGTGGACGTACGAGATGCAGATGGGTACCGGTTGCCGCACAAGTACGCGAAATATTGCCTGTGTTCGCCGGAATTTCTGGTTCAACCAGAACGATGTGTAAAGCCATATGTGTTCAATCTCCTTTTCATTTCATGTTGACGACAACCCTCTAATCTTAAAGAAAAGCCCTCCACACGTCAATGTGGAAGGCTCTGGTAAGGCACAGGATTAGACACGAAGGTCCATTACACCGTACCTATACTTAATTATCCATTTATCTTCTGGAAGTGGCTCATAAAGTCTGTCAGTGCCTTAACACTCTCATAAGGAGCAGCATTATAAATGGAGGCACGGAGACCACCCACACTGCGATGTCCTTTCAGACCTACAAATCCTTCTTCCTCTGATGCCTTGATGAACTTTTTCTCCAGTTCCTCAGAAGCAAGACGGAAGGTTACATTCATCAGGGAACGATCTTCTGTTTCCACACAACCACGGTAGAAATCGCCGGAAGCGTCAATTGTGTTATAGAGCAATTCCGCTTTTTTCGTATTTTTTTGCTCAATACCAGCCAGTCCGCCCTGTTCTTCAATCCATTTCAATACTTCATTCACCATATATACCGAGAAGGATGGCGGCGTATTGTACAGGGAGTTGTTATCTACATGTGTGCTGTAACGAAGCATGGTTGGAATCGTTTTAGGCGAATCGCTCACCAGTTCCTCACGAGCAATTACAACCGTAATTCCGGATGGACCCAGGTTCTTCTGTGCACCCGCGTAGATCATGCCGAACTGATTAAGATCAAATGGTTTACAGAAAATATCACTCGACATGTCCGCAATCAGAGGTACTGAACCGGTATCCGGGAACGACTTGAATTGCGTACCTTCAATTGTTTCGTTGGAAGTCAGATGTACATAAGCCGTACGTTCTGGCAAACTCAGATTCGAAACGTCCGGCAATTTCATAAACTTCTCTGCTTCTGAAGATGCAGCAACATGTGTCTCGCCGATCAACTTCGCCTCAGACAGAGCCTTTTTGGCCCAGCTGCCAGTCATCACGTAACTTGCAGTCTGCCCTGCACCGAGCAGGTTCATTGGCAACATCGCGAACTGAGTGCTTGCACCGCCCTGCAGAAAGAGAACCTTGTATCCTTTTGGATTGCCTAGAAGCGACAACAAGCGCTCCTGAGCTTCATTATGTACAGACTCGTACACCGCTCCACGGTGAGACATCTCCATAATCGACATGCCTGTATTACGAAAATCTACAAATTCCGCCTGTGCACGCTCCAGTACCTCAAGTGGCAACGCCGCAGGTCCTGCATTAAAATTATACGCTCTTTTTGTCACAAAATCCCCCGCCCTTTCCATCCGTAACTCTGACATACAAACAGCATTTTGCACAATTCGATTAGAATCGCTCACGGGTATAAGATATAGACAAATTGAATCATTTTGATCTATATCTTACTTATTGAAAGTCGCTCTATGGATTTGTGCAAAATGCACTCAAAGTGAATATTATCGCTATGATATCAGTATTCTCTATCTGCTTCAAGGGCAATATGCACTGAAGTGTTGAATTCAGGTCATCAAATTCCTTTATCACCCTGCAAAGTTAAAGCACTACATTGTTTAATTCAAGGAAAAGCCTCCGAGAGCGTGTCCCGGAGGCTTTATGTTGGAACAAAAACTGTTCCGACCCCGACCGATTAGCAGTCGAAGTAGAGGCTGTACTCGTGTGGATGAATGCGAATCGCTACTGCTTTCGCTTCATCACGTTTGAGGTTGATGTAGTTTTCAATGAATTCTTTTGTGAATACGCCGCCTTCAGTCAAGAACTCGTTATCAGCTGCCAATGCATCAAGTGCTTCTTCGAGGGAAGCTGGCACACTGCGGATGTTTTCTTTATCTGCATCAGACAGGTCATAGATGTTTTTATCGAGCGGACCATATCCAAGCTCAGTTGGGTTGATTTTGCGTTTGATTCCATCCAGACCAGCCATCAACATCGCGGAGAATGCCAAGTATGGGTTAGCTGTGGAGTCTGGTGTACGGAACTCGATACGACAACCTTTTGGTGTCACAGCTGCAACCGGAATACGAACTGCTGCGGAACGGTTACCTTTGGAGTAAACCAGGTTAACCGGTGCTTCGTAACCAGGTACAAGACGTTTGAATGAGTTTGTACTAGGGTTAGTCAAAGCGATCAGTGCCGGAGCATGGTACAAGATACCTCCGATGTAGTGCAATGCCATTTCACTCAGGTTAGCATATCCTGCTTTGTCATAGAACAATGGGGAATCGCCATCAAAGATGGATTGGTGAACGTGCATTCCGCTACCATTATCACCGAACAATGGTTTTGGCATGAATGTTGCTACTTTACCATATTGACGTGCAGTGTTGTGCACGATGTATTTGTATGCAAGCAGGTTATCTGCTGTTTTCTTCAGTGTATCAAAACGGAAGTTGATTTCAGCTTGACCCGCTGTCGCCACTTCATGGTGATGACGCTCAATCGACAGGCCTGCTTCTTCCAAAAGGCGACACATTTCGCTACGAATATCTTGTTGTGTATCTACTGGTGCTACTGGAACATATCCACCTTTAGTGCGTACTTTGAAGCCCAGGTTTCCGCCTTCTTCTTTGCGGTTCGTGTTCCATGAAGCTTCTTCGGAATCTACGTAGTAGGAAGAGCTGTTCGTACCGCTCTCATAACGTACATCGTCGAAAATGAAGAACTCGGATTCAGGTGCGAAGAATGCCGCTGTACCTACACCGCTTTCTTGCAAATAAGCTTCTGCCTTAACAGCGATGCTACGTGGGTCACGCTCATAACGCTCGCCGTCCGGAGTGAAGATATCACACATAACATTTAATGTAGGGTGTGCAGTGAACGGATCGACATAAGTCGCTTCAGGGTCTGGCATCATAACCATATCGGACTCTTCAATTCCGCGGAAACCTTGGATAGAAGAACCGTCAAAAGCTACTCCATTTGTGAACGTGTCTGCATCAACAGCCGAAGCTGGCAAGGAAATGTGATGTGCACGACCAGCTAAATCTACAAAACGAAAATCTACCCACTCGATGTTGTTCTCTTGAATTGATTTCAATACGTTTTCAACCGACATGTATTCGTCCTCCCAAATATTCCGAACATTAAACAACCCCACTAAGAAAATGTCTAAATTCGAATTTTTTTCTGTCGTCATTATAAATTTTAAAACCTGACATCGTCAATACTTATGTAAGGTATTTTTTGCGAGTATGTTAGCTATACTCACATTTTATAAATAACAAAAATTCATATAACAACTAGTTTCATATACATTTAACTGGTTTAATGCGGTAAAGCGACCCCTTTTTTATCCTAAATCATGGAAAAAACTTCACATCATAAATGTTTCTTATCACTATTGATTAATAAATACGTTCAAAACTGCAAAATATGCAAAAAACCGAGCATCTATCTGAGATCATCGTAATAAACGAGACCAGATGAGATGCCCGGCTGATGAGCCAGACCTTGACTATGAAATTCTGATTATACGCCTACACGTGCCGGGAAAAATTCTGCCGGTTGTTTGGCTGTGCTGAATGATTTACCCACGATTGGTGCCAATTTCTCCAGATCCTGCAACAGGTTGGCGAATTGGTCAGGGAACAAGGATTGCACACCGTCTCCTGTCATGGAGTTATCCGGATCGGTATGCATTTCAATGATCAGGCCATTGGCACCCGCAGCAACGGAAGCTTTTGTCATCGGTTCCACCAGTTCACGTCGTCCAGTACCATGGCTCGGGTCAGAAATAACCGGCAAATGGCTGAGAGACTGCAGAACAGGGATCGCGGACAGATCCAGCGTATTCCGTGTGTAGGATTCAAACGTACGAATACCACGTTCACACAGCATGACATTTGGGTTACCACCCGCAAGAATGTATTCAGCCGCATTCAACAATTCATCGTATGTCGCACTGAAGCCACGTTTCAACAATACCGGTTTGCCACACTCGCCCAATTTGCGGAGCAGGTCAAAGTTCTGCATGTTACGTGTACCTACTTGCAGAATATCTGCGTACTCGGCGCAAATATCCACATACTCAGGTGTCATGACTTCTGTAATGGTCAGCAGATCATGTTTCTTGCCTGCTTCCGCCATCATGATCAATCCCTCTACGCCCGTTCCCTGGAAGCTGTAAGGACCTGTACGCGGCTTGAATGCACCACCACGTAACACTTGCCCACCAGCAGCTTTCACAAGCCCCGCAATCTCATCAATCTGCGCAGCGGATTCAACTGCACATGGTCCACCCATGACGACAAGTTCTTTTCCGCCGATATCCACACCTTTGATGGAGATCACCGTATCTTCCGGATGGAAGTCACGGCTTGCCAATTTGTAGGATTTCGAGATTTTCACAACATTCTCGACACCTTTCATTTGGCGAAGATGCTCTTGCATTTTAGGTTCAACTTTGCCAATCAAACCAATGATAGTACGATCCTCTCCGCGAGAGATATGCACCTGAAGCCCTTCTTTTTCAATAACTGCAACGATATCCTGAATCTGTTCCTCCGGTGTAGCTTTGCCTGCAATAACGATCATATTAATTCCCATCCTTCCTTGTATGAGAGCACCATAATTTCTTAACGTGCGTCTGATTAAACATAAAAACTCTGTCGCGCTTAAACGCTTGTTCGCTTTTAAGCTTTTATCCGTTAAAGTGAATATACCATAGTTATCTTATTGCGTCAAGGTACACATTCCTTATCCATATACAAAAAGAATCCTGCTCCACAGGCTCCGACATTCGGATCTGCATAACAGGATTCTTCTCATTCACATCTCGTTTTTAACTCACATACACTTAGACTTACTTTTACATTTCCTTTGCCCTAAGGTGTACGTGTTTTTTCTCTAACTGGAGGCAACAGTTTGCTCATGTTCACGGTACGTTTGATCTCCCACGTCTCCGGCTTGTCATGTTCATACTGCTCCAGGTAAAGGATGACTTCCTTCGTGATCGGTGTTGGTGTTGATGCACCCGAAGTAACCGCCACCTTATTTACACCTTTGAGCCATTCTTGCTGAATCTCGGAAACATCAGATACACGGTAGGCCGTAACACCCGCAATCTCCTCCGACACTTGTGCCAGACGGTTAGAGTTATTGCTGCGAGGATCACCCACCACGATAACCAGGTCCGCTTGACCTGCCTGTTCCGCGACAGCTTCCTGACGAACCTGAGTTGCAAGGCAAATCTCATTATGAATCTCTGCGCCCGGAAACTTCTCTAGCAGACGGCTCATGATGTGTTTGATATCCCACTGGCTCATCGTGGTCTGATTCGTAATAAGGATTTTGCCTGGAGATACGTTCAGTTCTTCGATCTCTTCTTCCTTCTCGATCAGATGAACAAGATCTGGTGCAACACCAACGGCACCTTCTGGTTCAGGATGATTCCTTTTGCCGATATAGATGATCTGATAACCCTCTGCCGTCTTCTCCCGAATGAGATCATGGGTCTTGGTGACATCAGGGCATGTTGCATCCACTGTTGTCAATCCTTTGTCCCGTGCCAACTTGCGCACTTCAGGAGATACACCATGAGCTGTGAAAATAATCGTGCCACTCTCCACTTGGCTCAAAATATCCATCCGGTTCGGACCATCCAATGTAATAATACCTTCATCTTCAAAGGAATCCGTCACATGTTGGTTATGCACAATCATACCCAATATATAAATAGGTCGTGGTAAATCCAGATTGCGTGCCGCTTGACGCGCGAGCACCATCGCATCCACAACGCCGTAACAATATCCCCGCGGCGAAATTCGTAGTACTTCCACTTGGTTGCCACCCGCTTTCTTTCTCGGCAACGTTGCCGATGTAATTGCAGTCCTGTCTATTATACCTTTATTCGATAGGCGGAGCAAAGACAACCGGCAACCAGATAATAAAGGTGGTTCCTTCTCCACGTCTGGTCACAACCTCAACCGATCCATGGTGTTCCTCAATAATCCACTTCGCAATCGAAAGTCCCAGACCTATGCCCGGTGTAGCCCCGCGGGATTCGTCTGCCCGATAGAAGCGATCAAAGATGAACGGCACTTCGTCCCGATCCATCCCAATACCGGTGTCGCTGATGCGTAGTCCCACCTGACCTTTGTATAATACGGCATCCAGCGTCACAGAGCCTTCAGGTGTGTATTTAAACGCATTTTCAATGAAAATAAACAACATCTGTTGCAGATAGTCCTTGCTACCGTTCACATAAATGCCGTTAAGGATGGAAAAATCTCCTGGAAGCCAGTCTGCCTGACGATCCAGAAATTGTGCTCTGCGTGCCACTTCCTGTACGAGTATCTGCAGCGGGATCGGATTCAGTTCAATTTTCTGACCCGTATCCGCTCTCGCCAGCGATAACATGTCGCTGATCAGCCTGCTCATACGTTTTCCCTCGTCCGCCATGTCTTCAATGGCTTCCAGCGACATTTGCTTGACAGTCTCCTCATCCAGATTCGGTCGGTCGGTTCCCTCCTGATCCCACAGCTTCTTCAGGAAGTCTACGTTCCCGCGAATGGTGGTCAGCGGCGTACGCAGTTCATGCGATGCATCGGATACAAAGCGGCGCTGGGCAGCATTTGTCTCCTCCAAACCACGGAATGACAATTCTGTACGTTCAAGCATATTATTCACCGTTTCAATCAGACGCCCAATCTCATCCTTCGGCCCAGCATATTGAATACGTACACTTAAGTCATCTCCAGATTGAATCTGATTGGCGGCATCAATGACAGTCACGAGCGGACGCATCGACTTGCGGGCCAGCACAAGGCCTGAGGTTATAGCCAATGCCATCGCTACCAGCCAGCCAAAAACCAAAATATTAAGCAACGCTTCCAGCAAGCGCTCTTGTGAACTTACATTCGCACCAACCTGAAGAATTCCACGTACTTCATTGGTTCCCTGAAGAGAAAGGGGGAGCTGATTCACCAGAAACGGCGTTCCATCCACATAGATCTTGGATATGCCTCGCTTTTTAAGTATCTCATTGGCTTTTAATACCGGAAACTGAATCTGCAGTTTCTCCATATTACCCGAAATTCTGCCTGAGCGACTCTGATAATCCCAGAGTTGAATATAGATTTGTGCCTCCTGAAGCTGACTCTCTGTAAATGGGTCCAGATCCAACGACTGTGAAAGAGGATTAACACCGATCTGCTCCGTAATCCGGGTACTCTTCACTTTCAGTTGCTGTTCGACTTCCTGATAGGAGTTAAAATACACAAAGGCATAGATTACAACGCCCCAAAAAATAAGCACAGCCGCCAAAATGCCAGAATACCATGCGGTTAGTCTTAACCGGATGGACATATCAGGAGTCACCTCTCAGGATATAGCCGGCTCCCCGGATGGTCTGGATTAGACGCTTGCCACCGTATTCTTCGGTCTTCTGTCTGAGCATGGCAATGTACACTTCGAGCACGTTAGATTCGCCGCTGTAATCATAACCCCAGATTTTATCCATAATCAGATCGCGAGATAGGACCCGTCTTGGATTTTGCATGAACAGATTCAACAGCTCGAATTCTTTGGCAGTCAGCTCCAGACGCTGCCCATCTCGCAAAACTTCGCGTGAGTCATTGTCCAAAATGATATCTTCATACATTAAGCGGTTGTCCGGCGTGCCCCCACTATCAGACTTTCGGCGGAGCAATGCGCGGACACGTGCCAATAATTCTTCCAGCGCAAAAGGTTTTACAAGGTAGTCATCGGCTCCTGTGTCCAGTCCGGTCACCCGGCTCTGTACTTCATCCTTGGCCGTCAGCATTAGCACAGGCACTTTGCTGCCTGCTTCTCTCAATCTGCGACATACCTCAAATCCGTCAATCTGCGGCATCATCACATCCAGCACAACGATGTCCGGTTCCTTGTCCATCAGTTTGCTGAGGCCTTCGGCTCCATTGGAAGCCGTCTGTACCTCATATCCTTCAAAAGCCAGCCCCCGGCGAAGCATGGACACAATTTTTTCGTCATCATCGACAATCAAAATAGTTGAGCGCATGGTGGTCTTTCTCCTTTTTCCTAACGTTTTATCCCATTGTAACAGGCAGAAGCACAATCTGCATCTTCAAGTAGGCGGTCTCCAATCCGTACTGGTCCATTGTAACCTTGCTCAATCAGGGCAAAAAAACGGAAGGGCCTTCAATCCCTTCCGTTCTGTTAATCCTTGCCCGATATTTATGGTTGCTGCTGTTGTGTATCTGTTGTTTGTGAAGTATCAAAATCATTTTTGTTGCCGATTTTGATTTTCAGATCCATTTTCTTACCATCACGCACCACATTCAGTGTAACTTCACTGCCGATTTCCTGTTTCTTGATAAAATCAATCAGATCCTGACTTGTGGCGTACGGCGTACCGTTGGCACCTGTGATGATGTCATATGCACGAAGATCTGCTTGGTAAGCCGGTGATTGGAAGATCGTGCTGGCTACCACTGAACCTTCGGTAACATCTGTTCCCATTTGTTTAGCAACTTCAGGCGTAAGAGCCATCAGAGACGCGCCGATAAATGGTACTGGCTCTTTGGGCACTTCTTTGTTCTCTTTGAGATATTTAACGGCTTCAGAGATGACGCTCGATGGGATTGCAAAACCAATTCCCTGTGCATCTGCGCTTACTGCAACGTTCATTCCGATAACTTCCCCATTCAGGTTAAGCAACGGACCACCGGAGTTACCCGGATTAATCGAAGCATCGGTTTGCAGCAAATGGCTGTACTCACGTGTTTTTCCTGTTTCTTCATCTGGAATGCTGATTGTACGTTCTTTGGCACTCAGTACACCTGCTGTAACGGTGTGTTCAAATCCTTCCGGGTTACCAATAGCTACAAGCCATTCACCGACTTGGGTACTGTTGGAATCACCCAGTGGAGCTACAGGGAACGCATCGTCACCACTGTTTTTCTCAATTTTCAATACAGCCAAATCCAGATCAAAGCTGCTTCCCAGCAGTTTAGCTTCATAAGGCTTGCTGTTGTTCTCCAGGGTTACCTGGATTACGTCTGCACCCTGAACAACGTGTTGATTCGTCAGGATATATCCTTCTTTGTCAAAAATGAACCCGGAACCAATGCCCATAGGTACAAGCTGATTACTACTTTGTGGTTGCTGGCTTTGGCCTTGATTGCCTTCCGTTCCACCGCCATTACCAAAGAAGTATTGGTACAACGGATCACTTGTGTTTGATCCACCCTGACCCAATCCTGTACGTGAGGACTGCTTCGCGAGTGTTTCGATTTTGACGACTGCTGGACTTGTACTCGTCACTACGGAAGAAACATCTTCTTTGCCTGTTGGCAGTAACGACGCTGTGACATTGTTGCCTCCGCCTGTGTTTGTGGATGCTTCCTGTCCTGAACTTTGATTGTCCGTGTTCGTAAGTGCCGTCTCTGGTGTGAACATGTTTGTTCTGTCAGCTGTGTACATGAGAACGGTGATGACAAGCATACCGGCAATAAAGGAAAATAGAAGTGATCTTACGGAAGAACGCGGTTTGCGGTTATTATAGTTCCAGTTGCCTTTGCCGCCATTCCCTTGATCTCCACCGTTACCTGAGCCGTTTCCACCGCCTGCTGATGATCTCTTCGCTTGTTCAGATGATTCACTATTATAGTAAGTAGGTACGGGTCTCACCGGATCAGGTTTTGTAATCTCTACATTTCCTTCTTCACGTTGATTATTGCTTCCCATGTGATTTGCTGTATCTTCCTGATTCACGGACTGAAAAGGTCCATAAGAATAATAATAGGAGGATTCGTCCGTTCCGGAAGAATTGCGGTTCTCCGTTTGTTTGGTTTCGTTTTCCTCGTCTTGACGGTTCGATCTATAGTTGCGTTCGTCCATGCCTCTCTACCTCCCAATCTCTTATTCCCAAGAGATATTCTTTAACTGTCCTTATTTTGTACTTTAAACCTTAACCGTACCTTAAAAACAATTAAAAAGGAGATAAAAGCACGTAAGAATAGACTCTGTTCCCCGTCACGACAGCATTTTACCCTTTCGTTTTCACCCAACCCTGACGATGCGCATAGATGGCCAATTGTGTACGATCGTCCATTTCACATTTCATCAGCAGGTTACTTACATGTGTTTTGACGGTTTTGATACTGATATGTAATTCTTCTCCGATATCTTTGTTGGTCTTTCCCTCTGCAATAAGCAGCAGCACTTCCTTCTCCCGTTCAGTCAGACCGGATTCACTCTCTCTCGCTGTACGTTGTCTGATTCCCCGGGTTAACGCCTGCGACACATCACCTGTCATAACAGGCATGCCTCTATAGGCCCCTTGCAGAGCATAGATCAGTTCTTCAGCAGAGACTGTCTTCAGTACATAACTTACCGCACCCGCTTCAATCGCTTGCACAACCAGATCATCCTCCAGGAAACTGGTGAGCATTACAATTTTCATCCCTGGAAATTCAGTCATGATGGCTTTTGTTGCTTCAGCGCCATTCATTATCGGCATCATCAGATCCATCAGGATCAGGTCCGGCATTTCACTATCATTTAACTTGCGTAACTGATCAAGCGCATCCTGCCCGTGGCCCGCTTCTCCCATCACATGAAAAGTTGGTTCCAGCATCAGATATGTTTTCAACCCCATGCGCACCATATCATGGTCATCCACAATCATCACGTTTACTTTACCACTCATTCCGTCTCCCCCTCTGGTTCACTCAGGAACGTTCGGGAATTTCGGAATCAATACCCGCACCGTCGTTCCCGCTCCCGGTTTCGATATAATCTGAACTTGCCCCCCAAGCTTCTCCGCCCGTTCACGCATGGTAGATAACCCGTATGAACCCGGTCGCTCCGCTTGCTGCAAAAATCCCTGACCATCATCGCTGATGCTCATGCTAATCTGATGTTCACTTTCCCGTATGGACAGACTGACCACCCCTGCCTCTGCATGCTTCACGACATTGGCAACTGCCTCCTGAATAACAAGAAACAGCTGGTGCTCAATGGCATCCGAGATTCCGCCATCCAGTTCCAGCTCTTTCACACCTTTAAGACCATTCTGCCTGCAGTAATCAGGAAACCAGCTATCCAGTGCTGCGGTGAGGTCACGCCCTTCCAGCTCCACCGGTCGAAGCTGAGCAATCAGTCCTCGCATCTGACGCTGTGCAATATGTGACATCTGGATTAACTGGTCCAGTACTTTACCACCATGTTCCGGATTCATCTCCAGCAGACGAGGTAAAGACGAAGCCGACATATGCATGGCAAACAGCTGCTGGCTAACCGTGTCATGGAGGTCCCTTGCCATTCGTTTGCGCTCTTCAAGCACAGCCTGCTCCGAGGCTTGCTCCTTCTCAATGACTTCCTGCTCACCGAGACGCTGAAGCAGTCTCATCTTTTTCTCAATCGAATCCATCATGACATTGAACTCCTGATAGACACGACCAAATGAAGCGTCATCCGCTTCAGGCATGCGCACCGCCAGATTACCCTTGGACACTTTCAACATGTTGAGATCAAGCAGGTCGATCTTGCGCTGAAGTCGTAATGCAGCGATATATCCGGTGATAACGGTGGCCAGCACAACAACGGCCACATAGGTCCATGCCCGCTGACGACCAGCCCCCATCAACACCTCTCCATACAATAGATAGAATCCGCCCAGCGTAATCAGACCAGTTAGCGCAAAATACATCATCAGTTCCCATTTATTGGCTTTGAGAATTGTTCGAATCATGCGTTAACCCACCTTATTCACTTTGACGTCTCCGATAAACACACTTACAATAATCCGTACCTTTTTGCTCGCTTCATGGTAATGGGCAGTTTCAGCCTGGGCACTACTCAGGAATCCGCCACGTTTCTGGTTCAACAGTGACATATCTCCAATGAAGGAATTTGTCGTCACCGTCACACCCAGATCCATATCTTCTGGAACAAATACTTTCACATCCCCAATAAATGAAGAAATAACAATCTTTGTCTCACCGTATGGAATCTGTGCTTTGGTCAAATCAATTACGGTATCTCCGATAAAAGCCGAAATGTTCATTGGTTTTAACGAGAAAACTTCCTGCCCCATGTACAGATCCCCGATGAACGCCGATTTGTTAATGGTATTGCCATTGCCATAATCCCCATAACCATTTCCGTAGCCATCATCATAATGTTCTCCATATCCGGTATCATTAGAGTTATACGATTGATGTTTCTTCTTATATTGATGCCCTTGTGATGATGAATCCGTTGATCCTGTGAAATGAGGGCCATGTGCATCGTTCTTCTGTTCCTGTTTTGGTTTGCCAAATGTTTTCTCGAACTGTTCGTCAAACGATGACGGCATCTCCAGATCCTCCGGAGCCAACGGTTTATAAGGTTGCTCAGGTGCTGGAGGTGGCTGCATCTTGTCATGATGTTTCCGATCACGACGTCGTGGCCCAATCAGTACAAACAATCCTCCGCCAATCAGCATAACCGGGATCAGATAACGAATGAACTCTCCCATGGAGTAATCAATCCATCCCAGGTTACGGGCAAGAAAGTAACCACCAATCGCCAGTACAATTACGGGTCCAATAAAGGCGTAACCCCCGTTGCGACGAATCTCGGAGATTCCTTTGACCCCCCACCAGATTAGAAATAACGGCCAATATGTTCTGAAAATATATCCTACATCAATGTCATATCCCAATTGTCTGAACAAGATCATCGCACCAATAGCAATAAGAGGTATGCCAACCCACCAGCGGTCACGCGTCGATCGTTTCATCACCCATGTCTCCTTTGTCTGTATTATGTATCCAGTGTAACTCAGACAAGACAATGAGAACAGCGGCGGCAGGTGGAATTCATCTCGGTCTCGAGACTGAGATGGGAGGATATTAATGTAAAAAACTTCGCATATGTAAAACACCCCGGAGCTGGTGCTCCAGGGTGCTGAATCATCATTTGATTAATGAATCTTCAATTATTTTTTGTATTTTGATGCTTTGCCTTGACCTTGGCCAGTTTGGCCTGTGTTTTCTACACCGAACTCGGCATTGTATTTTTCATCAGGTGTTTGGAAATTATCTTGTACTTTGTTTTGAGCGGATTGCTTCACTTTTGCTGCTGCATTCTCTTCTCCAAACTCTGCATTGTACTTCTCGTTTGGCGTTTGGAACCCTTGTGATTTTTTAGCCACAACGAATCACCTCTCTCTTCATATTTACGATGCATTGCTGCACCGCGGGGTTCGTCCCCAGTCAGTATTATGTGGAGAGAGCACTTCAGTTATTCATTTGACCATGTGAAATTAAATGGCCTTGTCCAACCACGAATCCGGTACGGATTTGTACACGTCGATTGCATCGGCCAACTCGCTGAGCATCTTTTCTGTACACTTTCCAGCGCCTTGCCTGATCACCTGTACCTCCACATCCTTTTTGCCCCACTCTTTGTACACTTGCTTGGTTGTCGGGAAATACAGATCGATTTTATTGCCTTTGATCGCCGAACCCGTATCTGCAACAATTCCGTAACCATAGCCCGGAATGTACAGAATGGAACCCATCGGGAACAATTTTGGATCAGCTGCAATCGTGGAAACTGTTTCTTTATCACGACGTACTTTTACACCAGAATACGTAATTCCGTATTGAGGATGTTTTGGTCCTTTTCCTGTAGACTCTACACCTGCCGTATATCCCGTTGCTGTAACCTTTTGTGTACCCAGGATTTGTTCTGACCGCGGAGCAAGCACCGGCATAGACGGATCTGCCACTTGTTTCTCTGGAAGCTCAGGTCTTGGAATGACCATTGGTTGTGGTGACCACAATAAAGCCATATACACCATGGTTGTCAGCTGGGCCTCATCGCTGTATTGATGGCTGATCTGTTCTGGAAATTTTTGATCAGACTTGTTCGAAGTTTCAATAATCGGGACTTCACTGCCGCTGCTCTGACTCTCGACATGCAGTACTGTACTTTCCTCTTCAAATGTATAGGCATCCGCCTGATTCAGGTTAATCATCATCCCGGCGAACATCGCACAGCCAACCAATAAACCCCGTATATGTTTCTTTTGAATTGAGAATTGCTTTTTCATTGTATAACCTCCCCCTCACTGCAAAGGTTTTCCAAAAAGCAATTAATCTATACTTTTTACTGCAAACACTACGAAAAAACGCCTGAATAACATAGGTCAATCCCATGTTATCCAGGCGTTATGCAGAGTGATCAGCACAATTTATGCACTGGTTATCTAATAGATCATTTGTTCATTTATACCAAACGTGTTGCAATTTCTTCTTTCAGTTGAGCGATAATTTCATCGACCGGTTTCATGCCCAGATCGCCTTCTCCACGCTTACGTACGGATACTGCTTCTGCATTACGCTCATTCTCACCGACAACAAACATATAAGGCATTTTCTCAAGCTGCGCCTCACGGATTTTATATCCAAGCTTCTCATTCCGCAGATCGGCTTCAGCAGAGATTCCCGCACGTTTCAGCTTCGCTTCCACTTCACGTGCATAATCGTCGAAGTTTCCGGATACCGGGATCACTTTTGCCTGTACCGGAGACAACCACAATGGGAAAGCTCCTGCAAAGTTCTCCAGCAAGAATGCTGTGAAACGTTCCATTGTACTAATTACACCGCGGTGAATAACAACCGGACGATGTTTCTGTCCGTCATCTCCCACATATTCAAGTTCAAAGCGCTCAGGCAACAGGAAGTCCAGTTGAACTGTAGACAATGTCTCTTCTTTGCCCAGGGCTGTTTTGATCTGAACATCCAGTTTCGGACCGTAGAACGCCGCTTCACCTTCAGCTTCATAGAAAGGAAGGTCAAGTTCTTCCACAACTTCACGCAGCATGCGTTGGGACATCTCCCACATCTCGTCGTTCTGGAAGTATTTCTCGGTATCCTTCGGATCGCGATAGGACAAACGGAAACGGTATTCGTTAATACCGAAATCCTTGTACACGGTTTGAATCAACTCGATAACACGAGCGAACTCTTCTTTGATCTGATCCGGGCGTGCAAAAATGTGTGAGTCGTTCAGTGTCATTGCACGTACGCGGTGCAGACCTGTTAATGCCCCCGACATTTCATAACGGTGCATCATACCAAGCTCTGCAATACGGATTGGCAGATCACGGTAGCTGTGCATGCTGGACTTGTACACCATCATATGGTGAGGACAGTTCATTGGACGGAGAACGAGTTCCTCGTTATCCATAACCATTTTTGGGAACATATCTTCCTGGTAATGCTCCCAGTGGCCAGATGTTTTGTACAATTCCACATTACCCAGAACCGGTGTGTATACATGCTGGTATCCCAGGCTTTCTTCCAGATCCACAATATAACGCTCCAGAGTACGGCGCAGCTTCGCACCGTTAGGCAACCAGATTGGCAGGCCTTGACCGACCAGTTGGGAGAATGTGAACATTTCCAGCTCTTTACCTAACTTACGGTGATCCCTTTTGCGAGCTTCTTCGAGGAAGTGCAGATGCTCGTCCAGCTGTGCTTTTTTCACAAAAGCCGTACCATAGATACGTTGAAGCATTTTGTTTTTGCTATCTCCACGCCAGTAAGCACCCGCTACATTCATCAGTTTGAACACTTTGATTTTGCTAGTTGATGGTACGTGAGGACCACGACACAAGTCGAAGAATTCACCTTGCTCATAAATCGTAATCACGCTGTCCGCTGGCAAATCACGAATCAACTCAAGTTTGTAAGGATCGCCCACTTCTTCGAACGTTTTGATCGCGTCCTCGCGGCTAACTTCCTTACGTACAATTGGCAAGTTCTCATTCACAATACGTTCCATTTCCTTCTCGATCTTTTGCAGATCTTCAGGATTGAGCGCATGTTCGAGGTCCATATCATAGTAGAAACCATCTTCAATGACAGGGCCGATACCGAGGCGTACCTCTTTGTTACCATATAAACGTTTCACTGCTTGAGCCATCAAGTGAGCTGTACTATGACGCATCACTTCAAGTCCTTCTGGTGAATCCAGAGTTACGATCTCCACCAATGCTCCCTCATGAAGTGTTGTTGACAAGTCCACCACGATACCATCCAACTTGCCGGCTACGGCATTTTTGCGCAATCCGCTGCTAATTGAAGCGGCTACGTCCTCAATCGTGCTGCCATCCGCGTACTCACGTACCGAACCATCCGGTAATTTAATGTTCACTGCCATTTGTCTCATTCCTCCTGTTAATGTAACCTTCGTGTCCAGATATTTATGGACTGATTATCTATTGCTATTCCAGTCATTTTGCAAAGGAACGCAAAAAACACCCGTCCCGGCAAAGGGACGAGTGATATATACTCGTGGTTCCACCCTAATTCAGCTGATTCATCCATATTCGGAAATACAGCCCTCATTGGCATGACGATAACGGGCATGACCCGGCAGATCCTTACTCGCGGATAATCCCAATAAAGGCGATATTCTAACTCCACTTTCAAAATTGCAGCTACAAAGGGGTAAACCATACGTGATATCCGGAGGAAATTTCAGCCTTGGTTCCTCTCTCTGCACCGATCTTGCGTGTGGTTGTTGTCTTTGTCAACGCTTTTGGTTCAATGGTTCACATAAAAAATTCATGGATCAACAGTTATTATAATTGCCGAGATCACTTGCGTCAAGACCTGTCAACAATCCTGAGCGCAGCACTTCGCATTCCGGGCAATGATGACATATTTGCACTTTGTCTTCAAAGATCTGGCATATGGTAGAGATGATTGGCAGATCCGGGGTGCTTGTATGGAGCATGACCTTCTCAGGAGAGATGGAGATGAGTGTACTTACAATCATATCTTCGATATCCATCTCCAGTTCCAGACCCGGCATTTCAACAACAACCTGTTCATCCTTTTGCACGGGTAACAGATTAAGTCCAGCATCCAGCACCTGAAATTCATGCATTCCCTTGTGTACAAGATGAACCAGAGGTACTTTGGCTTCTTGAAAAAACACAAAATATTTTAACAGTCCCATAAACTCTTCATACTGCCGATCCATCCAAAATTCATCCAGCGCATACTCCACTAACTCCTGAAGTTCCTGCTTATATGGCCGTATACGGAAATTGATAATGCCTTCAAGGTGAAAAAAGTGAACATCCTCCAGATCCTGTCGTAGTCCACTGGCTAACGTAGTACGGCGGCGCTCCCGAAGTCCGGGCTGATCCAGATCACCATTTAATAGAAGTGGCATGCAGATTCGATTGACCTTTTCCACTTCATGCTCATCCATGACAGAACACGCCTTGGCGATCATATCCTCCACCATGCTCCGTTCTTGTGTCTCCATAATGAAGTCGGCGAGTCCAAGGGAGAGCAGATCACTGATCCGGGGAAGCCATTGCTGGAAGTCTTCGTGATTCTCATTCCCTCTGCACACCCAGGTTGCTCTTCCATCATTATGTTTGAAGGTGAGCCGAAATCCTCTTTTACTTATATGTAAACCTTTGGTTTTTTCCTTGACACAACGATAAAATTGATCCGCTTCATCTTGCCCCGATACATCGGTCCATACAGCAAACAGTTCCACAAGAATCACTCCTTTCCTTCCTGTTCAAAGTATATGGCAAGGCCGATGGGGATATACGAAGCGGATTGATGGAAAGCGTGTCATGATTTCTCAGTATATTATGATGAGGTTTGGAGTTAAGACAAAAATGTGTTATTATTTTAATAACAGTATGTTTCACGGGAAAGGAGGGAAGCCAAAATGAGACAACAACCTAGAATACTCCACTACACTATCATTATCATTTTGTGCGTTTTCCAAGCCTTGTGCTTCCCTATTCCAATGCAGACCGAATCTGCCGTTGGGGTGTCTGTAGAAGCAACTTCCAACAAGGAAGTGCTGTTGCAAATACCCGAATCCCAGCAGAAATCTGTCATTCGCAAATACCCACAAGTCATGTCCAAGCTGATTGCGGTTACGCATAATAAGCCTGTCTTTCTTGTCCTCGCATTGTTATTGATGCTGCGAATCCCTACAACGGGTCTGTCCTTTAAACCGTGGTATTGTCTGTTTAAACGCAAATTATTTCTGCTACCTATTAAGTTTACCAGCATGTATGTATCCCTCACCCCTATAGCACCTAAGTACGTGAACGCTCTTCACTAGCCGTTGCGACGTATTTACGGGTTGCTTTTGCATGGAGACACCTCTGTATTTAAAGACGGTGTGCTTGTGCATAACTTATAACCCTTTTAGCAACGTTAGATAAACCCATGTTTATAACAGTACCTATTTTTGTTGTACCCACACCGACAAATTCAAATCATATGGCTGTGTCAGGAATTTCTGGCTCTGTTTACCCGCATCTTTTGATGTTCCCTTGAGCAGCAGATTAATCATTTTCGGGAAATAAGCCTGTCTTCTGTGGCCAGCCCCTAATTATAAGGAGGCAACAATCCATGGATGTACGCGAAACAGACTTGCCGGGAATCGGCAAAAAATTTCAGATTGAAACAAGCAGCGGTGATAAAATTGTCATTATTATTCACGATGACGGTCGCCGGGAAATGTACCACTTCGAGTATGATGATCCCGATCAAAGCATCTCGATGATCACACTTGACGATTACGAAGCACGACAGATTGCTGCTATTGTTGGCGGATTAACTTACAAACCAAAGCAGCTTGAAAATATTGAAGTAACGTTTGACGACCTGATTATCGAGTGGTACAAAATCGAACCCTCCTTCGGAAGTATCGGTAAATCCATCGGTGAATTGGACGTACGTCAAAACTCTGGGGCAACGGTTATCGCCGTTGTAGAGAAAAATCACAAAAAACATATCAGCCCAGGTCCGGAGGTAGTTATCAGTGCAGAATCCACGGTGGTAGCCGTTGGCGAACGCAATCAGCAGAAACTGTTTAAATCCCTCCTCCTGACTGGAAGGGGGTAAATAGATGGATCATTTGATATTCGAAGTAGGTCTGGCCCTTGTTCTCATTGCAGCAGCCGGCCTTTTATCGGCAAAACTAAGATTTTCGGTCGTTCCATTTTATATTCTGATCGGGATGGCCGTGGGGCCACATGCCATGAAAATCTGGCATCTGGACTTCCGTTTTATTGAGAGTCAGCCTTTTATTGAATTTATGGGTCGGATCGGTATCCTGTTCCTTCTCTTCTACCTTGGACTTGAATTCTCGGTAGGTCGTTTAATTAAATCGGGTCGCTCTATTGCAGTTGGCGGCTCGATCTACATCGGCATTAACTTTACGCTGGGATTAATATTCGGTTTTGTGTCCGGTTTCCCAGTTGCAGAAGCACTTATTATCGCAGGTATAACTACTATCTCTTCCAGTGCCATTGTGGCCAAGGTACTCGTTGATTTGAAACGAACGGCCAATCCGGAAACAGAGATGATATTGGGTATTATTATGTTCGAAGATGTATTCCTCGCTGTATATATCTCGATCTTGTCCGGACTTGTGCTTAGTGATTCATCCTCCATCGGAGGCGTCATCATGTCTGCACTTATTGCCCTCGGATTCATGCTTATCGTGATTATCCTTGGACGCAAAGCAACACCGCTACTAAACAAATTGCTTAAAATTCGCTCGAATGAGCTATTCTCTCTCGTTGTATTCGGAGCCTTGTTCCTGGTAGCTGGTTTCTCTGAAACTATTCATGTTGCCGAAGCGATTGGTGCATTACTGGTTGGTCTGGTGCTTGCTGAAACAGAACATGCAAAACGGATTGAGCACTTGATTCTACCGTTCCGTGACTTCTTCGGAGCAATCTTCTTCTTCAGCTTTGGATTGTCCATTGATCCGTTGTCCTTGGGTGGCGAAGCCGTATGGTTAGCTCTGATTGCAGTTGTTATTACATTGTTCGGTAACTTCCTGGCGGGTATGCTGGCCGGGCGCAGTGCAGGACTATCACCCAAAGCATCGGCCAATATCGGATTAACCATTGTGTCACGGGGTGAGTTTTCCATCATCTTGGCCAACATGGGTAAAGCCGGAGGACTGTTGCCAATGATTCAGCCATTTGCCGCGCTGTATGTCCTAATTCTGGCCATTCTGGGTCCTTTATTAACCAAAGAGTCCAAACATGTATTCCGTTTATTGGATAAAATATTCAAGTTCAAAGATCCTCGGAAAAAGAAAGAAGAACCTAAGGTTCTGCAGAAAGAAGGATAACTCCTATGTCTGTACAGAACAGACATACTAACGTACTTCGCGGCTCTACGCCGATCTTTCTGTGACTAACCCAGGGAGAATGGCTCGAAAGCCGCACTAAGGAGGATGACCTATGAAAGCACCTCTGATATCGGCTAATCCGGTGCCAAACACCGCCAAGACCAGGATATCGTCTACCCGCCGCTGGTTAAACCTGTTTCTCGTTATTGCGGGCGGAATTCTGGCCTCCGTGGGACTTGAATTGTTCTTACACCCCAATAAAATTATTATTGGAGGCATTACAGGCATTTCCTCACTCTTCGCCCACTGGACCGAAATGAGGATTGGTTTGTTCCTATTTTTATTCAATGTTCCGTTTATATTTCTGTCTTACAAGATTGTGCAGAAGAAATTTGTACTGGTTACTGTTCTGGGTCTGGTTGTCTTTTCGATCGGTGCCATTGTGCTTCATCCCATGCCGCCACTTGTAGAGCATCCGCTGGCTGCCGCCATGTTTGGCGGATTATGCCTCGGACTCGGAATTGGACTCGTCGTGCGGTATGGCGGGACACTGGATACGCTGGAAATCGGTGATCCGTCTTCCCGCCCACCTGAACGTGTATTTAGCGGAAAACGGATGCTTATCGAAAAAATAATCATGCTGCTTAACTTGTTGATACTGACAGCCGCTGGTGTTGTCTTTGGCTGGGACCAAGCGATGTATTCCGTAATCGCCTACCTTATTGCTTATGAAATGGTGTACATTGCGTTCAGGGGCTTCTCTTCCAAACGCAAAGTATGCATTTTGACCACACAAAGCTCTCAAGTTGAAAAAGCTGTACGCAAACGGCTGCGCCGTGAACCTAGAACGCTGAAAGCCACTTCTGAATCAACACAACTCGCGATGGCGGAAGGATGGATCAGGCAAATCCCGGGTGCACTTTATTATGAGGTACATGTGCTGGAGATGATCTGGTTGAAGTCCATTGTGCGTCACATTGATCCACATGCGGGTATTGTGACAAATCCGGAAAAATAAAAAAACGCTCTCTTCCCCTATGGATGGATGGTATTGTCCACCAAGGTCAGAGAGCGTTTTTTTGTTATCCGATTTACTTGTGTTTATAGTTCAACGATGGCTTTGACTACATGTGAATCTGGCAATAGCCATTGGTCTATTGCAGTAGGTAACTCATCAAATTCCACGCGGTGTGTGATATATCCATCCATACTTAATTTCTTTTGACGCAAGATTGACAGGACCTGTTCAAAATCTTCACGGGTTGCGTTTCGACTGCCCAGGATGCTCATCTCCCGCTTGTGAAACTCAGGATCATGAAAGGTAATATCCGCTTTCACCAGTCCAACAAAAATGAGTTGACCACTATGCGCAACATATTGAATGGCCTCATTCATGGAATTCACGTTACCGGTTGCATCGAAGACAGCCGTAGCATAGTCACCTCCCGTGATTTCAGCCACTTGTTGTACAGAATGTTCATTAGCCTGAACCAAGTCATCCGCTCCAGCCCAAGTCCGGCTAAGCTCCAGCCTGTCCAGATTACGATCAACGGCAATAACACGTGCCCCCGCCTGTTTGGCAAATGCCATCACGCCAAGTCCAATGGGGCCAGCTCCAATCACAACCACATGCTCACCAGGCTTGATTCCTGCTCTTCTGACGGCATGGGCTCCAATGCTTAATGGTTCTACCATTGCCGTTTCATCCAGCGTCAAACCTTCTGCTGAGAGCAGATGTGAGACAGGAACACTGATTTTTTCTCTCATGCCTCCGTCTACGTGCACACCCATGACTTGCATGGACGCACAACAATTGGTTTTTCCACTGCGACATGCAATACAGTGCCCGCAGTGCAGATACGGAATAATACTTACCTGATCCCCAGGCTTTAATCCTGCCTCGTTCGGACCGATTTCTTCAATAACAGCCGCCAGTTCATGACCCAGAACACGAGGATAGGTAAAGAAAGGTTGGTTGCCTTTGTACGCATGCAGATCCGTTCCACAGATCCCAATCCGCCGAATGGCAACCAACGCCTCTCCTTCTGCTCGTTCCGGTTGAGGCAGGTCCTGGAGTTTCAATTGATCTATTTCTTCACATACAATGGCTCTCATCGTTGTTCCCCCTTGGATGCTTCTGCTGACGTGTTGCTTGGCTTCGTATTATATTCAGGTCGTCCGCTTGACCACGTCTCGTTATGCAATGGGGCCAGAATGCGCAGCACTTCATCCAGCAAGCTCTGATCGATCGGTTCCTCTACCCAGGCTGCATTATTGAGGATATTGCGCTGGCTGGCACTGCTCACCAGTGTTGTTGGAATTCGTTCATTCGACGTAGAGAATTGCACGGCCAGCTTGGCAATGTCACTGCCTTGTTCTGCACAGAAGCGGGCAGCCTTCAAGCAGAGCTGTTTCACCCGATCATCTGCCGGATGCCAGGCAGGAGCCCCTCGGGTACTCAACAAGCCCATAGAAAGAGGTGAAGCATTGACGAGGCCAATTTCTTTTTTTTCCAACAGGGGCAATAACGATAATAATGAGGTATCATTCAATGAATAATGACAATACGAGATGATCGCATCTGCATCGATCTGTGGCAGAACCTTCTCGAACAACGGTAAGGGTAATCCACAAATGCCCGCATGTCGTATAACTCCCTGCTCTTTCAGACGCAGCAACGTTGGAAAAGCTACTTCGATAATAATCTCTGCTGGCACAAATTCAATATCATGCAGGAACAGAATGTCGATATAGTCTGTATGCAGTCGATCCAGGCTCTCTTGCACACTATTCAGAATTCGCTGACGTGAGAAATCAAACTCATTTTCCCCATACCGTCCGGCTTTGGTTGATAACATATATGAACTGCGCGGCAAGCTGCGAATGGCCTCACCCAACACTGTCTCCGCCTTTGTCAGCCCGTAGTAAGGCGAAACGTCTATGTAATTCATCCCTGCATCTACGGCCGCATGTACAGTGCGAATCCCTTCGTCCCGGTCAATGTCACGAAATACAGAACCGAGTGAGGATGCTCCAAAGCTCAATACAGGTACGTCCAGTTCCGTCTTGCCAAGTATTCTTCTCTTCATCGGTTTAACCCCTTCCAGCGTGTCTGACTACACAAGTTCCCTTTCATTGTAACAGTTCAATTTCAATATAAAATATCGCCAATTGCGTAACATGTACTGTTTGATGACCTCGAACCGCAGAAAGAAATCAAAAAGCCCGCCGTCTCTCCAAACGGAGTAGTCAGCGGGCTTGGCTTCATAAATACTTATCTAACGATCAGCATTTATGGGAGTAGTATTCAAATAATCAGGATTAGTTCTGCATTACGAAATCTTCATGTACGGCATTCTCTTCATCGAACATACGCACGATGTCATATCGGGTATTACGTTGTGCCGGGATATAACCGGACTCCCGAATTAAACGCAGAATCGATTCGATGTTAACTTTGTAAGTTGCACCAGCAGCAGATACAACGTTCTCTTCAATCATCGTGCTACCGAAGTCATTACAGCCAAATTCAAGCGACTTCTTACCGATCTCAGGACCCATCGTTACCCAAGAGGATTGCATGTTCTTGATATTATCCAGCACCAGTCGGCTAATAGCTACAGTCTTCAAGTACTCTTCCGGAGTCTGACGCTCCAGCTTAAGGTTGGTATTGTCTGGCTGGAAAGTCCAAGGAATGAATGCCAAGAAACCTTCGGAGTCATACTTGTTCGCAATACATTCATCCTGAGCCTCACGTACACGGAGCAAGTGTAATGCACGCTCTTCCATCGATTCACCAAGTCCGATAACCATCGTTGCCGTGGTGTTCATACCGATGCGGTGTGCAGTTTGCATAACGTCCATCCAATCCCGCCAAGAACCTTTCAAACGGCTGATCTTCCGACGTGTGCGGTCATCCAGAATTTCAGCGCCGCCGCCAGGCAAGGAATCCAGTCCAGCTTCGTGAATGGCACGAACAACTTCTTCCAATGTAAGGCCATCGGATACTTCAACCATTTTCATAATCTCCGCTGGGGAGAAAGAGTGCATCGTGATGTTTGGGAAACGCTCTTTGATGGCTTTCAACAGGTCTGTATAATAGCTGAAAGGCAAGTTTGGATTCGTTCCACCTTGCATCAAAATTTCGGTACCATTCACATCTTCAGTTTCCTGAATCTTCTGGAAAATCACTTCGTCCGGAAGCACATAACCTTCATCCGAACCAGGTCTGCGGTAGAAAGCACAAAAACGGCAGTACACATCACACACGTTTGTGTAGTTGACGTTACGCCCAATTACAAATGTTCTGTATGGTTCAGGGTGCATGCGTTTCATAATGACATTAGCAGCTGCCCCGATTTTGTCCACTTCATTGGATTCAAATAGCTGAATCGTGTCTTCCAAGTCCAAACGTTCGCCCCGAAGGGCTTTATCTAAGATACGGTCTACCGTACTCATCGTAAAAAAGCCTCCCTCATGAAGAGAAATTATATAACGATCCGTCCCAACTTGTTCAAGAGAAGCAAGTTCTGGTGGCAACATCGTATTTCTGTACTCCACATATCGTAACACAGGTTACATGTGAAAAAAAGCACCTTATGTACAGGTGCTTTAAAAATAAGTAAAAATTTTTACATATGGAAAAGAATTAGTTCGAGATTAAGTGATACGCATCGGCGTATTCGGGCATCCACTTTTGTTAGGATTCCTGAAGTGCTTGTTCCAAATCTACAATCAGATCTTCGATATCTTCCAGACCTACCGAGAAGCGCAGCAACCCATCTGTAATGCCACGGTCACGGCGAACGTCAGCCGGCATTGCCGCATGAGACATCATCGCTGGGTAGGAAAGAATACTCTCCACAGCTCCCAGGCTTACTGCAACAATGGGGAGCTTCACCCGGTTAAGAACTGCTTTTGCACGATCGCCTGAACCGACGTCAAATGAAACGACAGCTCCATATCCTGTGGACTGGCGCTCATGTGCCTCACGGCCCGGATGATCCTCCAGTCCAGGATAAAAGACAGCGGTAATATCACTGCGCTGATTAAGCCATGCCGCCAGTTTGGCTGTGCTCCGTTCACTATGAGCCATGCGAGCCCCTAAGGTTTTCATACCGCGCATCAGAAGCCAGGATTCTTGTGCCCCGAGTACAGTTCCAAGTCCATTTTGCAACTGTTTCAGTTGTACACCAAGTGATTCCGTGCGAGCAACCGCTAACCCTGCCAGTACATCACTGTGACCTCCGAGAAACTTCGTAGCACTATGTACGACGATGTCCACACCAAGCTCAATTGGACGCTGATAGTACGGTGTCATAAAGGTGTTGTCCAGAATCGTGATCAGGTCATGTTCCTTCGACCAGTCAGTTACAGCAGCGATATCCGTAATTCGCAGTGTAGGGTTGGACGGTGTCTCCATATAAACTGCCTTGGTGTTTGGTTTGAGTGCCGCTTTTACTTCATCTATATTGGTCATGTCTACAAAGGTTGTCTCGATCTGCATACGGCTTAATATGGAAGTAAGCAAACGATACGTACCTCCATATACATCTTCCGTTACAATCATGTGGTCCCCTGCGGAGAACATCATGAACACGCTTGAGATCGCAGCCATCCCTGAAGAATAGGCAAAACCTCGTGCCCCGCCCTCCAGCAATGTGATGTAATCTTCCAAAGCCTGACGTGTCGGATTACCCGAACGACTGTAATCATGTTGAGGCGGATTGAAGATATCAAAATGATGGAATGTTGATGCTTGGTAGATCGGTACACTCGATGCTCCAGTCGTTTTGTCAATTTCATCGCCAAAATGGAGCAACTTGGTATCAAATTTTAACTCGGAATTGGGTTTGTTGTTGGACTCACTCATGAGTGCACGCCTCCTTCCACTTCCTGTTGTGCAACTGTCAGAGCATTGCCGAGATCTGCAATCAGATCATCTGCATGTTCAATGCCTACGGAGAACCGGAGCAGACGGTCATCCACACCTACGGCTTCACGAATTTCAAGCGGAATATCTGCATGAGTCTGTACTGCGGGATAAGTCATGAGTGATTCAACTCCGCCGAGACTTTCGGCAAAAGCAATGAGTTTGATATGACGCAGCAACGGTTCAACATAACGTGCATCCTTCACTTTGAAAGAGAAGATACCTGTGTTACCGGTGGATTGTTTATTCTGTATTTCATACCCCGGATGATCGGATAGGCCTGGATGATACACTTCAACCACCGCTGGGTGCTCAAGCAAGTATTTAGCAATAGTAAGTGCATTGTGCTCATGACGCTCCATGCGAAGAGCCAGCGTTTTCATCCCTTTCATCAACTGGTAGGAGTCACTTGGAGACAATACCGCTCCAATGGAATTATGCAAGAACGCCATCTCTGCAGATAACGCTTCACCTTTGGTAATAATTAGTCCAGCGAGCACATCATTGTGTCCACCCAGATATTTGGTAGCGCTATGAATGATGATATCGGCACCCAGTTCAATCGGACGTTGGAAAAATGGAGTCAACAACGTGTTGTCAACAATGGTCAACAGGTTGTAACTTTTCGCCCAGGAAGCAACGGCTTCCACATCGGTGATCATCATCAGTGGATTGGTTGGTGTCTCAATAAATACCGCTTTGGTATTCGGCTGACGAACCTTCTCCAGTGCTGCAAGGTCATTCGTGTCCACATAACTTGCAGTTACGCCGAAACGGGACAGAATACGTTCCAGCAGACGATAGGTTCCACCATACAGATCCAGCGATACAATCAGATGATCCCCTTGACCAAACATGGCAAAAATCGTTTGCAGCGCGGCCATTCCCGAGCTACAGGCAAACCCTGCATCACCGGACTCCAGCGCTGCAGCGGCTTCTTCCAATACTTTACGGGTTGGATTAGTCGTACGAATATAATCAAACCCCGTGCTTTGTCCAAGCTTCGGGTGGCGAAACGCAGTGGATTGATAGATCGGAAAGTTAATGGCGCCTGTTACCGGTTCATTGATGGACCCAATTTGTGCTAAGCGGCTTTCGATTTTCAACTTGTTGTTGTCTTCCATTGCTGCATCCTCCTGTAATCTCGATTAGATTTGCGGACCAATATCATAAGGTGTTTCTTGATACACATAGTAATTGAGCCAGTTAGAGAATAATAAGTTGGCATGAGCGCGCCAAGTAGCCGGTGGCACACGGGAAGGGTCGTCATTCGGATAATAATGTCTAGGCAATGCGATATCCAACCCTTTGGCTGCATCCCGGTCATACTCCCACTTTAATGAGAACGGGTCATACTCGGCATGTCCTGTGGCAAAAATCTGTTTGCCGTCTTTGGTAGCAACCAGGAAGATCCCCGCTTCCTCGGATTCAGCCAAAATCTCTAAATTCTCATTCTTTTCAATATCTTCGCGTCTCACTTCCGTATGACGGGAATGTGGAACGTTGAATACTTCATCGAATCCACGCAACAACGGAACATGTGGTTTATTAATGGTATGTGGGAAAACGCCAAAACACTTTTCATCAAGTGCAACCTTGGGTACGTCAAAATGATGGTATAAACCTGCCTGGGAAGCCCAACATATGTGGAGGGTTGAAGTCACATTGGTTTTGGTCCATTCGAAGATCTCCTGGATTTCATTCCAATAGTTCACGTCTTCGAAATCCATCTGTTCCACCGGGGCACCCGTAATAATCATTCCATCGAAACGGCGGTGCTCAATCTCATCGAAGGTTTTATAGAACAGATCCAAATACTCCTGAGACGTATTCTTCGACGTATGGGATTTGGGATGTACGAGAACGACATCCACCTGAATAGGCGTGTTTCCCACCAGACGAAGCAATTGTGTTTCGGTCGTTTCCTTTGTGGGCATCAGGTTTAATATAGCGATACGGAGTGGACGAATATCCTGCTGATATGCAGAAGTTTCATCCATGACGAAGATATTCTCTCCTTCAAGTACTTCTTTTGCTGGTAGAGTATCAGGTATTTTGATTGGCATAGTAAATCTAACTCCTCCTTGTGCATAGATAGATGCAGCCACCCCTGGCTTGATGTCTTCACATCAATACAGTTATAGACTGCCTTGAGCTTGTAAAAACATTGAATTGTTCTTTCATCCAACGTTACAAACAACCTCAAGTTCCTTAGCGAAAATCACTGCTGAGAAGTCGGGGCATATGACAAAGACCTTCCTCGGATTTCGAGAAAGGTCATATGTAAAATAGATATGCGCCTCTCTCATCTCTCAGTTACAACAGTGCCACTTGACACTTAGTCGCTGCAAGAATTAGCACCGTGCGGTATACCGCCGGTTGCCGGGTTTCATCGGGCCAGTCCCTCCACCTACTCTTGATAAGATTTCGCTGTATTAGATTGTAATTTAATATGGTTCACCGTCTACTTTATTACATTAATGCCCTCACGTCAAGATGCAGTTCGATGTCTGCTTCCCAGATCGGAACCGTTCATCATCCGTTGTCATACACTGCCTCAGGGCGCGAAATAGACACATTTTTGCGCTTGAAAGCACCTTGTACCAGCGGTATACTAAACAAGGTGTTATAAACCCTTATGTGAGAGGTGACATATTAAATGGATGGCGACCCGAGGCCTGACTGGCAGCCGAATTCCGACAAACTGCATAGAGAATTGACATCAGCATGCCGGCAGCGGGACGTGACTTCCGTTTGATTTTATAGTGAACGCAGCCCTGATCTCCAGGCTCCGCTGCCGACCGGCTGATTTGTTCTTTTTGCGCCCATAATGATAATATCCGCCAAGTTGGCGGGTGCAGAAGGAGTAGATTAACGATGAAAATCCGGTTGGTAAACAACGGTGTATTTATTCCGGTGGACGACATTCAGCAGGCGCTGACTCCACCAGCGGAAGGATTTTACTGGATTGATGCAGACGTAGACGATTTGGCGGTACTTCAGCCGCTGTTCTTGATGCATGATCTGGCTGTGGAAGACTGTCTTAGTGACGAAGAACAACGTCCGAAGATTGAAATTTATGAGAACCATTATTTTATTGTGATTAATAGCATCCGTTTCGATGATGAAGAGATATTTCTACGTGCGGTGAACTTATTCCTCGGCAGACATTTCATTATTAGTGTTACCAAGCAAAAGGTCAGCGAATTGCGCACACTGAAACCCATCCTGTGGGAACAGGAAATCAGCACACCGGATCGTCTGCTGTATTTGCTGGTTGACTTGATTGTTGATAATTATTTCACCGTAGGTGACCGAATTGAAGCACGGATCGAGAAGCTTGAGGAAGACATTCTGATGCACACCAAAAAGTCACATCTGAATGAAATCATCGGGCTGCGCAGTGAGATTCTGTGGCTGAAAAAAGTCCTTGGACCTCAGAAAGAGGTCATCAACACCCTGAACAAAAAAGATCTGCGTCTCATCGATGATCAACTGCAAAAGTATTTCAGTGACATCTATGAGAATGCTGTAAAAATATCTGAAACCTTTGAGACTTATCGCGACCTGATGGGCAACTTGCGAGAAGCCTACCAATCCAGTATTGCGAACCGGGCGAATGAGATCATGCGTGTATTTACCGCCATTACCACGGTCTTCATGCCGCTGACGGTCATTACCGGTATATACGGCATGAACTTTACGAATATGCCAGAGCTTAACTGGAAATACAGCTATTTTGTTGTAATTGGCCTGATGGTTACACTGGGCCTGAGCATGTTCTTCATTTTCCGCAAGAAAGACTGGGTATGAACTCGTAT
Organism: Paenibacillus sp. 37; assembly: GCF_008386395.1. Lineage (NCBI taxonomy): Bacteria > Bacillati > Bacillota > Bacilli > Caryophanales > Paenibacillaceae > Paenibacillus > Paenibacillus sp. 37. Next base: position 1,986,230 of record NZ_CP043761.1, on the reverse strand, counting down.
GAAATGAAAAAAGACGAAGCGCTCCTCCGGGAGAAACGCCTCGTCTTTTTTCATTTCTGATCATTAACCAACATTCTTCTCTGTCTCTGCGTGCCGACGGAAGCGAATTCGAATCATGCGCAGTCTTTCATAGACCTGCTCCAGACTTCCTCCATCGGGTTTCTCTCCTCCATACACCTTATGTAATACTGGCTTCAGGAACGTATCTCCCAGCTCCTCATACGCACTCCATACGGCCTCTTGTTCGTTCTCTGGCATCACTGCCAGCTCCACATCAAGAAGACAATCGGTGTCATAACCTTCGTGATCCAGTGCCTCTAACAGCTCAACCAACTCACGTCGGGATAATCCGGATCGATTAACAATCTCCTCTAACGTATACCCTTCCTTCATGCCTTCAAGCACCTGCTTACGCGTGGTGAACTTATCAAGTTCCTGCTTATACTTCTGCTCTCTCTGCTTGTATAACCAACTCTCATACTCTTCCTCCTTCAGCGCCGTGTATACCCAGTCCAGCGGGAATGTCGTTGAACGCTCCAACCCGTTTGTAATCTCCATCCATTCCGTACCATACTCAGTTGCTTTGCTCTCTCCTACGCCCGGCAGTTGCATCAGTTCATCCAGCGATTGCGGAACAAAGGCACTGATCAAACGCAGCAAACGATTTGTTGCAATAAAATACGGTGCCTTCCGGTCAGACACAGCTCTCTTCCTGCGCCATGTGCACAGATCCGTATATAATTGCTCATTGCCGTATAACTCACTGTAACAATGGAGCCGCTGTCCACCATAACTGCGTGACTTCAGATCATCATTCTCATGAAATAACCCCTGCAACTGCGGTCGGTACCCCTCACTCATCTGTATGGCAAGCTGATGACGGTAAATATGAAGCAGCTCCTCCCAAGAAGTCCCTTCATACCAGATGCTGTCCTCACGCTCTCCTTCCTCGTAGCGACTCCATCCCAGCTGCCAACTATCTTCCTCTTCCCCAATCCATAACTGTGCATACTCTGCATTCTGATCCGACATTCTGGACAATCTGTTCATGAAAATGACTTCCATTTTCGTTCCCTCCCTTTGAATATTCAGCTTATACGAGTTAGAGATACTACCTATAGGCAGCAAAAAAAAACACCCCTCCTGCAAAATCCATGCAAGAGAGGTGCTTCCTCATTAACCGTACTATGCTGTTGCCCATATCATACCACAATGGTAAAATTCGTCAATCCCTTAATGACCTACTTATTCAATGCCAACTTGGCAAGCGCCAGCGAACCACACAGCCCTGCATTGTCGCCAAGTCCTGGTGAAACAACATACTGGTCAATGTCGGATTGAAGTGCCGGATGCTGAACGTATCCAGCCAGCAACTCCTGCAGTTTGCTACGCACCATCGGGAACAGGTGCTCCTGCTTCATTACTCCGCCACCCATGACGATTTTCTGCGGAGAAAGAATGAGAACATAATTCATCAGTGCATGTGCCAGGTAATGTGCTTCGATCTCCCAAGCTTTATGATCTGCAGGCAGTTCATAAGCCGGTTGCTCCCAACGTTTGTTAATGGCCGGTCCTGCTGCAAGGCCTTCGAGGCAGTCACCATGATACGGACAGAAACCCTCGTATGTATCCTCCGGATGTCTGCGTACAATGATATGTCCCATCTCTGGATGTGACAATCCATGGACCATTTTACCGCCAACCACAGCACCTGCACCAATACCTGTACCCACAGTGATATACAGACAGCTCTCAAGGCCTTGTGCAGCGCCCCAGGTTGCTTCTCCAAGTGCCGCACCATTCACATCCGTATCAAATGTCATCGGCACATCAAAATGCTCCTTGAGCTTGCCTATCACGTTATACTGTCCCCAATGTGGTTTAGGTGTTGTTGTGATATATCCATATGTTGGGCTTCCTTCAATCGGATCAATCGGACCAAATGAACCTACGCCCAGAGCTTCAATGCCTTTGCCTTCAAAAAACGAAATCACTTGAGCCATGGTCTCTTCCGGTGTTGTTGTTGGAAAACTTACGCGTTCCAAAACTTCTCCGTTTTCTGTGCCAATACCACATACAAATTTGGTTCCGCCTGCTTCAATTGCGCCTAAGATCGTCATGTTAGTCACACTCCCAAGTTAGTTTAAAAAGGAATTCGAATTGCTTTACTTGATGACACTATAATTACCCTGCTACTTGTTCTCCAGCTTGGACAATCGTTTCATTAACGTTTGCCTCCAGCTGTCTGACAGCGCAGGAATGGCCAGCAACGCCTGAATACCTTCGACATTTTCTTTCCCCTGATGCATGATTCGATTGGCTTCAAGAACCGTCATTGAGGCTGGACCGGTGCTGTTCCGTCGAAATATCGATGAAGGCCCTACCTCACCTTCTTGCAGTACACGAAAGTAAAAGCCGGTATATCCACTCTCCTGAAAATAAACAGGCAGGTCCTTAAAGTCATACCTTGCACCCAGCTTGAAGCAAGGTTGTCTGGGCTGACTGACCTGCACTGTAGCTTCGCCCAACTCGTACACATCACCAATCCGGACGTCTTCTTCGGCACAGCCTTGAACTGTCAGATTTTCTCCACAAGCTCCCCAATCCAGCGTGCGATCCATCAGTTGTTCCAGCGCCGGATAACGACTGTAATCGTATACACAAACGGCTTTGTCAGGCCCACCATGATGCACCAGATCCGCCTGCGCATCCCCTGTCATTCCAGTGAATGACAGGAAAACCGCGCCGGATACAGGATGTTTCACAATGCCGCTCAGCACCTCACGCTTCTGCCCAGGGAGCGGCTGCGGCAGTCCTACATTAATGGCCAGAACAGCTGTATTGTCCTCCCCTGGCTTTCGATCCGATGTGAGTGTCATTTGGCATCATACCTCCCATAATCACTTTCTTTTAACGCACAGAGCCGCCAAATACGAGTGTATTACTCAAGAGCCGGCCTGGTGAAGTCAGCATTTTGCCCCCGGCATACATACCCGAGGAAGCACCGCCATCCAAATTCATGGCCTGTTTGGCACCAAGCTTCTGCATCACCGCTGCCCACTCCTTGATTGTTGCTCCGGAAACGGTAGCCAGCATAACAGAACCGTCCGCCATAATCGCAATACCACTTCTGGCTCCAGAAGCATTAAGAATCTTGGCATCCTTGAAACCTTCGCTCGTCGGATTGACAGCTACCTTGCCGTCTTTCACCAGACGGGGTCCTGCTCCCACAGCAGTCACTACATCTTGCCAAGGGATCTCTTTGCCTGCTGCGTTCGTATACTTATAATTCATTTCTACGGTCGAACCAACGGTAAAACGGTCCGAAGAAGACTTCTGATTACCTGTGAAGACCAATACCGAGCCATTCTTAGGAATCGCTACATTGGTATTGGGCACTTTTTTGGTCACGATACCTTTCTCCATGACAACCGCAGTGCCACCTTTGAACCCAACTGTGGCACCTCGTTCAGGCGTATACAGCATCGTAATGCTTGCGTTCGCTGAAGGGGTTCGATTAATAAAAGTCGCATACCAACTGCGTGATTTACCTTTTTTATCCGTTACTTTACCTGTCAAACTCACCTGAAGTGAATCCATGATCGCCGAGCCGTCTTCCTTAAATCCGATGGATGTTCCATATCTTCCAATATGTATGACCTTACCATTTGCTATTAACATGCCATATGGATCTGGTGCTCCGTTATATGCTTCAAAAAATGCTCCGTTAATGGCTGCTTGCGCACCATAGGCTTTCACGATCGATGGCAATGTTGCCGTCTGGCCAACTTGCTTCTTCGCGAGTCCGACAGTAACCGGTGTTCCCTTTGGAATCGAAACGGTCTGTACGGTAAAATTACGTCCTGCTGCTTTTACTTTCTGTACTTTGGTACTAATTGCTGCTTTGGCATCCACTGTCTGTGGTGCACTTACTGCTCCCGAAAGAATTACGGGCAAGGCCAGGACAAGGGCCATAGCCCCTGTCCACCACTTTTTGCCTGTTCGTACGTTCTTCATGTTGCTCACCCTATTGCCACTCCCATCCAAGAGCCAAGGCTCTTCATCTCAAGTTGTTCAAACTTGTCCATCACCATATCCGGATCAAGACGCAATTCACAGATATCCAGCGCACAGGCAACCGGAACAGCACAATGAATCTCTGCCAGTTTGCGAGACAGATGAAGCATGTCCAGATCATTCTCAATCTTGTTACGCACCGAAGGGGTCAGTTTATCCATGTTGCTCAAAATCCCTTCAATGGAGCCGTATTCCTGTACAAGCTTCAACGCTGTTTTCTCACCAATTCCCCGTACGCCGGGATAATTGTCGCTGGCATCTCCCATCAGACCCTTCATGTCAATCACTTGACGAGGTGTCAGTTGTTTCTCGGCCATGAGCGTTTCAGGATTATACACCATGTAGTTGCCATGGCCTTTTTTCATAATAATGATACTCGTGCGGTCATTAATCAGTTGCAACATGTCGTGGTCACCCGTCAGTACCATAACATTCATATCTGTCTCTTCGGTATAATACTTCGCAAGCGTCCCGATACAATCGTCGGCTTCGAATCCTTGTGCACCTATATTCGGAATACCCAGGCTATCCATCACTTCACGAATCAGGGCAAACTGGGGAATCAGGTCATCCGGAGCTTCGGCCCGGTTGCCTTTGTAGGCTGCATATTCTTCACCGCGGAACGTCTTACCGCCCATATCCCAACAACAAACGACATGACTTGGTCCAAAAGTCTGAACCGCATCCCAGAAATAACGGATAAATCCGTAGACTGCGTTGGTAGGCAATCCTGCCTTTGTACGTCTGATATATCCGCTTGCAGATGTCGCATAAAAAGCACGGAACAACACCGCCATACCGTCTACCAGCAACAAAGTAGGTTCATTACGTTGATTCACTTGAATTTGTTCTCTCCTATCTAAATCTAGCATACAAAATACGAAACTAATTCTATCATTATAGCATAGTTCCGCCAACCATCGTTCAGCCAAAAAAGCCCTGAATTTTGAACAATTCAAGGCTGATATTCAGCGCGTTTATGCGTTGTTCCATTCCTGCTCATACGTTTCTTCCTTGAATCCAACCGTCACCTTTTCTCCATCCGTAACGATCGGACGTTTGATCAGCCGACCATTGGAAGCCAACAAACGAATCTGTTCATCAGCGGACATGCCCGGAAGCTTATCCTTCAATTGTTGTTCTTTGTACACTTCCCCGCTCGTATTAAAGAACTTTTTCACTTCCAGTCCACTCTTTTGGATGAGTTCTGTTAGTTCAGATTCGGATGGCGGTGAGTCAAAAATAGGGATTAACTCCAGCTCATGTCCTTGCGCTTCAAGCCATTTTACAGCTTTGCGGCATGTGCCGCATTTGGCATATTGATATACTTTTAAGTTACTCATGTGTGTGTTCCTCCTGTGGCTCCGGTGTGGCTCCGGTCTCGACTTCTCGCTTCCCTTGGTTTGCTTCGCAAATCCAAAAGTCGCTCCAAATCGATACCATCGCCATGTAATTTTACTGATTTTTTGCGAATATGTTCAAAACACACATTCGCTATATTTTTTGGGTCAAAGTCTTACAGCTTTTATATCCTTAAAAGCTTTTGGGATTTGAATTCATGAAATATTTAACATGAAATGGGTAAACATCAACATATTAAACCATAAAGATTAGCCTACGGCATGTTGTTCGGGTGCATTATAGCACCCCTCACAATGGAATAGCTTACTAGCGTTGAAACTTAAGCAGAAAGGGCCTAGCAAGATGGACCGTACAGGAAAGCTACGACACCCACTACACAGAGGGCGTATCTAAAGCCCTCTTCGCAGGCTTCCTACATTTCTTCTCTTGGAGCTGCCTCATCATTCAAACGCTGCTCCAGCGCGGCCATATCTGCTGGAAAAGGAGCCTGGAACGTTACGCGTTCCTGTAGAATGGGATGTTCAAACGTCAATTCACAAGCGTGTAATGCCTGGCGTTCGATCCAGCTGTCCCGTACTTCCCGAATAGCCATGGTTTGCTCATCGATCTCGTGTACAGGTAGTGTCTTGTACATTCGATCACCGATCAATGGGCAACCAATGGACGTCATATGTACCCTGATCTGATGGGTTCTGCCACTTTCCAGCTTGAGACTTATCGCACTGGCGCTGCCTTCTGCCCAGCGTGTTAAGGTTGTGTACAGCGTTCTTGCAGCGTAGCCATCAGGTGTAACGATTCGGCGGTGTGGCTCTTCAGGATCGCGATCAATCGGGCCATCTACTGCCCCCTGTTCTGGGACAGGGCTGCCGTGCACAAGTGCAATATATTTCTTATCCACTGTTCCTGCAATCATCTGTTCGGACACATGCTGATGCACATAAGGGTTCTTGGCTATGGCCAGCACACCTGACGTTTCCTGATCGAGTCGATGAATCGGTCTGAACCGGAAGCGCTCGCCCTTGGATTTCCAGTAATGAACAACGCCATTTGCCAAAGTACCCGTGTAATGTCCATGTGTCGGATGAACGATGATGCCTGCATCCTTGTTTACAACAAGTAAGTGCTCGTCTTCATACAGAACGGTAAAGGGAATAGGTTCAGGCAGAATATCATCCGATTCCTCTTGCTCCATCCGAACTTCAACGACATCACCCGCAGCTACCTTGACGCTAATGTACACGCGCTCTCCATTAAGCATGACACCTTGCTCAGTCAGCTTAATTTTAGATAAAAGCTTACGCGACACCAGCAACCGGCGCTGAAGCACGGTCTTCAGCAGCCAGCCATCTTCTTGTTCGGTCACCGTGTAGACAATCGGCGAATAATATTGGCTCATTCTTTGCGGCGGAAGACTTTTTTGCTCCGCACATATTCAATATCCGCCACCTGTTGTCTCGCGTTGGCCGTCCGTGCAACCACGAAGAAATAATCAGACAGTCGGTTTAGATACCGTCGTACAGACGGATTAATATCTGTATGTTGTCCAAGTGTTACCGTGCGACGCTCTGCGCGACGACACACAGTACGGCATACATGAAGAGCAGAAGACAGCTGACTGCCACCTGGAATAATGAACCGTTCCACTTTTGGATTCTCTGCATCATACTGGTCGATCCATTGTTCCAGACGTGTGACCATTTCATCTCTCACCTTATATTTGGTCTCACTAATCTTCACAAAGGCCAGATCCGACCCACAATCAAACAGTTCCTGCTGCACTTCCAGCAGATGTTCACGCAGATCCTCGAATTCGCCCTGAGCAGAGTCAATAAGGCTGATCGCCTGACCGACAAAACAGTTCAATTCATCAATCGTGCCATAAGCCTCTACTCGGTCATCATCCTTGATGACGCGTCCACCAATAACCGAAGTCTGACCTTCGTCACCTGTTCGTGTATATATGCCCATCGTTACCCCTCCAATTGTTAATATCATTAATGAATACGGGAATGCTATTTTTCAGAAACCCGCCTATCGCTTTACACGTATATAAGAATTGGTGTGCTCTGCCGAGTATACGACAAATCGAAGGAAACCAAAAGTAAAGGAGACGATTATGCAAAACTGGATAACCGATTTCATGGAACAATACGGCTACATAGGCATTGCACTCATTATTGCTCTTGAGAACGTATTTCCCCCAATTCCATCCGAGATCATCTTGCCGTTTGGCGGTTTCATGACCACTTATACCAGCCTAACTCTTCCAGGGGTTATTATCGCCGCTACCATTGGCTCCGTCCTTGGTGCTGTGATCCTGTATGGTATTGGTCTACTCATTGACGTCGAACGCCTTGAGAAAATTGTGGAACGCTGGGGACATGTTCTGCGCATCAAAAAAGAGGATATTCACCGTGTCGATGCATGGTTTGACAAATATGGCATGTGGACCGTATTATTCTGCCGAATGGTTCCCCTCGTTCGTAGTCTTATCTCCATTCCCGCAGGCATGTCCAATATGAAATTTGGTTTATTCCTTCTCTTTACAACCATTGGTACATTGATCTGGAATGTCATTCTTGTCTGCGTTGGTGCTGCGCTTGGCGCATCGTGGGAGAGCATTTTGCACTTTATGGACGTCTATTCCATTGTAGTGTACGTCATTCTCGCCATCATTGTCATCGGATGTATCATCTGGTGGATCAGACGTAGCAAAAAGCAGAAATAAAAAGGACAGCTTAATAAATGAAGCCTCCTCGCCACCAATTCGTGGTTAAGGAGGCTTCTTTATGTCACCCGTTTATGTCATCTCGCTATCGTTCATCTTCATTTCGCATGCCCTGACTCTTAAGATCGATAGCCAGACCAGATACCAGCATGTACATCTTTTCAGCATGTATCTGCAGCATCCGATTAACCGAAGCCATTCTCGCTGTAAATATTCGTTCTTCCTCGGTAGGATGCAATGTGCCATGCATTTCATTGGTAATCACAAGCAACTTCCCCTGATAAGACAATAGAGCATCAAGCAAAAGCTGTGTCTCTGAACGCTGATGATCCAGATCCTCTGTTGCCCTGAAACCGGCAGCCATCCATGAGGTCAGACTGTCTACAATTACAATTCGCTGATCCGCCAAAAACAGATTGGATTCCCGATTAATCTGGGTGATCACCTCTGTCAGATGCTGACCGTTCCCGGCATGAATGGCACGATAATGAGCGGATGGCAATTCGGGAATAACGGGATCATGATCACCGGTGGATAAATATACACCCTCCCGGCTAATTCCGGCTGCGTACTTGAGGGCAAACCGGGTTTTACCACTACCTATGCCGCCTGTGACCGTAATCAGCAATCCGCTTCCCTCCTTCCATAGCCATTCTGAATTTTCTTTACTCTGTCAGCGCCTTCAGCACTTTTTTGGATTCTTCGACATTGGAAGATGACACTGGAATGGTAGCGAACAGATTGTTCGCAGCATATTCTACATCTTTAAACATTTTCATATCTTCGAGCGGAATGCCGTAAAGATGTGATTCTTGTTTGATATCTGAACCTCCATCTCCTTCACCCTTCTCTACCAATACTCCACCCTCAAATACACCCCGTTCAAACTTCTTGGGATCAAAAGTATCATCCAGCGGAACATTGGAGCCATTACTTCCGTATTGTTTCATGTCGGACTCAGGCAAAATGAAAATATCATGTCCTCCAGCCGCATACTCTACCATAATTTTCTGAACATCATACATCGCACTGGTAATCACTTCCACCTTGGGTTCCTCACCCAGTTTCTGTTGCAGATTAGCCTGTAACTGTTCTGAGATTACAGATGGATTTCCTTGGTTATCAATGATGAATATGGAAAAACCATCTTTACCTCCACAACCAGCAAGCAGAAAAACGATAGAAATGATTGCAGTAAGCCCCCAAAATCTCTTCATTCCAGTTCCCCCTTTAGTCTCCTATGTCCAATATATCACAATTGTTCCACGCAAAAAAATAACCTGGCTTATCGGGGGATCACCCTGCCTTTACACACAAAAAAAGAAGACCTTCTCAGGTCTCCCTTTCTAATTCGATTAATGAAACGTTTCAATCCAGCATAAACGTTATTTTGCTTTAATCGGGTTAGCCTTCATATATTCATTAATCTTTAAATCCAGCAAACTGCTGATTTCAATTACAATATCGGATGTGAATGATTTCTCTTCGAGGAAGATCTGTTCCATCTTGCGACGAAGCATATGAATTTCATCTTCCAAGGAAATGTCATGCAAAGATGCGTTATCGGGTTTCACCGACCATCGGTCGCCATGATCGCCTTCTGCCAGAACGTGCCCACGATTCGTCGGTAAATCATATTCAACACAAAACAAAGCTAACCCCTCCTTGGAAAAATGGTTTCCAAATATATGAAAACTTATTTCAAATTTGAATTATATCACATTATTTTGTAAAAGAAAGTTATTTTTTTCCAATGATAACAATGTCACAATTGTAAAAAGATTCTACTTTAGTATTAACCCTCTTTTTGCAATTTGTAAACAAAGTTTCCGATTCGTTCCAAAGCTTCATTTAATTGGGTTACAGAAGTAGCATAAGAACAACGCAAGAAGCCTTCACCTTGAGGGCCAAAAACATTGCCCGGAACAGCAGCCACTTTATTCTCCGTTAACAATCGCTCAGCAAACAGGTCGGAACTCATACCCGTCTTTTGAATGCTCGGGAATGCATAGAATGCTCCCTGAGGTTCATGACAATCAAGTCCAATATCTCTGAAGCCCTGCACAATTAAACGTCTACGCTGATTATACGATTCTACCATCCGGTCTTTCTCACCCAAACCATTCGTCAACGCCTCAAGTGCAGCAACCTGACCCATGGCCGGCGCACACATTACCGTATACTGATGGATTTTGAGCATGGCTGCAATAAGCTCAGGATGACCACACATGTAACCGATCCGCCAACCTGTCATTGCAAAAGCCTTCGAAAATCCGCTTACGAGAATGGTCCGCTCCTTCATGTCAGGGATAGCTGCAAAGCTAACATGTTTTTGCGTATACGTCAATTCAGCGTAAATTTCATCCGCGATCACAATCAGATCATGCTTTTTAATCACTTCAGCAATAGGCAGCCACTCTTCATACGTCATGATGGCTCCAGTGGGATTACTCGGATAACACAGAATAACCACTTTCGACTTCGGTGTGATGCCAGCTTCAAGTGCTTCGGCCGTTAACTTGAACTGATCTTTCGCGTAGGTTTCAACACCAACTGGTATACCGCCACCGATTGAAGCGATTGGTGAATACGCCACGTACGAAGGTTCAGGAATGAGAATCTCGTCACCAGGTACGATTAATGCGCGCAAAGCCAAGTCTATCGCTTCACTGCCACCCACCGTAACAATAATCTCATCCTTGGGATCGTATTTGGTATCAAACTGAGTATCCAGATATTCACTGATGGCTTCTCTCAACTTCGGCATACCTGCGTTGGATGTATAACTGGTCATACCTCTTTCCAGCGAGTATACACAAGCTTCACGCATATGCCAAGGGGTAACAAAATCAGGTTCACCCACACCCAATGTGATAATATCCTTGTTGTCTCCAACCAGATCAAAGAATTTACGAATTCCGGATGGAGGTATCTGCTGCACGAGGGGTGCCAGATACGATGTCATTTTCTTGTTGTTCCCGGTTGTCTGTTCATTCACTATCATGACACATCTTCCTTTACGGCGAGATCATGAGACGGTTGTCTTCCTGATGGTCTTCAAAGATAATCCCGTCCTGCTTATATTTTTTAAGAATAAAATTCGTTTTGGTTGAAAGTACAGAGTCTATCGGAGACAGTTTCTCCGACACAAAATTAGCGACTTCACGCAGGTTGCCACCTTCCACTTCTACGAGCAGATCGTATGCACCGGACATGAGATATACGGACTTCACTTGCGGATAGAGATAAATGCGTTCGGCAATCCCTTCAAAGCCACGACCACGCTCCGGCGTGATCTGCACCTCAATCAGAGCTGTTACTTTTTCATCATCTATTTTGCTCCAGTTCACGACGGTAGCGTATTTTACGATGACGTGGTCTTGTTCAAGCTGTGCAACGGCGTTCTTGATCTTGTCTTCCGACTCCCCCAGCAGCGTCGACAGCAGTGCGGGAGTCCTTCTCGCGTCTTCCTTCAGCAGATCCAGAACTTTTAATTGCAGATCGTTCAAATCTTTCATGGTTTTCCCTCCAGCATCATCCAGGTTCCTGAAAATGAATTAATACTTATATTACATGAATTTGACGTTGATGCATAGACAAAAGACCGCCTGCCCTGAATTCAGGCAAGCGGTGGTATGGTCCTTTACCATTAGGTGCTTCAAACCTCTTTTGCAAAGGTTACATGTAATAAGGGTTACCGTAATTCGGTTGATGCTGCGGCACATTAGGAGCTTGGCTATATGAACTGTTCTGCGTATTCTTTTCCTGAATGAATTGCTGACACTTTTGTTGGGTCTGGTGGGCGGACTGAATTTGCTTGTCCACATCCTGACGAAGTGCTTTGGACGAAACAGAATACATGTTGTTTTGCTGCATCAGATTGAACAGTTCCCCTTGTAATCTTAGGGTATCGTTTGTCAGGTCTGTGAACATTCGACGTGTCATGGGGCAGGAAGCTTCCGTTGTCGCAGTCGTATATTCGCGCGAGGTTCGTCTTAAATCTGCAAGAATCGACTTCAGCAGATCCTGCTCCTGCATAAAAGCGCCATTAGATGATGGAGATTGAGAATACATGCGTTTTCCTCCTATACAGTTAGAGTTGTTTTCAATTACTGACTTGCGCCGGTGCAAGAGACTGATGTTGTTGCAGTGCATTGACAAGCGTGTTCAGATGTTGTTCATGTGAGCGAACATAGTGATTCAGTGCCTGTTGAATTTGTGGATTATGTGTGATGGAAGCTGTAGCTGCACACTGCTTAATCAGCAGTTCTTCATTGGTGATAGAGTCCGCAATGTAGTTCAATTCCTTGGGACTCAGCGCTTGCATAGTCTGATTCTGCATGTTTCGATGGCCTCCTCGGCATAAAGTTTATGCGCAATTATTGTTAACCCGGTCGCACAAAAGTATACAAATTCAAATTATAAAGGAGATGTTTCTAATGGATCTGGTCTATGGCACACCTTTCTGGCCCTCCACTTTCAATTCAACATTTAATTATTCTGCTCTGCAAGAAGACATCTCTTGTGACTGCCTCATCATTGGTGGGGGCATGGGGGGCGCATTAACATCTAAACTACTTACGGAACAGGGTGTTAACACTGTTGTGATTGATAAGCGAGACATTGCCAACGGCAGCAGTTCTGCCAATACAGGTCTTTTACAATATACCAATGACAAAACATTAACCTCATGTATCCATACTTTTGGTGAAGCAACAGGCGTACGTTTTTATGAGCTTTGTCGTGAAGCCATGAAACAACTTGCTCAAATTGCAGAGAGCCTGGATACAGACCCTTGGTTTATCCCACGTACAAGTCTTTGTTTTGCGAGCAGTGAAGACGATGTGACCCTATTGGAGGAAGAATATCAGACCTTGAAGCGTTATGGTTTTGAAGCGGAACTGTGGGATGCCGACAAAATAAGCCAGCATTTCCCTTTCAGCAAACCCGCTGCACTGTACACAATGGGAGATGCAGAAGTGAACCCCTATCGTTTTGTTCATGCCTTGTTTGAATCCGCCAATAAGCGTGGCGCTCGAATCTATGGTCAGACAGAGATGATACACTGTGAATACAATGAAGATGGTGTAGTATGCCACACTTCCAATGGTAAAATCCGTGCGAAGAAGGTCATATTTGCTGCCGGTTACGAAACTCAGGATATCAAAAAGGATCGTGGAGCCTATTTGAAAACGACCTACGCGATTGCTACCAAACCGTTGTCTGATCTTAGTGAATGGTTTGAACACAGCATGATTTGGGAGACAGCACGTCCTTATTTATATATGCGAACAACACCCGACGGCCGAATCATCGCAGGCGGTTTGGATGAAGAAACACCTCGGGAGGATCAACGTGAAATACGGGCATATCATCGGGGAGATACACTCTTGGAAGAAGTTCTTTCCTATTTCCCTTTAGATGATCTTGAAGTCGATTATGCTTGGGGTGCTGTGTTTGGTAATACGAATGATGGCCTCCCCCTGATTGGCACACATCCGGATTATCCGCATTCATACTTTGTAGAAGGGTATGGAGGTAACGGAACCGTATACAGCATGATTGCTGCTTCCTTAATTGTGGATGCTATTACTGGCAAACGAACCCCTGATATGGACCTGTTCTCTCTCACACGTACAAGTAAACCATCTCCTGTATAACATCAAAATAAATCAATACAAACAGGGTACAGCACACGGAAAGTTCTCTTTCCCCGCCGCTGTACCCTGTTTATATATTGGGGAGCCTGCTAAGCCGAAGGCTCTTGCCCTTCCGTTCGGTTCAATAACTTGCGCATAAAGATCCATCCAATTAGCGGAGAAGCACCGAGGACAAAAATAAGCCAGGTTAACATGCGTAGAGACGGAGCATTTAAGACCGTCACAATAAATATGGCCAACCCACATAGTCTGCCAAGCATCAGGCATAACTCTCTCAAAACGACAAGTTCAACCCTTTTCTCCACATTTTCGCCACTTGTACCCATCATGTCGAATCCCGCTGATATCATCGGCAGTACATATAACGGCATCGCAACAGCACTCCCAATCCCCATGATTAACAGCGTTCCATAGGTCACTTTCCAGAGAAGAGGAAGAAGCACAACGAGCAGAATGAGGGCTCCGATGAACATGCCTCTTGATCTATACTGTGGTTTGAACCATTTCCCGGCTGCCCAATAACTTACTAGTGCCACAGCTGAAGTGATGAGTGAGAACTGCCCCAATTTGTACTCCTGTGCGGTAGCCAAATATACAAGCAGTGCAATCAGGAAGGCAAAGACACCTTCACGTGCACCCTGAGCGAATAAACCCAAGCCTAAGGTCCTCCAGGGGCTATCCCGCTTGGATAGCTGTATCCAAGGTTCCGACCAGCGGTATGTACCGCTCACCTTTCTTTTTTTCAGAAAAAAACTAAAAACTACCGCTATGACATAAATAACGAGTGATACCGTGAAGATGAGCCGATATCCTGTGTTGTCTGTCATGCGAGTAATAATCAGACCGGAGAACCATGGACCTATAATTCCTGACATCGAACCAAGTAACCCCACCCAGCCGTTGAATAGATCCCTGTTTTCCCGATCCGTTATTTCAAAATACACAACATTAAATGCAATCCAGAATAGCCCCAAGGAACAACCTAGTAGCATACCCAGAGGCCATATCCAGTCTACAGCTTTGGAACCAGCCCAGAGGACTATCATATAAAATATGCCGGACAGCGCAGTACCTAGTCGTAGTGCACTCATTTTATTGTGTTCCTTGACCCATTTGCCAGCAAGCCAGAATGTCAGTCCAATGGCCAGTTGCTGGCTGAGAGTGAACCACCCCAACATGGCATAATCCGGACGGCTTTTCCACAGAAACACATTCAAAAAGGTTCCCGACAGCGCTCCGGCTAACGCAAACAATCCATTCACGCCCAAAAGCAGAATGGATTGTCGGCCTAAAGTAATCTTCATCTGCTCCTCCTTCATCCACCTGAAGTGAACTATGTACAGGTAGGTCTTAGGGTTAACGTACCCCAAGCAAGAAGAAAACATGATGAATCTTCAGGATTGCTATGAAATTGGTTATAATCTCCGAAATAAATGTTTATTCCTGCGTACTCAGGTTCTTGATCAGACGCAGACGATCTTCCTCAGACAGACTGTATTGAACTTGGAAACATCCCGAGCATACATAGGTCAATACTTTAAACGGTGATGCCAATAGTGAACCTTCGCCTGAAGCTGCGTTAGCAACTGGTGTGAAGTTATCCTTCGTTGCAGCTTGTGTACCTACGAGAATCATGAATTCCCGGCAATTCGGGCACTCTGGTACTTCTTCTTGATGATCAAGTTGCTTCTGTACACCTTGTTCATACTGAATGAGATCATTACCTTCATCCGCGTATTTGGTTAACGTTCGCAACTCCGGCAATTTGAGTTCGACTTCATCCCCCCACAGATCAGAAAGATCCGTAGTCTGTTTCTCGTTCGTTAGATCATCTACATCATAGATGTCGTCCTCAGCTTCATCGTTCTCTTCATCATCGATGTTAATGTTGAGCGTACGGTATCCTTTTAACTCATTGTGGCAATAAGGACACTCTTCTTCAGGACCGAGCTCCTCATCCCATACAATCTCCGTCTGACACCAAGGGCATACTGTTGTTTCCATATTGATCAACCTTTCTCTTTCATATCATCATGTATTCATTACATAGATGACACCGATGGCAAAAAACACGATCGATGCCGCAAACAGAATCCGTATCAATATCTTCATGACCAGTCCCCCTAGATAATGCTCGCGCCAATAACAAACGACAGCGAGACTGAAATAATCATGGATATCAATCCGACAGCTCGGTTATCCGATTCGATCTCCTTATCAATGGAGAACACGGGTGTCAGGAATTCGAACAAAAAATAGGCAATGAGCAGAAGGATAAACCCTACAAATGACCACGTCATGGCTTCATACACCGAAGATTTCGCTTGTATGCAGAACCGCAATACGTTGCAGATCCCGAAGATCTTGCCTCCTGTAGCCATCGCAACGGCCACATTACCCTTCTTGATCTCCGTCCAGCATTTATACTTAGTCACCAGTTCGAAGCAAGCCAGAAATACGAGCAGCTCCATAATCGCTACCGAGAAAAAACCGAGTACCATCCCCAAGGGATGAGACAGCAATTGGTCAATGCTTTCTATCACGCACCGTTCCCCTCTCCCCATCTGCGACCTTCATGAATAAGGTCGCAGAATATCATTGATTCATGGACCGGCTATTCCAATTCTGCGACGGTCACACCGTTCCCGCCTTCTCCGTAATTGCCGAGCCGGTAGCTTTTAATATGTTTATGCTTACGCAGGTAATCCTGAATACCGGAACGTAAAATTCCTGTACCTTTACCGTGAATAATATAAACTTGGCCCAGGTTGGCAAGGAAAGCTTCATCAATGAACCGGTCTGTCTCCATCAGGGCTTCTTCCAGGTTGGTACCACGCAGATCCAATTCACTTTTCACATTGTCATCACGTGTGCGCTTCATACCCGTTACCGGTTTTTGCTTTGGTTTGGCTGCGGGAGCAGATTGCTGCAGTTCCAAGTCATCCAGGGATACTTTCATTTTCATAATCCCCAGTTGTACCATAGCGTCTTTGCTGCCCGCCATCTCTACAACATGGCCTTTTTGATTCAAACTGTAGACAAGCACTTCATCACCAGGACCGATGGCACGAGTCTTCGGCGCTGTTGCCGTCTTTTTGACCGTTTTCCTGCGTTTCTCCGGTTCAGCCTCGTCCAGCTGTTTGCGGGCAGCAATGAGTTTGTGCTCCTTCACAGAAGCACCTTCTTCCATAGCCAACAGGCGAAGATCGGCTATAATCTTCTCCGCTTCCGCGCGAGCCTTGTCCACAATGCTGCGTGCATCTTCTTCTGCTTTTTCAATCCGGCGATCACGCTGCTGTTCCAGCTTCTCCAGTTCGGTCTGATGACGACTGCGTAATTTCTCCATATCCTGGCGCAAGCTCTCTGCCTTCTCACGCTCTTGTTCAGCCGTAAGACGGTTCTCTTCAAGAGAAGCAATCATGTGCTCAATTCGTTGATCCTCTTCCTTCACTTCGCCACGGGCGTAGTCGAGAATGTAACCCGGCAGTCCCAGTCGCTCTGCAATGGCAAATGCATTACTTCGTCCAGGTACACCCACCAGAAGGCGATAGGTTGGACTCAGTGTGTTGATGTCAAATTCCATGCTGGCATTAATGACACCTTTACGCTCATATGCGTATGCTTTCAGTTCACTGTAGTGAGTGGTTGCAACCATGCGACATCCCGTCCGGTGCATATGCTCCAGCATAGAAATCGCCAGTGCGGAACCTTCAGCCGGATCTGTCCCTGCGCCAAGTTCATCGAGCAATACCAAACTTTTTGGTGTCATGTTTTTCAGAATACGAATGATGTTGGTCATATGACTGGAGAAAGTACTCAGATTCTGCTCGATACTCTGCTCGTCCCCAATGTCTGCATAGATCGCATCAAATACACATAACTGACTGCCATCCTCAGCCGGAACAAATAAACCGGACATGGCCATCAGGCTCAGCAATCCAATTGTTTTGAGCGTTACCGTTTTACCACCCGTATTCGGACCTGTCACGATAATGGATGTGTAATCATTGCCCAACTCTATGTCAATTGGAACCACGTTTTCAATCGGAATCAGTGGATGACGGCCTTTCTTGAGCTTCAGGAACCCGCGGTCATTCATGCGAGGCAATGTTGCTTTCAGTTCACGAGCGAGACGTGCTTTGGCAAAGATAAAATCAAGTGATCCCAGCAAGTCGACATCATACAACAGCCACTCTCCCTGCTCACTGACAAGTGCCGTCAATTTCTGCAAAATAATTTCTATTTCGCGTTCTTCCCGAATCCGGGTTTCGCGTAATTTGTTGTTCATTGCAACAATGGATTCCGGCTCAATGAACAATGTCGCACCCGAACCAGATTGATCGTGCACAATCCCGCCAAAGTACGAACGATATTCAGCTTTCACCGGGATAACAAAACGGTCTCCTCTGATGGTGATGAGCTGATCTTGAAGCATCTTGGATACGGTAGAGGATCGAATCATGGAATCCAGCTTTTCGCGAATACGAGTTTCTCCGCCTCGCAGCTCACGACGAATCTGCGCCAACGTTACGCTTGCACTGTCGGCAACCTCTGCATTATCGTCAATACAGATTTTGATGGCATCCTCAAGCGTTTTTTGCTCTGACAGTTGATCACTAATATAGAACAATGATTCGATGGGCTCATCTTCATGCAAAGTACCAATCTGACGTTTCAATCGCCGCGCCGCATAGGTTGTATTGGATATTCCCAAAAGTTCGTGAGGGTTAAGTGTGCCTCCAATTTCAGCACGTTTAATGGAAGCCGTAATATCTACAATTCCCCCAAACGACGGTGAGCCTTTCAGGCGATCAAATGTGAAGGCTTCATCGGTTTGCTGCAGCAACCGCTTCACTTCTTCAAGTTCACTGCTTGGTTCAAGTTGCTCCGCTTTCTTTTTTCCCATAGTTGTCTGGGCAAAGCTAAGCAATGTATTTAAAATTTTGCGATATTCCAATGTGTGTAAAATTTTCGTGTCCAAGTGTACAACTCCTTCCAAACTATATCTGTATTATAACGAAAGAAACTTTCTTACGCTATTTAACGAATCCTTCCACACATAACTTCAACCATAACACCACAAACTACAGGTGTCAGGATTGTGCAACCTCTCCATCCCCTTGGAGTTGCCCTGCTCAGTTCAATCCGAATAAAAGGAGGTAAACACCATGAATTTCCTGGGACATGTCGTGCGATTTATCATCGCTGCAATTGTATTAATGGTGGTTAGCTGGATCGTTCCCGGATTCGCCGTTGGTGGCTTCTGGAGCGCCCTGTTGCTTGCTCTTGTCATTGCCCTGCTCGGCTGGATCGTTGAAGGTATCTTCGGCAAAAGAGTCAACCCGTTTGGTCGCGGTATTGTCGGATTTATCGTTAGCGCACTGGTGATTTGGCTTGGTCAATATGTTGTAGATCATGTTGAAGTCAGCCTGCTCGGTGCCATTCTCGCTGCGCTGGTTATCGGGATTATCGATCTCTTCATCCCGGTATCCACCCCTTTTGATGCCGGACGAAGCTCCAAAAGTTAATCTCCACTTCACCTTAACGTCCCCATGAATTCTCCTAAACCTCTGAAGGCCCTGGGCCGGAAGGGGTTTATTTTATTCGGGCAGTACGGACGCTCTGCTGTACACGTACAATTTTCAAAAAAACGACATACGCAGCGTGTACAGGCATCCACATATTGCGGTATGATGACTGGAGCAATCATTCAAATTTTATCCATATCACGCTTTAAGGAGGCACATGATGAAGAAAGGCATAACATGGCTTGCTGCCTGTATGTTAATTCTGGTCCTCACTGCATGTGGAGGGGCGAAACAGTCCGCAGAATCTGGCAGCAATGGAACCGATGCTGATGCTGGAGTCACAGCCAGTGAAGAATTGGTGATCAAGGCAAGTAACTATGAATTCGATCAACCTGAGTACCATCTTAAAAAAGGCGTTCCCGTTAACATTGTTTATAAAAATGAAAACGGAAATCACGGTATCCTTGTGCCTGAGCTGAATCTTCAACTGGATACCAGAAATAGCTCCAAAGTCATAACCCCGGACAAAGTTGGTGAGTTTGAAATGTCCTGTTCTGTCTTCTGTGGTTCAGGACACAGCAGCATGATCTCCAAAATTATCGTTGAAGAATAGGTTTCAAGACAAGGAGCCCCCGCAGCGACGGGAGCTCCTTCTTTAGTATAACAAATTGTACCAGAGTACGTTGCCCACGAGCCAGTTCTGCTACATTCATTCCGCTAGGTCTGGTCCTGTTCAATCAATTCAATCCATTCGTTATATTCCGTCTGCAATTTCGTATATTCATCATGCAACTGACGATATTCCGTGTTCAGCTGCTCTGCTTTCTCCTGCTCCATTTCACGTTCAACCTGTAACAAACGTAATTGATTGGCCGCTAGTTCGTAACGTTCACCCATCTCAAGCAGTTCAGTTTCCATGATCTCTTTCTCTTGGGTCGCTTCTGCACGTAACTTGTCAAGCTGCTGTCGTTCTTGCTCCAATCCCTCCAGCAACTCACTACTTGCCGCACTTTCTTTCTTCCAAACCGTCAGTTCATTCTCAAGTGCAGCCCAGCGTTCCTGCCAGGATTGTTCCTGAGCCGCCCATTCATCTGCACGGCGTTGCCACACCTGGTCGTTCTGCTCTGCTTGTTCAACACTTGAGCGGAGTTCTTCTTCACGTCTTGTCAACTGCTCCAGACGAGATACCAACTCGGCCTGTTTGGCTGACAGTTCTTCGTGTTTGATCTGCCACTCCAACGCTTCTTCCTCAGTCTGGGCTAGCCGGCTCTCTTGCTCCGAGTAGCGCTCGGAAAGTTTAACTGAAGACTGTCTTGCTTCTTCAAGTGCGCTCACAATCTCTTGTTTCTCTTTGCTCAATTCATCCAGCTTGGAACTGTAATTCTCTTCCCGTTGTAATGCATCACTGTAATCATTACGGATTTGTTTATAGTTATCCTGAAGTCGGTTCAGCTCTTCCCGAACAACATTTAGCTCAACTTCAAGCTGATTGCGTTTCTCTTCCAAAAGCTCTGCATCCTTCTGGTATTGCACAGCCTCTTCATGGTTGAAACGAGACTCTTCCTTCACCACGGACAATTCATCATGAAGGGATTGCACACCAGACTCCAACGTTTCATTTTGTTCAGCAACTTCAAGAATCTGATTCTCCAGGTCTCCGATCTCAGCTAACCGCTGCTCTGCAAGGTCCTTCAAGGACTGCTCACGTTCCGTAAGCGTCCCGATCTCATTCTGCAATGTACGCACCGCAGCATGAGCCTGTTCAAGCACTTTTTGCAGTCTGCGCTGTTCCTCTTCCGACTTCACTTCAGCCTCACGAAGCTTTTGAGCTTCCTGTTCAAGCTGTGCATGTTGCTCCTGAAGTTTGCGTAGCTGTGCTGTGAGAGAGGTTTCTCTATCCACAGTTTCATTATACTTCTGCTTCCATTGTTCCTGTGAATCACGGGATTGCTGGGCAGCCTGTTCCGTTTCACGTAGAAGTTCCTGCAACTGGGAACGGTCTTCTTTCAACTGCTCCAGTTGTTGCTCCAGTTCCGTAATTCGGCGAGTCTGAACTTCCTGCTCCTGTTTACGGACCCCATGCTCATGACGTAACGATTCCAATTGACCACGCTCGTGCTGAAGCTGCTGTTCTTGCTCTGCAACCATGTCCTGTGCACTGATGAGCTGGGTCATCACTTCTTCTAATTGCTCTTCGACATCTAATAGTCGAGTCTCCGCCTGTTTACGTTGTTCCTCAAGTTGCTGTTTGAGCTTGCCCTGTTCTTCTTGCAATAAGGCCTCTGCCGCCGCTGCGGCTTCTTTCGCCTGGGACGCTGCTGCTTCCTTGGCTTGCTGCAATTGTTCCTCGAGGGCTGCTTCTTTCTCCATCCATTCGAGTTCCAACTGCTCGGATAACGTCTTGAACTCCGCAGTCAACTGATTTATCTCAGTCAGGCGCTTCTGCTCCGCTTGTTCCTGCAAGTCAGCCCGTTCCTGATTCGCCTGATTCGTGAGCTCTTGTGTCTGTTGCAACGCTTTTTCTTCAGCCTGTTGAAGACGAAGTTCCATTTGTTGCTGAAGTTCGTTATATTGCAGCGCTGCTTCTTCCTGAGCTTTCTTCAGATTTCTCTCTGCCTGCTCCAACTCGGACAAAATGGCCGACTCGGCTTCTTCCTTGGCTGTCTGAACCTGCTGCGCAGCCTTGGCTTCAATCTGTTGACGTTCTGCAACGGCACGGCTTTCGGCTTCTTTTAATTGAGCTGCAGTCTTGTCCTGCAACTCTTTATATTGCGCCGCAGCTTTGGCCTGCGCCTGCTGCAATTCGGCTGCAGAACGGTTCTGAGCTTCTTTGAGCTGGGAAGCTGCCTGTGCCTGTGCATGTTTAAGCTGATTAGCCGCTTTCTCTTCCATTTCCTTCAGCTGTTTCGTTCCCTTTGCTTCTGCTTCCTTCAGTTGTGCCGTCGCTTGGGCCTGCAATTTCTGCACTCGCTCCGTTGCTTGGGCGCGCTCTTGCTCCAGCAGCTTATTCAACTTGGCTATCTCTGAATTTTTGTCCGATTCGGACTTTTGCAACGCCTGCTCTGCTTCAATCTTCAGCTGTTGCAAATCAGCAAGAGCCTGGTCACGCCGTTCCAATTCTTGTTGATGTTCATTTTGTATGGCGTTTAACCGATTCAATTCGTTTCTCAGTTCTGTACGTTCTCCAGTAAGCATCTTCAGTTCATTACGGATTTCCTGAGTCTGAAGAGACTGTTCAGCCATATGTACAGCCGCCAGTACCGCAATACGCGGAGTATCCAGACGGGAATTTTGCTTGGAGATTGCGCCCATACGCTCATCTACCAGGTTAGCTACTTGTTTCATATAGTCGGCACTGCTGCCAACCAGTTTATAGGAAGTCCCGTAGATCTCTACGGTGACGCGTGTACGATCAGGTGTAGTCACAGTTGTGCCCTCCTTCAAGTCTGTATGTTGATTCTAAGCTGTAATCACAAAAAAGTCACATCGATCCTCTAATGCTAAGGATTCGATGTGACTTCAAACAATTCCTGCTAATCTTTGTTCAAAAAATCTTCTTTTGTCCTATTTACGCAATTCCGCTCCGAATTGCTCTTCCAGACGAGCCACTACACGGGCATGAACTTCAGTAACTTCCTCATCGGTGAGTGTACGTTCACGATTCCGGTATACCAGTGCCATCGCCACGCTCTTCTTGTTTTCACCCAGTTTACTGCCAGTAAACACATCGAATACCTGTACGTTTTGTAACAATTCACCCGCCGATTCACGAATGGCGCGCAGCATATCTCCAGCTTCAACATCCTCATTCACAACAACCGCGATATCACGTTCCATGGCTGGGAAACGCGGAAGCTCACGATAACGAATGTCAGCGTCTGCTTCGCTGTAGATCGATTCAAGTGCAATCTCTGCGATGTACACATCATTCAGATCATACTGCTGTTGCAGTTCCGGATGCAATTGACCCAATGTACCGATCAATGTGCCTTCCCCGCCATCCTTACCTTCCAGGTAAACCGATGCGGAACGTCCCGGATGGAATC
Organism: Paenibacillus sp. 37; assembly: GCF_008386395.1. Classification (NCBI taxonomy): domain Bacteria; kingdom Bacillati; phylum Bacillota; class Bacilli; order Caryophanales; family Paenibacillaceae; genus Paenibacillus; species Paenibacillus sp. 37. The sequence continues at coordinate 1,962,829 of NZ_CP043761.1, read as the reverse complement.
CTTCAGGGCTGTTTGCTACCAAGCGAATGCGTTGTTCAAGCCCCACATAGGCGAACAGATGCTCAAGAGCACCTTTCAGATCGAAGAAGTCTACTTTCTCCGCTCCAACATTCCACTGCTGGCTTGCACGATTCCCGGTGAGCAGCAGCCCCAGTACTGGGATTTCATGCGGTTGTTTGGTCAACTGATCTTCTTCGGTGAAGAACACATTGCCCACTTCAAATACAGCCAGTGAATCCTGTTTACGGTTCATGTTATACACCGCTGCATCCAGCATTTGTGGCAAAATACTCGTACGAAGCACACTGCGGTCTTCACTCATCGGCATCGCGAGTTTCACGGCTTTACTTCCTTGTGTCAACGCCGGGAACAGGGTCGCTTTATCCGGGTGCACAAAGGAGTAACTGATCATTTCCTGCCAGCCACTGCCTGAGAGCAATCCACGAATGGTGCGGCGCATTGCTTGAGAACGTGTATATGCCCCTGGAGTCGTGGGTCCTTCAATCCATGTGGTTGGAATGTTGTCGTATCCGTACAGGCGTGCAATCTCTTCAAACAAGTCTACATCGAGCGTAATATCCCCTCTGCGTGTTGGCACTTCCACATCCAGCAATCCTTGATCAGCATCACCACATGCAAAGTGCAAGCGAGCGAAGATCGTTTTTACCTCAAGCAAAGACAGATCCGTTCCCAGATAACGATTCAGTCGGTCCAGCGACAATTGAATTACACGTTTCTCCGCAGCTTCTGCTCCAGCTTCCACGATTCCTTGGTGCACTTCACCTTCAGCATAACGCTGAATCAGTTCAGCCGCACGATCCAAAGCCGTAATCACCGCACCCGGGTCTACTTCCTTCTCAAAACGCATGCTTGCTTCGGAACGCAGCCCCAGTTGGCGCGACGTTTTCCGAACGGTCCCGCCGTCGAACTTGGCGGACTCTAGCAACAGATTCACCGTGCCTTCCGATACCTCGGAATTCTCGCCACCCATAACCCCAGCGATGGCTACAGGTTTCACTCCATCCGTGATGAGCAACATGTGCGGCTCCAGCTTGCGCTCCTGTCCATCCAGCGTAACAATCGTTTCGCCTTCGTTGGCCATCCGCACTTCAATATGGCCCTTTTCCAGCTTATCCGCATCGAATGCATGTAGCGGTTGACCGTATTCCAGCATGACATAGTTCGTGATATCAACGATGTTATTGATTGGGCGAACACCTGCCGCCATGAGACGGTTTTGCATCCACAGCGGGGAAGCACCCAGCTTAATGCCCGTTACATAACGAGCTGCATAGTGACTGCATTGCTCCTGCGCCTTAATCTCTACAGAGATATGATTCGCGGCTACATCACCAATTTCAACCAGTTGGTCTTTGGGACTTGGCAGCTTCACTTCACGACCCAGAATGGCACCCACCTCATAGGCAGCACCACGCATGCTGAGACAGTCGGAACGGTTCGGTGTCAGGTCCAGTTCAAGCACATGATCGTCGAGACCAAGAACCTGGCTGATTGGCGTGCCAACCTCCGTTTGTTCCGGCAGAACGAGAATACCTTCCTGCTGATCTTTTGGCAGCAATTTGTCGTTCATGCCCAGCTCTTTGGCGGAACAGATCATGCCAAGGGAGACAACGCCGCGCAGTTTGGCTTTTTTGATATCCAATCCACCAGGGAGCTTCGCTCCAACCAGGGCTACGACTACTTTTTGGCCTGCATCCACATTTTTCGCACCACACACGATCTGCAGATCTTCTTCCTGGCCGGCATCGATGACACATACATTCAGTTTGTCTGCATCCGGGTGTTTCTCCTTGCTCTTCACATATCCCACAACAACTTTATTTACGCCCTTGTTGCGGTTCTCCACTACATCAATTTCGACACCCGCACGGGTGATTTTCTCCGCCAATTCCTGTGGCGTCACACCTTCAAGGGAAATATAATCAGACAGCCAATCTGTCGATACTCTCATGGACGTTCACTTCCTTCATCTATAAATTGGTGTTCCCGGTTCATAACGCTTGCTCTATATACGTTGATCTATTTATTGTAAAGTTACAACCGTCCGAATTGCTTCAGGAAGGTCAGATCGCTATTGTAGAAGTGACGGATATCATCAACACCGTACTTCAGCATCGCGATACGCTCTACGCCCATACCAAATGCGAAACCACTGTATTTCTCCGGATCATAACCACCCATTTCCAGTACTTTCGGGTGAACCATACCGCCCCCCAAAATCTCAAGCCAGCCTGTTTGTTTACATACCCGACAGCCGCTGCCTCCACATTGTACACAGGTTACATCCACTTCCGCACTTGGCTCTGTGAACGGGAAGAAACTTGGACGCAGACGAATTTCCGTGTGGGAACCGAACATTTCGCGCACGAATTGCAGCAGGGTCCCTTTCAGATCGCTCATACGAATGTTTTCGCTAATGACCAATCCTTCAACCTGGTTGAATTGGAAAGAGTGCGTCGCATCGTCGTCATCACGGCGGTATACTTTACCTGGGCAGATGACTTTGACAGGCACTTCGCCCTTCATGCTCTGCATGGTACGTACTTGAACCGGCGATGTATGGGTACGCATCAACAAGTCTTCGGTAACATAGAAGGAATCCTGCATATCGCGCGCCGGGTGATTCTTCGGTAGATTCAATGCTTCAAAGTTGTAATAATCCATTTCGACTTCAGGACCTTCCGCAACGCGGTATCCCATACCGATGAAAATATCTTCGATCTCCTGTACCACTTTGGTCAGTGGATGCAGTCCGCCTTGACGTCCACGACGTCCTGGCAGAGTCACATCAATTTTCTCGGATTGCAGACGCTTCGCCGTCTCTTCCTTCTGGAACTGATCCTGCTTGCTGTCGATGACTTCCTCAATGGCAGCCCGAACATCATTGGCTACTTGACCAATAACTGGACGTTCCTCCGCACTAAGTGCACCCATACCGCGCAAAATTTCAGTTAATGCACCCTTTTTCCCCAAATACTTTACACGCAGATCACCGAGCGTCTGCGGATCATTCACACCAGACAACTGCTCCAGCGCTTCGATCTTCAATGCCTCTAAACGTTCTTTCATGTGTAATTGCCCCCTTTTTGTGGTGTTTTTGCAACAAAAAAAGGCCTTCTCTCCCCTGAAGGGACGAAAAGACCGTGGTACCACCCTTGTTAGACATCCATTGCTGCGTGGCCCTTCTGGCCTGCAACCGGTTCTGTCTCACTTTGTACGGAATAACGACCGTTAACCGTTTGCCCCTACTGTTGCCTCTGTGTCTGCACACAAACAGGTTCAGGGAACCGCTTCGGAGTGAATTTCGGCAGCCTTGTTCTACAGAAACGCTCTCAATCTACGGCGCTTCCTCCCTGTCCAGAGGCACTGCTTACTTATCTCCATCATCACGTTTACTTGTTAGTTAAACCCATATCGATATAATCATCGATGATCGTTCATAATTATATGCAAAATAGATCGAAATAGCAAGCCGTCCATGTTCTAATTTATGCTTGCACCCTTATCTTTCAATTGTTTTAGGCGCTGCTGGATTTCGCGAATCTCAGCTGCCTCGATTGCTCGCTCATTCGATTGCTCGCGCTGTGTCAGAATGTCTTTTCCAGCATTGCTCACAGGAGACAGCAACTCCGACAGGCGCATCTCCAATCGCAACCTCTCGTCATCGGATTCCCGGGTCTCCAGCGCATGCTTCCGAAGTTTGCTTGACTGCTCCCAATCCGACACGCCTCCTTCAAACAAAGTTGCTGTGCCTCCAGCCTCCAGATCGCACAATCGATTCGCGAGTGTCTTTGTCAGCATCCGGTCATGGGATACAAGCACCAAAGCACCTGAAGCCTGTTTTAATACATTCTCCATGACTTCCTGGGTATCAATGTCCAGATAGTTCGTTGGTTCGTCCAGCACTAGCAGATTTGCTCCGCCAAAATACAATCTCAAAAATGCCACTCTGCACTTTTCCCCCATGCTCAAATCCCCAATGCGCTTGAACACATCATCTCTGGAAAACAGAAAACATCCCAGAATGGTTCGTGCCGCACTTTGTGTCATGGATGGAAGGGTAAGCAAGCTGTCCAGCAGGGTCAGATTCTCGGGAAGTCCCTCCAGTTCCTGTGAAAAGTAACCGATTCTCAGCTGTGGATGCCGTGTGACCTTGCCTTGCGAAGGTTCCAGCTCACCAATCATCAGCTTCAACAGTGTAGTTTTTCCTGTTCCATTGGGGCCTCTTACGGCAAGACGGTCTCCACGTTCAACAGTGATTCGAAGGTTGCGAAGCACTGGCTCGTTACCCGTGTATGAAAAACTCACTTCTTCCAGCGCAAGAAGCTGGCGTGCAGCCAGTGGATTCATCTGTAATTCCATGTTCAACTTTGCAGCTTCACGAGGTTTATCCACCCGTTCCCGCTCCAAACGTTCCAGCTGTTTTTGTTTCGCATGGTATCGTGAAATATTTTTGTTGGCTTTGGCCTTGTAGAAGCTCTGGGTGATCTTCACCTCCACATCGGTTGCCGAATTATGCGCTTTATGGAACCATTCCTGATAATTCCGAATCGTTTCTTCCAGCGCCTTACGTTCCAATTCCTGCCTGCGGTAGATCGTTTCCTGTTCGCGTAATTCACGCTCTTTGTGGATCTTGTAGTCGGAGTATCCACCTTTGTATTTGGTCAGGGCATCTGGACTGAACTCAATCACTCCTGTCGCTACCTGATCAATAAACGTACGATCGTGTGATACAAATAACAGTGTACCTTCATATGTGGATAACCACTCTTCAAGCCAGCGCATGCTTCCCTCATCCAGATGATTCGTCGGTTCATCCAGGATCAGGAATTTGGGCTTGCTGACAAGTAGTCCCGCCAAACGAGCCTTTGTTTTTTGTCCACCGCTCAAGGAATGATAGGGTCTATTCCAATGCTCTGCAGATAATCCAAGGCGAGTCAGTACTTTCTCTACCTCAGTTTCCCACATATAACCGTTCAACTGTTCATACTGCTCCATCACTTGTGTATAAGCTGCAAGCAGCTCTTCGTCCGCTTCAGTGCTGATGCTCAAACGTTGTTCCAGTTCTTCCAAGTTCCGTTTTACTTCATAGATCTGACCGCTCTCACGCCGGACCGCGTCCAGTACATTCATCCCGGCCTCAATCTCCGAGCGCTGGCGCATGAACCCCCATTCCTGCTGAGGGATATGACGTTCAATCCGTCCACCACCATGCTCCTCACCCAAAATGATACGTAACAACGTTGTCTTGCCGCATCCGTTGCGACCCAAAATAGCGAGTCGCTCGCCCTCATTAATCTCCAAATTCAATCCTGTAAACAATTCATTACCGTTCCACTCTTTTGATACTTCATGTAAGCGTACCAATGTCATCATGAGGCCTCATCCTTCCTGCATCCTTTTTGCTGAATAAAAAAAACCGCTGGCATCAGCCGGCGGTTTGGCAATTCAGGGTTGGATCAAGCATTCAAAGACAGATCTAAGGTAAGCTACGGCATGAACAAAGAAACCCCAAACACAGGGTACACGTAAACCTTCAAGGCTTACTTGTTCCATACCTTTTCCCATAGCTGAATTTGGACACACGAATCCCCTCATTGCTCAGCCGCTCTGGCTGACTGCGTCATAAAACCGTCTGCAGTTAACTGGGGTTCAATTCATGTGTTTTACTTCATGGGACGTATGGTTACCTCTCATTCATGTGTAGTATCAATTTCTCCGTTATTGTACCAGATCATTGTAAAAAAGCAAAGGTTATATAAATTAAACTAAAGAGTGCTTACTTACTCGCAACTACGAAGACAGAACAATCTTCTGATCGCTGTTACCACCGGATTTCTTTTAGAGCAATAGAAAAAGCCCCTGCATCGCAAGGGCTTTGGCACTGCTTCGTTAAGCGGGTGATGGGAATCGAACCCACGCTATTAGCTTGGAAGGCTAAAGTTCTACCATTGAACTACACCCGCATGATTGACGATCTAATCATTAAGTTCCGTTCGGAAGTTAACAGTGATTTTACAAAGAATAATATACCATGATCCTCTATAGCATGCAAGTCATATTTCCCATTTTTTTCATTTCGAATCCATCAAAAAAAGCAGGAGCACCCTCGCACCCCCGCTGTTCCCTAGCCTGTAGGCTTATCCACATCTCTCAAAAACTGCTTTTCAAATTCAGCGGCTTTAATCGGTTTGCTGAAGAAATAACCCTGAGCCTCGTGACAGTGTTGATTGCGAAGAAAGACCATCTGATCTTCGTTCTCCACGCCCTCAGCTGTGACTTTCAGTTGTAAATGATGTGCCATTGAAGTGATGGTAGATACGATTGCGGCGTTATTGCTGTCCTCCATGACTTCATTCACGAATGAACGGTCAATTTTGAGTCGATCAATCGGCAGATCCTTCAGATAGTGCAACGAGCTGTATCCCGTTCCAAAATCATCAATACTGATATGCACACCAATTTCTTTGATTTTGCGCAACTGTTCGAATGACCGGTCTTTGTCAAATGTCATGCTCTCTGTAATCTCCAGTTCAAGCCATACAGGCTCTAGTCCCGTCTCTTTGAGAATGCCATTGATATTGTCCAACAAATGGGAATGCCTGAATTGTCTCATCGACAGATTCACCGAAACACACAGTTTACGATAACCGGCTTCCTGCCACTGTTTGTTCTGTGCACACGCTTCACGAAGCACCCATTCGCCAAGTGGCACAATGAGCCCACTCTCTTCAGCCAGAGGAATAAATTCCGCCGGAGATACCGGGCCTCGCTGCGGATGCTGCCAACGCACCAAGGCTTCCATGCCAACGATTAGCCCACTTTGCAGATTAACCTGCGGCTGGTAAACCAGGTAGAACTGACCTCGATCCAACGCCTTGCGCAGATCATTCTCAAGCTGCAAACGCTCCTGTGCCTTCATCTGCATCGCATGGGCAAAACGATTCAGTTCCATTCCTTGTTCCTTAGCACTGTGCAAAGCCGTATCGGCATTCTGAATAATCTCCAGTGGTGATTCGCCATCATGTGGGAAAATGGCCATCCCGATTCCAAGTGTAAGATGATACTCATTGCCATCAACCAAGACCGGCTTCTCAAAAAGTTGCAATATGGATCTTGTCCGACGCAACGCTGTATCGGTTGAACTGAAATCTGTCATCGTTAATGCAAACTCATCTCTTCCCAATCCAAAGACTTCTTCTCCTGGAAGTGACAAATGTTTCAGTCGTTGGCCTACCTGACGCAAAACCCGGTTAGCTGCTTGCTGTCCGAGCGAATCATTAATGGTTTTGAACCGATTAATATTCAGGACCAGTACACCAACAAGCTGTTCCTCCACCACGGCATCATCCATCATCTTTTTCAACCGCTGTGAAAGGCGACGACGGTTTGGAAGTCCCGTTACATCATCATGATGAGCAATATAGTTCATCTTGGCTTCCGCGACCTGCTGTTGCAGGAAAGGCGTGTCCACTACGGACGTATACAGCCCTTTTTGAATGAAAAAATAGGCCATACAATTACTCAGCAATCCTAACAGCAAATTGAGATCGTTCACCCCAGTTGCTGAAACAAAATAACATTCACCAAAAAAGAAACACAGAATGCCACACAGAATGGTTGGTAGATCACCATCTTTGGTTTTTTTCCATTGTACAAACAAAAGAACTGCAATAATGCCATAGAGCAATCCAACCATAAAATGAACGCGGGTGAAGATTCCACCAAGCACATCTCCATCAAGCATACTTGGCAACATACTCCATTCCTGAATAGCCAGTATGTACAAAATAACAAAGGTACCCAATGTCCCACTGAACAGTAAGAATTTGCGTGGTAATGCAATTTCTTTCTCATTTAAGGTATACACGAGCAGTAAACCTACAGAACATACCAAAGATCCCATGGTTGACATCATTAAGGAGAAATCCGATTCCATCATGGCTCCATTTGGAATCTCTTCTGCAAATGAAACGATATGAACCAGTTCAAACAGACCAATCAATAAAAAGAGTGTGGTCAATACTGTCCTCCGAAGGGTTAGCTTCTGTGTCCGAAACAACCAGCTTTGATTATAGATGCCGATACAAGCTGCTGCCGCAGCAAATCCACCCAAGAGTGTCAAAACCGGGTAACCCGATATGGTCAGATCAGAGCTTGAAGAAGAACGAAACCATTGACTTGCGAGGAAACACAATAAGCCGCATACAGCGACCCAACTTATTTTTCTCTGATCTTGCAGATTAACCTTCATGCGTGTTTTCCTTCCCGGGATCACCTATCCTGAATTACATTAACCAAACTTAACAGCTTACTACACGATTCGACAAAAAAATATTAACCAACGTTCAATTCACATGCATACACATGCTATCTGGTACATAATAACATTTAATTTTGTATACGTGAACTAAAAAATAGTTACTCCTAGGAATATTTATTCATAAATATAGAGAAAAACAAGGCATTAAGAACTAAAAAAACATGGATCTCCAGTTAGAGTCCATGTTTTCCTATTTTGCAACTGTATTTCAGACTATATTACTTATCAAAATTCACTTCTGGTGTTGTTAATTTATCATAGAAATCAACAACCTTATCCTTGTCTTCCGATGAGCGAATCGCCATCGCTGAACGTGGATGCTCGTCCAACGCGCCTGTAATCATGTAAGGCAGAATGTAACCCCATTCTTCTTTTTCTCTCAGTGGAACCATCAACTGTTCCAATACACCAAGTACTGGACGCAGATTGTATTTTGTTCCTTTCAGATGAGCTACGAGCAATTCGGTTGGACAGTTTCCAGCAGCACGGCCCATACCATACACAGAAGCATCAAGCAGTTCGACGCCAAGTTCTGCCGCAACCAATGTGTTAGAAAACGCAAGTTGCATATTATTATGTGTGTGAACACCAAGACGTTTGTTAGGCAAGTGAGTCTTGAACTTCTCTACCAGATATTTCACATCATTATGGTCCAAGCTACCGTAGGAGTCTACAATGTAAACAACATCCACAGCGCTTTCTTTGATCAATTCAAATGCTTCCAGCAATTCATTCTCCATAACATTGGAGAGTGCCATAATATTAAGTGTAGTTTCATATCCACGATCATGGAATGTTTGAACCAGTGCAAGTGCCTTGTCCACATCTTTGCTGTAGCAGGCAACCCGGATCAGATCCAGCATGCTCTCACTACGAGGCAAGATATCATTTTCGTCCACACGTCCAACGTCAACCAGTGCAGACAGTTTGGTATTTCCTTTTTGAGGAATAACTTTACGCAGGAAATCATCGTTCAGGAAACGCCACGGTCCTGCTTCCTCGGCACCTTTAAGCAACTTCGGAGAGTTCTTATATCCAATTTCCATATAATCAACGCCAGCTTCATTCAATCCAGCATACAGCTGTTGAACAAAGTCCACGCTAAAGTCCCAATTATTCACCAATCCGCCATCACGGATCGTACAATCTACAATTTTGCAATGATTTGTCTTCATTAATGTCTGCTCCTTTTCTGACCAACTTGTGTATTCCTCTCATGATACTTGAACGTGACAAGAAAAGTAAAGGGATTCCGGACTTATTTACTTCGATAAGATCTCCAGATTCGGTCAATCTCAACCATATCGGAACGATCGGGAGCTTTCTCTCCATAACGAACGGCATTATACGTATCTGGCAGTCTCGCAGACAGCTCATCTTCTTCTACCTTCATACCATTCTGAATAATAGTCTGTGCAACCTCCAGCGGAGTCTGCGTCCCCTGTATTTCCACACCTCGATGAGTGGCTCTTTCAATCCAAGTCCGATAGTAATACCGAACACGTTCAGCATCCTGTGCAGGTGGCGCTTCTTTCTTCCGAAACCAATTCTTTCGGACTTTTGCAGGCGCATCAAGTGTCTCACTGACATCGATATACTCCGTCCGTGGTTCTGCCTTCTTTTCACCTGGTTGTAACATCCCCTTGAATCGATCCATAAATCTGTTTATCGTTTTTTGTCCCAACCTCAGAAGCAGCCACAGGATTGCTCCGGCTACAGCACACATCACTACCCACCCGAGGATGTTCCAGAAGACTGAGGGCTCGGATGGCGGCTCTCTCCAGTCATTCGGTATATTTAGCGGCTGATTGGGGTTGTCCATTGGTAATCGTGGCTCCTCGCCGGAAATCGGACCAAACCATCCCCTGATCCATGCGAGCAAGCGGTCACGCAGCGGCCCCAGCCAGGCAGCCAGACTTGGGAAAGCACCAATCGCAACGATAACAATAAACATCCACATGAACCGCTGATGATTCGCACGTGCAAAGTCTCTTAATACCAATCTTCTCTTGTCATCATTGAGTATGGCCTGATCCAGTTGCAGCATATATCGTCCAACCAGCCAAAAGGCAAAGCTGATCACTCCCGCAATATAGATCCATACAGTGTAGGTTTGTATCGGCTGCATGAATTCCAACGAATTCGAAGCAATCATAAGTACAATTGCACTGATTACACCCATAATCTGCAAGCGCCATAACAACACAGAATGAAAGACTGGCTGGAAGGTCAGACCTGCATAAGCCGAGATGACTCCACACAGTACCAATGTGATGATATCCGGCAACGGGAGAATAAGGCTCATCCCAACAACGAGTGCGAAGAGAAATCCTATGACGAGTGCCGCTAGTCCACGAATGAGTGTACTTTTCTCGCTAAAACCTGGAATTTTATGCTGAATGAACTGTCCCAACCAACCTAGAAGAACAACCAGGATGAATAATGTGTACGGCAAATGTTCCATTGCGTAGAATGAAGCAAGTGTAAATATCGGAAAAAGGTATATGCCAGACATCAAGACGGCAAGCATGGCTATGAGTCCTGTGGTCGTCGCTACCGGTCTGTTCCTCATGCACTCACCGCCTTTGTATTACCCTTCACGTCCTCTACCGGGAGAATTGTTACACGATGTCCTTGTTCGTGCAGACGTGCAATCTCGTGCTCCATAGCGGCAGATACATAGGATGTAATCAGCATATAGCTGCGGATTTGCTGTGCTTCTTCATTCAGACGTACTTCATCATTCAGGAATTGCTCCATGGGCACCATGCATTTCAACTCTGTCTCAGCCATAGCTTCCAGTAACCGTTCCAGATGGGGGGTGCCATAATCCGGCTCAATCCGAAGGGTATCGCGGCCTCCACCCACATGATAACCATTATGGGCGAAACCTGCTGGCAACCCTCTACCGATGGCATCCACTGCAGCCGTGGCAGCGTAACGAAGTGCCCGTTCAATCTTTTCCGGTCGAGTAACAACACTCCACATATCTGCAGATTCCTGAATGTTGACTACAATCCAGGATTGCGGATCAGCCGTCCATCCCTGCTTGTAGACTTGTAATTCACCTGTACGTGCACTCGCTTTCCAGTGAATACGATTCATGGGGTCGCCTGCACCATAAGGCCGAACACCCAGGATCAAGAAAGGATCTTCAACGATCCATCGTGATACTTCCACTTCTCCCTGCCATACCTGATAAATTGCAGGAAGATCCTCTGTATTCACTAATGAAGGATACACGATCATAGACATTTGCAAAGGAATCGGTTTGGTGGAACGCCACACACCAAAGAGATCCCCACCTGTCATCGTTGCTGTATTTAATGGATAAATCCCACGCTGAGTACATGTAAAAGGATGCTTGCGCGTAATACGAGTAAACGGTTTTAACGTAAAAATACTCTTATGGTTCTGATAGATTTCGCCTTGACTAATATCCATACCTGAACCGGAACGAAATACAAACGACACTGGCATCATCGATTCAAGTCTGAGCCAAGGTACGGAGACTCGTTTCTCATTTGATATCGTCTCCACCATCTCAAGTTCATCTCCGGCGTAACAACGCAGCTTGCTGAATTGTCTGCTGTACCTGAGTTTTCGCAGTGCAGGTCGTCCAAACCACACACCATGTATAACAACGACAATGCCTCCAACAAGGACAAGCCATAATAATGCCATAAGATTAACGCCCGCTTGTAGCGAGATTCTCCGTAGGCACTTCTGTCTGATTCAGAAGTTCCTGGATGATACGCTCCGCCAAGCCCTCTTGTTGTCTGATCCGGTTACGGAATACCAGTCGATGCGCCAGCACAGGTTCCGCCAGTACTTTAATATCATCAGGCAACACAAAGTCTCTGCCATGCAGTGCAGCCCATGCCTGACTTGCCTTGAGTAATGCCTGAGCCCCTCGTGGACTTACGCCAAGCGAGAGCTCGGGATGTTGCCTTGTTGCTTCGGTTAACTGAATGATATATCGTAGCAAATCTTCGTTGATTTGCACTGTTTTATACGTATCCTGCGCCTTCAAAAGTTCTTCACGACTGATCACTGCCGAGAGATCATCAACAGAACGACTGGCTACCGTACGTCTCAAAATTTCTACACTCTCTTCACTGCTTGGATAACCCATGCGAATTTTCATCATAAAACGATCCATCTGCGCTTCAGGTAGCGGAAAAGTCCCCTGGTTATCTACAGGATTCTGGGTGGCGATAACGATGAATGGCCGTTCCAGCTGTCTCGTTGAACCATCGATACTGATCTGGCGCTCTTCCATACACTCCAGCAAACTTGATTGTGTACGCGGTGTAGCCCGGTTAATCTCATCGGCTAGTACAAGATTGGCAAACAAGGGGCCGGGTCGAAATTCAAAATCCCCTTCTTTTTGATTAAAAAAATGAATCCCTGTTAAGTCCGAGGGCAACAAGTCCGGTGTAAACTGTATCCGTTGGAATGTGCAGTCCAATGAAGAGGCTACCGATTTGGCAAGCATCGTTTTTCCGGTACCCGGCACATCCTCCAGCAGCACATGTCCTGACGCTATGATCGCTGTCATTACCAGCTCTATCGTATGCTCTTTTCCCACAATCACTTTTCCCACGTGATCCATCAGTTGTTGATTCATTCGTTCCATTCCTTGGATTTCCATCTGCATCTCATCCTTCCGTTATGGAGCTTATGTATTCGCATTCATTACTAACTATAACCGTTATTGGCAACATAAAACAAAGGAGTTGGCAAATGGCCAACTCCTTAACTCCACGCTTTTCTCAATATACCAAGGGTAACATAATTATAAACCGCGTGCCTTCGCCCTTTTTGCTATCCACAGAGATGGTGCCTCCATGGTTCTTGATGATTCGGTAACTCACCGAAAGTCCAAGCCCCGTTCCGCTCTCCTTGGTCGTGAAGAATGGATCAAACAGACGTACAAGCGTGTTATGGTCCATTCCATGACCGTTATCCGCGATGGAGATCTGCACGAACTTGTTTTCCGTGGCGGTAGATATTCGAATTAGACCCGTATGTTCTTCGCCGACTTCCTCAATGGCATCCATTGCGTTTTTCACCATATTCAAAATAACCTGCTTAATCTGTTTGACATCAATGGATACATTCAACGGGGCATCCCCTTCATCCAGTACGATCTCGCATCCCTTCATCAAACCTTCGCTTTCGGTCAGCAAGACCACCTCTTTGAGCAAAGAGTCGACGGGTATCACGGTCTTCTGTGGAGCTGACGGTTTGGAAGAATTCAAAAATTCGTAGATGATGTCATTCGCCCGATCAATCTCCGTCAGTATGATTCGAGCGTACTCGTCTTTGCCGAGCTGCAGCAAATGGGGCCTAAGCAGTTGGATGAACCCACGGATTGCAGTCAACGGATTACGAATTTCATGAGCAATAGATGCTGAAATTCGCCCCAGCATCGCAAGTTTGTCATTTTGATAAGCGGTCTGTTCAATTTGTTTATAATCAGATACATCTTTGACGCTGAACAAGAAGTCGCCATCCATCTGATCACCGTACGTCACAGTAACCAGCCAATGCCTTCCGTATTCATCAATCAATTCATGATAGCGCTTACGGTGAAAAATAGTTTCCCGATAGATACGTAAAATTTTCTTTTTCTTGAATCGGCTCATCTGTGGATGATGCAGCATTTGCATCAGGGTGCAGCCGCTCAACAGACTTCTTGGAAGTTCCAACAACTTTGCCATCTGAACGTTAATAAACGTCAATACACCGTGACTGTCAAACAACATAATACCGCTATCCAGATGTTCCAGTACATTCTCGTACTTGTTGTTATCCAGATGCACAGGCGGGAATCCATTCGTTGGTTGAGGCACTGTATCCTGAAATTCACTAATCATGTCAGGTTCCTCCTTTTCACGTAAATGATAAACTTGCCATTCGGACATCATATCATCACAGAAACAGGAAGGGCCGATTTTATTTTTCATTACCGGTGCCCTTTCGTTGGGGGGCTGAGCCGAAAATATGGATGGCATGGCCGGAACTCAAGCTGGTCTATTCCCGGTAACCAACAGTCGATCCGGAAAATCATATACGTTTGTCCCATTCTGACCTTCTCCTATTCCCAAACACGAACATTTTTTGCTCCGCCTCTTTTGCAAGTCTGTTTTTATCATAGACAAGTTTATAGAAGAGAGTCAATCGGAGAAAGTGTCGAATGGAAATTATTTTAAAAAAAACCTCGAATTAGTTCCAGAATACAGCACAAAAACGAAGCCGTTTCACCCAATAGGCAAATCAGCTTCGTTTTTAATATCTTTAATTGGTGATATATCCGAGATCATCTATAGTCCGGTCTTATTATGCTGAATTTTCAGTCTGCGCTGACTCATCACAGCTAATCGACGTTTAAGTTCGCTTTCCCACTTCTCGTCTTTGGTTTCCTTGGCGAGCCTGAGCAGGTCCAGAGCCATATCAATCTGGCGCTGTACAATGACCATGGCATCCTCGCTCTCACGGTTTACACAGTTTTCGAAAATGGCATCCTCATCTTCTGTAACATAATCTTGAAAGTCGATCTCGGATGCACCGTCTCCATGCGCATATTCAGCCAGAATTTCGTATTCGTTTTCCACTTTATAATGCACCTCGACCCGGTGACACACCGGGCAAAACAGCAGGGGAACATTATGAACCTGGGTGCGGTAATGCTTCAGCGTGCCCTTCGTTCCAACCATACTTGCCCCACAACAGTAACTCATTTTTGTTCACCCTCCTTATTACGTGCCGGGACTTTTTTGTTAAAATGCCATCCCGTACACTTACAGCACTTCCGAAAAGGAATAGTTCCATCAGTGTATCACATTCATGTACAGATTATAAATGCAGAGCACCGGAATATTTACCGGGTTTCCATACCCTATTCGCCTTAAAGGCCATCAATTCCTCTTTCAACAGATAAAAAGAAGACTTTCTTCTAATATATTATTAACACGCTTAGCTGCTTGTTCAAACACTTTTAATTAACTTCGTGATAACTTCAGCCAAAAGGGTGCAAAAAGCCCTCAATCCCTAACGGGATGAGGGCTTGAACAAAAACCGTTCAAGTTAATCTGGCTTACAGGTTAGTGTCGCCTGGTTTCCAGTTCATTGCACACAATCCGCCGGATTGCAGTGCTTGCAGTACGCGAAGTGTTTCTTCAACACTACGGCCTACATCGTTGTGGTTAACCACTTGATATTTCAATTCGCCTTCTGGATCGATGATGAACAGACCGCGCAATGCTACGCCTTCTTCTTCGATCAGAACGCCGTAATCTTTAGCCACTTGCTTCGTGATATCGGAAGCCAATGGGAAGTTCAATTGACCCAGACCATTGCTGTCTACAGGTGTGTTGATCCATGCTTTGTGGCTGTGTACGGAGTCTACGCTCACGCCAAGGATTTCTGTATCCAAAGCTTTGAATTGCTCGGAAGCAACGCTCAAAGCTGTAATTTCAGTTGGGCACACAAATGTGAAGTCCAAAGGATAAAAGAAGAATACAAGCCATTTGCCACGATAATCGGACAGTTTAACGGAACCAAAGTCTTGTCCGTCTCCCGATACTGTTTCCATTGCGAAATCCGGTGCTGGTCTACCTACCAAACGTTCTGCCATAACTAAAAATTCCTCCTTTGGGATTATGTAAGCAACCTTGCGGATTGCTCATCATCAAGAAAAACGCGTACGCCTTTCCTGTAATTAAAATGATTTGATACTTGATAACAAGTACAAGTAAAATGTTATCATCCGGACTTCCCAAAGTCAAGATTATAAACATTATTTTTTTATAATCATTATAAATAAGGATTTTACGTGGCAAAAATGATAAATGAACAGCCCTCTGTACATTCCATAACTGGAAACAAAGGGCTGCCTGTAGTTGGTAATATAATTACGCCTGTTTCTGAATAGCCGCCACGATCAAATCGCCCATTTCGGTCGTGCTGATCGCTGTGCTCTTGTCTACAGCAATATCACTTGTCCGGTGTCCTGCGTTCAATACATCCGACACAGCTGCTTCAATGGCATCCGCACCTTCTGCATAACCAAAGGTTGTACGGAACATCAACGCCAAAGAGAGAATGGTTGCAATCGGATTAGCGAGGCCTTGACCTGCGATATCCGGTGCGGAACCATGTACCGGTTCATAGAGTCCGAAGCTGCCCTCTCCCAGTGAAGCAGATGCAAGCATACCGATGGAACCTGTCAGCATAGCTGCTTCATCACTCAAGATATCTCCAAACATGTTTTCCGTTACGATGACATCGAAGCTGGACGGACGACGCAGCAATTGCATTGCGCAGTTGTCTACCAGTACATGCTCCAGTTCAACATCCGGATAATCCGGTGCTACCCGGTTCACAACTTCACGCCAGAGACGGGAAGTTTCCAATACGTTGGCTTTGTCTACAGAAGCCAGCTTTTTGCGACGTCCTTGCGCAATTTCGAATGCCTGACGAACGATCCGCTCCACTTCTGTTACATTATATGCACATGTATCCACAGCCTCTTCGCCCTGTGCACTTTCACGTCTGAACTTCTCTCCGAAGTAGATCCCACCTGTCAATTCACGTACCACCATCAGATCTGTACCTTCCAGTACTTCAGGCTTCAGAGTTGAAGCATCCTTCAGGCAATCAAATACAACAGCCGGACGCAGATTGGAGAACAATCCAAGTGCTTTGCGAATACCCAGCAGGCCTGTTTCCGGGCGAAGCTCTTTGCTGTTGTTATCCCATTTAGGACCACCAACCGCTCCAAGCAGAACCGCATCTGCACTTTTACATACGCTCAGTGTTTCTTCAGGAAGAGGTGTACCCTTCTCATCAATCGCGATTCCACCAAACAGGGCATGCTCTGTCTCAAAACGATAACCGAATACTTCCTCCGTACGTTTAAGAACTTTCTCAGCCTCAGCTACGACTTCAGGGCCGATTCCGTCACCTGCAATAACTGCAATTTTTTTTACGTCTGCCATTGGGTTGTCCACTCCTTATATTTCATTCATTAATTATTCATAAAGTAACGTCTCATATTAACTCTCTCTTTTGTATCATATTCCAAGGTCATTTGACCAAGATATACAATCTATGACTTTAATAGATTTTACCTATAAGCCAATAGAGATTGGCCTTTCCAAGTTGTTCTGACCTCCCGGCTGGGTTAAAATATAGCTGAATTCAAATCAGGTACGCAGGAGGGATAAGCAACATGCAATATTCGTATTTGGGTAAATCAGGCCTCAAGGTCAGCCGAATCTGTCTCGGTACCATGAATTTTGGGCCTGCTACAGATGAAAAAGAAGCTTTTCGAATTATGGACGCAGCACTTGATGCAGGCGTGAACTTTTTTGATACCGCTAACATCTATGGCTGGGGTGAGAATTCCGGTCTTACCGAAGAAATTATCGGACGCTGGTTCAACCAGGGTGGTGGCAGACGTGAGAAAGTCGTTCTGGCCACCAAAGTCTACGGCTCCATGCATGATGATACAGATGGTCCCAACAACGAAGCTGGCCTCTCCGCCTACAAAATCAGACGGCATCTCGAGGGTTCCCTCCGCCGCTTACAGACCGATCATATTGAGCTGTACCAGATGCATCATGTAGACCCTGCCATATCATGGGATGAGCTGTGGGGTGCGTTCGAGAATGCCGTTCATCAGGGTAAAATCGGTTATGTAGGATCAAGTAACTTTGCTGCATGGCAGATTGCAATCGCTCAAAGCGAAGCCAAAAATCGTCATTTCCTCGGCCTGGTTTCCGAACAACATAAATATAGTCTCAACTGTCGTTTGCCTGAGTTGGAAGTACTGCCCGCTGCCAAAGAGCTGGGCCTCGGCGTCATTCCATGGAGTCCACTGGATGGTGGTTTACTGGGACGTAACGCTCTGCAGAAGGTGGAAGGAACACGCAGCGGGGGGATCGCTGGACGGATCGAGCAGCAGCAAACTCAGCTTGAAGACTTTGCCACACTGTGTCGTGATCTCGGTGAACCACAGGATACGGTGGCTTTAGCATGGGTTGCAGCCAATCCTGCAGTGACCGCCCCGATTATCGGACCACGTACGCTGGAGCAGTTTGAGACCGCACTCAAATGTCTGGACGTGACATTGGATGAAGCTGTGCTCAAACGTCTGGATGAGATTTTCCCAGGTCCAGGTGGACATGCACCTAATGCATACGCGTGGTAATAGCTTGATAGCGTAAGTCAATGTGATGATAACCGTAAAATATTCACTGTGTTTCACTGCCATAATTATATAAATACAAGCAAAAGAGTCTGACCCTCCACAGGAGAGTCAGACTCTTTACGTCCCTCACTGAACGGAGCAAAGTAAGCCGAAACGATCTACTAAATCAATTAAATTAAAGATTGATTATTCTAGCAGCATACATGTGTCTCGGCTTATAGTTCAGTTCAATGAAGGGTGCGTGCTTCTTGCATCGGAGCCTACAGGTTAACGTTTACACGGTTCGTATATGTCTTGCGCTTCTCAATCAATTGATTCAGGCCGTCTACATAGGCACGTGCACTTGCACCCAATATATCTGTGCTTACGCCGCGTCCTTGTACCGAAACCTGATTCTGAGTCAGCACAACATGTACTTCACCCAATGCATCCTTACCATGCGTTACCGATTTGATGGAGTAGTCAGACAACGTTACGTCTTCCCCACTCACTTGGTCAATCGCATTGTAGATTGCATCTACCGATCCATTACCCTCTGCTTGCTTCTCAAGCGTATCCCCGTCAAGCGTTGCAATGCGGACTTTGGCCGTTGGTACCGATTCATCTCCGTACGTTACGAAGATGGATTCCAGTTTATACACCTCAGGTGCATCCTGCAATTTCTCTTCGATTACGGCAAGCAGATCTTCGTCAGTAACTTCTTTTTTCTTATCAGCCAGATCTTTGAACTGGGCGAAAGCCCGATTCAATGCTTCTTCTTCCAGCTCATATCCCAGATCAATCAACCGTTCACGGAAGGCATGACGACCAGAATGTTTACCCAGTACAAGTTTACTTTCCTTCAGACCGATGGACTCTGGAGTCATAATCTCATACGTTGTTTTTTCCTTCAGCATGCCGTCCTGGTGAATGCCGGATTCATGTGCGAAGGCATTTGCCCCAACAATGGCTTTGTTTCCAGGCACAACCATACCTGTCAAACGACTAACCAAACGACTGGTCCGTGCAATTTCAGACAACTGCAGCGATGTTTTCGCCTGGAAAAATTCCTGACGTGTCTCCAGTGCCATAGCAATTTCCTCGATCGCCGTGTTCCCCGCACGTTCACCGATGCCATTGATCGTACCTTCGATCTGATCGGCTCCGTTGAGAATGGCTGCAAGTGTATTGGCCGTCGCCATACCCAAGTCATTATGACAGTGGGCACTCAGCTGTACCTTTTCAATGCCTTGCACATTCTCCTTGAGATGTTTAAAAATGTTTCCGTATTCATATGGGCTCAGGTAACCAACCGTATCCGGAATATTCACGACAGCTGCACCTTCTTCAACAGCCATATTCACCATTTCCACGAGGAAATCATACTCGGTACGACCTGCATCCTCAAGGGAGAATTCGATCTTCGAAAATGTTTTCTTCGCATAACGAATTGCGGAACGAGCTGTATCCAGTACCTGCGCTTTGTCCATGCGCAATTTATGTTGGCGGTGAATAGGCGAAGTTGCCAGGAAAACGTGAATGCACGGGTCCTGCGCACCTTTAAGTGCTTCTTTAACCGCATCAATGTCTTGCTCTCTGGAACGGGACAAGCCAATTACAGTCACATTTTTGACCGCATTTGCTACTGCATTGACAGCTGCCAGGTCACCTGGAGATGCCGCCGGGAAACCCGCTTCCATCCGGTCAATGCCAAGCCGCTCGAGCTGATGGGCAATTTCCACCTTTTCACGAGTGTTCAGATTGACTCCCGGGGATTGCTCTCCATCACGCAGCGTTGTGTCAAATACATAGATTTTACGCACGCTTCGCACCTCCTGTACTTGTTATTATATGTTTCTCTGAACCAGCAATAGCGGCTCACGCATAAGCACGGCCGCTATTCCCAGTTAAAGCTCTAAGTTTACTTGAATACCTTAAAGTGCATGTTCTAGAAGTTAATGCTTACTTTTTGATCCAGTGCATCATCTCACGCAATTGTCCGCCAACCACTTCGATTGGGTGTTCAGCTTCGTTACGACGAGTTGCTGTCAGGAATGCACGTCCGGATTGGTTTTCCAGAATGAAGTCGCGTGCGAATTTACCTTGTTGGATATCCGTCAGCACTTCTTTCATTGCTTTCTTCGTATCTTCAGTTACAACGCGAGGTCCAGTTACATAGTCACCGTACTCAGCTGTGTTACTGATGGAATCACGCATGCTTGAAAGTCCGCCTTCATACATCATGTCAACGATCAGCTTCAGCTCGTGCAGACATTCGAAATATGCCATTTCAGGAGCGTAACCCGCTTCTGTCAATGTTTCGAATCCAGCCTTTACCAATGCACTCACGCCACCACACAGAACAGCTTGCTCACCGAAAAGATCTGTTTCTGTTTCTTCACGGAAGGAAGTTTCGATAACCCCTGCGCGTGTACAACCGATACCTTTAGCATAAGCCAAACCGATTTCTTTAGCTTTACCCGTTGCATCTTGCTCAATCGCGATCAGGCCTGGTACACCAAAACCTTCCACATAAGTACGACGTACCATGTGACCAGGAGACTTAGGAGCTACCAGCAATACATCGCTGTTTTTTGGAGCAACGATTTGACCGAAATGAACGTTGAAACCGTGTGAGAAGAGCAATGCAGCGCCTTCTTTCAGGTTTGGTTCGATTTCGTTTTTGTATACAGAAGCTTGAGTTTCGTCTGGCAGCAAGATTTGAACTACATCTGCACGGCTTGTTGCTTCAGCCGGGGACAGAACTTCAAATCCGTCATTTTTTGCAGTGTCGAAGGATTTACCTTCACGAAGTCCGATGACTACATTCAATCCGCTATCACGAAGGTTTTGAGCTTGGGCGTGGCCCTGGCTACCATAACCGATTACCGCGATCGTTTTTCCTTTCAATACGTTAAGCTCTGCATCCTGTTCATAATAAGTAGTTACTGGCATGTTTATAAGTCCTCCTTTGTATTGTAAAGAACCCTTCATTAATGAGCGGGTGTCTCAAGGGACCGACTCGCTTGGAGTGTCAAAAGCATCTCTGGTCTGATCCGATCCGTTCAGACACCCGCCCATTAATGCGGGAATGTAGCTATATTTTCAAGCGTTACATCACTAAAATGTTAAATTACAACTGTAAAGGGACTGACACTCACATAAGATCAACTGTATATGTTAGCTAACCGCCGTCCCTCTTCATTCATTATAGCTTTATACGTTGCCGCGTACCAATGCAGTAATGCCTGTACGGGACAATTCGCGAATGCCATATGGCTTGAGCAATTCAATCATAGCATCAATTTTGTCCGTATCTCCGACTACTTGTACGATCAGGCTGCCTGGACCAACATCTACAACCGATGCGCGGAATGTTTCTACCACACCCAGAATTTCAGGACGCTCGGAAGGCTCTGCTTTCACTTTAATCAAAGCAAGTTCACGGGCTACCATCGGTTTCAGGCTGAAATCAACCACTTTAATAACATCGATGATTTTGTACAATTGTTTCTCAATCTGCTCCAGCGTTTTATCGTCACCAATGGTGACAATAACCATCCGGGAGAGTCCGGGTTCTTCCGATTGACCTACTGTAATGCTCTCAATGTTAAATCCGCGTCGACCGAACAACCCTGATACCCGCTGAAGGACGCCTGGCTGATCGTTTACCAATATTGAAATCGTATGTCTAATCATTCGTCAGCATCCCCCATCAGCATTTGATCAATTGTTGCTCCCTGCGGAACCATTGGGTACACATTTTCATCCTTGCGTACTACGAATTCTACAACGACTGGTCCTGGTGTATCCAAAGCTTCCTGCCAAGCACGCGCTGCTTCTTCTTTATTCGTTGCACGCAATCCTTTCACACCATATGCTTCAGCCAGTTTTACAAAATCCGGACTTCCTGCCAGATCAATGTGGCTGTACCGGTTCTCATAGATGAGTTCCTGCCATTGGCGAACCATTCCGAGTACCTGATTGTTAATGATCACAATTTTTACCGGTATATTGTTAATAGCACAGATTGCGAGTTCTTGGGAACACATCTGCATTCCGCCGTCACCGTTAATGGAGATAACGAGTCTGTCCGGATTGGCCATCTGAGCACCAATTGCAGAAGGGAATCCAAAGCCCATCGTTCCGAGACCACCCGAAGTTACCCATGAACGTGGTTGATTAAACTTGTAATACTGTGCCGCCCACATCTGATGTTGTCCCACATCCGTAGTCACAATCGCTTCACCTTTGGTTGTATCATTCAACATTTCAACAACCCACTGCGGTTTCAGCACTTCGTCTGAATCCGTATAGCTGTACGGCTTCTCTTGTTTCCACTGTTTGATCTGGTCTCTCCATGCATCTGCACGCTCTGCACGTCCAACTTCTTTGTTGGCTATTTCAAGTACGGTCTTCACATCACCAACGATTGGAATATCAGTTGCAATGTTTTTACCAATCTCAGCCGGATCAATATCGATATGAACGATTTTGGCATGTGGAGCGAATCCGTCCAGCTTGCCTGTTACCCGATCATCGAATCGTGCGCCGATATTAATCAGCAGATCCGACTGTTGG
The DNA here is from genome assembly GCF_008386395.1 of Paenibacillus sp. 37. Classification (NCBI taxonomy): domain Bacteria; kingdom Bacillati; phylum Bacillota; class Bacilli; order Caryophanales; family Paenibacillaceae; genus Paenibacillus; species Paenibacillus sp. 37. The sequence goes on along the minus strand of NZ_CP043761.1, from coordinate 1,939,706 downwards.
ATGGCCAGGTTGGATGTGTATGTTCCGTGCATTCCTGGCATCCCTGTCCATAGTTCATGCCCACTTGGGAATGCGCCTAGACCAAGGAGAGTAGTCGTAATTGGAATGCCTGTCTTCTCAACAAACTCGAACAGTTCTTCATGTCCTCCCGAGTATACCACACCGCCACCAGCCAGAATCATTGGACGTTCTGCTTCCTGAATGGCCTGAGCCAAACGGTCAACCTGCAGTTTGTTTGGTACTGTCCGTGGATTGTACCCCCTTAATGTAACAGGTTCAGTACTTGGTTCAAACAAGGTTTTGTTGGCTGATACATCTTTCGGGATGTCTATCAGTACAGGACCTTTACGGCCAGTGTTGGCAATATGGAACGCCTCATGAATGATACTCGACAAATCCTTAACATCTTTTACCAGATAGCTGTGTTTGGTGATCGGCATTGTAATCCCGGTAATATCTGCTTCCTGGAAAGCATCCGAGCCGATCAGGCTGGAATTAACATTTCCCGTAATGACAACCAGCGGCACAGAATCCATATATGCCGTGGCTATTCCAGTAACCAGATTGGTTGCTCCCGGCCCGGAGGTAGCGATACAAACACCAACTTTGCCGCTTGCACGTGCATATCCGTCAGCTGCATGAATTGCACCTTGTTCGTGACGGGTTAAGACGTGTTTGAAATCCTCGAAACCATACATTGCATCGTAAATGTACAACACCGCGCCACCCGGGTAACCAAATACGCAATCCACACCTTCAAGCAACAAGCTTCTCAGCAGAATCTCGGAACCGCTAATGACCTCCGGCTTCATCCATTTTTCACGTAATTCATCTGTCGATCGTACTTCTGGAATTTGAGCTCCCATTAGTCATCCTCCTCTCGGAATTTACACCATTCTGACATTTAAAGTTACAAAAAAAACCTTCCATCCCCTGCAAACAAGTTCATGCTTGCGAGGGACGAAAGGTTATCGCTTCCGTGGTACCACCCAACTTTGCCCGAAATTTCGCAATAACGGACCTTACCAGGTACAACAAAACGAATAGCTCAAACGAACATAGTCGTTTCCCATACCTGTTGTCTGTAACGCAGACATACGATTTTCCCTAATACGCGAAAGGAGTGACATCCAGTGCTTTTCAGGAAAACAGCTCCGAGGTGAGCTCGTATATAAGGGATAATGGTGGTGGTTTCAGCAATTCCAGCCACTCTCTGAGCAAAAGAGCCCTTAAAACTTCGTCCTCTTCATAGCCGATGAAATATTCTCGTTAAATGTTAGGAACATTATATGATTCCTCCAACCGATAAGTCAATACCTGTTTTGCATAAAAATTCAGAGAACCTCCCTTCCTCCCTCTCCAGCCTATAAGGTTGCCCTAATCCCAGCGCTTCATTCAGTCACCTTTTATCTTGCCTCGGGCATAGGATATACGAGCAGCACGACTGGTCCTGAAAGGAGGCTCCGCATGGTGATTCGGCAACGCACATCCAAGCTGGATGATGGCGCCATCATGAAGCTGATTGACACTCAACTTGTTCCTTTATCCCATATGAGCGAAAAGGAAATAAATAAAATCCGCAAAGAAATACCCCTGCGAATGAACAGGGGCATGACCTTTGTTGTCTCGCCGGAGCCAGACAAAGCTGCTGTGGCATTCATCCATTTTCTCATGCATGGGGAATTGCTATATGTCGATATGATGGCCGTTAGTCCGAAAGAACAACGCAAACGATACGGGCAAACTTTGTTGCTCAAAGCAGAGAGCTTTGCGGCATCCAGGGGTTGTCGAAGATCTAAAGTGATGGTGGATGAGGGAAATACCAAAGGACTTCAGTTTTATCAAAAAAATGGATACAGCGCGATTCGATACATCATGATCAGCCGCTGCTACGAATTGGAAAAAACATTATAGAATGTCCTAGAAAATTCCTGGTGGGCGTGGACCTGGACCATAAGGGCCGAATCCAGGACCAGGTCCATATCCGCCACCAGGTCCTCCAGGTCCATATCCCGGTCCGTAGCCTGGACCATATCCAGGGCCTGGTTTTGGTCCAGGTCCATATCCGGGACCGAAGCCGGGACCACCTCCATAAGCATAAGGCAGTGTGGCAATAGCGAGCAGATCAAACAATACCAGTGGCAGAATCGCTTTTGTACGTACTTTTTTGCCATTCAAACGCTTGAGTACCAGTTTGTTGCCCGATACTTTCAACAGCTTTCCCGTAACCCGAGTGCCGTCTTTTTTGATTGCAACAATATTTTTGCCTATTAATTTCATCGCTTCATCACGCGTAACTTGTTGTTTCATACTTTCCCCTCCTCCTCGGATCGTTCAAAACAGTGTATTCGTCCATCACTGAATTCGCCTGTTTCTTTGTCCCTATTTAAATAATGAATTTTCTATACTAAAACATATTTAAAAAACACATTAATTTTGAGTAAAATAAATTAAACTTCATTGAAAAAATGAAAACGAGCCACGATTATCTCTCCGTGGCTCGTACTATTTAAGTAAATTTAATAGACATAGTATTATCAAAAAACTAAACTCTATTGCAAAGATTATCAGTATGATTAAAAGATAACATCATCCGCAGCATAAATAAGATCATACTTTTTCTCAGTATTGCCGCTAACCTTAGCATTTAAAGTAGCATATTTTCCAATACCAATCTCAGCGCCTACCTCCCAAGAAACACTTCCATCTTTATAAAAATCACCGTTCACAATAAAATGAATTTTATTCGCGTGTTCAAGATGAGTATATATATAACCTTCAAAAATGTAAGCTCGGTGGTTATCTGCTCTATTCATTGATACTTCTAAGATCTTTTCAATTCCTCTAAAGCTTCCACTCTCATTAGTTTGGCAATAAAAGTTAATTGTAGGTTTATAAATCCCATAACGATTAGTAGTTACCTGTTTCTTGAATGTTCTAAACTTAGCAGCTTGAATTGTAACAGAGGAAGGAGTTATGGATCTATGATTTTCTTTACTATAGTTGTTTAAAATTTTTTCCTTTGTCTCTTCTACTGACTTACCAGTATCTTCAGCAATTACTGAGACTAATTCATCAAATGTTAACACTTCGCTCATTTCCATATCATTAGATTCATTTAAATCTAAGCTTTGAGAATTCATAGCTTGAGACTCAACTAAGCTATTTTCTGAGGCATATGCAGGAATACTAACACCAGCTAGAAGTGTTGCAGTTAAGCTACTCACTAATATTTTTTTAAGTTTCAAATTAATTTCATCTCTCTTTCTTATATGGTATAAAAATATATTAACATAACTTTTATTGATTATAAAGAAAAATATACCAAAAAAAATTCTTAACTACAATAAAAAACAGCTATACGTGCAGATACAAATAAACTGGCGCCGGTAGAGTACCGGCGCCAGTTTATAAATTAGAATGACTACCTCAATAATATGAATAATGAGAGGCTTTTGGTTAATTCAAAAAAATTAACTACCTTTTCCCGGGATCATAAGCTTCGCCAAGTGCAGACGGGGCCGAAGAACGTCCTACAGCCGCTACAAGAACGATAAGTGTTAACATATAGGGCAGCATATAGATAATTTCCTGGGGAATACTTTGGGTCCATTCAAACATCTGTACATAGTTTCTAATCGCTTGTGAGAAACCGAAAAATACAGCTGCACCGAATGCACCGATTGGATTCCATTTACCAAAAATCATTGCTGCAATGGCAATATAACCTTGGCCTGAAACCGTATTGTGTGAGAATGTACCTGTGGTCGTCAATGTAATTGCAGCTCCACCAATGGCCGCAAGCGCACCACTGATCATAACTCCAATATAACGATAACGAAGGACTTTGACGCCAACCGTATCTGCTGCACTTGGGTGTTCACCCACTGAACGAAGACGAAGACCAAATGGTGTTTTGAACATAATATAATATGTCAGGAACACAAAAAGAATCGCAAGATATGTTGTCGGATATACATTTTTGAAGAAAGCCTCTCCTAAAAGAGGTATGTTCTCCAAGAACGGTACATTAAACTTGTTAAATCCTTGTACTAAAGGAGAATCTCCTGCCCCTTCAAACAGTAACTTAACCAAGTAAAGCGTACTTCCCGCTGCCAAAAAGTTAATCACTATACCACTGATAATCTGATCTGCTTTAAATGTGATCGACGCAACAGCATGGATAAGCGATACCAGTACGCCCAGTATAATTGCGAGCAAAATACCCATCCAGGCTGATGTTGTTCCCCCCATGCCTGCTTCCTGAGCATAATGCGCTCCGATTCCAGCTGCAAAGGCCCCAAAGACCATAAACCCTTCAAGTCCAAGGTTGGTCACACCTGACTTTTCCGAGAAAATTCCACCGAGTGATGCAAAAATCAATGCCGTGGCAAAGACAAGCGTCGTATTGATAATTTGCCCAATTGTCAACAAGTCCATCTACAACACCTTCTCTTTCTTGCGCTTGGAATAGAACGGTTTAAGTACCCAGCGCACGATGCCTTGTGCTGCAATGAAGAAGATAATCGAACCGATGACGATCCGAATAATCTCAGGTGGTACATCCGCGGCAAAGCTCATTCCTGCTGATCCGTACGTGAGGGTACCAAACAGCACTGCACCCAATAAAACCCCAAATGGATGATTCAAACCAATCAGGGCAACTGCGATCCCATCAAACCCTGTTCCAGGCGAACCTGTCATTAATGTTTGATAATGGAATACCCCCAAGACTTGAAAGGCACCACCAAGACCTGCAAGCATGCCACTAATAAACATGGCTTTTACAATATTTCTATTAACATTCATTCCTGCATATTCTGCTGCATTAGAGTTAAGACCTACCGCTCGAATTTCGTAGCCTTGTTTTGTCTTCCACATGTAGATGTAGAATAATACAGCTACAACTACGGCAATCAATGTACCCAGGTGTACACGTGAGTCCCCCATCAACTCAGATAGCCAAGTCAGACTTATTGATGCAGAATCACTAATGTCTGCCGAACGATTCTCACCTGGAAGTAAGAGAAATTGACGAACGATCAAATTTGCCAAGTACAGACCAATCCAGTTCAACATGATACTGCTGATAACTTCATTGACCCCACGTGCCGCCTTCAGATAACCAGCAATAGCGGCCCACAGACCACCAAACAATGCACCGGCAATCAAAGCCAGTGGCGCATGAAGGTAGATCGGCAAACCTGCAAATTTAACACCAACAAATGTTGCAGCGGTCATACCAACGAGAAATTGACCTTCTCCTCCGATATTAAACAACCCTGCACGTGATGCAAATGCAAATGCAAGTCCAGTCATAATTAGTGGTGTCATTTCCCGTACTGCTTCACCAAAGTTGTACATGTCACCAAATACCTTGGTGAACAGTGCACCATAGGCTTCAATTGGATTGTAGCCACCAATCAGCATGACAACTCCACCGAGAATAAGACCCATAATAATAGCTACTACAGGCAAAATAAATGAATCTCGGGTAAACCATTTCAATACGTTATTCATGCGCAGTACCTCTCTTTTGGGTGCTGCCCGCCATCATCAAGCCGAGCTCCCTGTCATTGGTTTCTTCCGGCAGCACCTCGCCAACGATCTGGCCTTCATAAATAACAGCAATTCGGTCAGATACATTGATAATCTCATCAAGCTCAAATGAAATCAGCAGAACAGCCTTCCCTTGATCGCGCTGTGCAATCAGTTGCTTTTGCACGAACTCAATAGCCCCTACATCCAAACCACGTGTTGGTTGCGCAGCAATAAGCAGTTCAGGGTTTTTATCTACCTCACGGGCAATAATGGCCTTTTGCTGGTTTCCTCCGGACAAGGACCGAGCTTTGGTCTCGATGCTTGGTGTACGCACGTCAAATGCCTCAACAAGTCGCTTCGCCTGCTGTTTGATGGCATCGAAGTTAAGGAACCCTTTACGGGTGTATGGTGCTTTATAATACGATTCCAGAACGATATTTTCACTCACTGAAAAATCAAGTACAAGTCCGTGTTTATGTCGATCTTCTGGAATGTGGGCTACACCCGACTCCGAGATATGGCGCGGAGAATGATTGGACAGCTCCTTGCCCTCCAAAAGAATTGAACCGCTCTCTACTTTACGAAGTCCAGTAAGGGCTTCAATCAGTTCACTTTGGCCGTTACCATCCACGCCTGCGATTCCGACAATCTCTCCTGCACGTACGTTCAGGTTAAGTTGGTTCAGAACCGAAATACCTTCTTTATTCTTAGCCGTTAATTTACTGACTTCGAGCACATTGGCTCCAGGTGTAGCCGGTTTTTTGTCCACTTTGAATGTGACATTCCGCCCCACCATTTTCTCTGCCAACTCATTCGGATTTGTTTCCGAAGTTTTGACCGAATCAATCACTTTCCCCCGTCGAATAATCGTTACCGTATCGGAGATTTCCATGATTTCTTTCAGTTTGTGCGTGATCAAAATAATGGACTTTCCTTCAGCTACAAGCTTCTTCATGATGATCATCAGTTCTTTGATCTCTTGAGGAGTCAATACGGCTGTAGGCTCGTCAAAAATCAGAATGTCTGCACCGCGATACAATGTTTTAACAATCTCTACACGTTGCTGCATTCCGACAGAAATATCATGAATTTTGGCATGAGGATTCACCTTAAGTCCATACTGTTCGGAAAGACGCTGAACTTCAGCGGCTGCTTTTTTATAGTTAATATTGAGACCCTTCGTTGGTTCAGATCCCAAAATAATGTTTTCTGTTACCGTGAACGGCTGTACAAGTTTAAAATGCTGATGCACCATGCCTATGCCAAGATCGATCGCTCGGTTAGGGCTGTCGATGATGACAGGCTTGCCATTCACTTCAATGGAACCTTCATCTGGCTGATAGAGACCAAATACAATATTCATCAACGTTGACTTACCAGCGCCGTTTTCGCCCAGTAGCGCATGGATCTCGCCTTTACGAAGCTGAAGGCTGATGGCGTCGTTGGCAACAATGCCTGGGAAACGCTTCGTAATTTGTTTTAACTCAACGACGGGGGTTGCTGCACCCATGTAATCACCCTTATAACTGATATAGTGTGGTTCCGCAAACGTAAAAAAAAACGTCTATCGACGTACTTTCAAAGAAGACAGACCGCGCTTAGCTGAAGTTTTTCTTGCGATTAGTGACCTTGTACAATTGTTATGATAACTTGATCAAATGTTCCTGTTCCTGCAATCATAAGGCCGGTCAAGACCGGCCCCAATGATTATTCATTTGTGACTAACATCAAAATTACTCCGTAGGGACTTTGATTTCGCCGTTGATGATTTTTTCTTTGTACTCTTCTACTTTAGCAAGTGTCTCAGCAGATACATTAGCTTTCGAAGTATCGGCAATTCCCACACCGTTGTCCTTCAAGGTCAAAGTCTCAGAACCACCTTTAAATGTTCCATCAATTACTTCTTTGTTAACGCGTTTAACAGCTTCGTCAACTTTTTTGATCATGGAAGTCAATGTTACTTCATCACCAAACTCAAGGGATTGGTCTTTGTCAACACCGATAACCCATACTTCTTGACCTTGTTTCTTACGAGCGATTGCTTCGTTGAACACACCATTACCTGTAGCACCCGAAGCGTGGAAGATGATGTCTACGCCTTGGTTGTACATTGTAGCAGCTGCTGCTTTACCCAGGTCAGGCTTATCAAAAGCACCTGTGTAGTTTGGAATAAATTGAGCATCCGGATTAACAGCCTTAACGCCTTCTCTGAAACCTACTTCAAATTTTTTGATGAGAGTACTTTCAGCTCCACCTACAAAACCAATTTTGTTCGTTTTTGTAGTCAATCCTGCAACTACACCTACGAGGAAGGACCCTTCTTCTTCAGCAAAAGTTACGGACTTAACATTTGGAGCATCAACTACACTGTCAATAATCGCAAGCTTGGAGTCTGGATTCTGATCAGCTACTGCTTTGATAGCTTTCTCCAACTGATAACCGATACCCCAAGTTAGATCATATCCATTTTTAACGAATTCGTTCAGGTTAGGAATGTACTCTTCATCGGATTTACTTTGCAGGTATTTAACAGCAGTACCTGTTTCTGTTTCGGTCGCTTGCAGAGCTTCCCAAGCGGATTGGTTAAAGGATTTGTCATTAACTCCACCTACGTCAGTAACCATACCGATTTTGAGATCGGATTTCGCTTCAGTGGATGTGCCACCTGTATCTCCTCCGGCATTTGTTTCTTCTTTCGGTTTGCTACCGCAACCTGCGAGCATAACCGATACCGCCAGCAACATTACCAAAGACAAGCTGAGCATCTTTTTCATTTCTCTTTTTCCCCCTTAATGATATATCCCTCATTCCAATCCAGCCTACAATTGAACGGTTAACAGATAGCAGGAATGACTTTTATGCAGAATGTATGGTTTCTTCGACATTAAAAGCGCATTCTCACCCTTGAAGCATCTTATCATCTGTCGAAAAACCGAACATTATGACATGGAGAGAAAAATCTAGGACTAGCCTACTAGAGGTGATTATACAATCAACCAGTGTTAAAATCCAGATGTTTCATCACCAAATATCACATATTTTTGTTCTTTTTTTATTGAAAACGCTTAATAATTTAGCGTTTTAACACACTAACGTTACAACGATGTGATGTTATATAACAAAAACATATCGTGAACTTTAGTGATGAGTGGGATTTACCTGTTTTTATTTGTATTATTTCACCATTCGTATTTTATGTATTCTCATGGACGGTTATTCAACCAGTTATCTGGTTTCATTGTTCCCCTCCAGACTACAGCCTATTCGCTCTACTCATTCAGAGATTCATCTTCGAATTTCTCCCAAGCCGTAAAAAAAGCCGCCATATAGGTACGGCGGCTTGTATCATACAATTTAAGCGTTGATTTTGCCTTTAGCTACAGTAGCCAAAGAGTTGAACGCATTGATGTCGTTAACGGCCAGATCAGCCAACATTTTGCGGTTCATGTCTACACCAGCAAGTTTCAAACCATGGATCAGTTTGTTGTAAGACAAACCATTCATACGTGCTGCTGCATTGATACGAACGATCCACAGTCTGCGGAAGTTACGTTTCGTGTTGCGACGGTCACGGTATGCGTATACCAGGGATTTCATTACTTGCTCGTTAGCTGTTTTAAAGATACGGTGTTTGGAACCGAAATAACCTCTTGCCAGTTTCAAAACCTTTTTATGACGACGACGTACTACAAAACCGCCTTTTACTCTTGCCATATTAAAGAACCTCCCAAATAAATATAAATATATCCGTGGTATGTGTACGGCCGTAGCCGATCCCCCATACGGAATGTACTAATTAGAATTAGCCTTTCAAGTTAGCCAAACCTTGTTTCAAACGTCTAACATCCCCGGCAGCCATAACTGGGTTACCGTTCAGAACGCGCTTAGCACGTTTGGATTTGTGGGAAAGCAAGTGGTTTTTGTGAGCTTTGTAACGAAGGACCTTACCGGAACCGGTAATTTTGAAGCGTCCTTTCAAACTGCTGTGTGTTTTCATTTTAGGCATTTTGTGTTTCCTCCTCCAATGTTATCAGGCTTTAGGAGCCAAGATCATGATCATACTGCGGCCTTCCAATTTTGGTTGACGTTCAACAGTACAAAGTTCTGCAACTTCTACCTTAACGCGCTCCAAAATCCGTTGACCAATCGCGGCATGTGCAATTTCACGTCCGCGATAACGAACAGAACATTTCACTTTGTCGCCTTCGTTCAAAAACTTAACTACATTACGAAGCTTCGTTTGATAATCGTGCTCCTCAATATTGGAACGGAACCATACTTCTTTAATATCAACAATTTTCTGGTTCTTACGGGCTTCTTTATCTTTCTTTTGTTGCTCATAGCGGAATTTGCCATAGTCCATAATACGACACACCGGCGGTTTAGCCTGTGGTGCCACATTGACCAGATCCAAATTCAGGTCAATCGCCATTTGCAGCGCTTCGCGAATGG